>NZ_JBNDLC010000002.1:0-686867 GCF_050435885.1 Lelliottia sp. 489 | reverse complement strand
TGACCCCATGCCGAACTCAGAAGTGAAACGCCGTAGCGCCGATGGTAGTGTGGGGTCTCCCCATGTGAGAGTAGGGAACTGCCAGGCATCAAATTAAGTAGTAAACCGGTGCATGAATCCGGTGGTTACAGAAGTCTTCGGTGGAGCGGTAGTTCAGTCGGTTAGAATACCTGCCTGTCACGCAGGGGGTCGCGGGTTCGAGTCCCGTCCGTTCCGCCACTTATTAAAAGCCCTGAGCTAATGCTCAGGGCTTTTTCTTGTCTGAAATTTAATTATTGCTGTAAACGCAAAAATCCTCTGCATATTTCACTCTTTTTCAACATACCTATACCACGCGATAATCATCCTCAGTTAACGAACATAATGATTAAAGAGGATTTACATGACTATCCCTGCATTCGGTCTTGGCACCTTCCGCCTAAAAGACGACGTCGTCATCGCATCTGTTAAAACTGCTCTCGAATTAGGTTATCGTACTGTCGATACCGCACAAATTTATGGCAATGAAGCGGCAGTAGGCCAGGCCATTGAAGAAAGCGCCGTACCACGTGAAGAATTATTCATCACGACGAAGATCTGGACGGAAAACCTCAGCAAAGGCAAGCTGATCCCAAGCCTGAAAGAGAGCCTGGAAAAGCTGCGTACAGATTATGTCGATCTGACGCTGATCCACTGGCCTTCACCAGGTGATGCTGTGTCTGTTGAAGAAACTATGCTGGCACTTCTGGAAGCTAAAAAGTTAGGTTTGACTCGCAATATTGGGATCTCAAATTTCACTATTCCATTGATGGAAAAGGCGATTGCGGCCGTTGGCGCAGAAAATATTGCCACCAATCAGATTGAGCTGTCCCCGTACCTGCAAAACCGTAAAGTGGTGAGCTGGGCGAAAGAGAAAGGCATTCACATCACGTCGTACATGACGCTGGCGTATGGTAAAGCGTTGAAAGATGAAGTCATTGCGCGTATTGCTGATAAGCACAATGCAACGGCGGCGCAGGTTATCCTGGCGTGGGCGATGGGGGAAGGTTATGCCGTGATCCCTTCTTCAACGAAACGTGAGAATCTGGCGAGCAACCTTCTGGCGCGGGGTCTCAAGCTGGATGGTGAAGATCAAAAAGCGATCGCTGCGCTTGATTGCAACGACCGCCTGGTCAGCCCGGAAGGTCTGGCCCCAAACTGGGATTAATTTCAGCCGCCCTCTGTAGCCTCAAACCCTCTCACAGCTCCTTCGGGAGCTGTTTTATATGCTCACTCAGAAAGTCGATAAATGCCCGGATACGGGTGCTGACTGCGCGGTCGCTGTAATAAACTGCACTGAAGGGCATCTCCACCGGCAGACGTTTGTCCTCCATCAACTCGATCAGCTCACCCCGGGCTATCTCTTTATTAATCATATAGTCAGACAGACAGGCAATCCCATTCCCGCTAAGACAGAGCTGTTTCAGTGTCTCCCCACTATTTGAGGACAGCCCGCTGGTAATCTCATGAAGTTGACCGTCGCTGCAGGCAATCGGCCAGGTATTCAGCGATAACGGCTCTGTGAATCCCAGACAGAGATGATTTTTTAACTCCTCTACCGTCTCAGGTTTACCATATTGCGCAATATAGTCGGGTGAGGCGATGATTTTGCGATAGCTGGTAAACAGCGGACGGGCGCGCAGACTCGAGTCCGTCAGCGTTCCGGCGCGAATGGCCACATCCACTTTGCGCTCAATCAGGTTGATGAACGTCTCAGAGGATACAAGCGACAAGGTCATCTCTGGGTAACGTTCGCGAAAGGGTTTCACCAATGGCATCAGAAAATGCAGCACGACGGGAGTGGCCGCATCGATGCGCAAAAGCCCGCGCGGTGTACTCCGTGTTTCCATGATCTCTGTTTCTGCTGCGGCCATCTCCTGCAAAATCGACTGCACCCGGCGAAAATAACGCTCACCTTCTTCGGTCAGGCTCAGCTGCCGCGTCGTCCGGTTCAGCAAACTCACCCCAAGCTTCATTTCCAGCTTTTTGACGGAACGGCTAATCGCCGAATTTGCCTGTCCCAGCTGCTCTGCAGCCCGGCTAAAACTCCCGCTTTCCACGACAGCCACGAAGATTGCCAGCTCTTCTGAGGTTGCTTTCATTATTGCACCACCCGCAAAATTCTATTGATATTTTGACCATTTTTGTTATTTAAACACTGGCGCATACTTCGTGTCATCTTAATCCTGATGATACGGAGTATTTTATGCCACTGGCGCTTCTTGCCCTGACGATCAGTGCCTTCGCAATTGGCACGACCGAATTTGTCATCGTAGGTTTGGTTCCTACGATTGCCGATCAACTTTCTATCTCTCTACCTTCTGCCGGTTTGCTGGTCTCCATTTACGCGCTGGGCGTTGCGATTGGCGCACCTGTTCTGACTGCGTTAACCGGACGTTTCCCACGTAAACAGCTGTTAATGGCGCTGATGGTGCTCTTTACCGCCGGGAACATCCTCGCCTGGCAGGCACCGGACTACACCACGCTGGTGATTGCCCGCCTGCTGACTGGCCTCGCGCATGGCGTGTTCTTCTCGATTGGCTCAACCATCGCGACCAGCCTGGTACCCAAAGAGAAAGCGGCATCTGCCATCGCCATTATGTTCGGCGGTTTGACGGTTGCACTGGTGACGGGCGTGCCACTGGGCACCTTTATCGGACAGCATTTTGGCTGGCGTGAAACTTTCCTGGCCGTCTCACTGCTGGGGGTCATTGCACTGATTGCAAGCCTGATCCTTGTACCGTCAAATATTCCCGGTCGTGCGAGTGCCAGTCTCCGCGATCAGGTGAAAGTGCTGACGCACCCTCGATTGCTGATTATCTATGCCATCACGGCTCTGGGTTACGGCGGTGTCTTTACGGCGTTCACCTTCCTGGCTCCGATGATGCAGGATTTGGCCGGCTTCTCACCGAGTGCAGTGAGCTGGATCTTGCTGGGATATGGGGTTTCTGTCGCAATCGGTAATATCTGGGGCGGCAAACTTGCCGATAAACACGGTGCTGTACCGGCGCTGAAATTCATCTTCGCGGCTCTGGTTGTGCTGCTGATGGTGTTCCAGTTTACCGCCTCCATGCAGTACGCGGCGCTGGGCACGATTCTGGTGATGGGGATCTTCGCCTTCGGCAACGTGCCCGGCCTGCAGGTCTACGTAGTGCAGAAGGCCGAACTGTATACACCTAACGCCGTAGATGTCGCCTCAGGCCTTAACATCGCCGCCTTTAACGTAGGGATCGCGCTGGGTTCAATCATCGGCGGGCAAACGGTTGAGCACTTTGGTTTAGCGCAGACGCCGTGGATTGGTGCCGTGATCGTCCTGGCTGCTTTCCTGCTGATTGGCCTGAGTGGTCGCCTCGATAAAACGGCTCGTGTAGCACTGGGATAAGTATCAGTAAGCGCTTGCTTACAAAACCAGACAGAGGTTTATGAGTAATTGCGTTGAAAGTGTGACCTAAAATCCCTATAACAGTAGAACCAGTCCGTTTTCCGGGCTGGTTCAATGCTATAGAGGTCGTTTCGAAAAGTGCGAAAAAATACCTATGCCATGCGCTATATTGCCGGACAACCTGCGGAGAGAATTTTGCCTCCGGGGTCGTTTGCGAGTCTTGGCCAGGCATTGCCCGCTGGCGCCCCCTTAAGCAGCGATGACAAAATTCGCGTGCTGGTGTGGAATATCTTCAAGCAGCAGCGTGCAGAGTGGTTATCCGTGCTGAAGAATTTCGGTAAGGATGCGCATCTGGTGCTGTTGCAGGAGGCGCAAACTACGCCTGAACTGGTTCGGTTTGCAACTACCAACTACCTCGCTGCAGACCAGGTTCCCGCTTTTGTCTTGCCCCAACACCCCTCGGGCGTAATGACGCTTTCCGCTGCGCACCCGGTTTACTGCTGCCCACTGCGTGAGCGCGAGCCTATTCTGCGTCTGGCAAAATCGGCACTAGTCACCGTCTATCCTCTGCCCGATACCCGCCTGCTGATGGTGGTAAACATTCACGCCGTGAATTTTAGCCTGGGTGTCGATGTGTATAGTAAGCAGTTACTTCCCATTGGCGATCAGATCGCGCATCACAGTGGGCCGATTATTATGGCGGGGGATTTCAATGCCTGGAGTCGTCCGCGCATGAATGCGTTGTATCGCTTTGCGCGCGAAATGTCCTTGCGCGAAGTGCGTTTCACCGACGATCAGCGGCGCAAAGCGTTTGGTCGTCCGCTTGATTTTGTCTTCTATCGTGGTCTGAATGTGCACGAAGCCTCTGTACTGGTGACGCGCGCCTCTGATCACAATCCACTACTTGTTGAATTCAGTCCCGGCAAACCTGAGAAGTAATGGTGCGTCAGGTCTGCCGTCGGGCAGGCCTGTGCAGGTACTGCCCTTTATTTTTCTCACAACCAAAGGACAGTACGATGACAACACAATCCCATCATGACAACGTAGAAAAACAGTTCGGTTCCCAGGCAAGCGCCTATCTGACCAGTGCGGTACACGCCTCTGGCCGCGACCTGGTGCGTCTCGGCGAGCGCCTGTCTGCATTTCCGCAGGCGCAGGTTCTTGATTTAGGCTGTGGAGCAGGGCATGCCAGCTTTGTCGCTGCACAGCATGTCGCGCACGTTACCGCTTACGATCTGTCTGGCCAGATGCTCGATGTTGTCACCCACGCAGCGAAAGAAAAAGGGCTGAATAATATTTCGACCCGCCAGGGCTACGCAGAATCACTCCCTTTTGACGACGAAACCTATGACGTGGTGATCAGCCGCTACTCCGCCCATCACTGGCACGATGTCGGCCAGGCACTGCGCGAAATCAAACGCGTGCTGAAGCCGGGCGGGATTTTTATCATTATGGATATCATGTCACCCGGAAACCCGGTTCGTGATATCTGGCTGCAGACCGTTGAAGCCCTGCGCGATACTTCGCACGTGCGCAACTATTCGAGCGGTGAATGGTTCGCGATGATCACCGAGGCCGGTTTAGTTTCCCGCTCTCTGGTGACGGACCGCCTGCCGCTGGAGTTCTCCTCATGGATTGCGCGTATGCGAACACCCGACACGTTAAGCCAGGCGATTCGTTTGTATCAGGAGAGTGCCTCGGCGGAAGTGAAAGCGTACTTTGAATTGCAGGAGGAGGGGTCGTTTACCAGCGATACGATCCTGGCGGAAGCGCAAAAAGCCGGATAAGAAAAAACAAAAAAGGCACCGGGGGAATCGGTGCCTTTTTCTATGGGTCTGGCTGTCAGGAGTCTGGCGTCGTGCTGTTTTTAACAAACAGTGTCAGCTGATCGCCTGGCTGCAGATTGGCCGTATCGTCATTCCAGCGCATCACATCTTTGATGTTCACGCCGTGCGTTTTCGCGATACTGGACAGTGAATCGCCTTTGCGTACGCGATAAGTAATGCTATCGCTGTTGCGGGCGAGACGCTGTGCGCTGCTGCCAGCGCCAACCGTCAGGTTCTGGCCAACTTTCAGGTTTGAACCGCGCAGATTGTTCCACTGCTGCAGATCCTTCGTGCTCACGCCAAGACGTGATGCAATGCCTGAAATGGTATCGCCGGAACGAACCTTATAGCTACGGCTGCTGACAGATGAAACATCTGCAATCAGCGTTGACTGAACGGCAGCAATTTCACCTGATGCGAGAGACTCACGTAACTGTGCGGCATGCTTCTGCGGCACAAGCACGTACTGAGGCCCATTGGCACCCAGCGTAGAGCCTTTCACGCCTGCGTTAAAGGTCTTCAGCTTTGTCACCGACATTCCCGTCATATCAGCAACCTGTTTCATATCAACCGGGCTGCTGAGGCTCACTCTGGCCAGCGCGCGACTTTCGTCAGACGTTGGCAGATTTACACCATAACGTTTACTGTTCTTGAGAATATCGCTCAAAGCCAGCATCTTCGGTACGTAAAGCTTGGTTTCCTGTGGCAATGAGAGAGACCAAAAATCGGTGGGTTTACCACGCGCCTTGTTCGCTTTCATTGCCTTCATTACCCGACCTTCACCGCTGTTATACGCTGCGACCGTTAACAACCAGTCACCGTCAAACATCTTATTCAGACGTTGCATCATGTCGAGAGCGGCAGTCGTAGAAGCGACCACATCCCGACGCGCATCGTAGCCGCGAGTCTGTTTCAAACCATAATTGCGCCCTGTGCTCGGAATGATCTGCCAAATGCCTGCGGCATTGGCACCAGACGTCGCGTGCGGGTCAAAAGCGCTCTCCACTATGGGTAGTAGTACCAGTTCCATAGGCATGTTACGTTTCTTAACTTGCCCTGCTATCCAGTACATATACGGCTCTGCCCGTAAAGTTACATCGTGGAGATAGCTCTTATTACTTAAATACTTCTGTTTCTGATCGCGAATCCGGTTGTTTTCCGGAATCCCCATCTTCAGCTCGTCGCTAATAGAGGCCCACAAGTCCTGTTCCTGCGCGAATGATGTCCCATCGTCCATCCAACGCGCCTGACTTGTAAACTTCCCTGCTTCCCCTTGACCAGCTGCAGAAAGGCTCTGTGCGTGCTGCTGTATGTTGCCAGTGTTCTGGCACCCGGCAAGCAGGACAGAGGCGAGTAATATCGCTTTTGCCTTCATGTGTGTGTCAATAGTTGCTTAAAAGACGAGCGATAATAACGGCGAAACTTTCAAAAGGCAACCCGCAATTGTCAGAAGTCATCTTTCTTTGACCGTAACCATGCAAAACGCTCTTCAGGTTGTTGCAAATTTGTTTCTTGGTTAATTTTATTAATTAAATCAATATCATCGGTTCTCAAAAATAAATTTATTTTGCGCTCATTTTTCAGAATTACGGGCAGTGTATTTTGTTTTTTTACCCGTAACTCATTCACTTTGTAGTAATAATCCTGAATCGCAGGATCGTCAGGCAGGATGCTCAATGCAAACTTCATATTTGCTAATGTATATTCGTGGGCGCAGCAAACGAGGGTATCATCCGGGAGAGCGTTTATCCTCTGGAAGGATTGGTACATCTGGGTTGGCGTCCCTTCGAACAATCTTCCGCACCCGCCGGAGAACATCGTGTCACCGCAGAAAAGATAAGGGAAACTGAAGAAAGAAATGTGTCCGGAAGTGTGACCGGGTGTAGCAAATACAGAAAAATCGTATCCCAGTATGAGGATTTTTTCGCCATCTTTGACTACCCGAGTCGTGCCCTTATCTTGTGTCTCCTGCGGACCATAAACCACTAAATGGGGCAATTTCGCCCGCAAAGCAGGGACACCGCCGACATGATCGTGATGATGGTGAGTCAGCAAAATGGCCTCTGGCTGCCAGCCGTTTTCCTCGATAGCCTGCAATACCGGTGCCGCATCGCCTGGGTCGACAATAATGCAACGCTTATCATCGCCGACTAAAACCCAGATGTAGTTGTCCTGAAACGCGGGAATGCTGATAAGATTCATAAATTACCTCTCATTACGTAACGGGTGTGTTGATGAAGCCGGCAAGGATACCTCAGATTGTCTCAGCACCAGAGAACTGGTCCCAGTTGCGGTGGGGTGAATACTATCGCGAGGCGCTTGAGCGTCAGCTCAATCCCTGGTTTGCAAAAATGTATGGTTTTCATCTGCTTAAGATTGGCAATTTGAGCGCGGAAATCAACTCCGAAAGTTGCGCCATCTCCCATCAGGTGAATGTCTCTCTTAACGGTCACCCCCTTCAGGTTAAAGCCGATCCGCTCCATTTGCCATTCGCCGAGAAATCCGTCGACGCCTGCCTGATGGCCCACACGCTCCCCTGGTGCAGCGACCCGCACCGTTTACTTCGCGAAGCCGACCGCGTGCTAATCGATGACGGCTGGCTGGTCCTCAGCGGTTTCAATCCGATGAGCCTAATGGGATTGCGCAAGCTGGTGCCCGTTTTGCGCCGCACGCCGCCCTATAACAGCCGCATGTTTACCTTTACACGTCAGCTCGACTGGCTGTCATTACTGAATTTTGAAGTGATGTACTACAGCGGCTTCCAGGTGTTACCCTGGGCGGGGAAGGGCGGTAAAATGCTGACAACCCATCTGCCAGCACTTGGCTGCATGCAGCTCATCGTCGCGCGTAAGCGAACGGTTCCACTTACGCTGAACCCGATGAAACAGAGCAAATCAAAAGCACAAATCCGACAGACGGTCGGGGCGACGCGACAGTACCGAAAACCCTGATCAGGATTCCGGCTGATAGCCCACGTCATCGTGGATCGGATTCATCGCCGCTTCGCGCGCCAGAACGTCGCAACGTTCGTTTTCCGGATGCCCCGCATGCCCTTTGACCCATTCCCACTTAATGGTGTGATGGCTCAGTGCCGCGTCCAGACGCTTCCAGAGATCGACATTTTTGACCGGTTTCTTATCGGCTGTTTTCCAGCCACGCTTTTTCCAGTTGTGGATCCACTGGGTAATCCCCTGGCGCACATACTGGCTGTCGGTACTGATAACCACATCGCAATCTTCTTTTAATGCTTCCAGCGCGACGATCGCGGCCATCAGCTCCATGCGGTTATTGGTGGTCAGACGAAAACCTTCATTAAAGGTCTTCTCATGCTCACGGTAACGCAAAATGGCGCCGTAGCCGCCCGGCCCTGGATTCCCGAGGCAAGATCCATCGGTGAAAATTTCTACCTGCTTAATCATCTCTGGTAGACTTCCTGTATTTGAAACGATCAGTAAAACGACGAGTCTGACATAAATGACCGATATGAGCACTGCAATTACACGACAGATCGTCCTCGATACCGAAACCACCGGTATGAACCAGATTGGCGCACATTACGAAGGCCATAAGATCATTGAGATCGGTGCCGTCGAAGTGGTGAACCGTCGTCTCACCGGCAACAACTTCCACGTGTACCTGAAGCCCGACCGTCTGGTGGACCCGGAAGCGTTCGGCGTTCACGGAATTGCCGATGAGTTCCTGCTGGATAAACCGACCTTCGCCGACGTTGCCGATGAGTTTATGGACTACATCCGCGGGGCTGAGCTCGTCATCCATAATGCTTCGTTCGATATCGGCTTTATGGACTATGAGTTCAGTAAGCTCAACCGCAATATCCCGAAAACCAATACTTTCTGCAAAGTCACCGATAGCCTGGCGCTGGCAAGGAAGATGTTTCCGGGCAAGCGTAACAGCCTCGATGCCCTCTGCTCGCGCTACGAAATAGATAACACCAAGCGTACGCTTCACGGCGCACTGCTCGATGCCCAGATTCTGGCGGATGTCTATCTGACCATGACGGGCGGCCAGACTTCGATGGCGTTTAGCACCGAAAACGACTCCCGTCAGGCGGATGACACCGGAATTCAGCGCGTGGTGCGTCAGGCGAGCCGTCTGCGGGTGATTTTAGCCAGTGACGAGGAGATCGCCGCCCATGAATCGCGTCTCGATATCGTGCAAAAGAAGGGCGGCAGCTGCCTCTGGCGCGCATAACAGATGCCGTTATGCTGTAAAAAGCACCGTGTGGGCGAATTTTGCAGCAACTGATTCAAAAGTTGAGAAAAAGCGTTGACGGGATCAGAACCAAACCGTAATATTCGCCTCGTTCCCAAGGGAACAATGCGGAGCGGTAGTTCAGTCGGTTAGAATACCTGCCTGTCACGCAGGGGGTCGCGGGTTCGAGTCCCGTCCGTTCCGCCACATTAGAAAGCCTGAATCAGAAATGATTCAGGCTTTCGTCATTTCAGCGCCTTATCTCTCTTAGCTCCTCACTGATATTAGTTAACAAAAAGTTAATATTAGCAGTGCAATTTATTAACAATCGTTCGATATTGGTGCGATGGTTGCACTTTTAGTGTGCAATTCCATCTCATCCTTCGCTCCAAACGTTTCCTCTTGTAACAATCCTGTAAAAATAAGTCTCAAATAATCATTAGCTTACTTACGGTTTTCCAGAAAGTTCCTGAACCAATGATTTATTGGTTCATTAATTGCTTAACTCTATGTGCAATAAGACGTTATCTATATCAATAACTTATTGTTAATAAAAATAAAGCAATGATGAGAGCAGGCGAACCAATATGGAAAAATCGTCACGGTTTCTGGCAAATTCCAGCACCGCACTTGAGCAGTTGCGCGGTCTGATCAACCAGCACGAGTCAACACCAGGCATTCCGCTGCCCACCGAACGTGAGCTGTCGGAAACACTCGGCGTAGGGCGACGCGAAGTTCGTCGTGCGCTGGACGTGCTGGAAGAAGAGGGACGCATCTGGCGCAAGCAGGGCAAAGGCACTTTCATTGGCCCTGCCGCACCGGTTGAACCTCTTGCGCTTCAGGGGCTGGTGCAGCAAACCAATCTGCTGGAAGTGATGGAAGCCCGCCTGCAGCTCGAACCCGGCTTAGCCCGTCTTGCGGCACTGCGTGCCACCAGGGAAAACCTCGCGCTGATGCAGCGCATGCTGGAACGCATCGACAAGGTCAGCCCGGATGACCGCGATCTTAACGAACTGTGGGACAGCGCCTTTCACCGCGCCATTGCTGAGGCTGCGGGTAATCGCCTGATGCTGGGGTTGTTCGATGCTATTGATGCAGTCCGGCGCGAACCTAGCTGGCAGCACCTGCGTGAGCTGGCGCGTACCCCAGAGCGCGTCGACAGCTACAACGATCACCACCACAAAATCATGACGGCGATTATCCACCGCCAGCCCAATGAAGCAGCCGCCGCGATGCGCGAACACCTGCTCACCCTGCAAACTGCCCTGATTCAGGCCATCAACCTTGAGGATGATTCCCTGTTATGACGACGATCCCTTTTAAGGAGGCAGCGCCGGTCCTTCGCCTGCACAATCTCAATGTGAAATTCGCTGGATCGCCGGTCAGCGTGCTCGACGGCATCTCCCTGACCGTGAAATCCGGTGAAACGCTGGCGCTGGTGGGGGAGTCCGGCTGCGGAAAAAGTATCACGTCGCTGGCGCTGATGGGGCTACTGCCTGCCAGTGCGCAGATTGTCAGCGGTGAAATGCAGTTCCGTCGCCACGATCTGCGCAAGCTCTCCCCGCGTGAATACGCCGATCTGCGCGGCAGTGAACTGGCGATGATCTTTCAGGAGCCGATGACCTCCCTCAACCCGGCTTTTACTCTCGGCGATCAGCTTAGTGAAGCGGTGATCCGCCACCAGAAAATGTCGAAATCCGACGCCATGAAAGTGGCGCTGCAAATTCTGGAAAAGGTGCAGATCCCGGCACCGGAAATGCGTCTTAAATCTTATCCCCATCAGCTTTCCGGCGGGATGCGCCAGCGTGTGATGATTGCGATGGCGCTCATTAACCACCCGCGTCTGCTGATTGCCGACGAACCAACCACCGCGCTGGACGTGACAATCCAGGCGCAAATCCTGACGTTGCTGAATACCTTAAAAGCCGAAACCGGCACCGCCGTGCTGATGATCACCCACGATCTGGGTGTGGTGGCGGAAGTCGCGCAGCAGGTGGCGGTGATGTATGCCGGACAGGTCGTGGAGCAGGGCAGCGTCGAGAGTATTTTTGCCGATCCGCAGCACCCCTACACCATCGGTCTGATGGGGTCGATTCCGTCCCTCGGTGCGCGTAAAGGCCAGCTTTCGACCATCCCGGGCAGCGTGCCGTTGCCCGAATCGATGCCGAAGGGCTGCCGTTTCGCGACACGTTGTCCGTTCGCCCAGACGCGCTGCCACGATGAAAAACCGCAGCTTCACACCCTTGGAGCGGGCCATCAGGTGGCCTGTTTCCGTGTGCCCCTTGAGCAACACATTGCGCTGGGAGAAATTGCATGACCACCCCGATCCTTGAAGCTCGCGATCTGAGCAAACTCTTCCCTGGCCCGAAAAAACTCTTTGCGCCGGCCCGTTTTGTCACCGCCGTTGACCGGGTTTCACTCGCCGTGATGCCGGGCGAAACGCTGGCCATTGTCGGTGAGTCCGGTTCCGGGAAATCCACCCTCGGTCGACTGCTGCTTCGCCTGCTGGCGGCCAGCGAAGGGCGCGTGTTCTATCAGGGCGAAGAGATTACCCACGCGTCAGGTTCGCGCCTGAACCAGCTCCGCCGTGAACTGCAAATCATCTTTCAGGACCCGTTCGCCTCGCTCAATCCGCGCATGACGGTAGAGCAGATCGTCGGTGAACCCCTGTGGCTGCACCAGAATATGAAAAAAGCCGACCGCCAGTATCGCGTCGCGGAACTGCTGAAAACCGTCGGGCTGCCTGCCGCCTGGGCCGGACGCTATCCGCACGAGTTTTCCGGCGGACAGCGTCAGCGTATCGGCATTGCGCGCGCGCTAGCCTCCGGGCCAAAACTGCTGCTGGGCGATGAGCCGGTTTCCGCGCTGGATGTCTCCGTGCAGGCGCAGGTAGTGAACCTGCTCGAAAGCCTGAAACACCAGCTGGGGCTGACAATGGTGATTGTCGCTCACGGCCTGGCGGTCATTCGCCATATGAGCGACCGCGTGGCGGTGATGTATCTCGGCCAGATTGTTGAGCTGGCTACCGTCGATGAAATCTTTGACGCGCCGCTGCACCCGTACACGCAGGCGCTGATTGCCTCTGCGCCCCAGATGCAGCCGGGCATGGAGCGCGACGCGCCGCTGTTGCAGGGCGATTTACCGAATCCGGCGAATCCCCCTTCCGGGTGTCGGTTCCACACCCGCTGCCCGTATGTCACGGATGAATGCCGCCAGGTCGAACCGATCGCACAGGTTCTGGAGGGCGGGCGCCAGGTCGCCTGCCATCGCTGGCAGGAAATTAACCGCGATCGCAGTGTTATTCAGATAGCACCGCCATCCGCCGCCTTTTTGCGCCGCCGCGCGCTGTTTGAACATGCGGCATCACTCTCGTCTCTTCCAGCAAGGAACTCATGATAATGACAATGCGTAATTCTCTTTTGACCGTACTGGGAAGTGTTATGTTGTTGGGCGCAGCACTCCCTGCGCACTCGGAAAGCGTTCTGCGAATTGGTCTGGGCGCAGATCCGGATATGCTCGATCCTCATCTGGCGCGCACCTACTATGGCCGCTTCGTCTTCGCCTCTCTGTGCGACAGGCTGGTGGATGTGGATGAAAATCTGAAGGTCGTGCCGGGCCTGGCAAAAGACTGGTCCTGGAGCGACGACAACAAAACCCTGACCATGAATCTGCGTGAGGGGGTGACCTTCCACGACGGCGAAAAATTTGACGCTGAAGCGGCGAAATATAACCTCGAACGCGCCCTGACCTTAAAAGGCTCGCTGCGTAAAAGTGAGATCTCTTCTGTCGAATCGGTGGAAGTGAAAAGCCCAACTCAAATTGCCATTCACCTGAAAACGCCAGATGCCGCACTGCTGATGCAGTTGACCGACCGCGCAGGCGCGATGATGGCGCCGGAAGCGGCCAAAAAGCCGGATTTTGCCGCCCATCCTGTCTGCTCTGGCCCGTACAAATTTGACAGCCGCGTCTCTCAGGACCGCATCGTTCTGAGCCGTTTCGACAACTACTGGAACAAAGACGCCTATCACTTCGACAAAATCATCTATCTGCCGATCCCGGATGCCTCGGTGCGTCTGGCAAACCTGCGCGCGGGGGATCTCGATCTGACAGAAGGTATCGCCGCCAGCGACGTAAAAACCGTTGAAGCCGACAGCAAACTGGCGTTGGCGAAAGTGACCGGTCTCGGTTATCAGGGGATCACCTTCAACATCAATAACGGCAAAGTTCCGGCCAACGATCCGTTCAAAGATGCGCGCGTCCGTGAAGCGTTTTCACTGGCCATCGACCGCGATGCGCTGAACCAGGTGGTGTTTGAAGGGTTGTATACCCCGGCAAACCAGGCGTTTTCGCCGGTCAGCCCTTACCACGTCAAGGTGCCGGTTCCGGCCCGCGATGTGGAAAAAGCGAAAGCCCTGCTAAAAGCGGCGGGCATCAACGGGCCGCTAAACGTCAATCTGCTGGTGCCGAACAACCCGACATCACAGCAGGTGGGCCAGGTTCTGCAGGCGATGACGGCGGAAGCGGGCTTTAACCTGAATCTGCAAATGACGGAATTCGCCACGCTGCTCGATCGTCAGCAGAGCGGTGACTATCAGCTGAGCTTCTCCGGCTGGTCCGGTCGTCCGGATCCAGACGGCAGCATCTTTGGTTTCATCAACAGCAAAGGCAACCTCAACGACGGCCGTTACAGCAATGCGCAGGTCGACGAGTGGCTGACCCAGGCGCGTCTGAGCACCGATCCCGCTGCCCGCCAGCCGCTGTACGACAAGGTCGTAAAACAGCTGCAAACGGACATGCCGATTGCCTATCTCTACTTTGAGCCGCGCATTTTTGGCCTGAACAAGAGCGTGCAGGGCTTCAAACCGTACCCGGACGGCATCGTGCGTCTGGCGGGCTTGTCGCTTGCTAAGTAACTGAGGGCGTGAGGAGAAACCATGCTGGAACTGATTTGCAAACGCCTGCTGCTGGCGATCCCGACTTTACTGCTGGTGAGCATGATGGTCTTCGGGCTGCAAAAACTGCTGCCCGGCGATCCGCTGATTGCGATGGCGGGCGAAGAGCGCGATCCGGCGGTGATTGCTCAGCTGCGCGCAGAACTGAATCTCGATGCGCCGCTGCCGGTGCAATATTTTGACTGGCTAACGCGTGCGCTGCAGGGCGATCTTGGGGTCTCTTTACGCACTCACGAGCCCGTGACGTCGCTGATTGCCAGCAAACTGCCGGTCACGATGGAGCTGTCGCTGCTGGCGATGATCATTGCGCTGGTGTTCGGCATCAGCATGGGGATCCTCGCGGCGGTTAACAAAAACAGCTGGGTCGATCATGGCGCCAACTTTGTGGCGATCTCGGGGATCTCGATACCGCACTTTTGGCTGGGGATCCTGTTAATTCTGGTCTTCTCGGTCAATTTGCAGTGGCTGCCCGCCTCCGGCTATGTGCCGTTCAGCGAAGATCCGCTGCAAAACCTGCGCACGCTGCTGCTGCCTGCGTCGGTGCTCGGCACCGGCCTGGCGGCGACGCTGATGCGCCACACGCGCGCCTCGATGATCGCCGTGCTGAAAGCCGATTACATCCGTACCGCGCGGGCAAAGGGGCTGCTGCCGAAAGCGGTGATCCTCAAGCACGCGTTTCGCAACGCGCTGGTGCCGGTGATCACCCTCACCACGCTGCTGTTTGGCGAACTGCTGGGCGGCGCGGTGCTGACCGAGCAGGTCTTCACAATTCCGGGTTTTGGCAAAATGATCGTCGATTCAGTGTTTAACCGTGATTACGCGGTGGTGCAGGGCGTGGTGCTGATCGTGGCGATTGGCTTCCTGATGCTGAACCTGCTGGCTGACGTGCTCTACGTCCTCATCAACCCGAAAATGCGAGGTTAATCGTGGCTGAACTGACGACTCAAACCGTAGTACCTGCGTTGCCGCGCGCGCAGAATCGGGTGCTGAAGAAATTTCTCGCCAATAAAAGTGCTGTGATTGGCGCGGTGATTGTCGGCATCTTTGTGCTCATCGCCCTGATTGCCCCCTGGCTTGCCCCGTTTGATCCGGTCAAAGCCAACTTCCTGGCGGTGCGTAAGCCGCCGTCAGAGCTGTATTGGTTTGGCACCGATGAGCTGGGCCGCGACATTCTCTCGCGCATCGTCTGGGGCGCGCGAACGTCCCTGATGGCGGGCTGTATGTCGGTGGTCATTGCCGTGGTGATCGGGGTACCGCTCGGGCTGGTGGCCGGTTACTTCCAGGGGATCTGGGACGGCGTGATCTCACGCTTTATCGAAGCGCTGCTGGCATGCCCGTTCCTGATCATGGCGATCGCCCTAGGGGCGTTTTTAGGGCCAAGCCTGACGAACGCGATGATCGCCATCGGGCTGTCGGCCATGCCGATCTTTGCCCGTCTGACGCGCGGCCAGGTGATCGCCATTCGTAATGAAGAGTACATCGACGGCGCGAAGGCGATTGGCCTGCCGGATCGCTGGATCATCGTGAAATATGTGCTGCCCAATGTGATGTCACCAATTCTGGTGCAGGCCACGCTGGCGATTGCCTCCGCCATTATCGCCGAGGCCAGCCTGTCGTTTCTCGGCCTTGGCCAGCAGCCGCCGAATCCGTCTTGGGGCTCGATGCTCAACACGGCAAAAGGTTTTCTGGAACAGGCGCCATGGATGTCTGTTTTCCCTGGTATCGCCATTTTCCTTGCGGTACAGGGCTTTAATTTACTCGGTGACGGGCTGCGCGATGCGCTCGATCCGCGCCACGACTAAGGAGTCATGATGACCAAAGCGCTTGATTTTACGACCGGTTACGATTCACGACGCCCGCCAATGATGGGGCACAACGCGGTCGCCACTTCACAGCCGCTGGCGGCGCAGGCCGGGATGCGGATGTTACAGCTTGGCGGTAACGCCGTTGATGCCGCCATAGCCACAGCCATGGCCCTGACGGTGGTTGAACCGACGGGCTGCGGCATTGGCAGCGACGCCTTTGCCATCGTCTGGGACGGCGAAAAGCTGCACGGTCTGAACGCGTCAGGCCGTTCGCCTGCCAGCTGGCATGCGGATCTGTACGCGGGCAAAACCGACGTGCCAGAGCTTGGCTGGGACGCGGTGACGGTGCCGGGCGCCGTCTCCGGCTGGGTGGCACTGGCCGAGCGTTTTGGCACGCTGCCGCTGACGACTCTGGCGCAACCGGCCATTGAGTACGCGCGTAACGGTTTCCCGGTGTCGCCGCTGATTGGTCACCTGTGGCAGCGCGGCTTTAACAAACTGAAAGATCAGCCGGGCTTTAGCGCCTGCTTTGCGCCAGAGGGCCGCGCGCCGCGCATCGGTGAGATTTTCCGCAACCCGGCGCAGGCGAACTCTCTTGAGCTGATTGCCAAAACCAACGGCGAAGCCTTCTATCGCGGTGAGCTGGCGCAGAAAATCGCTGCCTTCGCCAAAGAGCACGGCGCGCATCTGACGGCAGACGATCTGGCGAATCATCGCGTCGACTGGGTGGAACTGCTGTCGCGCGATTTCGCCGGTGGCTCAGTGCAGGAACTGCCGCCAAACGGTCAGGGGATCGCCACGCTTATCGCGCTGGGGATTCTGGAGCAGTGCGGGATCGAAAAACATCATCCGGACTCTGTGCAATCTCTGCATCTGTCGATCGAGGCGATGAAACTGGCGCTGGCGGATCTCGATCGCTACGTGGCCGACGAAGAGCACATGGAGTTTGCCGCGAAAGAGCTGTTAAGCGACCACTATCTGAAATCGCGCGCGGCGCTGATCGATCAGGATAACGCCTCTGATTTCACCTACGGCGCGCCGACGCAAAGCGGTACGGTTTACCTCTCTGCCGCCGATTCCAGCGGGATGATGATCTCCTTTATCCAGTCCAACTTTATGGGCTTTGGCTCAGGCGTCGTGGTGCCGGACACGGGCATTAGCCTGCAAAACCGCGGTTGCGGCTTTGTGCTGGATCCTAAACATCCTAATGCCCTGGCGGGCAGTAAGCGTCCGTTCCATACCATTATTCCAGGCTTCGCGATGGACGGGCAGGGTAAACCGCTGATGTCGTTTGGCGTGATGGGCGGGCCAATGCAGGCGCAGGGGCACATGCAGATGGCGCTGCGTATTATGCTGCACGGGCAAAACCCCCAGGCGGCGATCGATGCGCCGCGCTGGCGCGTGGTGAAGGGCCGGGAAGTGATCGTTGAATCGAGCTTCGACCGTAATACCATTGCGGCGCTGCGCGAACGCGGGCATCAAATTACGGTGGAAGATCCGCTACAGGATTATAACTTTGGCGGCGCGCAGGTGATTTACCGCATGCCGGAAGGGCACTACGTCGCCGCAACCGAAAGCCGCAAAGACGGGCAGGCGTTAGTGAGTTAACAAGCCGCTATCAGCATGTGTAAGCCGGGTGAGGCGCTGCCGCACCCGGCTTTTTTTCATCCAATGCTAAAGGGATCGGCGTCCTGCCATGCCGGAAACTTCTCCCGGTACTCTTTCAGTGCCGTCAGCGAAAGCTCGGCGTCGATACGCGTCGCCTGATGCGGTTCGGCGGTGGCAATAATTTCCCCCTGCGGATTCACCACCCGGCTATCGCCGCGGTAGTGATGCCCGTTGCCATCGGTGCCTACGCGGTTACAGCCCACCACATACGCCTGATTCTCAATGGCGCGCGCCACCAACAGCGCTTGCCAGTGCAGCGAGCGCGGCGCAGGCCAGTTGGCGACGTACAGCGCCAGATCGTAATCATTACAGTTGCGTGACCAGACCGGGAAGCGCAGGTCGTAACAGACCAGCGGCAGAATGCGCCAGCCGCGCCACTCAAACACCACCCGCTCGTTACCCGCCTCGTAGTGATGATGCTCATCGGCCATGCGGAACAGGTGGCGTTTATCGTAAAAATGCAGCGTGCCGTCCGGTTCCACCAGCAGGAAGCGGTTCACCGGCCCGCGCTCGGTCTGCAGCGCGGCGCTCCCCGCGACGAGAGCGTTCGTCTGCCGGGCCTTGCTGTGCATCCACGCGACGACGTCATCCTGCGCCAGAGACTGCTTTGCTGCCTCCATGGCGAACCCGGTAGTGAACATCTCCGGCAGCACAATCACATCGCGTCCGGTGATCTCTTCGAGCTGACGATCAAAATGGCGCAGGTTGGCGGGACCGTCCATCCACACCAGGGGCTGTTGTAAAAGGGTAATCTTCAAACCAGGCACAATCATGACTCCTCGAAAGACGGCTTTTTGACACTGTAGCACGGGAAAAAGAGAAAATGTGGCAATAAAAAACCCCGCACGCGGCGGGGTTTGTGGAAGCGATGCGGGTTAGGCCGCTTCAGGTTTGCGGACCTTCTCCGGCAGCTTTACCGGCCGGGTCGCCAGCTCGTCGTGCTCGAAATCATCCACGTTAATGCTGCGCAGACGGCTCTCTTCCGCTTTCACCAGTACCGCGGCTTCATTCTGATCGATGATGCCACCCGCCAGCGCCTGTTTGGCCAGTTCATCCAGGCGAGTAAACGGCAGGTTTTTGCCCAGCTGTTTACAGATTTTCTGGTGAACAGGATCGGCTGCCATCACATCCAGCAGCGCCTCTTCCAGCAGACCAACCGGGTTATGCTCGGTAGGCTTCAGGTACTGACCGCGACCGATACGGGAGCGGGTTGCACTTGGAACCTGCAGGATCTTCGCCACTTTGTGATCCAGGATATCGGACGGTGCCAGATGATGACGTCCGGTTGGGAAGATCACCACGCGCAGTGCGCCTGCCACAAAGCGGTTCGGGAAGTTCGCCAGCAGATCGTCAATCGCCTGCTCTGCCTGATAGAGCGCATCCTGCACGCCCCAGTGGACTAACGGCAGATCCGCTTCATGACGGCCTTCATCGTCGTAACGTTTCAGGACCGCAGAGGCAAGAAACACCTGACTCAGGACATCGCCCAGACGCGCAGAGATACGCTCGCGACGCTTCAGGCTGCCGCCGAGGACTGCCATCGACACGTCTGACAGCAGCGCCAGGTTCGCGCTCAGGCGGTTGAGATGCTGGTAGTAACGTTTGGTCGCATCACCCGTTGGTGTGGCGCTGGTGAGACCGCGCGTCAGGCCCAGCCAGAAGCTGCGCATTTTATTGCTGCCGACGTGGCCGATGTGTTTAAACAGCAGCTTGTCGAACGCATTCACGTCGTTGTTTTGCGCCGCAGCCATCTCTTCCAGTACATACGGATGGCAGCGAATCGCGCCCTGACCGAAGATCATCATGCTGCGGGTGAGGATGTTGGCGCCTTCCACGGTGATGGCAATCGGTGCGCCCTGATAGCCGCGCGCCAGGAAGTTACCTTCGCCGAGCATAATGCCTTTACCGCCAGCAATATCCATCGCATCAATAATTGACTGCTGCGCACGATGGGTACAGTGATACTTCACGATAGCCGACAGCACAGCCGGTTTTTCGCCCAGCATGATGCCGTAGGTGATCAGCGACGCCGCCGCATCCATCACGTAAGCGTTGCCCGCGATACGCGCCAGTGGCTCTTCGATACCTTCCATCTTACCGATGGAGATTTTGAACTGACGGCGGATATGGGCGTAAGCACCAATCCCCATCGCGACGGATTTCAGGCCACCGGTAGAGTTCGACGGCAGGGTAATACCGCGACCAACCGACAGACATTCCACCAGCATACGCCAGCCCTGTCCGGCCATTTTCGGACCACCGATGATGTAATCAATCGGTACAAAGATATCTTCGCCACGGGTCGGACCGTTCTGGAACGGTACGTTCAGCGGGAAGTGACGACGACCAATTTCGACGCCAGGCGTAGAGGTTGGGATCAGCGCACAGGTGATGCCCAGATCTTCCTCGTCGCCCAGCAGTCTGTCCGGGTCAGAGAGTTTGAATGCCAGGCCCAGTACGGTGGCAATCGGTGCCAGCGTAATGTAACGCTTGTTCCAGGTCAGGCGCATACCCAGCACCTGCTGGCCCTGCCACTCGCCCATGCAGACTACGCCGGTATCCGGGATCGCACCCGCATCAGAGCCAGCTTCCGGGCTGGTCAGCGCGAAGCAAGGGATTTCCTGACCACGCGCCAGACGCGGCAGATAGTGATCTTTTTGCTCTTCGGTGCCGTAATGCTGCAGCAGTTCGCCTGGGCCTAAAGAGTTTGGTACGCCGACGGTGATCGCCAGGATACCTGACACACCCGCCAGTTTTTGCAGCACGCGAGCCTGAGCGTAAGCGGAGAACTCCAGGCCGCCGTACTCTTTCTTGATGATCATCGCGAAGAAGCGATGCTCTTTCAGATAGGCCCACAGTTCCGGAGGCAGATCGGCCATTTCATGGGTGATCTGGAAGTCGTTCGCCATGCGGCACGCTTCTTCTACCGGACCATCAATAAAGGCTTGTTCTTCTGCTGTCAGCCGTGGCTGCGGGTAGTTGTGCAGCTTTTTCCAGTCCGGGTTGCCCTGGAACAGATCGCCTTCCCACCAGGTGGTGCCCGCGTCGATGGCTTCTTTTTCCGTGCGTGACATCGGTGGCATCACTTTACGGAAGCCACGGAACACCGGGGCGGAAATCATCGACTTACGCATCGAAGGCACGTTGAGCGGCAGCAGGATAATTGCCAGCGGCAGCACAACCCAGATATTCCACAGACCAGACAGGCCAAGCGCAGCCGTCCAGGCCAACAGAATCAGGCTACTCAGTAATAAACTGACGCGGTGATAGAACAACACACCGAGCAGAACAACGGTTGCGATAATGCTCAAAATCATCATAAAGAAAAGCTCCCTTGCTTGTAGGAGGTCTGACCACTTGTGATGATATGGTTGTAGTGGATGTTATTTCTTTTAGCAATGCATTCACAAAATAATTACAACCTGGTTCACATTGTTCAGGTTTTGACTGGCACGAATAATCAAAACGCCGAGGGATCTGCATCGCCATGACCAGGAGCAGACTTAAGTCAGTGAGAGGGGGGAGAGCAGGCACTGCCAGCGCACATACCACGTCAAGTATGACGGGTATAGCTTCTCGCTTTTCTCGCGATCCGGTACACTCCCTGTGTTATTTCATCAATACTGAAGGATTATCCTCATGTACCAGGATCTTATTCGTAACGAACTGAACGAAGCGGCGGAAACGCTGGCCAACTTTCTGAAAGATGAAGCCAATATTCACGCGATTCAGCGCGCGGCGGTTCTGCTGGCAGACAGTTTCAAAGCTGGCGGCAAAGTGCTCTCCTGCGGTAACGGCGGTTCACATTGCGATGCGATGCACTTCGCTGAAGAGCTGACCGGTCGCTACCGTGAAAACCGTCCGGGCTACCCGGCGATCGCGATTTCTGACGTTAGCCACATCTCCTGCGTGGGTAACGACTTCGGTTACGATCATATTTTCTCGCGCTACGTTGAAGCGGTAGGGCGTGAAGGCGATGTGCTGCTGGGGATCTCCACGTCTGGTAATTCCGGCAACGTCATCAAAGCCATTGACGCTGCGCGTGAGAAGGGGATGAAAGTCATCACTCTGACCGGCAAAGATGGCGGTAAAATGGCGGGCTCGTCGGATATCGAAATCCGCGTGCCGCATTTTGGTTATGCTGACCGTATTCAGGAAATTCACATCAAAGTGATTCATATCCTGATCCAGCTGATCGAAAAAGAGATGGTTAAGTAAGACTTCGCTGGGGGCACTCTTGCCCCCGCTGTTGTGGAGGTGATGTATGTGCGAATTGCTCGGGATGAGCGCCAATGTGCCAACCGATATCTGCTTTAGTTTCACCGGGCTGGTGCAGCGCGGTGGAGGAACCGGGCCGCATAAAGACGGCTGGGGCATTACCTTCTACGAAGGCAAAGGCTGTCGCACGTTCAAAGATCCGCAACCCAGCTTCAACTCTCCCATCGCCCGACTGGTCCAGGATTATCCGATAAAATCCTGCTCGGTCATTGCCCATATTCGTCAGGCGAATCGGGGCGAAGTGGCGCTGGAAAATACCCATCCGTTTACCCGTGAACTGTGGGGCCGCAACTGGACTTACGCCCATAACGGGCAACTGACCGGCTATAAATCGCTGGAGACGGGCAATTTCCGTCCGGTGGGTGAAACCGACAGTGAGAAAGCGTTTTGCTGGTTACTACACAAGCTGACAGAGCGCTATCCGCGCACGCCGGGAAATATGGAAGCAGTGTTTAAATACATCGGCACGCTGGCCTGTGAGCTGCGTGAGAAAGGTGTGTTTAACATGCTGCTGTCAGATGGGCGCTATGTGATGGCGTTCTGCTCGACCAATCTTTTCTGGATCACGCGTCGCGCGCCGTTTGGCGTGGCAAAACTGCTGGATCAGGATGTGGAAATTGATTTTCAAACCGAGACCACACCCAACGATGTGGTCACGGTGATTGCCACTCAGCCCCTGACGGGCAATGAAACCTGGCAAAAGATTATGCCAGGCGAGTGGGCACTATTTTGTCTCGGGAACCGTGTAGTTTGACGCCAGCTGCGGGTGGACGACTTCATGACTCAGCGGTTTGCTGACAATGTATCGACCATCCGCGACCGAGACGGTCGGTGGCTTGTGCGTCTGCTGGAAGTAGTCGTAACCCGGTTTCAGCTGTTTCCAGAAATCCGCGTAGGTCGAATACTTATGGCGCTGCATGTTGGCATCGGTCATGCGGAACGGATAAATGCTCACCTGCACGCCCGCCTGGCCGAAGACTAACGCGCCGGTCACAAACTGGAAAATCTCATCAATACCGCTGTCCGTCATGGCGTAGCAGCCGATAGACACGCAGGCACCGTGAATCATCAGGTATTTACCTTCGTAACCATGGGCACGATCATAGGCGTTCGGGAAGCCGATATTGATGGCTTTATAGAAGCGGCTGTCGGGTTTGAGCTGATTGCGCTGAACGGTATAAAACCCTTCAGGACTTTTGAAATCACCCTGACGTTGTTTCGGACCTAATCCGCCGGAATAGTTACAGATTTTGTAGCTATCAAGCAGTTGATATGTCTCGCCCATTTTGACAAATAGATCGAGCGTGCGTTCTTCCTTGAAGATCTGAATATAAACCGGTGATCCCATTAATTGTTGTTTATATTCTTTGCTGACCGGTGTGGTTGAACTGTTGCTGCCAAGCAGCCCTGCGAACGAGACACACGGGATCAGAAGCATCGCAATGAACAATGCGATTTTACGCATACTACAAGTTCCTTGATAAAGCCAAACCAACTTGCCAGGACGGCAAAAGAGACCCGAAATCAGAATTTTCTGGATTAGGAGCGCTCACATTAGCATCGCTGCATTTTTTCGCAAGAGTGAACTAATGAGTTTACAAATTAGTTGGCATTTATAACTTATCAGGCCGCGTTTGAAACCAGGAACTTTGCGTAATTGTGGAGGATGTGAAGACGCTGATACTTTTCAATTCTGAATTTTTCACTGTATACTTATCCAGTAAAAGGGTGAGGGTTAAGTATGCGCAAAATAATCCATGTCGATATGGACTGCTTTTTTGCCGCCGTAGAGATGCGTGATAATCCGGCGCTGCGGGATGTCCCCATCGCCATTGGCGGCAGCCGCGTTAAGCGTGGTGTGATCAGCACTGCCAACTATCCGGCGCGCAAATTTGGCGTGCGTAGCGCCATGCCCACGGCGATGGCGCTCAAACTCTGTCCTCATCTCATTCTGTTGCCCGGCCGCTTCGATGCTTACAAAGAAGCCTCGGCCCATATCCGGGAAATCTTCTCCCGCTACACGTCGCTCATCGAACCCCTTTCTCTCGACGAAGCCTATCTCGACGTCACGGACAGTCTGCACTGCCACGGCTCCGCTACGCTGATGGCGCAGGAGATCCGCCAGACCATTTTTAAAGAGCTGAATTTAACGGCCTCCGCCGGGATTGCGCCGGTCAAATTCCTCGCCAAAATCGCCTCGGATCTGAATAAACCGGACGGGCAATATGTCATCACGCCTGATGAGGTCCCGGCCTTTTTGAAAACTCTGCCGCTGGGCAAAATCCCTGGCGTCGGTAAAGTCTCGGCCGCAAAGCTGGAAACGCTGGGTCTGCGCACCTGCGAAGACGTGCAGAACAGCGATCTGGCGATGCTGCTTAAACGCTTTGGCAAATTTGGCCGGGTGCTGTGGGAGCGTAGTCAGGGAATTGATGAGCGCAGCATTAACAGCGAGCGGCTGCGTAAATCGGTGGGAGTGGAGCGCACCCTTGCGGAAGATATCCACGAGTGGAGTGACTGCGAAACCATTATTAACGAGCAGCTCTATCCCGAGCTGGAGCGGCGTCTGGCGAAGGTGAAACCCGATCTGCTGATTGCCCGGCAGGGGGTGAAACTCAAGTTTAACGACTTCCAGCAAACAACCCAGGAGCATGTCTGGCCGCGACTCAATAAAGACGACCTGATCGCAACGGCGAAGAAAGCCTGGCAGGAGCGCCGTGGGGGAAGGGGAGTGAGGCTGGTGGGTTTACACGTCACGCTGCTGGACCCGCAGCTGGAGCGACAGCTGGTGCTGGGGTTATAGAACGTATAAAAAAGCCCGGTAGCGCTTCGCTTACCGGGCCTATGTCTACATATCGCTATGGCACGTATTCTGCTGGCCCGACAACGCACTGCCGCCGGGCACGTACAGCGTCTTACTTAGCCGGAATCGCTTTCAGCAGTTCTGTCAGCAGCGTCCAGTAGTGGCCCACGCTTTCGATATGCACCTGCTCGTCCGGAGAGTGTGGCCCGGTAATGGTCGGCCCAATGGAGACCATATCCATATCCGGATACGGTTTCTTGAACAGACCGCACTCCAGACCCGCGTGGATCACCTGAATGTTCGGCGTGCTGTTGAACAGACGCTGATAGGTTTCACGCACCAGCGCCATGACCGGAGAGGTCGCATCTGGCTGCCAGCCTGGGTAGCTGCCCTTGGCGGAAGTTTTCGCACCAGAGAGTTTGCCCAGTGATTCCAGCATGCTCACGACATACTCTTTACCGCTGTCGATAAGAGAACGGATCAGGCAGATGATTTCCGCGCTGTCGTCGCTCATGGTGACAACGCCGACGTTCAGGGAGGTTTCCACCACGCCTTTCGCCACGTCAGAGTTGCGGATCACGCCGTTTGGCGTGGCGTTCAGCAGCTGCACAAAGCGGTCGCGTGACTCGGTCGTCAGCGCGGCTTTATCGCTGGATACGGCTTCCAGAACCACGGTCAGGTTTTTTTCTTTGACTGACAGTTCGTTTTTCAGGATATCCAGGTAGACGTTCGCCAGGTTTTTCAGCTCGTCGGCTTTGTTTGCTGCAACGGCAACGGTGGCGAAGGCTTCGCGAGGAATCGCGTTACGCAGGGTACCACCGTTGAAGTCCACCAGACGCAGATCCAGCTCAGCCGCGTGACCGGCCAGGAAGCGCGCCAGCAGTTTGTTGGCATTGCCCAGACCTAAATGGATATCGCCGCCCGAGTGACCGCCTTTCAGCCCTTTCAGCGTCAGCTTGAAGGTCTGGAAGCCAGCCGGAACCGCTTCACGGGTCAGAGGCAGGGTAGAGATGAAATCAATCCCCCCCGCGCAACCCATGTAGATCTCACCCTCTTCTTCAGAGTCGGTGTTGATCAGGATATCTGCCTGCAGCCAGTTGGCCTGCAGACCAAAAGCACCGTCCATACCCGCTTCTTCGGTCATGGTCAGCAGCACTTCCAGCGGGCCGTGCTCAACGCGATCGTCAGCCAGCACCGCCAGCGCGGAGGCCATACCGATGCCGTTATCTGCGCCCAGCGTGGTGCCGCGTGCTTTAACCCATTCGCCGTCGATGTACGGCTGAATCGGATCTTTCGTGAAGTCGTGGTCGGTATCGTTGTTTTTCTGCGGCACCATATCCAGGTGCGCCTGCAGCACAACCGGTTTGCGGTTTTCCATGCCTGCGGTGGCCGCTTTACGAATCAGAATATTGCCAACCTGGTCACGCTCTGCGTGCAGGCCTTTTTCCTTCGCCCAGCCCATAATATGTTCGGCAAGCTGTTCTTCATGATAGGAAGGGTGAGGAATGGAACAGATTTTGGCAAAAATATCCCACAGCGGCTGTGGCGATAATTGAGACAGTTCAGACACGATAAGTCTCCTTGTCGTGGCGCTGCAAACAAGCTTGCAGGTCACAGGGTTAGCAGAGTGATAGTCAGCACAAGTCGGGCTTGCGAGATGAGGTTGAGAATACCACTTTCTCCGTTCGCTGCTAGCATTAAGCACGTAAAAACTCCGCCCCGCGCCGCTAAACACTGGTTTTTAGTGCGTCAGATCTCTATAATCTCGCGCAACCTATTTCCCCCTCGAACACTTTTTAAGCCGTATATAAACAGGCTGGGACACTTCACATGAGCGAAAAATACGTCGTCACCTGGGACATGTTGCAGATTCACGCGCGCAAACTAGCTGCACGCCTGATGCCTTCTGAACAGTGGAAAGGCATTATTGCCGTGAGCCGTGGCGGTCTGGTACCGGGCGCATTGCTGGCTCGTGAACTGGGTATTCGCCATGTCGATACCGTCTGCATCTCCAGCTATGACCACGATAACCAGCGCGAGCTGACCGTGCTGAAACGCGCTGAAGGCGACGGCGAAGGCTTTATCGTCATCGACGATCTGGTCGATACCGGCGGCACTGCCGTTGCGATCCGTGAAATGTATCCAAAAGCGCATTTCGTCACCATCTTCGCCAAACCAGCTGGTCGTCCGCTGGTCAACGACTATGTTATCGACATCCCGCAGGATACCTGGATTGAACAGCCGTGGGATATGGGCGTGGTCTTCGTACCGCCGATTTCTGGCCGTTAATTGCAGAACGAAATTATTTTTAACGCCCGGTGATGCCGGGCGTTGTTTTTTTTAGCCTCCAGCGCGTTACAATGCCTCTATGTGACGTAATCATGGAGGCAGCGCGCAATGACCCAGGCGAATCTTAGCGAAACCCTGTTCAAACCTCGTTTCAAACACCCGGAAACGTCGACTCTTGTTCGTCGCTTCAACCCTGGCACTCAGCCTGCTGTGCAGTCCGCTCTGGACGGCAAAAACGTGCCGCATTGGTATCGCATGATTAACCGTCTGATGTGGATCTGGCGCGGCATTGATGCCCGTGAAATTCTCGACGTCCAGGCGCGCATCGTCATGAGCGAGGCCGACCGCACCGACAGCGATCTCTACGATACGGTCGTCGGCTATCGCGGTGGTAACTGGATTTACGAATGGGCGACGCAGGCGATGCTCTGGCAGCAAAAGGCTAACCAGGAGCAGGACCAGACCCTCAGCGGAAAGCACTGGCTCCACGCCGCCAACCTTTACAGCATCGCCGCCTATCCGCATCTGAAGGGCGACGATCTGGCGGAACAGGCGCAGGCGCTGGCAAACCGTGCGTATGAAGAAGCGGCCCAGCGTTTGCCGTGCAACGTGCGTGAACTGGAGTTCACCATTCCCGGCGGTGCGCCGGTCACCGGCTTTTTGCACATGCCGCCTGGCGACGGCCCGTTCCCGACGGTGATGATGTGCGGCGGGCTGGACTCCCTGCAGATTGATTATTTCAGTCTGTTTGAGCGCTACTTTGCACCAAAAGGGATCGCGATGCTGACGCTCGATATGCCGTCGATCGGGTTTTCCTCGAAGTGGAAGCTGACGCAGGACTCCAGCTTATTGCACCAGCATGCGTTAAAAGCGCTCGAAAATATTCCCTGGGTGGACCACACCCGCGTGGCGGCATTTGGCTTCCGGTTTGGTGCCAACGTCGCGGTACGCCTGGCTTATCTGGAATCGTCGCGCCTGAAAGCGGTGGCCTGTCTTGGGCCGGTGGTTCATGCGCTGCTCAGCGATCCCACCCGTCAGGGGAGCGTGCCGGAGATGTATTTAGACGTGCTGGCGAGCCGCCTTGGCATGCATGATGCATCAGACGAAGCGCTGCGTGTGGAACTGAACCGTTATTCATTAAAGACCCAGGGCCTGCTTGGACGCCGCTGTCCGACGCCAATGCTGTCAGGTTTCTGGAAAAACGATCCTTTCAGCCCGGAAGAAGAGTCGCGTTTAATCACCTCGTCATCTTCCGATGGCAAGCTGCTCGAGATTCCCTTCAGTCCGGTGTATCAGAATTTTGACAAAGCATTGAACGAGATTACACGCTGGATCACCAAGAGATTGTGTTAAGAGATTGCTAAATTTTGACGGTTTGGTAAAACAGTGGCTTCACAAAAGGAGATCGCAATGACGTTACCGAGTGGACACCCGAAAAGTAGACTGATTAAGAAGTTCATGGCTCTTGGCCCGTATATTCGAGAAGAGCAGTGTGAAGAGAATCGCTTTTTTTTCGACTGCCTGGCTGTTTGCGTCAACGTGAAGCCTGCACCCGAAAAACGGGAGTTCTGGGGCTGGTGGATGGAAATGAACGCGGAAGAGAAGCGTTTTACGTATAGCTATCACTTTGGCCTGTTTAACAAAGATGGCCACTGGGAAGCGACAACTATCAAGGATCAGGAAGTGATCGACCGTCTGGAGCTAACGCTGCGTGGATTCCACGACCGAGCGCGCGATCTGCTGGCGACCTTAGATTTAAAGCTCGAACCGGCTGATAATTTTACTAACCAGCAGGTCAAACTCTCCGCTTAACGCCTTACCTGCAAAAAAGCGACAGACAATAAAAACCCGGCTGCTCTCGCGCCGGGTTTTTTTTCATTCATTGATATCAGAACTGGTAGGTCATACCCAGAGCGACGATATCATCGCTGCTCACGCCCAGTTTATTATCGTCATCAATCTGGTTGATTTTATAATCAACAAACGCAGACATGTTTTTGTTGAAATAATAGGTCGCGCCGACGTCGATATATTTCACCAGATCTTCATCGCCGATGCCTTCAATATCCTTGCCTTTCGACTGGACATAGCCCAGGGACGGACGAAGACCGAAATCGAACTGATATTGTGCGACAACTTCGAAATTCTGCGCTTTATTCGCGAAACCACCGGAAATTGGCGTCATATTACGGGTTTCAGAATACATCGCCGCCAGGTAGATATCATTGGCGTCATATTTCAGACCGGTTGCCCAGGCTTCGGCTTTTTCGCCTTCACCGCGTGCCAGCAGGTTCTGCGCGTTGGTACGGTCAGAGTTGGTGTACGCACCGCTGACGGCGAAATCGCTGCCACCGAAATCATAGGTCAACGAGGTGCCGAAGCCGTCGCCGTTCTGTTTTTTCGCATCACGGCCTTCGTTTTTGCCCTGATACTGCAGGGTCATGTCCAGGCCATCAATCACGCCGAAGAAGTCGGTGTTACGGTAGGTGGCGAGGCCGGTGGCACGTTTGGTCATGAAGTTATCGGTCTGTGCCGAAGAGTCGCCGCCGAATTCCGGGAACATATCAGTCCAGGCTTCCACATCATACAGCGCGCCAAGGTTACGACCATAGTCGAAGGAGCCGATATCTTTCAGTTTCAGACCGGCAAAGGCCAGACGGGTTTTCTGCGTGGAATCACTCTCGGCTTTGTTGCCGGAGAATTCTGCTTCCCAGCGACCGTAACCGGTCAGCTGATCGTTAATTTGTGTTTCACCTTTAAAGCCGAAACGGACATACGTCTGGTCGCCGTCTTTGGTATCATCATCACTCAGGTAGTGCATTGCTTTTACTTTGCCGTACACGTCCAGTTTATTTCCGTTCTTATTATAAACTTCAGCTGCGTGTACAGATGCGGAAGCCACAACGCCCATTACCACTAATGCCAGAGTGCTCTTTTTCATTTTCAATCCTGATGTTTTATAAAACGCGCTAATATTCGCTGAGCAATAAGATTCAGCTTATTACCCCGTGAAAAACAGGAAGGGTTTTATCGTCTGCGGGTGAACGTTTTATGACAAAGTAAGAATATGTTTAAAAAAGTCAGTTTTAATTTTTCAGTCATACAACTGTCAAAATCTGCCGCTACGCTTCCTGATCCCGCGCAACAAATCCGCGAGCTTTGTGCACCAGCAGTTGGCAACGGCGCTGAGTCCTGTTAAAACGTCTGATTGACATCATTTTCCCTTATTGTTGAATGGCAGAGAATCATGAGTGACAGCCAGACGCTGGTGGTAAAACTCGGTACCAGTGTTTTAACAGGCGGATCGCGCCGCCTTAATCGCGCCCACATTGTTGAACTTGTCCGCCAGTGCGCACAGCTTCATGCCGCAGGTCATCGTATTGTGATTGTCACGTCAGGGGCGATTGCCGCCGGGCGTGAACATCTGGGCTACCCCGAACTCCCCGCCACCATCGCCTCTAAGCAGCTGCTGGCCGCGGTCGGGCAAAGCCGACTGATTCAACTGTGGGAACAGCTGTTCTCTATTTATGGTATTCACGTCGGGCAGATGCTGCTGACCCGCGCGGACATGGAAGATCGTGAACGCTTCCTGAACGCGCGAGACACCCTGCGTGCGCTGCTGGATAACAACATCGTTCCGGTGATTAACGAGAACGATGCGGTGGCAACCGCTGAAATCAAAGTCGGCGATAACGATAATCTCTCTGCGCTGGCGGCGATTCTCGCCGGGGCAGACAAGCTGCTGCTGCTCACGGATCAGCAGGGGCTGTTTACTGCCGACCCGCGCAATAACCCGCAGGCGCAGCTGATTAAAGACGTTTACGGCATTGATGACGCGCTGCGCGCCATTGCCGGAGACAGCGTTTCCGGGCTGGGCACCGGCGGAATGGGCACCAAGCTACAGGCCGCCGACGTGGCCTGCCGCGCGGGTATCGATACCATCATCGCAGCGGGCAGCCGTCCGGGTGTGATTGGCGACGTGATGGAAGGAATCTCCGTCGGCACCCGTTTCCACGCGCAGGCTTCTCCGCTGGAAAACCGCAAACGCTGGATTTTTGGCGCACCGCCAGCCGGTGAAATTACCGTCGATGAAGGGGCGACCGCCGCGATTCTGGAAAGAGGCAGCTCATTGCTTCCAAAAGGAATTAAAAGCGTGACAGGTAACTTCTCCCGTGGTGAAGTGATTCGTATCTGTAATCTTGAAGGTCGCGATATTGCCCACGGCGTCAGCCGCTACAACAGCGACGCGCTGCGCCGCATTGCCGGGCATCACTCACAGCAAATCGACGCCATCCTGGGCTATGAATACGGCCCGGTTGCTGTGCATCGTGACGATATGATCATTCGCTAAGGAGCCAATCATGCTGGAACAAATGGGCGCCGCTGCCAAAGCCGCCTCTTACAAACTGGCGCTCCTTTCCAGCCGCGAGAAAAACCGCGTTCTGGAAAAAATCGCTGATTATCTGGAAGCACAGTCTCAGCAGATCCTGCTCGCCAACGAACAGGATTTGGCCGACGCGCGTAACAATGGCCTAAGCGAGGCAATGCTCGACCGCCTGGCTCTGACGCCCGCACGTCTTAAAAGCATCGCGGATGACGTGCGCCAGGTCTGCAACCTCGCCGATCCGGTGGGGCAGGTGATCGACGGCGGGCTGCTCGACAGCGGCCTGCGCATCGAGCGTCGCCGCGTCCCACTCGGTGTGATCGGCGTGATTTATGAAGCGCGCCCGAACGTGACCGTCGACGTCGCCTCCCTGTGCCTGAAAACCGGTAACGCCGCCATTCTGCGCGGGGGCAAAGAGACGTGGCGAACCAACGCGGCCACCGTTAACGTCATCCAGCAGGCGCTGGAAGAGTGCGGCCTGCCAGCCGGTGCGGTACAGGCTATCGAAAGCCCGGATCGTGCGCTGGTGAATGAAATGCTGCGCATGGATAAATACATCGACATGCTGATCCCACGCGGTGGCGCGGGCCTGCACAAGCTGTGCCGCGAACAGTCGACCATTCCGGTGATCACCGGCGGGATTGGCGTGTGTCATATCGTGGTGGATGACAGCGCAGAGATCGCGCCTGCGCTGAAGATTATCGTCAACGCCAAAACCCAGCGCCCGAGTACCTGCAACACCGTTGAAACGCTGCTGGTGCATCAGGGTATCGCGCAGACGTTCTTACCTGCGCTGAGCAAGCAGATGGCCGAGAGCGGCGTGACGCTGCATGCAGATGAGAATGCGCTGGCGTTGTTGAAAGATGGCCCAGCGAAAGTGGAAGTGGTCAAAGCAGAGCAGTATGACGACGAATATCTGTCGCTGGATCTGAATGTGAAAGTGGTCGCCGATTTGGACGATGCTATCGCCCACATTCGCACCCACGGCACGCAGCACTCTGACGCGATTCTGACCCGCACCCTGCGCAACGCCGATCGTTTTATCAATGAAGTGGATTCTTCTGCGGTCTACGTGAATGCCTCAACGCGCTTCACCGACGGCGGCCAGTTTGGACTTGGCGCAGAGGTGGCGGTGAGCACGCAAAAACTCCACGCCCGTGGCCCGATGGGCCTGGAAGCGCTGACCACCTACAAGTGGATCGGCTTCGGCGATGATACGATTCGTGCGTAAATAAACGTGGGTGATGCAAAATTAGGCTTTTGATTCGCAAGGCTATTGACGCATCACCCCGTTAGTTTTAACCTTTTGCCCCGTGGTTACACTCGTAACCGGCCTCTCAGGGCCGATATAGCTCAGTTGGTAGAGCAGCGCATTCGTAATGCGAAGGTCGTAGGTTCGACTCCTATTATCGGCACCATTTCAAACTCTCTCCAGTTCTATCTTAATTAACCCAAATTCCATTGATTGCGGTTTATTGCCCATATGTTCTTCCCTGTTATTAACTGGACTCAACCGGAATCAAGTCACAGTTGGGGGCATAAGTGGGGGCATTCTTTAGAAGACAAAGAAGGTTCGCCAGCACAGCTGATGCCCTATTAAATCCTTCTTTATGAAATAGTTGTATCAAGAAATCATCACCTTCTGACGCTTACGACGGTCACATTGTGTATTCTTCACTGCTAATATCACTTCTAAATAAAAAATAAATAGCAAAATAATCGATAGTGAGATTATCGGATGGCCGTTCCAGTGAGGTTCAAATATCACGGGTATATTTTTTTTCGGTAGAGTACCACGGTGAGGGAAGAAGCGAAGCGCACTTTTATGGTGGTGAATGAAGGGTTGCGGGAAAGGGTGAGAACACAATATATAGACAAAATTGTAGCTCACGGTATACCACATTCTGAGTTTCTGGGCCGCAGGCCCAGTGAAAATGAAAGAAGATCCGAACTATCTTTTTCGAATTTCGGGAGAAGAAGAGAGGGATTATTTTTAAACATGCAGTTATCCCATTAAACAGTTACCCTGAATGCAACAATCACCGGCGAGGGATTGTTTTACACAGTAGCAGGGGAGTACCGTTTTGCTGGATCAAATAACTCCCGTCGTTCTGCTGGCGGAACTGGTAGACATAATCCACATTCTCACTGGTGACGGAAAAAGGAAGCAGATGACGGAAATCATCATTCATATCATCCCCCCGGAAGGAGGTTGTGTTGCCGGTAAAGCGGACGTGATAGTCCTCGCCCGTAGCCTGATACACAAGACCGGAGACCAGTTTTACCGGCACCTGCACGCCTGCAGGCGAAATGTAGTCACCGACGATCTGCACGCTACCTTTTTCCCGGTACAGATACAGCGTCACCGTGGCATGCAGGTGGCTGTTATTGACCTGGCTGTCAAACGACGACAGGCAGTGGATCACGCTCCCGGCGGCTTTATTTTTCATCGCCAACAGGTGATGGACCGAATAAATGAATATCAGCAGACTGACAGCGCACCCTGCTATTCTGATAATCGTAGATAGCCGGAGCTGCATATCCTATCTGCCTTATTTTTACTGTCACAGGAGAGATAAAACACTCTCAGGGTATTATGGTAGAACGACATATATCTCAGCGGAGAGCCGCTGCAGCCGGATGTTAAACCCGGAAAAGTATTCAGAAGCTTTTCACTCTCCGCGCGGGAAAGGGTCTGCCGTTTATTGAGATAAATCTCGCACCCGGCATATTTCCTGGAAAAATCATAGTCCGCAGTAAAATCATCATGACGTGCCGTTCCGTAATGAAAGTCGGTAAAAATAAAAATCATTGCCGAAAAAAGAATTAACAGCAAAGGGGCCAGGGTGACAGCCCGGAACAACGGAGGAGAAATAGTTCGCCTGAACAATATATTATCACCGCCGCCATTATGTGTTTCAGACTGATGTTCATGCGGAACCGAAGCAGTATTATCAGAGGTGTCACCGGCCATCACCGTCAGATTTTCATTAAAGCGGAACCCCTGCCTGGGTACGGTGATAATGAAATCATCATGAGTTTCTGCCACTTTCCGTAAGGCTTTGCGGGCCAGTAGGATATTCTGGTACAGGGTATTAGGGGATACGTCTTTATAAGCCTCACCCCAGCCGCCTTTATACAGTTCTGCATGGGTGACGATATTACCATGAGCAGCCAGCAGCATCTCAAGGCAACGCGCACAGGGCTCATTCAGTATTTCCACGAGGTCCGGATGAGCCAGACTGACGAGTGCGTTCTGCCTGCTATGAAAGACTACCCTGCCATCGATCAAAAACGTTGTATTCATGACTACCTGCTGAATTCCTGTCCGTCAAGATCTTAGTCCTCACCTGCCCAAGGTGCCACAAAATACTTAAGGTACCTTAACTGACCTGAAGTGCTAATGATAATAATGGCTTTTAATTCAATGAATTAATCACCGTTGTGCCTGAAGGAAATTCTTAACCGACTTAATTGAACTGTTGATCCCTTTACCCGACCGCAGCAGGCGTTAATATCCGTTCAGACAGAAAAATCCTGGTCAATGGCGGAAGAGCGGTTTCATCATGCGGGAGCGATTACGGTATGAAGGAGCAAAAAAACCTCTAACATGGGAATAATAAGCATAAAACACTTCATTAATTAATTGGTCTTTTTGAAATATTTCAAGGATATAAATTTATCCTTTTTAGAGTATTACTCTTATGTTTGTGGTGTTTTTGGTGTTATTTGCTACTGATTAGATTGTATGCCGCCAAAGGTTTTTAGCTTATGAATTTGTTTGATATTAAGTTTCAGATGAAATTAATATGCTGACATGATTCCAACAGAGCGCGAGCAGCTATTGCAGAAATGCAGAGCCGGAATATGGGGGATATTTATCCATGAGAAAATTTGGTTATATTCTGGGAGATGATCGTAATGGTGTGATGGTTCTGCGGGAAAACCGGGTTCTTATCCCCCTCAAAAGCCAGAATGTAAATCAGAAGCATATTTATCTGAGACAGACGATGTTCCGGTTACTGGAATTTCTGCTTGAAAGAGGCAAGTCCGGTCTTCTGCGTGATGAAGTCATAATGAGAGCCGTGTGGGAGGCATATGGGCTGAAATCCTCAGGGCCACGGTTATGGCAGGTAATAAACGAATTAAAGAAAAGGCTTGTTGGTCTTGGTGTGGATGCGGATTTTATTATGCGTGTGGAGGGGCGAGGATATATGGTGAACACCACAGGTTATGAGCCTGTCTATATACGTGCCTCATACGATCGCTTGAATCGATTTATATTCACCCGTCAACAGGCTACCGATATGGTTAAGTCAGTAAAATAACTGGCGACCTTTACTGTAATAACGCTACTTAGAAACTAATTACGCCCAGGGCGTAAGGACCTTATATGAACGCAATTTATAAAGTGATATTTAACAGAGCGACCGGACAGCCTGCCGTTGTTTCAGAGCTAGGTAAAGGTAAAATCAAAAGTTCTACTTGCAAATCTGTTAAGACGGCCATTCTCCTGGCAGTGGCCGGAGTGTCTTTTTCTGCTTTTGCCAGTAACTGTGATAATAGTTCATCGCAGTGCCAGCTTGATAACATTTGGTCTTATTCCAACAATAATAATTATGGTGGTTCTATTTCCATAAGTGATGGGAATACATGGGTCGTTACTGGTGTCACTGACTGGGACAAATCAGGTTCATCTTATATTACATTGAAAAACCTGAAAGATGTTGTTCAGAATGGGTATTCCGTTTCCAAGAATGGTGTTGCCATTACAAAAGTTGAAGAATTAAATGCTGGGCTAAAACTAAGTTTAGCCGGTAAAAATACTGCTATTACTATTATAGATCCAATAACTAATGCTCAGTCAACTATGAGTGTCTATTCTTCTTCCGATATTGGAGAGGAAGATAGCTATAATTTTGGTGCGGGTTATGGTTTTATGAAATCATCTCCGACAACATACGTAAAGACTCAATTTGTAAAGATTGATAATGGTGATGTGCAAATTTCACTTAATGGTAGCAGTTATGCTACGGGTGAGGTAAGAGATAGCCAGTTAGTTTTTGTCGATGGTACAAAAAATTCTGCATCTGCTTCTTGGAATTCGAAGCAAACATTTTTAATGAATGGTACTGTGGACTGGCCTTTAGATGGGAATAATAAATATTACAATGCTGCCGTGACAAATTATAGTGGTACGTTCAAAACTTTTGATGGCACATATGTTACTGTAAATAATCTTAATGATTTAATAAGTTACAATGATTGGTTAGTGAACAAATTAAAAGCGGGTTATACCTTCAATTATGATGATTATTTTAAAGCTGCATATAAAAATACAGTAGAAACCTATAACTATTCTTTATATCCCGCGGGTTATGATAGTACATCTCTTGGTGATGCTGATGGGGCATTTATATATGCAACAGGAGACAATGCCAAAGCAGTGGTATCTAAGTCTGGTTATATTAAGATCAGTTCTGGATCTCTTTTAACATTCAAATATCTTGTGGCTGATAACAATGCCAGTTTAAAAAATGATGGTGTAATCATTGGGTCTGGTCGGTTGGTTGATTTGCAAACAGGTGCCTCTTTTGAAAATAATGGTACATTATCATTAGGTGGTGAAGATTTACAATCGCTTTCTAACGGAATATTTGCTAGCTATCCTGTCTATGCCCATGGTTCTGGCACGACTTTTATTAATAATGGTCTTTATAGTATTAACGCCCGTAGTGGATATGATTCAAAATCCGCTAATGGTGTGGTTTATGGCGCTCATTTCACTTCAGGGGCAAATGGAACTAATAATGGCAGGATTGTTAGTGGATATTGGAATACGAATAAATCAAAAGAAGTTTCTGGCGCAGTTGTCAGTATTCTCGTGGAAAATAATGGCTCATTTATTAATGATTCAGGCGGTGTTATTGCATTAGGAATCAATGAAGATGGTACAACTCCTGATTATTTGGGTACAGAAAGTGCGGCAGTTCGTGCGATTTCTGGTGGGAGCGCAACTAACAACGGACTGATAACTCTTAGTTCATCATCTAATGGTGCTTATGGCTTTATGGCTGATGATGCCAATATTCAGATGGTCAATAACGGTGTAATCGATGTCAACTCAGACGGAGATGGTGGGAAATTTACCCCAAGCCAAAGCATAGGTATATTGACGCAGAATAAAGCATCCGGGACTATCAATAATAGCAATAGCGGTATCATTAACCTCAATGGGGCTAATAATGTCGGTATTAAAGCTATGGGAGGCGGCCAGGCTTCCTCCCAGGGTGTTATAAATGTGAATAAATCGTCAGGTCAGAGTGCCCTGCCAAACTATGGTGTTTGGGTACAGGATGCCGGTTCACAGGTTAATGTTGCCGGAAAGGTTAACCTTAATGGTGATGGGGCGATCGGTGTACACGCCCGCGATGCAGGAACGATAAGTTTGACAAGTAATGCCTCTGTTAATTTCGTCTCAGGCGAAAATCAGATTGGCTATTTCGTCTATGGAACAGGTTCCCAGATTAATAACAACAGCAGCAGCGTACAAGATGTGACGTCGGATAACTCGACCCTGATGCGTCTGGATGGAGGAGCCACTTTTACCGGAAGTGCTACGCCAGGCTCATTGATGGTCGCCTCCGGGGAGGATTCGCGGATTCTAGTGGCGACAGGCACTGGTACTTCTGTAAATACGGGTAGCCTTACACTCGATCTCTCCGGTAAGGGGGCCATAGGCGTACTGGTTGAAGGCGGCGCGACTGGCCTGGTTGATAGCGGAACCTCTCTGCAATTGAATAACGCCAGCGCCATTGCGGCTATCGCTGACGGAGACGGACACGATATTAGCGGTAAATTTACCAGCAATGAAACCAGTACCAGACTGGACTCCTCAGCGAACCTGTCCTCAACAGAAAATCTTGTTACCGGCTACATTGCCCGTAACAGCGCCACGCTGGTTAATTCCGGAAATATTACTTTCACTGGGTCTAATACCAAAGGTGTGGAAGTACTGGACGGCTCCACGGGAACCAACAGTGGCAGCATCACTATTCAGGACGGTAGCCGGGGTCTGGTGGCGAGTTCAACCAACCAGAGGACGACTATTAATAATACAGGAAATCTGACGCTTAAAGGTGGCAGCGATGATAAGGATAAGCGCACCACGGGAATCCAGGCTTCCGGTAACGCCGTTACTGTCAATATGACCGCAGGAACTATCAGGCTCGAAGGTCAGGGGGCTATCGGCGTTGAGGTTACCGACGGTGCCTCTGTGAACCTGGCAGGTACCGCGCTGCCGGTGTTTGCGTCCTCAGCGACTGTCACCAATCAGATCGCATTCCTGATTTCTGGTGCGGGCTCCACGCTTAATGCCCAAACGACCGCCGTGATGGATGCTAACGGCAAGGGTTCCACCCTCTTCAGAATCGAGGATAAAGCCTCCCAGCAGGGTGTACTGTCTTACAACGTGTCCGGTGAAGACGGTCGTGGGATCTGGGCTACAGGGGCTGGAACGCTGGTGAATGCAGCTGCTGGTAGCCATCTGTCCATTCAGGGGGCCGGTGCACAGGGGGTTTATGCTGCCGGTGGTGCCAGCGCAACGTTGTCACAGGGTGTGACCGCGGATCTCACCGGATCCGGGGCTGTAGTCGGCGTTGTTGACGGAAATGAGTACGATCTTGCTGGCATAGTAACCGAAACCAATACCGGCACGACTCTCACAAACGAGGCCGATATTACTTCCGGACTCGCCGGTGCTACGGCATTTATCACGCAGAATCAGGGCATGCTGGTCAACAAAGGCAATATCGATCTGACCACCGGTACCGGCAATACCGGAATAAAAGTCATCAGCGGACAGTTCGAAAATAAGGCTAGTGATATTACCGTCAGCGGCGTCGCTGTGGATGTTGAAGGAGCAAACTCAACCGTGCTCAGCACTGGGGGAAGCATTATCGCCACTGATGGCGAGGCTGCTATCCGCCTGAGCCAGGGGGCATCCCTTGATTTAGTGGGTAGCGGAATGGGCGTGGTTGAAGGCCGGGGCACGGCGCACGGCGTGTTGCTGGATACCGGTGCCGCAGGGCTTGTCGTCAACGGTGCGCGAATTGATGTGAACGCCGTGGGGGCAAGCGGAAACGGGATTGAAAACCGGGCTGAGATTGCCGGTATTCAGCTCAACAATACCACTATTAATGTGCAGGACGGTAAAGGCGTTCGGACATCAGCCACGCTGGCGCAACAGAACAGCGGCACGATTAACGTGGCAGGAAACGGCACGGGACTCGCGTTCATGGCTGCGGACGGCGGCATTACCAATAATAACCTGGATTTATCCAACTCTTCTGGCCTGACCATTAATCTCTTTGCCAAAGGTGGGACCGGTATTCTGGCTAACACGGCAGACGGTGCGATGGTGAAAAGTGCTGTCAACGTGAATGTGACAGCAGCAGACGGTGGGTCCGCACTGGTGGTGAATAATCACGCGAACCAGGTTGAACAGGCCGGTGTTCTGCGCTCTGCATCCACCACTACGGCTGTGGTGGATGCCGCGAAGGTCGGCACTTTTATCAATACCGGTGCCATCATCGCTGCCTCAGACACAGCGCTGGCTATGGCCTTTGATGACGGTGTCGATACCGTCATGCGCAATAGTTCCGGGGGTGTTATCCAGGGGGTTATTGCACTCAATAACGGCAATAACAGTCTCTACCTCGATGACGCCAGTACGCTGACAGGCTCCGCCACTCTGGGGGACGGAAACAATAACGTCAGCCTGACAGGTACGGCCCGTGCGGACAGCATTATTGCCGGTAGCGGTGACAACATCTTTACGGTGAAAGGGAGAGGAGCCGTCTTTAATCTGCTCGATGGTGGTAAAGGCAGCAACGACACCCTGGTGTTCGATGCCGCCGTGCACCGTCTGGCCAGTGCGTCAACGATTCAGAATTTTGAGCGTGTAGCACTGAAAAATAACTCGCTCCTGACCCTCGAGGAAGCGCTTGTTCTTACTGATGATGGAACTGGTGCCGGTGCTGTCGATATAGAGCTCGGTAGTGAGCTGGCAGTGAAGCCAACTCTCGCGGGAGATTTTACCTTTGACCCAAGTCTCACCGGTCAGGGTCTGGTATCGGTCAGTCTTGATTCCTCACAGTCTGATTTTGCCTTCACCGCCAATACCGGGAGTGATTTTGCAGGAACCGTAAAACTCGGAACCAGCCATTACCAGTTAGAAGGTAATAACACCGCGTCTCTGACGAATGCCACATTGGTCGCCGGGAATGGAAGCGTGGTCACTGTCGGTACGGGCGAGCAGCATCTGGGCGGCCTGACCTTTGACGGGGGCATCGTTCAGTTCGGGGCCGTCATGCCGGGCGATATCATTGCGGACAATCACATCATCACGTCTACCGATGGCACGCTTGATCTCGGTGGTAAGGGTACCGTTCAGGTCACGCTGGGCGGGGGCGTCATTAACCATGTTCCTGCCAGCCTCAATAAAAAATCGCTGATGGAGCAGGATGACTCCACTACGTTGGTTCAGCTTGCCGGGGCAGACGGTGCGGTCACAGGAACGGGCGGCCAACTTAACCTGGTGGATGAAGACGGCAACGTTATCAGTGATGTGCAGCAACTGGACATCGTTCAGGACGGTAACACTGTTGCGAAGGGGACCTGGGATTACCAGATGGTAAGTAGTTCCGACGGTATTACAAGCGACGGGCTTTATATCGCCTATGGTCTGAAAGAAGTCGAGCTTATGGGAACGGGCGACAGTGCCTTGAAACTTGCGGTTGGGCCAGAAGCTCAGGGGCTACAGACCGATCTGCGCGTGAAGGTGACCGGCAGCGGCGATCTGACCATAGATACAGGCAGCGCCCAAACCGTGAGCCTGTCGAATGGCGGCAATGACTACACCGGCGTCACCCGTGTGGATAGCGGAACGTTGCGCCTCGATGCAGACAATGCGCTGGGGTTGACGTCAGCTATGAACGTCGCAGCAGGCTCCGTGCTGGATATGAACGGTTCATCCCAGACGGCAGGCGCATTGAATACTGAGGCCGGTAGTCAAGTGATACTTAACGAAGGCAGTCATCTTACGCTCAGCGACGCGCAGCGGGCGGGAGGCATAAATAATGCCGGAACAATTGCGGGTAACACCCTGATGGGGGCGGGTGAGCTGGAGGTCCTTTCCGGTGAACTTCATGTCGATGGCGCGAATACTGGTTATACCGGAGATGTTGCCCTGAATGGCGGCACAAACGTCATTCTTAACGATGTAGAGGGGCTGGGTAACAGTGGAACCGTCACGACGACATCTGCTAACGATACGCTGACGCTGAACGACGGTGTCTCAGGTGCGCTGGCGAAAACGCTGGCAGGAAACGGTGGTGTCGTACTTAAGGACGGTGCAGATATCACTCTGGCAGCAGATAACAGCGGTTTCTCGGGCCTCTTTACGGTGGAGAGTGGAGCAAAACTCACTGCTCAGGGGCCTGGGCAGACCGGTAAGGCCGACATTGAGAACCACGGTAGCCTGGTACTGAACAATGTGGCTGCCTGGACGGTTGAAAACCATATCACCGGTACAGGGGATCTGGTTAAAGATGGCCGGGGTAACGTGACGCTGACTCAGTCTGCAGCGCAGTACACCGGTAATACAAACGTTAATCTCGGCATACTCACCCTGGGTGATGCTGAAAACGCGGTTACGCTGGCTTCATCGGCTGTAAACGTGGCTCGTGGCGCGGTCTTTGGGGGATACGGCAGTACGGCAGGCGATGTTATCAACCAGGGCATTTTTGTGCTGGGAGACTATGGCGTCGTAAATGCTACTCCACTGCAATTCACTGTGGGTGGCAACCTGACCAACAACAGTACGGTGATGATTGGTCAGTCAGGCGGCAGCGCCGGGAACACACTCAATGTGACTGGGGACTATGTTGGTAACAACGGAACCATAAACTTTAATACCGTCCTGGGTGACGACAATTCGGCCACCGATCGAATGGTTGTTAGCGGATCAACCAGCGGCAATACCACCGTCAGCATTACCAATGCGGGCGGAAGTGGCGCTGCCACCCTCAATGGGATTGAGTTAATTACGGTCGGCGGTAAGTCGGACGGGGAATTTACTCAGTCCAGACGTATTGTGGCCGGGGCTTACGATTATGTTCTGACCCGTGGCCAGGGCAGTAAAAGTGGAAACTGGTATCTGGTTAGCGGTGATACAACGCCGGTTGATCCCGTCAACCCGGATCCAGATCCTGAACCAGGGACAGACCCGGATACTGATTCTGGAACAGGTACGGATACCGGCAACCAGACTAAGCCTGGTTGGGTCCGCCCTGAAGCGGGTCTGTATGGTGTAAATATGGCTGCCGCTAACACACTGTTCACACACAGGCTTCACGATCGTCTGGGCGAAACTCACTACGTTGATGCTCTTACAGGCGAGAAAAAGGTCACCAGTATGTGGCTGCGTAACGTCGGTGGTCACACTCGCTCGAAGGACAGCAGTGGACAGCTGAACACCCAGTCGAACCGATATGTGATGCAGATGGGCGGGGACATTGCGCAATGGAGTGACGACGGTGAAAACCGCTATCACCTCGGCGTAATGGCGGGCTATGCAAACCAGAAGAGCAACGCGCGTAACCACGTTAACGGTAACCGGGCAGATGGCAGTATCAGTGGTTACAGTGCTGGCCTGTACGGTACCTGGCTTCAGGATAACGAATCCAAGACCGGTGCCTGGGTAGATACCTGGCTGCTGTACAACTGGTTTGATAATACCGTAAGCGGAAAGTCTGCCGGCAGCGAAAGCTACAAATCGAAAGGTTTCACGGCATCGGTTGAAGGAGGATATACCTGGAAACTGGGTGAACGTGATGAGCGGACGGCTTACTACATTCAGCCTAAAGCCCAGGTTATCTGGATGGGCGTTAAGGCCGACGACATTACTGAAAGTAACGGTACCCGAGTATCTGGTGAAGGGGACGGGAATATTCAGACTCGCTTAGGGGCCCGCGCATTCATCAAAGGACATAGTGCTCTGGACGATGGAAAAGAGCGAACCTTCGAGCCGTTTGTTGAAGCTAACTGGATCCACAACACAGAGACGTTCGGCGCCACCCTGAATGGCGTGCGCGTGAACCAGGCTGGCACCCGTAACGTTGGCGAGCTGAAGGTTGGTGTGGACGGCCAACTGAGTCGAAATGTCAACCTGTGGGGTAACGTTGCTCAACAGGTGGGAGACAAAGGCTACAGCGACAGCAGTGCCATGCTGGGTCTGAAGGTGAGCTTCTAAACATAATCCGGGCAGGCCGCAGGGAAGGCCTGCCCTCTACAACCGTATTTAAAGGAAGATCTAAAGAATGAGAGAGCAAACCCGTCAGTTTTTTACGTTTTATATGATCATTATGGCACTGTCTGTGGTGCTGCTGGGAGGATGTGATATGAAGAAAAAAGGGAATGATGTTGCTTATGTTGACCTGGCAGCAGTCTTGTCAATGTCAGGACTGGCGCAGCAGGAAAAGGAGCGCATGGATTTGGTTGTTGATGCGTTGAAAAAGGCCGAAACCGAGGCCGGGAAACTTTATGAAAAAATGGACAAAGAGCAGAGAGAAAAAGCGCGCCAGGCCGATCAAATTATGCTTCGTCGCGTGCTGACAGAAGCGGGCCAGTCTGCCAGAAACAGCATCTTGTCGGAGGCCCGTCAGGCGGCGGATAAGGTCAGGCAACAGGAAGGGCTACGTATCGTAATGGATGGCTCCCTGATCCTTGCGTCGGCAGACGATACCAATCTAACGGTTAAGGTCACAGAAGCGCTTAAAGATGTTAAAGCAGACTTTGGCCCACTGCCTTCCATCTCTGTCACGAGCCCGAAATCTGAACCTGCAGCAGCGCCCAAAGAGAATAAGGATGCCACAGGTTCTAAAAATAAATCCTCAAAATAATTAAGGGAAAGGCAGCCTCTTGCCAGGGCTGCCTTAGCGTAATCAAAAAGGGATTTCAGATGAAAATATTATTCATTGGTGCCGATAATTTCTGGGCCGAGGGTGTGAGACATATATTAGAGGACATGTATGCAGAAAGTGTGAAGCTTGTATCTGTTCAGAATGCCTGTGATTATGTAAGTCAGAATATTCCTTTTGAGAAATACAGCTTTGTATTTATTGATATAATGAGCTGCGTCCCATGGATTTACGGAAACTTATACTCGATACTAAATAAGGGAATTGAAAAAATTGTTTTCATTCAACCCTTAAATTCAGTCAGCATTAACGTTCATAACAATCTGATATCTAAATCCATAATGATATCTAAGCATGTGGCGATTGAAACGTTGAAGATTAAACTCATGACTCCCTGTGCTTTTGAAGAGAACAATTTAACCCGTAGTCATTATCATCAGTCAAATTTTAGACAGTCGAGAGCTATTACGAATGCTGACGAACTTGAAGTTATTAGAATGATGTCATCTGGAGATAAAATAAAAGATATCGCGATGCGAATGAATAAAAGTGACAAAGCTATATATCACTTAATCTCAAAAATAAGGCTGAGGATGGGGTTTAAAAGCAAACATGAATTTCTTTTCTTCCTGTCAACATTTAAATTTTATGAAGATTAAAGATAACGTTTAATTGTTTTTTGGTTTTTAATCCAAAACAGTCAATGCCAGAAATACTCACTGAGTAAAATCCGAATTCATAATCACCGCAAAGTTAAAGGGTAACGTAGAACATGCGAAAATTAAAATATATCATGCCGGATATATTCTTAGTGCTTTTTTTTGTTTTGTTACTGAACGGGTGTGATACAGACGGAAACAAACAAAAGGTTGGGTATATAGATATGAAGGTTTTACTGGCGGGGTCAGGATTGGTTCGGCAGGAGGAGATATATCTTGAACAGGTTAAAAATCTTCTTAAAAATAAAGATAAGCAAGCAAAGGAATTATATGGAAAACTTGATGCAACTAAACTGAGTATATATCGGGAAACTGATCAAATGTTGTTGTGTGAACAGTTGCAGTTGGCTCGACAGTCCGCAAGAAATGTGATCATTAAAGAGGCTATCCAGGCTGCAAAAAAGATAAGTGAAAATAAAGGGCTGCAGTTCAAGAACTATGGTTCATTGGTACTCACTTCTGAAGAATATGTAGATATAACAGAAGAGGTGATTGAAGAACTCAAAGGCACCACGGCTAACTTTGGAGCATTACCTATGTTGTTTATAAGGCTGCCTGGAGGTAAAGAAGAAAGTCAGTCCCTGACAACTGGACTCATAGGTATTATATAAGTATCAAGATAAAATATATTTGAGAATTTCTATACCAGGCCTTGGGTTCTGTTGTTTGAGTTAAGTAATGTGTTTATTTAGCATGCATTATGGTAAACACCGCTGTTGTTCTCATCACCCGTTTTCTCCTGGATTACGGCGTTATCATACAGCATGATCTCAGAAATTCTACCAGAAGCCGGTCATCGCATCAGCTTCGTGCCTGGAATGGACATCTGAGAGACACATACCTCATCTCATTGGTGTGTATTCTTAGCTTCTATTACTTTTGCATGAAGTGGCAGCCTCATAATTATTCCTTAATATCAAATCGATGTGAATTTTGTATCAAATGTAAGTATAAAAATCGCTGATGCCATATGAAATATTTTAATAATGAATGAATTTGAAGAAGCTCGTAATGACCTTCAGTGTGAGATGAGATATAACGTGTTTCGAAAATTAATTAACATTCTCATAACGTCATTAAGGTTGAGCAAATGAAGCAGGTTGGTATCGTTGGTTGGCGAGGAATGGTAGGTTCTGTATTGTTACAGCGAATGCTCGAAGAGAACGACTTCGACAATATTTCTGCGCATTTTTACAGTACTTCCAGTGCGGGTGGAGCAGGCCCTGTCATTGGTGGCGTCAGTTACATACTCAAAGATGCTAATTCCATAGATGCCCTGGCAGAAATGGACATTATCATAACCTGTCAGGGTGGTGATTATACTAAAGCAATATATCCTGCTTTGATTAACCATGGCTGGCAAGGTTACTGGATTGATGCGGCCTCTGCACTACGAATGGATGAGAAAGCCTGCATTATTCTCGACCCGGTCAATCGCGCCAATATTGACTGTGCAGTCAGAGACGGAATTAAACTTTTTGTCGGCGGCAACTGTTCAATTACGCTGAGTCTTATGGGGCTGGCAGGGCTAATAAAAGCTGACTTGATCGAATGGATGAGCGTGATGACCTATCAGTCTGCATCAGGTGCAGGGGCTCAATTTGTCAGAGAGTTAATCGCTCAAAGCGCATATATCAGTAAGCATTTGTCCTCGGATGAACTGGCATCATCCGGTTCAGTGCTGCCTTTGGTCAATAAAGTCAGTGAGATTATTAACAGTACCGACATGCCCATCCAGAATTTCGGCGTACCTTTAATGGGCAGCATCATTCCCTGGATTGACAGCGATTTAGGGGATGGGAATAGTCGTGAAGAGTGGAAAGGTGAGGCAGAAACGAACAAAATCCTTGGTCTTTCTCCCGGTACGATCCCGGTAAATGGTTTGTGTATTCGTGTCGGCGTGATCCGGTGCCATAGTGCAGCCATCACCCTCAAGCTTAAACGGGAAGTCAGCGAAGACGAATTTGCAGAGTTAGTCACGCATTCCCACCCTTGGGTTAACTATGTGCCCAATAACAAGGCTGAAAGTGTCAGTAAATTGACCCCAGCTTATATCAGTGGTTCTCTGCAGGTTGGTATTGGCCGTTACAAGAAAATGTCGCTAAACAGTGACTCTATATACTCGGTTCTGACGGTTGGCGATCAGCTATTGTGGGGCGCGGCGGAACCTTTGCGCCGTATGTTGAATATTCTGCTTGGCAAAGTCTAATTGATATTATTTGGAAAAAAGCATCTACTTAATAGGTGCTTTTTTATGTTCAGATAGCGTTGTCTGCAGATTCGGTATGTAGTGGCACAGTGAATTTGGCCACCTTGCCCGAGAGGTGATAATTTGTTAAATTATCCGCATTAGCGTCAAATACATTGAGTAGTAAACTGGCGCTAATTATACAATAATGAGTGATGGAGCCAAAATGAAGTATGCGTTTGCATTAATGTTGAGTATGGTATTGTCAGGTTGTACCGCAAATGATTGGATTGATGCTGCAAGTGGGATAATGCAGGCTAACGATCAACACGAAAAAGATTCAAGAAATCAGCGCATCAAAGACGCCAACAGGGCTGCAGGCTACTGATATCAAGATGATTAAGACACTCCTCTTCTTGTATTTTCGACAGAAGAGGAATGGTATTCTAAGCAAATTTACTGACTAAATACTCCCTTCGCTCTCGCCTGTTGGCAGGAGATATAGCCATAATGTTTTCGCTTTCCATTCTTATCGAACGCCACATAAAAAGGCATCGTCTCTTCATCTTTCTTAAGCGTGTAATTAATGCAAGTCCCATTGATTTCTGGAACATTTATCTCACTGTCTGGTTTTCCACCTGCCGCAATAACTGAATGTTTTGTCGCATCAGCCGCATAGGTCGCTCGCACCAGAGGGTCATTATCAAATTTAATAAAACCGACATTACAGGCAGTTAAAAAAGGAACAATTAAAATGGGTGTATAGCGCATTGCATATCCTTGCAGAGAATATAATTACCGAAGAAACAAAATGACCAGGTCGATTTCTCTTGCCCGCCAAATTCCCTTCAAAAAGATTATAAGAGCGTAACAGCAGGAAATACAATTACCGGCTATATAGTCACTGTGTTTAATAGTTCTTTGTTAATCGTTTTGACCAGCAAAGGTAGCGACAAAATTTTTCTCTCGTAGAGGGTCTTATAAACCCTAAAGCGCCGAAATGATGATGGACTCTAACCTCATGGCCGCTCATGCGTATTCCCCCTTACTGACTGACAGCTCATATCAGGGTGACACAGAGCCTGACGGTCCCTACCGAACTTTGGGGTGTTGCAGCATTGTTAAATCTTCAGTAGGATCTTCGTTTTCGGAGAAGCACAATGTCAGTCACCGATGCCCTTCTGGCCTATACCCTTGCCGCCACGCTTTTGACGCTAACCCCCGGTCTCGACACCGCCTTGATCCTGCGAACCGCCGCGGCAGATGGCAGTAAAAAAGCCGTGCACGTGGCGCTGGGTATTGATACGGGCTGTTTTATCTGGGGCGCGCTGGTGGCGTTTGGTCTGGGAGCGTTACTGGCTGTTTCTGACGTGGCCTACTCGCTGCTGAAGTGGTGCGGCGCGGCCTATCTTTGCTGGCTGGGGATTCAGCTGCTGCTTCGTCCGCGTCAGCAATTTACGCTCACCGCCGGGGAGAATACGGGCAGCGGTAATGGCTTTATGCGCGGAATGCTCGGTAATGTGCTCAATCCGAAGATGGGCATTTTCTATGTCTCATTCCTTCCCCAATTTATTCCCGCAGGGCATTCGCCCTTTGCCTGGACCTTTTTGCTGGTTTCCATTCATGTGTTGATAGGCACGCTCTGGTCATTAACCCTTATTATCGCCACGGGCTATGCGTCTCGCGTGCTGAAAAAGCCGGCCGTGGTGAAGTGGATGGACAGAACCACCGGGGTGGTGTTTTTGCTGTTCGCCGCCAAACTGGCGATGAGTAAACGATAGGAAAGAACGGCACCAAAGGAAGTCTGCCGAAGGGTCAGGCAGCCCACATGAGTCGTGGACTGCCTGATGCTGATTCATCGCGTGGTATTTCATCCACCCACGGTTAATTCATTTACGACATCCGCGACGCTTTTAATGCTGCGAATGTTTCCAATGCCCGTTCCGAGCGAGATGTAACCTTCATCGGTGTTACCTTCCAGCATGCCGATTCGCAGGCCGCGCAACCCGCCCATCGCATTCCCCAGCTCCTCATTACTTGCGCCTGTTTTGTCCATCGAGACGAGCGTTTTTGAAAGCTTGCCCGGCAGTGAGCGGTAGTAGTGCGGAAGGGTACGGTACAACAGCAAATCCAGCCCGTTGGCATCAACAATTTTATCTTTGACCGATTTCGGTACGCGACTTTCTTCGGTCCCGATAAAGACTGAACCGGCAAACACACCTTCAGCGCCAAGTGCATGAGCCGCTTCTGCAGTGCGACTGTCGGTAATGCCGCCCGCGGCCATCACCGGAATATTTGTTACGGCATCGGCAATCAGCGGCACGATTGAAAAGGTGCCCAGCGCAGTGCCTGGCAGAGTTCCCCCTTCGTCAAAACCCGTCGCAACAATAATATCGGCCCCGGCTGCTTCAGCAAGACGGGTGTTTTCAGGGGTTGGATTGATATCCCGGTAAATGACGACAATACCTGCCGCTTTTAATTCGTCGAACAACGCCGGTATGACGGCACCTTCACCGTAACCGGTGTAAACCACAGTTCTCACGCCTTCTTCTTTTAGCACCTGCAATATAGGTGGAGTCCAGACGTCGTTTTCAGGAGTGGGGATCAGATTTACACCGAAGGGCTTTTCGGTAAGTTTTTTCGTTTTGCGGATTTCTGCGCGCATTTTTTCTGCGGTCTCTTCAGGAGTAGAAACCGCGGTCTCAGCGGTTAAACCGGCATTAGGTCCCAGCACACCCAGACCGCCAGCGTTACTTACGGCGGCGACTAAACGGGCATCGGTCAGCCAGGATAGCGGCCCCTGAATGACAGGTTTTTCGATGCCCAGAATTTGACAGACACGGTTTTTTTTCATGTTGGAATATCCTTCACATTAGCTCGGCGACCTTACGAGTCAGCCTGATATTTTTATTTCGAAGCGGGTGAAGGGAAGTGTAAGCAGGAATATTGTTCAGAAAAATAGCTAAAATCGTTCATCACTGTTATAAAATTAGTAATAATTTAGCCGTGGCGAATGTGCTGAGCATTGCCAGCCCTCTTGCAATAAGAAACCGTTATGCAAATAAATCTTTTTGAATCTATTAGAATTTTTATTGAAATAGTTGAGTCAGGGAGTTTTACCCGGGCGGCGGAAAACCTTCAAATTCACCGTCCCGCAGTGACCAAAGCTTTACAGCTACTTGAACAACACAGCGGTACGCGTTTGCTGCAGCGAACAACACGCCGCATCAACCTGACGCCTGACGGGGAAGAGTTTTATCATCGCAGTAAACCTTTACTGGCTCAGGCTGATGAATTACTGGAGTCGTTCAGCAGCGACCGCGTGCTGCATGGTCAGCTGCGTATAGATATGCCTATCGCTCTTGCGGCGCTATTGGTCATCCCGAATCTGCCTGACTTTTATAAACAGTATCCGGAAATCGAAATTATCCTGAGTAGCTCAGATCGTCGTCAGGATATGTTACGGGATGGTCTCGACTGCGTTCTGCGAGTGGGGGAACTGGACGACGGTGATTACGTTGCTCACAGGATGGGTGACATCAAAATGACGACCTGCGCCAGCCCTGGCTATATTGCGATACATGGGATGCCAGAATCGCTCGAGGATTTGCGGGAGCATCAGGTTATTAACTGGATAAACAGTAGCAGCAGGCAAATTATGCCCTGGACTTTTACGACGCCTGAAGGGACTGCTGAAGTGACACTACCGGGTAAGCTTATCGTGGATAATTCCCAGGCATATGTCTCTGCTGGCCTGGCAGGACTGGGGTTAGTTCAAGGAATGACTGTATTTTTAAAGCCTTACATTGATAGCGGCCAACTTGTCGAGGTATTACCGCGCAATCCCTCCCCAGACCGCAAATTGTCACTTCTCTATCCACACCGTCATCTTTCGCGCAAGGTGCGAATATTTACCGAGTGGTTAGAGAGCTTATTGTCAAAGTAGTCGAGATTTCAGGCGCCAGGTATCGGCATGAGACAACGGGTAAAAAGCCCACGATCAAATGTTCATAGCAGCGGTATCAGCAGTTGTTGCAAGAGCGGCGAAACCCTTTTATATGCCTATTGGAGTTAGGCTCTTTCTCATGGAGATATTACGTCCAGGGCTTATGTTTCTGCTGTCCTTTTTGAACATCCGAGCAGCACACTTAAGCGGCTTATTAGCAAAACCCGCTGCTAACCAGAAGGCAAACCGCGCCAAATAATCTATCTTGTTGAAAATTATGTGATATTGATCCAGGGCAATGTCAACATTAGCAACTTAAGCTAAATTGTTATTCAAATTTGAACGAGCCTATATCGGTATTATGTTTTTAAGAGCTTTACTGTTTTGCCTTCTGTCATTCTCCTGCTTTGCAAATGCCTTAAATTTCTCCTCCACCTTTTTACGCCTTAATTGCCCACAACGTGGTCTGGTGGAGATCATTCTTCACGTCTACGGTCACACGCAGGAAAGGTGGAAAGGAAACTTCGAAACGGGGGCAGGTCATAAACGCGCTGGTGATACCGAAATCATCCCTTTTGCGAATGGCGATACGCTTTTCCACTCAATATCCAGTGACTCATTTGGGTTTCAATATGCGGGCGAAGAGAAACTGTCCGTGTGCGCTAAAATTGATGAGCGCCCTGTTTATCCTTCATTTTAAAGGCAATCATTCATCCTGGCGCCTTGCTCGTTAAACCGGCACGAGAGGTGCATTGATAGCCAGCGGTCATCTTGCGTTTAAACGATGCAGGAGCCAGGATGTTAGCGCTGTAATTACTGGCCTGTCAGGTTACTTTTGAGTTCAGTGTGCGTTCCAGAAGCTTCCAGCCCAACTCTTTGCCCATAGGAAAGTTCTAACGTATTGCCGTCAGGGTCAGCGAAAAAGACAAAATATCCCACCGGATCACCAGCCTGAACCGGTTCTTTTCGCAACACACCCTCTGCTCGCGCCATCGCCACTTTTTGATCGATTGCTTCGATGCTTGAGCAAGCGACGCCAAGATGACCAAAACTTCCCAAAGGGGTATCAGTCACGACATCCGCCTGTACGAGGACCAGTGCAAATGGACGCGTTCGATCGCTGAGCCATGCCACCTGGCGTGCCTCTGCCACATCAGGTTCGCGTCTGTGAACAACCTCCATTCCGGCGTAACGGTGATAGAAATCAATACTCTTATCCAAATCCCTGACGACAAACGCCACGTGGGTAAATCCAACGTCCACCTGTTTCATAAACCGAGTCCTTCTGTCTGAGTTCCAGATAAGCATCTTAAAAGCTCAAGTTAGCTTCAGGTCAAGCCGGAAAGTGCTGTCGATTTACGCCATAAAATTGTGTTCGCGCAGTGCGTCAAGCCAGATTTGCTGGGGAGGGGAGATGAGCAGGGGGGAAGTGAGTCAGGATGCGTTCCCAGCGCGAACCACGGATGAGACGGTATTACGGGTTCGCGCCGGGGCAGTGTGTTTACTACTGCTTAATGACCATCAGGATCACACCAGGCATTCATTAACTGCACCAGGATGTATTTTAGCCCCAGCACAATGAGCAGGGAGAACAGAACTGTCACCACAATAATAGTCATCAGAAACTCCATGTAATCAGCTTTCTTCCCCAAAATCTTAGATCGTATTTTTCATTTGTCACGGTCCTGCAATCATTTTCCTTATCAGGGCGACACGAAGTATCTGTTCGGGTGCAGGAGAGGGTGGTGCGCTGATATTTTGTTGTTCAATTTTCGCTTCGTTTCAGGGGCAGAGGCTGATGACATCGTGTTATGGTCTTAATCGGGAGCGGTTCAGCGGTGTCCGGTTCGCATGATGAGCGAACGGGCTGATAATGAGTCATGATGGGGAAAATGAATGATCAATGAATTGATTGCACTTTCTGCTATTGGTGTTGCTATTCTTTTTGGCGCAATGAGCCCGGGCGTCAGCTTTCTTCTTGTTGCCCGCACTGCGATGTCCAGTTCGAGACGCGTGGCGTTATCTGTTGCGGCAGGTCTCGGTTTTGGAGCGCTTATATTTGCTGTCATAGCGTTAGCGGGCCTTCACACCCTGCTGACATTGGTTCCCTCACTTTACACAGCCCTTAAAGTTGCCGGCGGTTGTTATCTTTTATGGCTGGCGTTGAAAATTCTTCGTCGCCCTTCAAACCGGGTTATCGATTCCGCCGCGATAGATGAGGTCAGCGCCTCAAAAGCTTTTTTGACAGGCGTATTGACGCAAATCAGCAATCCTCATACTGCGCTGGTCTTTGCCAGTATCTTTTCCGCAGCCCTTAGCAAAAATATTCAGCCTGCTATGTACATCATCCTGCCCTTAATGGCATTCGTTATTGATGTACTGTGGTATGCGATTGTCGCGTGCTTATTATCATCTGACGGGCCGCGTCTGGCTTACATTAAATACCGTAAATTTATAGATAAACTCAGCGGCGGTGTTATGGCCTTTCTGGGATTACGCCTGCTGCTAAAGTGAGTCAGATGATTTTCAGTCAATGGATGCGAGGAATTTAGGTCTGCTCCTCGCTTTCAGCAGAAATAGCAGCGATTCCTGCTGTCCATCTCGGATAAAGACGAATGCGAAAATATGATTACTATCAATCACTTGAATTTTCTGGGTGGTGCTGCAAGTCGTCACAGAGTTCTTGTAACTCATTGACCAGTCTTGCTATATGGAAACCGTCGCATACGGAGTGATGCACCTGAACGGCGAAAGGCAACAATACTTTGCCATCTTGTTCGAAGTATTTTCCAAGCGTGAACATAGGGGCAAAAAAGTTCTTCATATTAGCCACATTGACGTTAAAGCTGGTAAAAGTTACCCAGGGAATACCGGATATGAAAAATATATTTTCCCGCGACTCTTCCTTAGGCCAATAAGCAGTATTATTGCTGTAGCGAGCCATGTCTTCTGAATATACTTTCTGGAAGTGATGAATATTGCCATCGTAATGGCTCCATAATGATGAAAAGGTCTCTGTTTCATTATGGAAAATGGTATAGTTTGGATGAACTTCATCCCATACGACAAGCTCATTGTCCTTCATCGCCATACGGAACTCCGGATGCCGATTTACTATTTTGGAAATGAGGAAAATCATCGTCGGATAAAATTTCCAGCCAGCCTCTTTAATATGTTTTAGCAACGCCGTAATGTCTAATTGAACAGTCTGATTAAAGGTCGACTGAGCGAACGTCTGAAATATCTCAAAATGCTCCCTCCTTGCCCAACGAGATAAATCAACAGACGTATAATGTGGCGTGGTATTTTTCATCTTTTAACCTTTGATTCCCATTTATAAATAAGATGTTAGCATAAGATTTTTCGTCTATGAATGATGATTATGAGTCCCAAAGCCTTTAGGAAACAAACGCATTTGCCACAGTCGTTCCTCCTTATACCGGAGCAAATAAAGGTGAAATATGTCAGAAGACCAGACCCGGTTGCGCAATCTTGTCGTGCTCTCCTGCCCGAAAAAATGACGCAGGATTTCCGCCAGGGGAGCAGCCTTGATCGTGTCAGGAGAGGGGGCGTGTCAGCCACTCCTGCGTGGACAGGTAACTGAATGCACCTGTCGTTCAGCCGGAACTGCCGTTGATAAAGGCTTTGTTGCTAGCGAGTCAGAAGTCAGCCAGACATTTTTACTCAATAATGTGGAATTTTATCCAACAAACTGACAAATGTCAGGCTTGCATCAAAGCCCTCTCTCTTTACCACAACACGGCCCTGGGCCTGCACCAAACACTAAGCATTAATATTTGTGTGGGTTTATTTGCGCTAACCAAACACATAGATTATTGTTTGTACAGACATGGTTAGATTTAATGCACTTAAAATAACAGTATCAACCTTGATTAATCATCACTAAACAACTAAAATTTCATAACACATTGATTTTATGCATTAAATTATAATTTTCTTAATGCATTGTTATTCTCCAGACAGCATGTATAAATAGCATAATAACTAAATTATAATTCTTTTATATTTGACGGATGGGTAGATAAAATGAAGTTAATTGTCATGTTGTTCAGCTTAGTGATTGCGTCGCAGGCTATCGCGGGGGAGCTTCCCAAACCTACCGGGAAAGTCCTTTTAACCATGTCAGGTAATATCGAAAATACAAACGAAGAGGGCAAAGCCGTTTTTGATGTCGCCAGCCTTGAAAAGCTGGGTATGGTCAGTTTCCAGACCGCCTCTCCCTGGTACAATGGGCGCACAACCTTTACGGGTATTCCGCTGAAAAAACTCATGGATTACGTAGGCGCCAAAGGCTCTATCGTTAAGGTTACTGCACTGAATGACTACACCACCGTTATACCTCTCAGTGACTTCCAAAAATACAATGTGATTCTTGCCTTAAAAATTAATGGCGAATACATGCGGGTTCGCGACAAAGGTCCGCTATTCATCGTCTATCCCTATGACAGCGAACCTGAGCTGAATAATCAGGTGTTTTATTCAAGGTCAGCATGGCAGGTCAGCAAAATGAGCATTGAGTAGGATTTCAGAAGAACAACATGAACAGAATACTGGCTGCCATAATATTCTCTCTTTTTATATCTACAGGATATATCTCTTTTCTTGTGCACGAAAGACAGCAGGAATTGCAGAAACTGACGCACTACGCCAGTTCATGGTCTGCTGGACAGCTGGTCTCGGAGTATTATCGGTTCGAATCATGGCTCAGTCTTTACACTATTGATGAGTCGATGACACTCGACGATGTGCGCCTACACCTCGACATTATGCTCAGCCAGAGTGATTTATTAAAGCAGGGAGATTTAGGGCAGTATATAAATAGCAATGAATCACTTCATGAACTTGCTGTAAAACTCGACAATACCCTTAATTATCTGGATACGCATCTTGAGACAATGACCCGTCCAGAACTCCAGAAATATCTACGGGTAATGTATTCGCTTGATGGACCATTAAGCCGCCTTTCATCCGGTGCGTTGAACAAAGATCTTAACCTGATTAACAACGCCAACAGTAAAATTCAAACGCTGTACTCTATTTATTCAGCGATTTCAGTTCTTTTGATAATACTGAGTGCGATACTGGGTGTGCTGATTTTTTATCAAAACAGAAATATTCTCAAAGCGCATATTCAGGTTAAGAGTCTCGCTGGAGAGCTTCAGGAATCTAAAGAAAAACTGCAAATCCAGAATACCAAGCTGGAGTATGACGTCTACCATGACCCGCTCACAGAGCTGAGTAACAGACTGTTTTTCTGGGATAATTTAAACAAAACCATCAAGCTGGCAGACGCTAATAAAAGCTCTGTGACCGTGATGTTGTTTGATTTAGACCGATTCAAAGAGGTCAATGACACCTATGGTCATGATGCCGGTGATATGTTATTGCGTCTGATCGCTCAGCGACTTATTTCGATGGGGCTTCCTTCGGATATGCTCTATCGCTTAGGGGGCGATGAGTTTGCCTTTCTCACAAGCGATCTGGCAGAAAGTCAGGCTGTTTCGATGGCGCAAAAGATATGTGATTGTATTAACCAGCCCTACACGATTTATAGCGCGGTTATAAATATAACCACCTGTGTGGGCATTGTTAACTCAGATACTGAGCGCCGTTCCGACTATCTCTATAAATTTGCTGATCTGGCCCTTTATGAAGCCAAAAATGAAGGCGCTGGCAAAATTAAAGTCTTCCGCCAGCGCATGTTAGATAAGCTGCTGGAAAGCAGAACGCTTGAGCATGATATGGCGCTGGCGTTAGTGAATAAAGAATTCGTGGTTTATTATCAACCGATTGTTGATTCGTACAGTCGGGAAATTTACAGCTATGAAGCCCTTATTCGCTGGATGCATCCGCGTAAAGGTCTTTTGTCGCCAGATACTTTTATTCCTGTTGCTGAAAAAACCGGAATGATTAGCGAGATGGGCAAATCTGTGCTTGAAATGGCCTGTCGGGAAGCGGCTTCCTGGGCTGTTCCGGTGAAAATTTCAGTAAACGTTTCTCCTGTGCAGCTCAGCAGCAAAACCTTTGCAGGAATAGTGATGTCTATCCTGAAAGAAACAGGGCTTGCGGCTGACCGTCTTGAGCTGGAAGTGACGGAGTCCTCCCTCTTTACGGATAACAATACGCCGCTGAATACGCTTAATAAGCTCAGAGCCCTGGGCGTGAAAATATCCATCGACGATTTTGGTACGGGCTATTCCTCTCTTTCCCGCCTGAGCCGACTTGCCTTTGATAAAATCAAAATAGACAAATCCTTTGTGAATTCGATATCCACACAGGGAGACGCCCTAAATATCATTAAACTCATCACCGGCATGGCGAAATCCCTCAGTATGAAAACGATTGCCGAGGGGGTTGAAACCCAGGAACAGCTGGAAAGTCTTCAGGCGCTGGGCTGCGATTTCGCACAAGGCTATCTGTTTAGCAAACCTCTGCCGTTTATCGCCGGGGAAATCAAAAACGGTGAATTCTCAAACGATCCTTCTACCCTGTTAAAGGCCCCGCATGGCTGAATAATCCCCATCGCGCGCGACAGTTCCTGGCGCTAAGCGGCCAGTCGCGTTCAACCGTTTTCCGCTGAGGCCAGTTCACTTTATACAACGGATGTTTGTATTGAGCCCTCAATAATGAGGGCTCAATGCTTCCTCTTTCTGATGCATTCATGCAGATTGTTTTCCTTAAGGAATTGACTGACTAAATCAGTGGGGGAATGCACTGTTATTCCGGCTTATTTTGGGGCACAAATCAGGCCGCATCTTCTGCAACGATGTCAATCTTTCCCCCTTTCCATCAAACAAAAAGTCTACAAAACTAGACATCTGTCGAATTTTCATCTTAAAGTCCCCCTCCGGGCACTAGACAAAACCATCGTCCGGTTATCAAATGGTTAAATAATATTTCGCTGGATGTAAAGAAGTGGCCCTGGACCTGAAAGGCCAGCAAACAATCCAGCGTTGACGTGCAACACGACACACCTCTTCGGGAGAACTATGCAATCCACTGTTAATCAAAAAGAAAGCCGAACTTTCTTCGGCCATCCTTACCCGCTTGGCTCGCTCTTCTTTACGGAAATGTGGGAGCGCTTCTCGTTCTACGGCATTCGTCCGTTACTGATCCTGTTTATGGCCGCGACCGTCTATGACGGTGGGATGGGGCTGGCGCGCGAAAATGCGTCGGCGATTGTCGGGATCTTCGCAGGCAGCATGTATCTGGCCGCGCTGCCGGGTGGCTGGCTTGCGGATAACTGGCTCGGGCAGCAGCGCGCCGTCTGGTACGGTTCGATTCTGATTGCGCTCGGCCATCTCTCCATCGCGCTCTCGGCTTTCATGGGCAACAACCTGTTCTTTATCGGCCTGATGTTTATCGTCCTCGGTTCCGGTTTGTTCAAAACCTGTATCTCAGTGATGGTCGGGACGCTCTACAAGAAAGGCGATGCGCGTCGTGACGGCGGTTTCTCGCTGTTCTACATGGGCATCAATATGGGTTCATTTATCGCGCCGCTGATCTCCGGCTGGCTGATTAAAACCCACGGCTGGCACTGGGGCTTCGGTATCGGCGGTATCGGGATGCTGGTGGCGCTGGTGATCTTCCGCCTGTTTGCCGTTCCTTCGATGAAACGCTACGACAGCGAAGTCGGTCTGGACTCCACCTGGAACAGCCCGGTGTCAAAGAAAAACGGCGTCGGCGCCTGGCTGCTGGCACTGGCGGTGGGTGTGGCGGTGATCGTCACGCTGATTGCCCAGGGCATCATTGTGATCAACCCGGTCGCGGTCGCCAGCATGCTGGTGTACGTGATTGCTATCTCGGTCGCGCTCTACTTTATCTGGCTGTTTGTCTTTGCCGGTCTGAACCGCAAAGAGCGTGCGCGCCTGCTGGTGTGTTTCATCCTGCTGGTTTCGGCGGCCTTCTTCTGGTCGGCGTTTGAGCAGAAACCGACCTCATTCAACCTGTTTGCGAACGACTACACCAACCGCATGATCGGCGATTTTGAAATCCCTGCCGTGTGGTTCCAGTCGATCAACGCCCTGTTTATCATTCTGCTGGCACCGGTCTTTAGCTGGGCCTGGCCGATGATGGCGCAAAAAGGCGTGCGTCCGAGCAGCATGACCAAGTTTGTTATCGGTATTCTGTGCGCAGCGGCGGGCTTTGGCCTGATGATGCTGGCGGCGCAGAACGTCCTCAGCAACGGCGGCGCGGGTGTCTCTCCGATGTGGCTGGTGGGCAGTATTCTGATGCTGACCCTCGGCGAACTGTGCCTTAGCCCGATTGGTCTGGCGACCATGACCCTGCTGGCTCCGGAAAGAATGCGCGGGCAGATGATGGGCCTGTGGTTCTGCGCCAGCGCCCTGGGTAACCTCGCGGCGGGCCTGATCGGTGGTCACGTGAAAGCCGATCAGCTGGATATGCTGCCGGATCTCTTCGCGCGCTGCTCCATCGCATTGCTGATCTGTGCTGCGGTACTGGCGGTGCTGATTGTGCCGGTGCGTCGGATGCTGGAAAACGCGCAGACCAAAACAGAGTCAAAACCGGTGACCAACGCCTGATAAGCGATGAATTGAGTCCCTACAAACCGGCGCATCTGCGCCGGTTTTTTTGTTTCCAGCCCGCCGGGTAAGGTATAAACGTTCCAGAAACTTCTGCACACGAGACTCACGATGTCTGATGCCGCTGCCAAACATATCCTGACTATCTACGACACCCATGCCGATGCATTTGCGCGGTTACGTTCGCGTCATTTGATGGAAAAAGGCTGGCTCGATAAGTTTACCCGGCTGATCGGCGGCAAGGGGGCGATTCTGGATATCGGCTGCGGCAACGGGGTGCCGATAGCGGAACATTTTATCCGCCAGGGGTATCGACTGACGGGCGTTGATGGCGCGCCCGGCATGCTGGCGCGGGCGCAACAGGCGTTTCCGGAACAGCGCTGGTTGCATCTGGATATGCGCCAGATGGCGCTCGATGAGATCTTTGACGGGCTGCTCGCCTGGGACAGCTTTTTCCACCTCTCGCCTGACGATCAGCGCCAGATGTTCCCCATTTTTGCCCGCCACAGCCGCCCTGGCAGCGTGCTGATGTTCACCAGCGGCACGGACAACGGGATCGCCATGGGCGAGTTTGAAGGCGAGCCGCTGTATCACGCCAGCCTGTCGCCCGACGAATACCGGCAACGGCTGGCGGATAACGGTTTTGCTGTGATTGAGGTGATGTTTGAGGATCCGGCGTGCGGCGGGCACTCGGTCTGGCTGTGCCAGGCCCGGTAAGACTCACCCCGCCTCCAGCATCCCAAAGCTCACAATCCGCGATCTCCCCAGCTCTTTGGCGCGATACAGCGCCACGTCTGCCGCACGCAGCAGGTTGTCGCTCTGGGCGTGCTGCGGATAGCTGGCGATGCCGATCGACACATCGACCGGGCCAATCTCCGCCAGACCGTAGCGCAGCGCCAGCGCGCGCACGCCTTCGTAAATCTCCGTGGCGCAGGCGTGAGCACCCTCTTCGCCTGTGTCCGTCAGCAGCGCCAGAAACTCTTCGCCGCCGTAGCGGAAGGCGATGCCGTTGTCATGCACCGCACGCTGCACAATCGCCGCCACGCTTTTAATCACCTGATCGCCTGCCTCGTGGCCAAAGCGATCGTTAATACTTTTGAAGTGATCGATGTCGATCATCAGGCAGCTCAACGGCTCGTTGTTGCGCATCGCCTGGCTCAGCAGCGTCTGCATTTTGTCTTCAAGATGATGGCGGTTACGCAGGCCGGTTAAGGGATCGTAGAGCGCTTTTTCCAGCAGGGCGTCGCGCAGACGCTGGTTGGCGAGCGCCAGCCCGAGCGCTTCGGCCATCAGCTCAAGATAGGCGCGGGACGGGGCGGTTTCCGGAGTGATGTTCTGGAACGAGAGTAAACCGATGGCCTCGCCCTGAGCGATCAGCGGCACGCAGAGCGACCGATCCGCCGCCGATTCCGGCAGGTGATAGCAGGCGATATCCGGCTCACCGTTGACCGGCGGATGGCTCTGGCCGCGACGCACGGCCCAGCAATCATCAGGATGGAAGGGGGGATGTTTCTCCTCAGGCGTCAGCCACTGGGCGACACAGCGCATCTGCCACGGATCGCGATCGAGGATATACAGCTGCCCGCTAATGCCCGGCGCGATATTCGGCGCAAACAGCTGGGCGACGTTAATCACGTCGGTGAAATTCTCACAGCCCTGCAGCCGCTGCGTCATACGCGCCAGCAGTTCGCGAATTGCCCAGTCCGCGTCGCGCTCTTTTTCCAGCTGCTGCCGCACCAGGCCGTTTTCGCGGAAAATGCGGATCGCCTGGGCCATATCGCCGATCTCATCGATCTGGCTAAAGTTTGGCGTCTCCACCGCGTAATCCTGCGATGCGAGGCGATGCACGACATCGCTCAGACGCACCACCGGGCGCAACACGCGGCGCTTTAAAATAAAGCCCATCACAAACAAAAAGAGCAGGGCGGTCAGGCCGACCATCACTTCTGACAGGGTGCGCAGAATGCGGGACTTTTTTGTCGCCTCTTCCACGGCGTTGTGGGCGCGGCGATCCAGCATCAGGCGGAATTGGTCGATCTGATTCTGCACCCGCTCCAGCTCCTGCTCGTAGGGCTTACTGTAAAGCAGAATCACGGCCTGTCTCTCATCGCCGCGCGCCATGCTGGCGAGCGCCGCCTGCTGCTCATCTTGTAGCTCATCGACCACCTGTAACCCTTCATGCAGCAGCGCCAGCTCTTCGCCGGTCGCGCCGTTATCTTTGAGTCGGGAGAGCCGGTGCTCAATGACCTTCAGGGACTGTTCTTTTTGCTGATAGTCCTTCAGGGCATCGGGATCTTTATTGATGACATACAGGCGTGCCAAATCCGACAGCGCCCAGGCATCCGTTTCGACCTCTTCGGTCAGCTGATCAAATATCTGGCGCTGTTCAACGGCCTGTCGCTCGGCGTTATCGGCATTTGAGGCCAGCAGCATGACCACGCCGGAAGCGAGAGTCAGACACACCGTGACGCCGTAGGCCCAGTTGGTTATGGTGGCAATTCGCACCTGTTGGATCCTTTTCAGCCGTTAGTGGGATAGCGTTCTTGAAATTATAGGAAACGCCTGATTTGGTGTGACAAAAAAATGGCGGCCCGTGGCCGCCAGTCTGTTATTTATCGTCACGTTTTCACAAATCGGGAGGATTTTTCCCCTCTTCGATGAACGCTTCGTCGATTTCGTCGACGTTCCCCGCGTGGTCGCGCCCGGAGAGCAAATTCCAGCAGGCGATAAACAGCGCGGCGACCAGCGGCCCGATGACAAACCCGTTGATGCCGTAAATCTCCATCCCGCCCAGAGTGGAGATCAGGATTAAATAGTCCGGCATTTTGGTGTCTTTCCCGACCAGCAGCGGACGCAGGATGTTATCCACCAGCCCGACGATGATCACAAAGAAGCCGACGATAAAGAACCCCTGCCACAGTTGCTGCGTGGCGAACAGGAAGATGGCGGCGGGCACCCAGATAATGGCCGAGCCGACGGCTGGGATGAGGGAGAGGAAGGCCATCAGCGCGCCCCACAGGACGCTGCCGTCGATACCGGCAATGTAAAAGGCGATCCCGCCCAGAATCCCCTGAACCACGGCGACCACGGCGGTGCCTTTTACGGTGGCGCGCGAGACGGCGGCGAATTTGGCGAACAGATGCTGTTTAACAAAATCGGACAGCGGCAGCGAATCGAGGATCTGGCGCACCAGATAAGGCCCGTCTTTGAGCAGGAAAAACAGCAGATAGATCATCACACCAAAGCTAATCGCAAAGCCAAACGTCCCTTTGCCGATTAAGAAGGCGCTGCCCGCCAGATATTGACCGCCCTTCAGCGCCACATCCGACAGCTTTTGCTGGATCTGGCTGGCGTTATCCAGGTTGTGTTCGACGAGGAAGTTCCGCGCCCAATCCGGTAGGTGTGAAAACAGGCTCGCCACCACCTCCGGAAACTGCGGATTGGTATGCTGGAGCTTGGTGTAAACCACGTTTAGCTCGATGGCCAGCGACGACAGGATCACGATCAGCGGCGTAAAGACGATCAGGCAAATCACCAGCAGCGTCAGCAGCGACGCCACGCCGTTACGTTCACCCACCCATCCGCGCAGTTTGTTTTTCACCGGATGGAAAATGACCGCCAGGATTGACGCCCATAACACGGCGGAAAAGTAGGGTGCGAGAATATCGAAGAACGCCACTGAAACAATGGCGAGAATAAGAATGAAAAAACCTTTAGTCAGTCCGTTAAAGCGCATTAGCGAGTCCTGGTGGCTAAGAAACAGAGTCGACTATAGAACCCTTTGAGGGAATTACCAATTTTGTTACGGAGATCACCATAACACCGGCGGTCGGGAAAACGCCGTGCACCCGATAAACCGCCCGCGCATCACGCGTTTGATGAGATGCGGGCCGCATGTGGCAACACCTTTATGTGTGAACTCCCCTCAGAACGTTACCACTTTCGACTGACCGAAGAAGTCAGCGCCCCGCGCCATGCTGTAAGTATCTGCTCTGTGGAGGTGCTTATGGCCTGGCGACCGATTCTCTACGTCATTCTCACTCATCACCCTCGTCTCAGCGCGCGCCGCGCCAGGCTGCGGCTGGTTCATGGGTAGCTTTTTGTTAACAATCACGGTATAACAAACCTTCTTTGGATGTTTAGATGTCCATACGTTTAGAAGGTAATATGCAAACAGAACAAGAAAATGGGCAGCTAAAGCGCACCATGAAAACCCGCCACCTGATTATGCTTTCGCTGGGTGGCGTGATTGGGACAGGGTTGTTTTTCAACACGGGTTACATCATTTCCACCACCGGTGCGGCCGGGACGCTGCTGGCGTATCTCATCGGCGCGCTGGTGGTATGGCTGGTAATGCAGTGCCTGGGTGAACTCTCCGTGGCGATGCCGGAAACCGGCGCGTTTCACGTTTATGCGGCGCGCTACCTCGGCCCGGCGACAGGGTATACGGTGGCGTGGCTCTACTGGCTCACCTGGACGGTCGCCCTCGGTTCGAGCTTTACCGCCGCAGGATTCTGTATGCAGTACTGGTTCCCGCAGGTTCCGGTATGGATCTGGTGCGTGGTCTTCTGCGCCGTCATTTTTGCCCTCAACGTCATCTCCACGCGCTTTTTCGCTGAAGGGGAATTCTGGTTCTCGCTGGTCAAAGTGATCACCATCATCGCCTTTATCATTCTGGGCGGGGCGGCAATCTTTGGTTTTATCCCGATGCAGGACGGCTCACCCGCGCCGGGGCTGGCGAATATCACCGCAGAAGGCTGGTTCCCGCATGGCGGTCTGCCGATCCTGATGACGATGGTGGCGGTCAACTTTGCCTTTTCAGGCACGGAGCTTATCGGTATCGCGGCGGGCGAAACGCAGAACCCGCATAAAGTGATTCCGGTGGCGATCCGCACCACTATCGCGCGGTTAATCATTTTCTTTATCGGCACCGTGTTTGTGCTGGCGGCGCTGATCCCGATGCAGCAGGCTGGCGTTGAAAAAAGCCCCTTCGTGCTGGTGTTCGAGAAAGTCGGCATTCCCTATGCGGCGGATATTTTTAACTTCGTGATCCTGACGGCAATCCTCTCGGCGGCCAACTCCGGGCTGTATGCGTCGGGGCGCATGTTGTGGTCGCTCTCCAATGAAAAAACGCTGCCGCGCTGCTTTGCGCAGGTCAATAAAAATGGCGTCCCGCTGACGGCGATCTCCGTGAGTATGCTGGGCGGCGTTCTGGCGCTGTTCTCCAGCGTCATCGCGCCGGATACGGTGTTTGTCGCGCTCTCGGCTATTTCAGGTTTTGCGGTGGTGGCGGTGTGGATCAGCATCTGCGCGTCGCACTTTATGTTCCGCCGTCGCCATCTTCAGGCCGGTAAAGCGCTGGGCGATCTGCAGTATCGCGCGCCGTGGTATCCGCTGGTTCCGGTGCTGGGCTTTGTGCTGTGCCTGGTGGCCTGCGTCGGGCTGGCGTTTGATCCGACCCAGTGTATTGCCCTTTACTGCGGGCTGCCGTTTGTCGCCCTGTGTTATGGTGCCTACTACCTGACTCAAACCTCAAAAACCCAGGAGCCTGAACATGTCGCAGAATAATCCGCTTACCTCCCTCCTAGAAACACAGCCCTTTATCGTGCTGGACGGAGCGATGGCGACGGAACTGGAAGCGCGCGGTTGTCACCTTGCCGACAGCCTGTGGTCCGCCAAAGTGCTGGTAGAGAACCCGGAGCTGATCCGCGAAGTGCATCTCGATTATTTCCGCGCCGGCGCGCAGGTGGCGATCACTGCCAGCTATCAGGCGACGGCAGAAGGGTTTGCCGCACGCGGCTACGATGAAGCGCAATCCCGCGCGCTGATCGGCAAAAGCGTGGAGCTGGCGCGCAAGGCGCGTGAAGCCTGTCTGGCGGAAAACCCGCAGGCGGGCACGCTGCTGGTGGCCGGTTCCGTGGGGCCTTACGGCGCGTTTCTGGCGGACGGCTCTGAATATCGCGGGGATTACGTCCGAAGTGCTGCGGCGTTTACCGATTTTCACCGTTCGCGGGTAGAAGCCCTGCTGGATGCGGGGGCCGATCTGCTGGCCTGCGAAACGCTCCCCTCGTTTGCGGAGATCACCGCGCTGGCGGCGCTGCTGGAAAGCTATCCCCGCGCGAAAGCGTGGTTCTCGTTTACCCTGCGCGACAGCGAGCATCTGAGTGACGGCACGCCGCTGCGAGAGGTAGTGGCTGCACTGGCGGATAATCCGCAGATTGTGGCGCTGGGGATAAACTGTATTGCGCTGGAAAACACCACGGCGGCGCTTCAGCATCTGCACACGCTGACGGATCTACCGCTGGTGGTCTATCCGAATTCCGGTGAGCACTACGACGCGGTGAGCAAAACCTGGCACCATCACGGCGAAGCCTGTGAAACGCTGGCGGGGTATCTGCCGCAGTGGATTGCGGCAGGGGCAAAGCTGATTGGCGGGTGCTGTCGCACCACGCCGAAGGATATTGCTGAGCTTAAGGCTCTGCGCTAAGCATCGCCGGGCGGCGGCTTCGCCTGACCCGGCTTGAAAACCCGCAGGCCCGGCACGCGTAACGCCGCCGGGCAAACTCACGCCGCGTCTGCCAGCACAAACATGCCGTACGGGTGGATCTCCAGGTAGTAATCGTCGCCTTCGTTGGGCTGCAGACGCGTGGCGTTAACCTGCAGCAAAATCTCCTGCCCGTGCCACTCCACAATTACCTCGTACTGCGGCCCCATGTAGGCGACGTGACGAATAGTACAGCGCTGGCTGTCGTCTCCGCGTTCGCTCAGGGTGATGGCTTCCGGGCGCACGCCGACGGAGCCGGAACCTTCACGCGCAAAGTGCATCGGGCGCGGCAGACGATAGCCGTGGATCTCCACGTAATCGTCGCTAAAGCGGGCCGGGAACAGGTTTGCGTCGCCCATAAAGCTCGCCATAAAACGCGACGCGGGCTGGCGATAGAGATCCTGCGGCGAACCGATCTGCATAATATTGCCTTTGTTCATCACCAGCACCGTGTCCGACACCGCAAACGCCTCGCTCTGATCGTGCGTCACGTAGAGTGACGTGATATTGAACTGCTTTTGCAGCTCGCGAATTTTGTCGCGCATACTGCGGCGCAGGTTGGCGTCGAGGTTACTCAGCGGCTCATCAAACAGCAGCACCTTCGGTTTAAGAATCAGCGCGCGCGCCAGGGCCACGCGCTGCTGCTGGCCGCCGGAGATCTGATCGACATAGCGATCTTCAAATCCTTCCAGATCGACCATCGCCAGCGCCTCTTTCACCCGCGCTTTGGTTTCCGCGCGCGACACGCCGAGCATTTTCAGGCCGTAGCCTACGTTCTCGCCCAGCGACATATGCGGAAACAGGGCGTAAGACTGGAACACCATGCAGATATCACGCTGCTGGATGGAGCGATGAGTCACATCCTCGCCGTCAATAAGAATCTGCCCTTCAGTCGGCTTTTCCAGCCCGGCGACCAGGCGCAGGACGGTGGTTTTCCCACAGCCGGACGGGCCGAGGAGCGTCACCATCTGTCCCTGCGGGATCGCCAGATTGATGTTCTCGATAACGGTATTATTCCCGAAGCGCTTGGTGACATTGCGCAGTTCAACGAAATGTTTCTGAGTCATAGTTTTACGCCTGGTTTTTAGCTTTGGAACGGGAGGTACGCGCCTCACCGATCAGCCAGTCAAAGAGGAAAATGATCGCCAGCATGACCACAATCAGGATTGAGCCGTAGGCAATCGCCACGCCGTATTCGCCGTCTTCCACGCGGTTCAGAATGTAGGCCGTGGCCACGCGGGTGTCTGGCGTGACGAGGAACACAATGGCGCTGACGGTAGTAATGGCACGCACGAAGCTGTAGATCAGCGCCGACAGAATCGCCGGGCGCAACAGCGGCAGCAGAATGTGGGTGATGGTGCGCAGGGAGCCCGCGCGCAGGCTAAGAGAGGCCTCATCGAGCGATTTGTCGATCTGCCCTAAGCCCGCAATCCCGGCGCGAATGCCGACCGGCACGTTACGCATCACCATCGAAATAATCACAATCGCCGCGGTGCCGGTGAGGTAAACCGGGGCGCTGTTAAAGGCCAGAATGTACGACACACCCGCCACCGTACCCGGCACGGCGAAGCAGAGCATGGTGGTGAATTCGATGGTCTTTTTGCCTTTGAACTGCTGGCGCACGACGACCCAGGCGATCAGCAGACCAAAACCGGCGGTGATCGGCGCGGCGATCCCGGCGTAGAGCAGGGTATCGAGCAGCGAAGGCCATGCGCCGTCGCTCATGCCCTGGCCGAACAGCTTGATAAAGTTATCCAGCGTCAGGGTGTAATCCACGCCCCAGTTGACCGTAAAGCTGCCGTAGAAAATGCTGCCGTAAAGCAGGGCGTTAAAGGCGATCCACACCGTCAGCAGGGCGACCACGCTCCACACCAGCGTCACCGGCAGGGGCTGCACGTCGCCACGGTAGGATTTGCCGGAGACCGTGACGTACGAGCGCTTGCCGATCCACATGTACTGAATGCAGAACACCAGCAGGGAGAAGACCAGCAGGAACGCGCCGAGGGTGCTGGCGGCCTGATAATCGAGCTGTGAGCCGGTGATGTAGAAGTAGATTTGGGTGGCTAATACGTCGAAGTTACCGCCGAGCACCAGCGGGTTACTGAAGTCAGCCAGCGACTGGACGATGACGATCAGGAACGCATTGGCGAGCGCGGGTTTCAGCAGCGGCACGAAGACGCCGTTAAAGGTCTGCCAGCGGCTGGCGCGCAGCGTATAGGAAGCCTCTTCTAGCGAGGGATGGATGGTTTTGATCGCGCCGTCGAGGATCATAAAAGCCATCGGGGTAAACGCCAGCACCTGCGCCAGCCAGATACCGGTGAAACCGTACAGCCAGTTGGTGTTGGTCAGGCCGAACCAGTCGACCATCAGCTCGGTGATGTAGCCGGAGCGGCCCATCATCAGCGTTACGCCTAAGCCCACCACAAACGGCGGGGTGACGATCGGCAGGATCGAGAAGATGCGGCCAATGATGGCGCTGCGTTTCGCGATGCGGGTGGTGTAGATCGCCAGCACCAGCCCGAAGAAAGTACAGCCGATACCGACGGCAATCGACAGCAGAACGGAGTTGATAATTACCTGCACGATGTGCGCCTGCGACAGCACATTCATAAAGGCCAGCGGGGCGAACTCCCCGGCGTCGTTGGTGAACATCGGAATGAAAATCGCGATGCTCGGCCAGACGATAAAGATACCGATCAGGGCCACAATGGTGATCAGCGAGCCAATCACAAAGCGGTCGCCGCCCAGCCACTCCAGACGCGTCAGCGCCAGAGTCATAATCGCGCCGAGAGCAACGAACAGCACAATGGTGGCGAAGCCTAACCCGCGTCCTTCCACCGTAGCGCTGACGACGATAAAGGCCATGCACAGCAGCGCCCAACCGGCGTCGAGATAGTGGCGGCTGCGCTGCTCGCGCTTCGCTTCGTTAAACGGCCGCACCAGCAGCAGGCTTGGCAGCAAATACCACAGCCAGCTGATATTGAAATGGGACCAGCTGTAGGCGTCGAGAATTTCCTCGCGCGTCGACTCCAGCAGGCCGTAATCGAGGCTCCAGCTCGGCAGCAGCGCAAACGCCAGCCAGCCGACTAAAACCCACAGGAATACCGCATCCCGTTTTTTGACGGGATGAAGAGCGAGTGTGTGTGACATAAGTTTTCCGGGTGTTGAGGAAAATGTTGGCCGGGTCACGCGCAGACGCCACCCGGCATTGACCACGTATCGCGGGCTTATTTACCCATCTTCACGTCGCTGACCCATTTGTTGATCAGCGCTTTGCGCACATCCGTTGAGCCGTACTTGTCCATGTCGTAGCTAATCAGCTTCAGATCGTCGAGTTTCAGGGAGTTCGGCGACGTCTCGGCGGTGGTGTTGGTCAGGATTTGGTAGGATTTGCCTTTCTTCCACGCCAGTTCCTGCGCCTCTTTTGACAGCACCCAGTCCACGAACAGCTTCGCGTTCTCTTCGTTACGCGCGCCTTTCAGAATGCTGACGCCGCCGATCTCATACCCGGTGCCTTCGCACGGTGAAATCAGCTCCAGCGGTGCGCCCTGTTCTTTTTCCAGCGAGTAGTCGTGCAGGAAACCAATGCCGATGGCGGTTTCACCGCGCGCGGCGTTACGCGCCGGGGCGATGCCGGATTTGGTGTACTGGGAGACATTGCCGTTGAGCTGTTTCAGGTAGTCGAACGCCTGATCTTCGCCCCACAGCTGCACGAAGGTTGCCAGCGCGGTATAGGCGGTGCCGGAGCTTTGCGGATCGGCGATCTGGATCTCGCCTTTGTATTCCGGCTTGGTCAGATCTTTCCAGCACTTCGGTACCGGCAGGTTTTTCTCTTTCAGGCGCTGGGTGTTGACGCCAAAGCCCAAAATACCGACGTAAACGGCGGAGGAGAGGTTGCCTTTCACCTTGGCGGGATCGCGGAATTTCTCCATGATCTGCTCAAGATTTTTTGATTTGTATGGCTGCAGCAGCCCCATTTCACCGGCCTGAGACTGAGGGTCCAGCGTGCCGCCGTACCAGACGTCTGCCTGCGGGTTTTTCTTCTCGGCATCGACTTTCGCCAGCGTGCTGCCGGAGCCGTTGCGGATAAACGAGGTTTTGACGTCGTACTTATCGCCGAACGCTTTGGTTTCGACTTCGCACATTTCGTTAGTGGCGCTGCAATAGACCACCAGACGGCCTTTGGCCTGTGCGGCACCGGTCAAGGTAGCCAGCGCGATCCCGGAAGCAATGAGGGTAGAGAGAAGCGTTGTTTTCATTATTCAGCCCTTTTAAGACGTTATGTGACTGCGAGAAGCGGTGATGCCCGACATCAGCAGCGGCATCAGTAATAAACCCATCAGTACGGCGGCGATGGAGAGCAAACTGAACATCCCCGACCAGCCGTAATGTTCAATAACCAGTGACAACGGCCATCCGGCAAGCGACGCCCCCAGATAGGCAAAGACGCCGAGAAAACCGGTAATTGAGCCTGCTGCCTGCTTGTGTCCGCATTCGACGGCGGCAAGACCAATCAGCATTTGCGGCCCAAAGACAAAAAATCCGACCGCAAAAAAACAGATCGCCAGCAGGGCGTAGTGGTGAACCGGCGCCAGCCACAGTGCGGCGACAGAAACCATCAGGCCCAGCGTGAAGAGCAAAATCATCGGCGCACGTTGCCCGCTGAACAGCAGATCCGAGCCCCATCCGGCGAACAGCGCGCCGAGCAAACCGCCGACCTCAAACAGCATCACCGTCGCGTTGGCGCTGAGCAGATTGACGCCGTGGCTCTCCGACAGCCAGATGTTCCCCCAGTCGTTCAGCGCGATGCGGATCAAATAGACCAGCACATAGGAGGTGCCGAGCAGCCAGATCATCGGGTTTTGCAGCATGGTGGTGCGTAACATCTGCCACAAACCCATCGGCGGACTTTGCTGCTCCTGGCGCAGCTCCAGCGGATCGTTGCGCCACTCCCCGACCGTTGGCAGACCCTCTTCCTGCGGTGTCCCCCGCAGTTGCGTGGTCAGCCAAATGCCGAGCACAATGCTGATAATCCCCGGTGTCAGCATCGCCGCCTGCCAGCCCCAGAGATGGGCGGCAAAGGCACATATCAGCGGAATAATCGCCCCACCGATGTTGATGGAGGTATTCCAGCATCCCCACCAGAAGCCGCGCTCGTTACGCGAATACCAGTGGGTGAGCAGGCGCGCGCAGGGCGGCCAGCCCCATCCCTGAAAGAATCCGTTCAACGTCCAGATGAACAGCAGCAGGCCAAACGAATCGCTGAAGGTAAACAGCACGTTCAGCACCCCGGTGGCCAGCAGGCCGATCCCCATAAACGCCCGCTGCCCGTGGCGGTCATGCCACAGTCCGGCGGCAAATTTCGACAGACCGTAGCTCAGATAAAACAGCGACCCGATAAGCCCGATATCGCTTTTACTCAGTCCCAAATCCATCTGCAGGGCGGGCAGAACGTAATTGACGCTTTTACGCGTCAGGTAAAACGCCGCGTAGCCCACCACCATGCACAGCAACAAGCGTGGGCGCAGGGCCCGATAGCGTTGAGAAATCTGTTCAGCAGACAGTGCGTGCATGGCGTTCTCCGTTTGAGCTGACTGTAAGGAAGTGCAAGGCAAAAGGGATGAGAGAAAGTCTGGAGTGACTAAGACTTTTTCCTGGTTAGTGCGGTGTTTGTTGCAAAATTGTGGGCAGGTTAACAATTACGCGCGTGCCGCCCTGCGACTCAAGGGTAAATTCACCGCCCAGGGCGTGTACGCGCTCGCGCATGCCCTGAATACCAAAGCCGGGTGCATTGTCCGGCGCAATTCCGCTGCCGTTGTCCGTGACCTCCAGCAACAGGCGACCATGGTGCTGGCGCAAGACGATCCGCACTTCGCTGGCGTCTGCGTGTTTGCTGACGTTATTCAGCAACTCCTGCAACAGGCGATAGAGGGTAAAGACCAGGGTCTCGTTTTGCGGCGGGGCGGCCAGTTGCCAGTCAAAACGGCAGTCGATGCCGCGCTCGGCAAAGGCGAATTCGTTCACCAGATGGTGCAGCGCCTCCTGAAGCGAGAGTTCATCCAGCACCGGCGGACGCAGCTGGCGCAACAGCTGGCGGGTAGAATGGTGGATGCGTCGCGCCAGCTCGTTGATCTGCCCGGCGGCTTCCACCGCCAGAGGGGTATCTCCCGCGCGTTTGACTAACTGGGACTGGATCTGAATCGCCGTGATGTTCTGGCCGATTTCGTCGTGCAGCTCGCGCGCCAGATGCTTGCGGGTATCTTCTTCCGTGTGGATCAGCTTTTCGGTCAGCGCCCGACGGGCCTGCAGCTCCGCTTCGAGCCTGCGGCGATAGTGATCGAGATTCAGCGCCAATTGCTGCTGACGGCTGATGGCGATCCCCAGCCCGATGCCGAGCAGGGACTGGGTGGCGAGAAAAATCTCCAGCTCCAGCAGGTCCGAAAACCCCACGCCCACCTGACGGGCAATGGTGATCATCATGCTGCCGAGCAGACCGGAGAGCACGCCGCCCTGCCAGCCGAATTTCCACGCCATCACCACATTTGGCAGGAACACCACAATCAGCAGCAGGCGTTCCAGGGCGGGGGAGAGCACCATCTGCGTGCCGATCCCGATGATGAAAAACAGGCTGCACCAGATGATCAGCGACGTGCGCAGGGGCGGATTGGTCGTGTCCAGCCCGAGAAGATGGTAGCGATGTTGCTGGCGTAAAAACTCAAACACCAGATAGACGAACGGTGTCAGCAGCACGCCGCCGGTAAAAGAGGCCAGCCCCAGGAGCGTAGCGGGGCTTTGCAGAAACGGTGCGAGACACAGGGTTTGCAGCAGCGCGTTGACGCTCACCGCCGCAATCAGCAGCGACAGCCGCTGCCAGTACAGGGGAAAACGGTGCCAGTAGCGTTGCACCGCGTAAGCACTGAGTAGCCCGAGGGGCGGCGCGGCCAGCATCAGATAGCTTGTCAGTAATTGCTCACTGTGCAGCCAGAGAATGGCGGCGAGCGTCGGCAATACCACGGCGGGCCAGAAACGGCGCGACAGGAGGATCAGCAGCGCCAGATAGACGCCCTGTGGCAGAAAAAGCACCGCCTGCTGGCCGTTGTGAGTGAGATAAAAACTGAGCGTCCACAGCATCAGCCAGCCGGTTCCCCAGGCCAGCATAATAAACAGGGAGAGAACAATGTGCCGCAGGGAGCGCCGCATCAGTGGCCCGTCAGCAGCTGATTGTCGAGAGCGAAATGCACCAGCTCTATGGTGCTGCTGCACTGCAATTTTCCCAGCACGTTGGCGCGGTGGACGTGAACCGTCTTATGGCTCAACTCGAGAGTAAAGGCGATGGCTTTGACGCTTTCGCCTTTTACCAGCAGGTCGAACACCTCCCGCTCGCGCGGGGTGAGGACATTGAGCACTTTCGACACCGGCTGGCCGCCACGCAGGGCTTTGACCGCGTCGGCGCAGAGATAGTGGCCGCCCATGCCGACGGAGCGCACCGCCTGCACCAGCTCTTCCGGGCCGCAGCGCTTGGTGAGATACCCGCTGGCTCCGGCGTCGAGCGCGCTTTGCACGAAAGCAGGTGTGTCATAGATGCTCAAAATGATGGCGCGAAACGTCGGGCGCTGCTGGCGCAGACGCTTGAGCAGGCTAAGCCCGTTTTCATCGGGCATGGCGACATCCAGCACCGCGACGTCAATCTCGCTGTGGGTTAACGCCGACCAGGCGTCAGCCGCACTGCTGTACTGGCCTTCGACCACCAGGTCGTCCTCCAGATTTAACAGCTGCGCAAAACCCGACCGCACTACCACATGGTCATCCACCAGCACCACTTTGATCATTGCTTATTTCTCTTGCCGAAGTTGATATCCATGATGCCTGTTGCGCCGGGGGTGGCAATAAGCTGAGCACGGATATGTAACCTGTGTAACATAAATGCAATAAATTAAAAACCTCAACGAATATTCCAGCGTGTTTCAGGCGGCGCAGCGGATATCGCCATTTTCAGGGCGGGGAGTAGGCGGCGCCTTTATATATGAATAAATCCGCGCGTTTATTGATGTATTGTGAAATTGGGTAAAGAAGATGTAACGCGCTGCGGCAACAGGCGCTGATTTTACGTCTGTCTCTCGGGCCTGATTCGTTAACTCATGGTTCGATAATCTATTATTTTGCATTTTGTTAGTATTAAAACCTAATGCTGAGATCTGCTGTATTTATTATTCTAATTTTATCTCTTATTTGTTGAAGTTGTTTGTTATTGACTGAAAGGGCTATTTCGCCTTTTTTTTCGGTCATTACGGGTTACTATTTATTGCATCAGTGAGGCGTAAGCCGAAATACGAAAATGGCTTTGAACTTGCTGGTGAATATGTTTAGAGATTTTTTGATTTGTGAAGGAATGACGCCAGAGCATTAATCTGGCGCGGGAGTGTTTTACTCAAAATTCATTAATCAAAAATCTTATTTGTGTGTCATTTCCTTAATTACAGGACCACTTTTTATGAAACTGAATAACGTTTTTTCTGCTCTGGTATTGGCTTCAGGTTTAACTGCATTTGGCGCTCAGGCCGATCAAGGTAGCGGTGTGGTGACCTTCACCGGCTCCGTGATTGACGCGCCATGCTCCGTTGCGGCGGGCGATGACGATCAGACCATCGACCTGGGTCAGGTTTCCAGCTCTGCGGTAGCAAACGGCGGGACTTCTACTCCGATTCCTTTCTACATCCACCTGGAAAACTGCTCTGTTGATACGGCAAACACCGTTTCCACCACCTTTACCGGCGCAAATTCCAGCGTTGACGGCGCGGTACTGGGTGTGACCGGTTCTGCCACCGACGTGGGCATCGTGATGACTGACGGCGACAGCAACACCATCACGCTGGGCGAAGCGACCGCAGGCCAGACCCTTCAGAATGGCGACAACACCCTGGCTTATTCCGCCTACATCATCGGTGGCGAAGCACCAACCGAAGGTGATTTCACCGGCGTGACGAACTGGACTCTGGCATACGAATAAGGTTTTCCCTTATTTCACGATGTTATTCAGGCGGCCTGTCCGGGCCGTCTGAAATTGAACTTTGACCGAATAAGAGAAAAGGGATTGCGATGCATATTTTAATATCTACATCGACACCGCCGATCGTGAAAATCTTCCTTTTTCTCCTGTCTGGTTATTGCCTGCCATTACTGGCGGCAAACCAGGGGGACGGCGCGGTATTCATTAAAGGGGAGGTGCTTTATACCCCCTGCGCAATTGATCTTGATAGCCGCGATCAGACGATTGATATGGGAGAAACGCCCGTCGCCGAAATAGCCACCAAAGGCTACGGCCCAACGCGTCATTTTACCGTTCGTTTAATTAATTGCCTGATGTTGCCATCACCAGGGCACAGCCTGTTCGACTCTGAGTATTACCAAATAACCTTCGATCCCATGACCGGAACAGAACGTTTTGGCATTCGCGGAGAGGCCGAGGGCATTGAGCTGACCCTGCGCGACACCGAGGGGAACCGCGCCCTGCCAGGCGTGGCGCTTCCGGCGAAAGAGGTGACGCAGGGAACGCTCGATCTTCACTACGCGCTGCAGATTATCAGCGACGGTAAGCCTCTGAAATCAGGCGCTTATCAGTCTCTGATTCGCTTCAGAATGGATTATTACTGAGATGCATAAAAAGACTCTGCCACGATTCAGACGCTCGACCCTCAGTATGCTTATTCTGGGGATGCTTCTGCCGGTTTCAGCGCCCTGGGCTGATGATGATATCCAGTTCAACACTGATGTGCTGGATACCCAGGACAAAGACAATATCGATCTTAGCCATTTCTCCCGTCGCGGCTACGTGATGCCAGGCGAATACACCTTCACCATTATGGTGAACAAGGAGAGCCTGCGGGAAGAGCAGATTGTGGTTTATCCCGAGGGCGAAAATGGCCAGCAGAGCCTGATCTGCCTGACGCCCGATCAGCTCTCACGCTTCAATCTGAAATCCAGCGTGATGAACGATCTGCGCTGGCTGCGTGACGGCCAGTGTCTGGATAAGAGCAGTCTGGAAGGGCTGGAGATCCGCGTCGACCTGGCGAAAGACACGCTCTATCTGGCCGTCCCGCAGGCTTACCTTGAATTCACCGCCCCGAACTGGGACCCGCCGTCGCGCTGGGATGAGGGGATCCCTGGGGTGATGGCCGATTACAACCTCAACATGCAGACCCAGCACTCGGTGAATGCGTCTGACAGCCAGAGTCTGAGCGGAACCGGCGTTTTTGGGGCCAACCTCGGGCCGTGGCGCGCCCGCGCCGACTGGCAGACCAACTGGGACAAGCGTAACGGTACCACGGATAAAGATTTTAGCTTCAGCCGCTACTACCTCTATCGCGCCATTCCGTCGCTGAAGGCCAAGCTGACGATGGGCGAGGATTACCTTAGCTCGGACATTTTTGACACCTTCCGCTTTACCGGGGTGAGCCTGAACTCAGATCTCAGCATGCTGCCGCCGAGCCTGCGCGGGTACGCGCCGGAAGTGACAGGCATCGCCCGCTCCGGTGGTAAAGTGACGATCAGCCAGCAAGGGCGCGTGCTCTATGAAACCCAGGTGGCGGCGGGGCCGTTTCGTATTCAGGAGCTGAATGACGCGGTTTCCGGCACTCTGGATGTGCGGGTGGAAGAGCTGGATGGAAGCGTGCAAACCTTCCAGGTGACGACGGCCTCTGTGCCTTATCTGACGCGCCCCGGCGCGGTGCGCTATAAGCTGGCGGCGGGGAAACCCTCCGAGTGGGAGCACAGCATGACCGGGCCGCTGTTTACCTCCGGCGAAGCCTCCTGGGGGATCGCCAACGGCTGGACGCTGTATGGCGGCACGGTGGTGGGCGGAGACTATAACGCCCTGTCGGCAGGGGTGGGACGCGATCTCTACCTGCTGGGGGCGCTCGCCGCCGATATCACCCAGTCGCGCGCGTCGCTGCCGTCTGAAGGCACGCTGTCAGGCACATCGTACCGGGTCAGCTACTCCAAAACCTTCGATGAATACGACAGCCAGGTGACCTTCGCGGGCTACCGTTTCTCCGAGCGCGACTTTATGAACATGTCGGAATATCTCGACGCGCGCTACGGCAGCGGGGCGTCTCACAGCCCGAAAGAGAAATACACGCTCTCCTTCAACAAGCGCTTTCGCGAGCTGGGGCTGAGCACCTATCTGAACTACAGCCACCAGACCTACTGGAACAGCGCCGATAACGATCGCCTGACGCTCTCCATGTCGCGCTACATCGACGTCGGGCCGTTCAAAAACATGAGCGTCTCTCTGTCCGTGTATCGCAGCGAATACTACTCCCTGAAGGATGACGGCGCGTATGTGTCGATTTCACTGCCGATTGGCAACGGCACGTCACTGAGCTACGGCGCCACCGTCAACCGCACGGATAACACGCATCGCGTGAGCTATTACGGCCGCCTCGATGAGCACAACAGCTTCCAGGTCAGCAGTGGCCTTTCGCGCAGCGGCCCGACGGGCTACGGCTACTACACCTGGCAGGGCGACAGCGCGCAGGTTCAGGCCAATGCCAGCTATCAGTCCGGCAACTACAGCGCCCTGGGGATGACCCTCAACGGTGGAGTGACGATGACCACGGAAGGCGGCGCGGCGCACCGCTCCAACGCGCGCGGCGGAAGCCGGGTGCTGGTGGATACCGCAGGGGTGAGCGGCGTGCCGGTGAAAGGCTTTGGCGCTTCGGTCAAGACCAACCACTTTGGCAAGGCGGTGATTGCAGACGTGAACAGCTACTACCGCAACCCGATCCGCATCGACGTGGACAAACTGGACGAAAACGCCGACGTCACCCGCTCTGTCTCCCAGGCCACCCTCACCGAAGGGGCCATCGGCTATCGCCAGTTCGATGTGATTGCCGGGGGCAAAGCGATGGCGTTTATCCGCAAAGCGGACGGCAGTTTCCCGCCGTTTGGCGCCTCTGTGGTGAACACCAAAAATCAGGAAACCGGCGTCGTGAACGACGAAGGGAGCGTCTGGCTGAGCGGCATCCAGGCCAATGGAAAAATGACCGTGAAATGGGACGGCAAAGCCCGCTGCGTGGTGAACCTGCCACCTGTTCTTCCGCAGGTCCTGGATAACCTGCTTTTAACCTGCGCGCCGGAATAAACCGGCCAAGAAAACGAGATGAGCTGACTAAGATGACGATTGTACGATTGGATGCACTGGCAGGCATCGCACTGGCATTTACCGCTGTCGCCCCCCAGGCCAACGCCGCCGTGGCGCTGGACCGTACCCGGGTAATTTTTGACGGTGCGGCGAAATCCGTCAGCCTGCGGATCACTAACGAAAACAAAACCCTGCCGTATCTGGCGCAGGGCTGGGTGGAAGATCCTCAGGGCAACAAAATCACCGATCCGCTGGTGTTGCTCCCGCCGGTTCAGCGCATTGAGCCAGGCGAGCAGAGTCAGATCAAGGTGCAATCCACTTCTTCGATCCAGCGTCTGCCGCAGGATCGCGAGTCGCTGTTCTACTTTAACCTGCGCGAGATCCCGCCGAAAAGCACCCGGCCTAACACCCTGCAGCTGGCGCTCCAGACTCGCATCAAGCTGTTTTATCGCCCTTCTGCCATCGAAGTGAAACGCACGGATTACGCCACGCCGTTCCAGGAACAGCTCACGTTGATGCGTGAAGGGGATAAGTACCGCATCACCAATCCGACGCCGTATTTCATCTCGCTGGTGAATGCGTCGTCGACACTGACCGGCAAAGCCGCGGCGGGGTTTAAGCCGGTGATGGTAGAGCCGAAAGGGCAGCTGGTTCTCGCGCCTTCCGCGTCGGCACTGGGCGCTGCGCCAGTCCTGACCTATGTGAATGACTTTGGCGGACGCGCGAAGCTGGTCTTTAGCTGCGGCGGCAATACGTGCAAGGCCGTTGCGCAGGAAAAGAAAAAGTAAGTGATTTCGGGAGGCGCGATGAAATTCAGAGAGTGGAAAAAAGGGTGTGCGCTGGGGCTGCTGCTCGCCGCAGGACCCGCCGCTGCCGATGATGTGGCGCTGGTGGACGGCGAGTATGGCCTGCTGCAGGTCTACGGCGCGTTAACCGAGAGCGCCTGTCGGCTGGCGATGGAGTCGGCGTGGCAGGAGATCGACATGGGCACTACCGCCACCGGTGAGCTGAAAAAGCCGGGTGACCAGGGGACGCCCGTGCGAGTGGCGATCCGGCTCGAAGATTGTCTCCCTTCGCCCGCGACTATTCGCGACGCCTGGAGCGGGAATTTGCTCTGGAGCCGCGATCAGCCTTCCGTCACCGTCAGCTTTGTGGCACCGGGTGAGGTCTTGAATCCCGGTCTGGTGCGCGTGTCCGGCACCAGCGGGGTGGCGCTGCGCCTGACCGATCGCGATCACCGTGATGTGCGGCTGGGAAGCGAAGGTCAGCCGCTGCTGCTTGAGCCTGGCGGCAACACGCTCTTCTACTATATCGCGCCGGAACGTACCGCTGCTCCGCTGGTGGCGGGTGCGTGGAATGCGCTAATCCACTTCAGGCTTAACTATGACTAGTTTCTTTGTCCGCCTGCTGTCAGGCGCATCCGGGCTACTGCTGACGACCGCCTGTTTTGCCGCCCTAACGGTGAATGTGACCGGGGTGATCGTCGAGGGCGTCTGTGAAATTAATAACGGCGAAACCATTCACGTCGACTTCGGCAATAACCTGCAGTCGAAGCAGATCGATGGCGAGCATTTTATGCAGAACATTGATTACACGCTGGCCTGCGAGGATCTGAATTCCAACGATCTGGAGATGCAGTTCGAGGGCACCGCGACGTCGTTTAGCGATGATTATCTCGCCACCGACCGCGAGGGGCTGGGTATCAAGCTGTATATGAACGGTGAGTCGATGCCGCTCAATACCTGGATGCCGTTCACCTGGCCGGAAGTACCGGTCTTGCAGGCCGCGCCTGTCAAAAGCGATGCGACCGAGGTGGAAACCGGCGTTTTTACCGCCTCCGCCACCCTGAAAATTCAGTACCAGTAAGGGATATTCTGATGAAACGATTGATGTACGCCATGATATTGCTGGGAGGGCTGGCCACGAGCCAGAATGCTTCGGCGTCGATCTGGACCTGGATTGATACGCTGGAAACCTGCACCATCGCGACCTATTGCTACGACTACACGTTTACCATTTCCGACTGGGATGAGGAGGATTCCACCCCCAATCCCTGCTATGGCTTAACGGCATGTACGATTTTTATAGGCCATCGGCATAACGCAGCCGGCACCTCTGGACTTAACACGCCCCGTTCGTGGGGGTCTGGGAACTATCCGTTTTTATTAACGGCAGAGACGATGGGAGATCTCGGAAAAGAGTTGAAAACGGTCTTTGCGTTGCCTTTCACGTCCACCACGCGGCACAACGGGACGACGGTAGCGACCGAAGAGTGCGTCGGAATCTTTTATGCGGCCGGGAAAGAGCTGGGCAGCAACGCCTCTGAAATTAACTCTTCGACGTTTCAAGATTATCCGTTAATGCCAAACAGTATCTGCGGCGCCGCTCCTGCACCGAGTGGTTCCTGTGATTTCGATCAGGATGTGCTGACCCTCGATCACGGCACGCTGAGTCGTAAGGAGCTGGAGGGCCATGAGGTGAGCGAAAATGTGAGCATCAGCTGCACGACCTCGCAAACGCTGAAACTCTATATTTACTCCGCCGACAAAGTGGATCTGCGCGATGACGGCAGCCTCTATTCTGAGCTTTATATGAACGACAACGTGCTTGGAACATCGGGCTTTACGCTGGATGTCGAAGCGCGGGACAACGTTACGGTTAAGTCGGTGCTGCGCACCAACGGTACGCCGGAAGCGGGCGAGTTTTCTGGCTCAACGATCATGCTGATCACGGTGGAATGATGAACATACCTGAATCCTCTTTGAACAGCGTCGATCTCTATTGCGCCCTGATGATGGGGGAGATCGTCCCTTATTATCAGCCGGTGATTGATGCCCGTACTCAGACTCTTCACGGGCTGGAAGTGCTCATGCGCTGGGCTCTCGCCGATGTGGACGTAACGCCCGTGGCGCTGATCAGCGCCTTTGAAGAAAATGGGCTGCTGTCGGAAATGACCCAGCACCTGCTGCGCCAGGTGGCCGACGATATTAACGAGCTGGATGCGCTGCTGCCGGAGGGATTACATCTGTCATTTAACGCAAGCCCTGCACAGGTCGAAAAACCGGGCTTTGTTTTCGACACCCTTTCGTTTCTTGCCGCGCTGCCGCTGGAGAAATATCGGCTGGTCGTGGAAGTGACCGAAGCGCGGCCCCTGGCAAATACACCGGAAGTGGCGGGGACTATTCTGAAATTACAGCTTGCGGACGTTGCGGTCTATTTTGACGATTTTGGAACCGGTTGTGCGAATCTGAATTGTATTGAGCAATTCAATGTCGATGGATTAAAAATCGACCGTTTATTTGTCGAGGGATTATCGCAAGGAAAGTGCTCCGCGACGATTATTTCCCTGATTGCCGGACTTGCGCAGTCACAAAATCTCGCACTCATTGCCGAAGGCGTGGAGACACCAGGACAATCTCAGGCGCTTTGTGAAATGGGGATTCAGATCCAACAGGGTTATCTATTTTCAAATGCATTGAGTAAAGCGCAATTACAACAATATCTTGCGGCCTGAATGGTATATTTCCATCAAAAAAATGTGGTTTATTTGTTTGACTGAATTTCAGGTATTTTGTCACCCCTATTCATATACGCTAAAATGGTTATTGGCATTATCGCCATAAAAAGTGTGGATTAATATTGGAGCTGGTGACAGTGCTATGCATTTTATAATAAACAAAAAAGTCTCTTTTAAGGTGGCAGAGAGGACGATATCGGATGATAAAGATCAGCATTTGCTTTCCAATCCGGCGTGTCGGCTTTTACTGGTGTTGTTGGAGAATAATAATAAGCTCATGACGCGAGAGAACCTCTTGCAGAAGGTATGGGGAGATTTTGGATTGACGCCTTCGAGCAATAGTCTGAACAATAATGTCAGCATACTGCGTAAAATTTTTTCAGAATTCGATATTCATGATGTGCTGAAAACAATCCCCAAGCAGGGGTTTACGCTGATGATTGACGATCTGCAATTCAATGAGAAATCACGTGACTATATGGTGATGCAGGCCATCTCCCAGCCAGATAACGAGCCGGGTGTCAATAAGAGCTGGCTGATAGGCGCAGCCGCCACACTTTCCATGATTATTGCCGTGGTGGTGGCGCTGTATTTTAATTTTTTTGGAAAACGAGATGAGGTCATTTTTTATAAACAAGTGAATGAGTGCAAAATATACTATTTCAACGGCGTCAACGTGAATCGTGTCGAGCGCTATTTCGCGGATGGCAAGGGGGCAACGTTATTACAGAAATGCGCTACGCCACATAACATTTATTACGATGACAGCAAGCTCCATGAAAAAACGGATCTTCTCGAAATCATTGTCGCAAAATGCACGCTGGATGTGAAAGGGGCGCTGGGTGAATGTAAAAACTTCGTCACGACTAAAGGTGATTAGTCTCGTCGCTGTTCTTATCCTGTTGTTTGTAGGTGCGCTGCTCTATGTGCCGCAGAGCGAAAGCGATCTCGATTGTACCGCCGATATCAATCTGAATATGGATGATGGCGAACAAAAACTGGATGCCAGAATTCATCTCGCGGTCCATTTTGTTCCCGATGCTCGCAGTTATATTACCGAGTATGGCGTGGTGAATTACGGTGATCAACGCTACATCGTCGACCGTTATGTGCGGCTACGTTATTCCGATGACAGTAACCATGCTTTTGTTGAATTCCAGCGCGAGGGAATTGATAAAAATAGTTCCGAAACGCTGCCTGAGGTTCTGTCTCAAAAATTAACGTCGGCGCAAAAAGTCTTTTTCTTTAAAGTAAGGAAATTACACAACGAAATCTGGAGTATTAGTGATTTACGGCGAACCGTATTGGTGTGCTCTGAAACGGAATAACTCTGTCTCTACGTAGTTTTCGTTGATAATTGCCTGTTCTGACCCTTTAAATATAAAGGGTCAGCGTTCCCCTGTGCTTTTTTTACTGAATAGCTTGATGGTGTAATTGAATGTCTTCAATTGTTTTAATAACAAAAGATAACTATTTGTACGATGGAATTAAGCAATTCCTGCCGCTTCGTCATTGGCAGGAGCTTACTTCTGCGAAAGAACACGCGCGTGAATGTGCAGTATTAATTGATAGTCGGGTCCCGTTACGTTTTCTGGAAAACGCTTATTTATGGCTGTCTGCCACATTCGATAAAACCAAGGCATTAGTCCTGCAAATGGAGAATGAAACCTGTCAGGCGTCGCCGACACTCAGACGGCATCGGGCCGTCGACATGCGATCCTCCTGCGAGAAAGTGGCATTGGACATCCTGACTGAACTGGAAACGTTTTCGTCTGATAAATGGCAGCGTAAGATTTACGTTGAAATTAATGAGCTTGAGAGAACCCTCATCACGAGTTTACTGGCCGGGGTGTGTATTGGGGAGATCGCCGAAATGCTGAACTGCTCGCAAAAACAGGTCTATAAATTGCGCGACAAAATGAGCCATCGATTGAATGCCAAACACTTCTATAGCGTTTGCCAGTATGTGTTTCGTCATGACCTGCTAACCCGGCAGTATATTCTGCCCAACACCTGGCTGCGCGGCTGAGGTGAGTTATCTCTTTTTTCACTTTGCTTTGCACTTCTTTATCTAAAAACTGTTAGGAATTACAGATTCTTTTTTATTCCTTTATCAAAATTCCCGCGCCAGAAATACTGCTCCCATAACAAGAGAGGGGAGCAGACATTATGGCAATTTCATCGCGTATCACATTACTCGGCGCACTGGCGCTGTGGGCATTTCAGGCGCAGGCGGTCGATGTGACCGTCGCGTATCAAACTTCCGCTGAACCGGCGAAAGTCGCGCAGGCGGACAACACCTTCGCCAAAGAGAGCGGGGCAAAAGTCGACTGGCGCAAGTTCGACAGCGGCGCGAGCATCGTGCGGGCGCTGGCGTCGGGCGATGTGCAGATCGGTAATCTCGGCTCAAGCCCGCTCGCCGTGGCGGCGAGCCAGCAGGTGCCGATTGAAGTGTTTCTTTTGGCCTCGCAGCTCGGCAATTCCGAAGCGCTGGTGGTGAAGAAAAATATCACGAAGCCCGAAGATCTGATCGGTAAACGCATTGCGGTGCCGTTTATCTCAACCACCCACTACAGCCTGCTGGCGGCCCTGAAACACTGGGGGATCAAGCCGGGTCAGGTGCAGATTCTGAACCTGCAGCCGCCGGCAATTATCGCCGCCTGGCAGCGCGGGGATATTGACGGGGCCTATGTCTGGGCACCGGCAGTCAACGAACTGGAAAAAGACGGTACCGTGCTGACCGACTCGGAAAAAGTGGGTCAGTGGGGCGCGCCGACCCTGGACGTTTGGGTGGTGCGCAAGGATTTCGCCGAGAAACATCCTGAGGTGGTGAAAGCCTTCGCCAAAAGTGCCATCGACGCCCAACAGCCCTATATCGAAAATCCGGATGAGTGGCTGAAACAGCCTGCCAATCTGGAAAAACTCTCGCGCCTGAGCGGGGTGCCTGAGTCCGATGTGCCGGGGCTGGTGAAGGGCAACACCTATCTGACGCCTGCGCAACAGGTACAGCAGCTTTCGGGACCAGTGAATAAAGCGATTGTCGATACCGCCGGGTTCCTGAAAGAGCAGGGCAAAGTGCCTGCGGTAGCGGCGGATTACAGCCAGTTCGTGACCGATCGTTTTGTGAAGTAACGGGAGGCCGTGATGCTGCAAATTACAAACCTGTCCGCCAGCTACGGCGGGAAACCTGCGCTGGACGATATCAATCTGACGCTGGATAGCGGTGAGCTTCTGGTGGTGCTTGGGCCCTCCGGCTGCGGGAAAACCACGCTGCTCAATCTGATCGCCGGGTTTGTTCCGTATCAGCACGGCACCATTCACCTGGAAGGTAAACGTGTGGAAGGCCCCGGCGCCGAGCGCGGCGTGGTCTTTCAGAGCGAAGGGCTTCTGCCCTGGCGCAACGTGCAGGAGAACGTGGCCTTCGGTCTGCAATTAGCGGGAATCGAGCGTGCCGGGCGTCTTGAGACGGCGCGCCAGATGCTGAAAAAAGTGGGGCTGGAAGGGGCGGAAAAACGCTTTATCTGGCAGCTCTCGGGCGGACAACGTCAGCGAGTCGGTATTGCCCGTGCGCTGGCAGCCAATCCGCAACTGTTGCTGTTGGATGAGCCTTTTGGCGCGCTGGATGCTTTCACCCGCGAGCAGATGCAAACCCTGCTGCTGCGCCTGTGGCACGAAACGGGTAAGCAGGTGCTGCTGATTACGCATGATATCGAAGAGGCGGTGTTTATGGCCACCGAACTGGTGCTGCTGTCACCGGGACCGGGCCGCGTGCTGGAGCGCCTGCCGCTGGACTTTGCCCGCCGCTACGTGGCAGGGGAACCGGTGCGCAGCATCAAATCCGATCCGCACTTTATTGCTCAGCGCGAATACGTGTTGAGCCGTGTATTTGAGCAGCGGGAGGCGTTCTCATGAGCATTGTTTTTAGCGAAAAACGGGCCGGAAAACGTTTCACCCTCCGCTGGCCGTTTTCACGTCAGATCACCCTGAGCGCAGGCACCTTGCTGGTGTTGCTGGCGATATGGTGGGCGGTGGCGGCGCAGCAGTGGGTTAGCCCGCTGTTTCTGCCCCCGCCGGGTCAGGTGTTGACGAAATTGGTCTCCATCGCCGGTCCGCAAGGCTTTATGGATGCGACCTTATGGCAGCATCTTGCGGCGAGCCTGGGGCGCATTCTGGTGGCGTTGCTGGCGGCGGTGATCGTCGGTATTCCGGTGGGGATTGCGATGGGGCTAAGCCCGACCGTGCGTGGGATCCTCGATCCGCTGATTGAGCTTTATCGGCCGGTGCCGCCGCTGGCCTATCTGCCGCTGATGGTGATCTGGTTTGGTATCGGTGAGACCTCAAAGATCCTTCTGATCTATCTGGCCATTTTTGCCCCCGTCGCCATGTCGGCGCTGGCGGGGGTGAAGAGCGCCCAGCAGGTGCGGATCCGCGCGGCGCAGTCTCTGGGAGCCCGTCGCGCACAGGTGCTGTGGTTTGTGATTTTACCCGGCGCGCTGCCGGAGATTTTAACCGGCTTGCGCATTGGTTTAGGCGTGGGCTGGTCGACGCTGGTGGCGGCAGAGCTGATTGCCGCAACGCGCGGGCTTGGTTTTATGGTGCAGTCGGCAGGCGAATTTCTGGCGACGGATGTGGTGCTGGCAGGGATCGCGGTGATTGCCGTGATTGCCTTTAGTTTAGAACTGGGGCTGCGCGCGTTACAGCGTCGTCTGACGCCCTGGCATGGAGAGATACAATGAGTGAACGTCTGACCATTACCCCGCTGGGACCCTATATCGGCGCGCAGATTTCGGGCCTCGACGTGACGCGCCCCCTGAGTGATAACCAGTTTGAGCAGTTGTACCACGCGGTACTGCGCCATCAGGTGGTCTTTCTGCGCGAGCAGGCGGTGACGCCGCAGCAGCAACGCGCCCTGGCACTCCGTTTTGGCGATCTCCATATTCACCCGGTCTATCCGCACGCGGAAGGGGTGGAGGAAATTATCGTGCTGGATACCCATAACGATAATCCGCCGGATAACGACAACTGGCACACAGACGTCACGTTTATCGAAACGCCGCCCGCCGGGGCGATTCTGGCGGCCAAGCTGCTGCCGGAAACCGGAGGCGATACTTTATGGACCAGCGGGATTGCCGCCTTTGAGGCGCTGTCGGCGCCGCTGAAACAGCTGCTGAGCGGTTTGCGGGCGGAGCACGATTTCAAGAAATCGTTCCAGGAATATAAGTACCGCAAAACGGAAGAAGAGCACCAGCGCTGGCAGGAGGCGGTCGCGAAACACCCGCCGCTGCTGCATCCGGTGGTGCGCACGCATCCGGTCACGGGCAAGCAGGCGCTGTTTGTGAACGAAGGCTTTACCACCCGAATTGTGGATCTGAGCGAGAAAGAGAGCGAGGCGCTGTTAGGGTTCCTGTTTGCACATGTGACGAAGCCGGAGTTCCAGGTGCGCTGGCGCTGGCAGCAAAACGATCTGGCGATCTGGGATAACCGCGTGACGCAGCATTACGCCAATGCCGATTATCTGCCGCAGCGCAGGATAATGCAGCGGGCGACGATATTGGGCGATAAGCCGTTTTATCGCGCGTCGTAATGGTATCGGGTGGCGCAACGCTTTCCCGCCCTGCGTTTTACAGGCCGGGTAGGGGGAGGCCGCCACCCGGCAAAAGCGTTAAAGATGGGCCTCAATATACCGCTGATACCGGTTCGCCTTCAGATAGCATAAATCCACCAGCACCAGCCCATCCACACAGTTGTTGAACGCCGGATCGCTGCCGAAATCGATAAACTGCACGCCGCCTGGCTCGCACAGTTCGGAATACTGTTTGTAGAGCGGGGGAATACCGCAGCCCAGATTCCCGAGCAGCGACTTGAGCTTTGTTAAATCCTCGACGTAATTCACGCCACCAAACTGCGCCAGTACATCAGGCAATGATGCCGGGTAGGGCTGGCGGGAGGCGGCAAGCGGGTGACTGGCCGGGAACCACAGACGGTAAAACGCCACCAGCAGATCCCGCGCGGCAGGAGGCAGCCCACCGGAGATGGACACCGGGCCGAACAGATAGCGATATTGCGGGTAACGCGCCAGATAAGCGCCAATCCCTGACCACAGGTAGTCCAGTCCACGGCGGCCCCAGTAGCGCGGCTGAATAAAGCTGCGGCCAAGCTCGATGCCGTGCTCCAGCACGTCCCGCATTTTGTCGTCGTAGTGAAACAGGCTGTAGCTGTACAGACCCTCCAGCCCGCGATGCGCAAGCTGTTTTGCGGTGGGGATAAAGCGGTAGGCGCCGACAATTTCCAGCTCTTCGTCATCCCACAGGATCAGATGCAGATAATCATCGTCGTAGCTGTCGGTGTCGCGACGCTTACCGCTGCCCTCGTCCACGGCGCGAAAAGCGATCTCACGTAAACGCCCCAGTTCGCGCAGCAGGGGCGCATCTTCTTGTCCGTTGCGTTGCCAGAGATAAATCCCTTTGCCATCGGCGGTTTTACCGAGGCATTCAGCCAGCGCCAGCTCGCGTTTTAACGTGGCCCGCTCTTCCGGGCGGGCGATAGCGCACTGGGTTTTGAACCTCCCCGGCAATCCCTTGCCAAGACGCATCACGTGCTGGCGGCATTGCTCGGCCATGTCACGGGGTGAAAGGGTTGAACTGAACCAGTGGCTCCAGGCAATCTGCTGGCCGATTTTTATCGGTAAGGTGCTGTGGCGGCGGCGGAACATCTGCTGCATTAACAGCAGCAGCGAAAATGTCGGTGAGACCAGCGTGGAGGCATAAAACAGCAAACTGTTATGTGCCTGAATATGAACGGGCAGCAGCGGCGCGCGCAGTTTGCTGGCCAGTTTGATGAAGCCAGAATGCCACTTTTTATCGCGGATACCCTTGCGGGTCGGGCGTGAGACTTCGCCTGCCGGGAAAAAGATCAGCACGCCTGCGTTTTGCAGGTGGTTTTCCATCTGCACTAGCGACGATTTCGCCGTTTTGCCACCCATGTTGTCCACCGGGATAAACAGCGAGCTGAGGGGGGCGAGGTGCGTCAGCATTCGGTTGGTGACCACTTTCACATCGCGACGTACGCGGGAAACCGCATACAGCAGCGCCAGACCATCCAGCGTGCCGGTAGGGTGATTGGCAACAATAATCAGCGGGCCGTATTCGGGGATCTGTTCGAGGTCGCGTGCGCAGAGAGTGCAGAGAATATCCAGATGTTCCAGAATCTGCTCCACCATATCCAGCCCTTTCAGGTGGCGGTGTCGGGCGGCGAACTGCTGGAACTCGTCTTCGTAGAACAGCTTTTTTAACAGGCTTTTTTGCCAGGGGGCGGGCTTCGCCTGAGGCCAGAGATCGTCAAGAACGCTATCGAGACTGAACATGATGGTTTCTCCTGTCGTCTTGCCGAGACAGTAGAAGCACCCGATGTCGTTTGTATGGCAGTTTGATGAAGTTTCGTAGGGACAGGAACAGGCCGGGCAGGGCGAAGCCGCCACCCGGCACATGGGCGAATTAACGCAGGATTTTCTTCTCGGCCAGATCCAGCGCGAAGTAGCTGAAGATCAGATCCGCACCCGCGCGTTTGATCGCGCCCAGGCTTTCGAGGATCACTTTCTCTTCATCGATCGCGCCCGCTTGCGCGGCAAATTTGATCATCGCGTATTCGCCGCTCACCTGGTAGGCACCCAGCGGCAGCTCGGTACGCTCGCGGATGTCGCGCAGGATATCCAGGTAAGCCCCGGCGGGTTTGACCATCAGGCAATCGGCACCCTGGGCTTCGTCCAGCAGGGACTCGCGGATCGCTTCGCGGCGGTTGAGTGGGTTCATCTGATAGGTTTTGCGATCGCCCTTCAGCGCAGTGCCAGCCGCTTCGCGGAATGGGCCGTAGAACGATGAGGCGAATTTGGTGGAGTAGGACATGATCGCGGTATCGGTGAATCCAGCCGCGTCCAGCGCCTGGCGAATCGCCTGCACCTGACCGTCCATTGCCGCTGAAGGCGCAATGAAATCCGCGCCGGCTGCGGCAGCAACGACGGCCTGTTTGCCGAGGTTAATCAGGGTGGCATCGTTATCCACACCGTGATCGCACAGCACACCGCAGTGGCCGTGAGAGGTGTATTCGCAGAAACAGGTGTCGGACATGACGATCATTTCCGGCACGGCCTCTTTGCAGATACGTGACATGCGCGCCACAAGACCGTTTTCCTTCAGCGCATCGCTGCCGGTGGCGTCCGTGTGGTGCGAGATCCCGAAGGTCATCACCGAGCGGATGCCCGCGTTGGCAATGCGCTCAATTTCACGCGCCAGGTGTTTCTCCGGAATGCGCATAACGCCCGGCATGGCGTCGATGGCTTTGTAGTCATCGATCTCTTCTTCAACAAAAATCGGCAACACCAGATCGTTCAAACTGAGTGTTGTCTCTTCAAACATAGCGCGCAGCGCGGGGGATTTGCGCAGGCGACGGGGACGTGCAATTAAATCGGTCATGGGATGCCTGATGTCTGTAGAACAATAGCGCATATTGTACCTGAAATGACCGTTCGCTGTTTTACGAAAGTGGTGGTTTTGTTAGAAAAGCGGTGAGAAGTGCAGGGAAAAATGTTGCCAGCAGAGCAAGGGCATCCGGTTATTCTCTATTTGAAAGTAAACTCAGCAAAGCCTTTAATTTATTCATGATATTTCTTAGTGCTGTCATTCCTATTTTCCTGACATATTTCATTGGGCGTAAATATATTAATTAATATGGGTGAAAATGCGTGTAATTCATTGTGTTTATGACGTTTTGATAATTTCTTATTTATATCTGCAGAACTCTTTTTGTTATTTGTCTGGATACGGACTTAATGGAATCATTCATTGAACCTTTTTGAAGTGAGGTCGCATAATTCCCACCGCACGATATTTAGTTGCACTTGTGTTTTTACGGACAAACTTGCTTACGTCCCTGAGGAGGGATTGACTCAATGCAAACATGGAAAAAGAAACTCGCCGTATCTCAAATTGCATTAGCCTGCACGCTGGCTATCGCTTCTCAGGCTAATGCTAAGGACATTTCCGGTACAACATATAATACCTTCGGCTATGACAACACGGTCTCTACCCCCTGGTTTGATGGGTATGCAGACTGGGGATATTCAGACGCCAGCCACGATGGCGATATTTATCCGGTCATCAATAAATCCACCGTGAATGGCGTTATTTCCACGTACTATCTGGACGATGGTGTGGGTGGTCGTGCCAATGCGCTGAGCATTTCAAACAGCACCATCAATGGAATGATCACCTCTGAGTGCAAGTCTGACACCTGCGCAGAGGGATTAGATGCGGACGGTACGATACATTCTCAGTACGATCGTTTCAGCCTGACGGTAGATAATTCCACCATCAATGATACCTATGAGCATTATGCTTATGACGTTGTGAATGGTGATAAAACCGAAACCCATTATCTCGATACCTATGCCTCGGGTAATGCCATTACGCTGGACACTGAATCCGATATCGTTATCCAGAATAACTCCCACGTTGCGGGTATTACCCTGACTCAGGGTTATCAGCAGGTTGATAATACGCCTTATGATGACGTTGAAGGTGTAGCCAATAGCAACCATGTCTTTACGGATACGCTGGTGGTCAAAGATTCCGTACTGACTTCCGGTGCTTACAGCGATCTGGGGACCAACGGTTTTTATGGCCAAAGTGCGAAGCCGAGTGACTATGGCGAAACCAATGCCACAGCGGCGGACGATGCAGCGCTGATCGTTGCATCAAGCGGTGCAGACAACGCCATGCAGACTACCGCGACGTTTGATCACTCCACCGTTACAGGCGACATCCTGTTCTCCAGCACCTTCGATAACAACTTCTTCGAAAACGGCGATCCGGCGACGGATACGACAGACGATGGCGTCTATAACCCAACCACCAACGGCTGGGATGGCACCGATAAACTGGATGTGACCTTAACCAACGGCAGTAAGTGGGTCGGGGCAGCACAGTCCAGCGTTGAAGCTATCGGTACTGCACAGATGTACGGTCTGGGTTATACCGGCGTTGACTGGACCACGCTGTCACCAAATAGCATCTGGCCAGATTCTACCTTCGATACTAATTCCCATGTCGCCGGTGAAGAGGTTTATCAGAGCGGCCTGTTTAACATCACTCTGGACAATGCGTCTGAGTGGGACACGCGTAAGCTCTCCAATATCGACACGCTGGCGGTGAAAAACCAGTCACAGGTCAATGTTGAAAACTCTGGGCTGCTGGCTGACAGCATCACCCTCACCAACGGCTCATCACTGAATATTGGCGATAGCGGCGGCGTGGCAACAAACAGTCTCTATCTCGATAGCTACAGCCAGGCTGCGCTGACGGAAGAGACCGCTGAGCTGTATGCCAACACCATTACCGTGGATAACGGTGCGGAACTGGCGCTTGGTCTGGGTCAGGTTGATACGCACAACATGGTGCTGACGGATGGCGGTGTGCTGAACGTGGCGAGCCGTGACTACGTGTTGAATTCCGACCTGAACAACGCTCGTTACGTTACCAACGATAAGAGCAAAGCCGATTACGACTACGGCGTGGTTGCGCTGAACTCCGACGGTCACCTGGCGGTGAACGGCGAAGCCGCAGGTAACTACAAAGTGCGTATCGACAATGCGACGGGTGCAGGTTCCATTGCTGACTATAAAGGCAATGAAGTCATTCGCGTCTATGACAACAATGCAGACACACAGGCAACCTTCACCGCAGCCAACAAAGCCGATCTGGGCGCTTATACCTACCAGGCGCAGCAGCAGGGCGACAGCGTGGTGCTGCATCAGGAAGAGCTGACTGACTACGCTAACATGGCGCTCAGCATTCCTTCTGCAAACACCAATATCTGGAACCTGGAGCAGGATGCCGTGGGTAACCGTCTGACCAACAGCCGTCATGGCCTGGCAGACAAAGGCGGCGCGTGGGTGAGCTACTTCGGTGGCAACTTCGACGGCGATAACGGCGAAATCAGCTACGATCAGGATGTTAACGGCGTAATGGTCGGTCTGGACACGCAGATTGACGGCAATAACGCCAAATGGATCCTGGGTGGTGCAGCAGGCTTCGCGAAAGGCGACGTGAGCGATCATTCTGGTCAGGTTGATCAGGATAGCCAGACGGCGATGATCTACTCATCCGCGTACTTTGCTAACAACGTCTTTATTGATAGCTCACTGAGCTATACCCGCTTCAATAACGATCTCTCTGCAACCATGAGCAACGGCCAGTATGTGGACGGTAACACCACCACGGATGCCTGGGGCTTCGGTCTGAAACTGGGCTATGACTGGAAACCAAATACTTCTGGTTATGTCACGCCGTACGCCGCTGTGTCTGGGCTGTTCCAGTCTGGCGACGATTATCAGCTGAGCAACGACATGCGTATGGACGGTCAGTCCTACGACAGCATGCGTTATGAAGCAGGTATCGATGCGGGCTATACCTTCAACTACGGTGGCGAGCAGGCACTGACTCCGCACTTCACGTTGGCATACGTTTATGACGATGCAAGCAACGATGCGGATATCAACGGCGACAGCATCGACAACGGCGTGAAAGGGTCTGCTGTGCGTGTTGGCCTGGGCACTCAGTTCAGCTTCACCAAAAACTTCAGCACCTATACGGAAGCTAATTACCTCGGTGGCGGTGATGTTGACCAAAACTGGGGCGCAAACCTGGGTGTGAAATACACCTGGTAATGCCTGAATCGCGGGGAGGTTCCTCTCCCCGCGTTTTTTACTATAACGACAATAATGAAACAGCACCGATAAGTAAGGATAGCTTGAGGTCTGTATGAATCCTGATGCGAAACCCCTTTCTGAATTTAAACGGCTCGAGCAATGTCTGAAAGCCGAGAGCACACCCTTTAAAGCCTCTGCGCATAATATTATTTACCATGAATGCTTCGATAAAGAACAACATACCTTTGTCATACAGACGGGAATAGTGGCAATCCATCGTCGGCCCGACGATCTTCTCCTCGGAATAGTGACGACCCCTTTCATTCTTGGCCTCACGGCGGGAATGATGGAACATCAGCAGGAATATACGATGGTGGCACACTCATCCTGCAGCGGTTTTTATCTTCCGGCCGCCACTGCCCGTCAACTTATTCAGCAATCTCATCTTTGGCATGACGCATTTTGCTGGCTGTCATGGATAAACCGAATATTAGAAAAGCGGGATATGCAGCTGGTCGGAAATAACTCCTACAGCCAGATTCGTGCCATGCTACTGGATATGGCGGAATGGGATGAAACACTGCGTTCTAAAATTGGTGTGATGAATCATATTCAGCGCAGTACGCGTATTTCGCGTTCCGTTGTGGCGGAGGTGTTGTCGGCTTTACGCCAGGGTAATTATATTAATATGAACCGGGGCAAACTGGTTAGCATAAACCGTTTGCCCGCGGAATATTAATTCGATCAGGATGCGGGAACAACCTGGGCTTTATTTCCGCTCAGTTCGGCCACCAGATTATTGATCCCATCACTCATATTGATAAACCGGGTATTTGGCGAGCGGGTGACCACCACGAACGCACCGACATTTGACTGCGGAATCATCGCCATATAGGTGATGAATCCGCCGCCGCCGCCCGTTTTTTGAATAATACCCGGACGTCCATCTTTTGGAGCCATATAGACCCAGCCCATGCCCAGCGCATCGGCTTTGCCCGGGACATCCATCCCAATCACGCGATGAAGCTGATTGCGTTTATAAATCAGGGTCTGCATGCGATCGGCCTGATTGCTGCGGGCGTAGAAATCGGACGAGAGGAACTGCTGCATCCAGCGCATCATATCCCCGGGCGTGGAGTAAACTCCGCCGCTGCCAATCGCTGCCAGGGTGTTATTACACGGGCTTGCCCCTTTCTCCGCCACCATCAGGCGCTTGCACTGATCGGGAGACGGCGTAAAGGTGGTGTCTTTCATCCCTAAGGGCCGTGTGATCTGCTCTTCAAACAGCTGGGTATAAGGTTTTCCCGATGCCGTCGCCAGCGCATCGGCCAGCAGATCGAACGCCAGATTCGAATAGGCGGCCTGAGCACCAGGCGCGGATTTCAGCGTGGCGTTTGTCAGGTAGGTCCAGCGCTGTTCGCGCGTCGGCCAGACGAAAACAGGGCGATGCGCCGCGCCGCCGGGCTGTTCACGCGGCAGGGCGCTGGTGTGCGTCGCCAGATTCACCAGCGTAATCGATGTCCCTTGATAAGAAGGCACGCGCGACCCAGGTGGTGCGTATTTGCTTAAGGGATCGTTGAGTTTGACCACGCCCTGATCGAGCAGCTTCACCAGCATTTCGCTGGTCATTAGCTTGGTCAAAGAGGCAATGCGAATGACCGAATCAAGCTGTGGACGGACATTGCTGCCAGGACGCGTTTCACCAAAACTGCGAAACACACGCTGATTGCCATCAATCACGACCAGCGCCATACCCGTTGCGCCACTGCCGTAATAAATAAGATTGGCGTAGCGGTCCGCGATATCAGAAGCGAAAACAGGTGCCGTCAGCGGCTGGGCAGCCTGGACAGACGTTAGGCTCACCGCACACAGCGCGGCGAAGGAAAGCAGACAACGTTTCAACGAAAAGCATCCATGAAGTGAATGAAAGAAGTAATGCGTATTTATACTACTAAACGGCGCGGTGCAAAGGGCCGAATTGCATAACGATAGCGGGAAAAACGTAACCACGGGTAAATAAGAACAATTTCGTTGCAATCAGTCTCCTGTTTTGTGACATCGGGCTTATCATAGGGGCTGGTATGACTCAATTCTTCGGAGACGGTGATGGCTGAAAAACGTGTGGTGATGGTGGTCGATATGCAGCAGGGCGTGTTTGCGACGCCTCGTATTCAACGCGAACAATGCGTTTCGCGAATCAATCAGCTTACACACGCCGCCGATACGGTGATATTTATTCAGCACATCGAAGCGGGTGGACTGGAGGAGGGGAGCGAAGGTTTTGCGTTGCTGCCTGAACTGCATCAGCCAGCGGGGGCGTTTTATGTCACTAAAACCGCCTGCGATGCGTTCTATCGCACTCAGCTCGAAGCATTGTTAACAGAACACGGTATTCAACAGTTTGTCATCTGCGGGTGTGCAACCGACTACTGTGTGGACACCACCCTCAAAAATGGCGTAAGCCGCGGCTATCACATCACGGTGGCGGAAGATGCGCATACCACCGCACATCGCCCGGCGGCCGAGGCGCAGGTGCTGATTAAGCACTATAACGAGGTCTGGGGCACCCTTAGCGCACCGGGTAATGCGCCCACCGTGAAACTCACCGAAACAATTCTTGCCGGGTGGCAGGCGAACTAACCTATAAACCACAGGTCTATTTTTTCTGCACGCGCCGGTGAGCGGCGCGTGGCGGGTTTTTCGTGTGGTATTTTGTTGAACACAGCAACGCCATAACAACAAGAAGGAAGCACCATGTTTAAGTCTTTTTTCCCAAAGCCGGGACCCTTTTTTCTCTCGGCGTTTATTTGGGCGCTGATCGCCGTCATTTTCTGGCAGGCGGGCGGCGGTGCGTGGATTGAGCGCATAACCGGCGCAACGGGCGATGTGCCTATCAGCGCGGCGCGCTTCTGGTCCCTCAGCTATCTGCTGTTTTACGCCTACTATGCGCTGTGCGTAGGGCTGTTTGCCCTGTTCTGGTTCAGCTATGCGCCGCATCGCTGGCAGTATTGGTCGATTCTCGGCACAGCGCTAATCATCTTTGTTACCTGGTTTTTGGTGGAGGTCGGCGTTGCGGTCAACGCCTGGTATGCGCCGTTTTACGATCTGATTCAGACCGCGCTCAGTTCCCCGCACAAGGTCACCATCAATCAGTTCTATCATGAAGTCGGGATTTTCCTCGGCATCGCGCTAATCGCCGTCATTATCGGTGTCATGAATAACTTCTTCGTCAGCCACTACGTCTTTCGCTGGCGTACCGCGATGAACGAACACTATATGGCGCACTGGCAGCAGCTGCGTCATATTGAGGGTGCCGCGCAGCGTGTGCAGGAAGATACGATGCGTTTCGCCTCCACGCTGGAAGATATGGGCGTGAGCTTTATCAACGCCATTATGACCCTCATCGCGTTTCTGCCGGTGCTCGTCAAGCTCTCCGCGCACGTTCCGGAGCTGCCGATTGTCGGCCATCTGCCTTATGGCCTGGTGATTGCTGCCATCGTCTGGTCGCTGATGGGGACAGGGCTGCTGGCGGCGGTGGGGATAAAACTGCCGGGGCTGGAGTTCAAAAACCAGCGCGTGGAAGCTGCCTACCGTAAAGAGCTGGTCTACGGGGAAGATGACCCCGAACGCGCCTCACCGCCGACCGTTCGCGAGCTGTTTGGCGCGGTGCGTCGCAACTACTTCCGCCTCTATTTCCACTACATGTATTTCAACATCGCCCGCATCTTATATTTGCAGGTTGATAGCGTTTTCGGTTTGTTCCTGCTGTTCCCGTCGATTGTCGCAGGTACGATTACGCTCGGTCTGATGACACAGATCAACAACGTTTTCGGTCAGGTTCGCGGTTCTTTCCAGTATTTGATTGCTTCATGGACTACGCTGGTTGAGCTGATGTCGATCTATAAGCGTCTGCGCAGTTTCGAACGCGAGCTGGACGACCAGAACTTGCAGGAAGTGACCAACACATTAGGTTAAAACAGGGAGTTGCTATGCCATTTGCCGTACGACGCGCGTTACCCTTATCACTGCTGGCCGCTCTCGTGCTGGCCGGATGCGCCGACAAAGGTGCCGCGCCGCTGAAAAAGGGTGAAAAGCCTGTTGATGTGGCAAGCGTGGTGCGTCAGAAGATGCCCGCCAGCGTCAAGGATCGCGACGACTGGGCAATCGTGCTGGCGAAAACCTTCGACAGCCAGAAGATTGCCCCGACCGAGGAGAATATCTGCTCGGTGCTGGCGGTGGCGCAGCAAGAGTCCATGTACCAGTCCGATCCGGCGGTGCCTGGGCTTAACAAAATTGCCTGGAAGGAGATAGACCGCCGGGCAGAAAAAATGCACATCCCGGTGTTCCTCGTCCACACGGCGCTCAAAATCACCTCGCCTAACGGCAAAAGCTACAGCGAGCGGCTGGATACGGTTAAAACCGAGAAACAGCTGAGCGCCATTTTCGATGATTTTATCGATATGGTGCCGATGGGGCAGAAGCTGTTTGGCTCGCTGAATCCGGTGCACACGGGCGGCCCGATGCAGGTCAGCATCGACTTTGCCGAGAAACATACCCGCGGCTATCCGTGGGAAATCGACGGCACGGTGCGCCAGGAGGTGTTTTCGCTGCGCGGAGGGCTGTGGTTCGGCACTTACCATCTCCTGAATTATCCCGCCAACTACAGTGCGCCGCTGTATCGTTTTGCTGATTTCAACGCGGGCTGGTATGCCAGCCGTAACGCCGCTTTCCAGAATGCGGTAAACCGCGCGACGGGGGCGAAGCTGGCACTGGATGGCGATCTGATTGCTTACGGCAGCAGCGAAGCGGGTACTACCGAGCAGGCGGTGCGCAAACTGGCGATCAAACTGGACATGAGCAATAGCGAGATCCGCCGTCAGCTGGAGAAAGGGGACAGCCTGGCATTTGAGAAAACGGAACTTTATCAGCAGGTGTTTAAGCTGGCGGAGCAGAAGAGTGGCAACGCGTTGCCGAGGGAAGTCTTGCCGGGCATTCAGCTTGAAAGCCCGAAGATCACGCGCAATCTCACCACGGCGTGGTTCGCGAAACGCGTCGACGATCGTCGGGCTCGCTGTATGTCACTGAACTAAACGTCAGTGATGACGGCGCCAGCGCAGCACCAGGGCTATCACACCAAGGATGGCACAGCCTGCGAGGAACGGAATCAATCCAAAGATGGTGCTGACACCAAAACCAATTTCGACATGCGGTCGGCCTGTGTCCTGGACCTGCATCAGGTGTTCATAAACGCCCGGTGCATGCACCAGCATATTCAGAAGCTGTGACCCCGCCCAGAAACAGAACAGCACAAACAGGGCATAGGCGATGTTGCCGGACGTGGAGGTTCTCGGTTTTTTGCCACCAAAAATCGGCTTCGCCAGTGTAAAGTCTGCCATAAAAACCTCCCCCTATTTCATTCTGGCAATGTGCCAGTCATACAAGGTGAGTCTGACAGGTCATAGCATTTGTCAATATCAGAATCGTGGTAATTTGGGCCAGGGAATGCTCCTGGTTTAGCAATTTATGTCTTACATCACATTTTGCTGACTTAAGTTAAATTGCGACGCATTTAAGATTTTCCGCATCCGCCACAGACCGCATGAGAAAACTGTGAGAGGATATCTTTTTATTCTGCCGGAGTTGCCATGAAGCTGTCTGCCAAACTACGCCGTGACTGGCATTATTACGCCTTTGCGATTGGCCTGATTTTTATTCTTAACGGTGTCGTTGGGCTGCTGGGATTTGAAGCGAAAGGCTGGCAAACCTATGCGGTAGGGCTGGTGACCTGGGTGATCAGTTTCTGGCTGGCAGGCTTTATAATCCGCCGTCGACCTGAAGAGCCGACGACGGAAACGGTCGAGAGCGCCGAAAAAGCGGATTAACCGTTTACGGAGCTTTTCAGGGCGCTGTCAGCGGCATGACGCTCCAGCGCCAGTTCGATCAGACGGGTGATCAAGTCCGGATAACTGATACCGCTCGCCTGCCACAGTTTCGGGTACATGCTGATATTGGTAAACCCTGGCAGCGTATTGATTTCATTGATGATCACGTCATTCTCTGCCGTGAGGAACACGTCAACGCGCGCCATTCCGCCGCAGCCGAGTGCCTGATAGGCTTCAATCGCGATCGCGCGGATCTTGTCATTGATTTCCGGATCCAGCACCGCCGGGACCACTACCTGCGCCCCTTTATCATCGATGTATTTGGTGTCGTAGGAGTAGAAATCACTGTTCAGCACCACTTCGCCACAGGTGCTGGCTTGCGGGAAATCATTACCCAGTACCGCGCACTCGATCTCGCGGCCTTTAATCCCTTGCTCAACCACCACTTTGTGGTCAAATTCAAACGCCAGACGCACGGCTTCGGTGAACTGCGCTTCGCTGGTCACTTTGCTGACGCCAACGGAAGAGCCCTGGTTCGCCGGTTTTACGAAGAGCGGCAGGCCGAGCTGATAAGTGATTTGGGCAAAGGTGTAGTGCTGGCGATTGGCGCGCGTGAGCGTCACAAACGGCGCGATGTTCAGCCCGGCGTCACGCAGCAGGCGTTTGGTCACGTCTTTATCCATGCAAGCCGCAGAGCCAAGGACATCGGAGCCGACGAACGGCAGGTTCGCCATACGCAACATTCCTTGCAGGGAACCGTCTTCGCCCAGGGTGCCGTGTACAATCGGGAAAACCACGTCAATCTGCGACAGCGCTTGCGCATTCCCCGCGTTAATCAGCTGGCCCTGCACGACGCCTGGGACGGTGGCAACGCTGATCTCTGATGGATTCAGCGCGATATGCGCCGGATCGTCTGCGTTCAGCAGATACTGACTGGCATCGTTTACGTGCCACTGGCCCTGCTTATCAATACCCAGCAGTACGACATCAAAACGGCTCTTATCAATCGCATCAACGATATTTTTGGCCGACTGCAGCGACACTTCGTGTTCTGCCGATTTTCCCCCAAAAACAATTCCTACCCGCTGCTTCGCCATCTTCACTTTCTTCCAGTCTGACTCATCAAAGGCCATAACATACCACGATGTTCTGTGGGTTTCGCCGCCTTCTGCCATAATGTTTTGAGCTATTCACGAGGAGGGATTGTGCGAGGGAAAAGTGTGCTGGTCTGTCTGATTGTGGTGGGCGCGGCGGTGATGGGCTATCGCTGGCTGCCGTCGTATTACAACCCGTTTACTCCGCTTTCGCTCGACGATCCGCCGGGGAAAATCAGCCAGTTCAAGCTGCGTCGCCTGACGCCCGAAGCCTGTGTCAGTCTGCTGGAGCAGGCCAATCAAAAACAGCTCATCCAGACCCAGGCGCTGGCGGACAGTGCCGGAGAGTGCCCGCTCAACGGCGTCGTGCGGGTGCGCAGTTTCGGCCCGGTCTCCCTGAGCAGCAGCTTTATCGCCAGTTGCCCGCTGGCCCTGAGTTCCGCGCTGTTTATCCATCAAAAGGCCCGGCCGCTCACTCAGACGATGATGGGCAGCCCGTTGACGCGCGTGGAGCATCTCGGCAGCTTTGCCTGTCGCAATATCTATAACCGGCCTGATGCGCGTCGCAGCGAACATGCCAGCGCCGAAGCGCTCGATATCAGCGCGTTTCAGCTGGCAGACGGCGAGCGGGTGACGGTGCTGCGCGGCTGGCGCAACGACAAAACACAGCCCTGGCTGCGCGCGCTGCTGAGCGCCAGCTGTGATTACTACGGTAACGGGCTTGGGCCGGAGTACAACGCGGCGCACGCCAACCATTTTCACCTCGGAATGCGCGGTTTTGGTCTCTGCCGTTAAAGCATAATTCACCACCAAAAAGTGGATGATTTGTGACTTGTTTCACAAATATGATGACTGGGGAGATAAAACACCAAAGTTGTCGCTGCCGCACCTCTGGCGCTACGTGATGTGATGCAACTTGCTAATCTGTCGGCGAATTCGCCTAAAAATGAAGAGTTTGCCTGTTATGGAATCCTGGAAAGTCAACCTTATATCGGTCTGGTTTGGCTGTTTTTTCACCGGTCTTGCGATCAGCCAGATTTTGCCCTTCCTGCCGCTGTATGTCTCCCAGCTCGGCGTGTCGTCCCACGAAGCGCTGTCGATGTGGTCGGGTCTGACTTTCAGTATTACTTTCCTGGTTTCCGCCATTGTCTCGCCCATGTGGGGCAGCCTTGCGGATCGTAAAGGGCGCAAGCTGATGCTCCTGCGCGCCTCGCTGGGGATGGCGATCGCGATCCTGCTGCAGGCCTATGCCACTAACGTCTGGCAGCTCTTTCTCCTGCGCGGACTGATGGGGCTGACGTCCGGTTATATTCCTAACGCGATGGCGCTGGTGGCGTCGCAGGTTCCGCGCGAGCGCAGCGGCTGGGCGATCAGCACACTCTCGACCGCGCAAATCAGCGGCGTCATTGGCGGTCCGCTGATGGGCGGTTTTCTGGCTGACCACGTCGGCTTGCGCGCGGTGTTTTTCATCACCGCGATGCTGCTGATGGTGAGTTTTCTGGTGACCTTGTTCCTCATTAAAGAGGGCGTGCGCCCGACGGTCAGCAAAGCCGATCGCCTGAGCGGTAAAGCGGTTTTTGCCACGCTGCCATACCCCGGCCTGATGATCAGCCTCTTTGTGACAACGCTGGTGATTCAGCTCTGCAACGGTTCCATCGGCCCGATTCTGGCGCTGTTTATCAAATCCATGGCGCCGGACAGCAACAATATTGCGTTCCTGAGCGGCATGATCGCCGCCGTGCCAGGCGTTTCCGCGCTGATCTCTGCCCCACGGCTGGGTAAGCTCGGGGATCGTATCGGTACGGCGCGGATATTAATGGCGACCCTGATTATCGCCGTGGTGCTGTTTTTCGCGATGTCCTTTGTCACCTCGCCGTTCCAGCTCGGCGTGCTGCGCTTCCTGCTCGGGTTTGCCGATGGGGCGATGCTGCCTGCGGTACAAACCCTGCTGGTGAAATACTCAAGCGATCAGGTCACCGGACGTATCTTTGGTTATAACCAGTCATTTATGTATCTGGGGAATGTCGCAGGCCCGTTAATGGGCGCGACCGTTTCCGCGATGGCCGGATTCCGCTGGGTATTTGCCGCTACGGCAGTGGTGGTGTTACTGAACGTTATCCAGCTCGCGATAGCATTACGCCGTCGCCGTCAGAAAATGGCAAATTTCGCGAAGTAAAGAAGATATATTATGTATTAACCCACAACAGGCGCTGTTATCAAAAATAATGGCGCCTGCATTCTACTATTTTGCTGCCACGCAATCAGTTTTTATAATAGCAAAACGTTTCGCTGACGATAAATCATCGTTATTTGCGACATAGCGTGTTTTTTCATAAAGATAATACTTTTCGCCTCTTTGCAATAATCAACCGTAATGATACCGTCAGCAAAAACCTGATAAGGAAATAGCACGATGAAAAATCTCATTGCAGAGTTGCTGGTTAAGCTTGCCCAAAAGGAAGAAGAGTCAAAAGAACTGGTTGCCCAGGTTGAAGCGTTAGAAATCGTCGTCACGGCCCTTTTACGGCAAATGGCGCAGACCGATCAGCAGGCGCTGATCCGAAGTATTGAGGGCGCGCTGGAGGATGCCAGGCCCGACTCTCAAGTGCCGATTCAGGATAGCGAAATGCTACAGCAATACGTAAAAAAGCTGTTGCGGCATCCTCGTAGTTAATCTGTCACAGAATCTAAAAACCTGTCATAGCATTGTCATAAGTTGTGCCTATAGTCGCTCTGTTTATTTTTATGTATTTGTACATGGAGAAATAAAGTGAAACAGAGCGCACTTTTCATCGCATTACTGCCTTTATTATTTACCCCTGCCATTTATGCCGACACCACGAATACCCAGGTGCTGGATAATCGCGCGGCTCAGGGAGATATCACGCAGCCGGGCGGCGCACGCCGTCTGTCAGAAGATCAAACCGAAGCGCTGCGTGCATCGCTAAATGATAAACCGGCTAAAAATATTATTTTGCTGATTGGTGATGGGATGGGCGATTCCGAAATCACCGCCGCGCGAAATTATGCCGAAGGGGCGGGTGGCTTTTTTAAAGGTATTGACGCATTGCCGTTGACCGGACAATACACCCACTACGCGCTGGATAAAAAAACCGGTAAGCCTGATTACGTGACCGACTCGGCGGCCTCCGCCACGGCGTGGACCACGGGCGTGAAAACCTATAACGGCGCGCTGGGCGTCGATATTCACGAAAAAGATCACCAGACCATTCTGGAGATGGCGAAGGCGGCTGGCCTTGCGACAGGTAACGTCTCAACGGCTGAACTGCAGGATGCAACGCCTGCGGCGCTGGTGGCGCATGTGACGTCGCGTAAATGCTACGGCCCGTCCGTGACCAGCGAAAAATGCCCGACCAATGCGCTGGAAAAGGGCGGCAAAGGCTCTATTACCGAACAACTGCTGAATGCCCGCGCCGATGTGACGCTGGGCGGCGGGGCGAAAACGTTCGCGGAAACCGCGACGGCCGGGGAGTGGCAGGGCAAAACCCTGCGTGAACAGGCGCAGGCGCGTGGTTATCAGCTGGTGAGCGATGCCGCTTCTCTGGCGGCAATCACCGAAGCGGGCCAGGACAAGCCGCTGCTCGGCCTGTTCTCGGACGGCAACATGCCGGTGCGCTGGGAAGGGCCAAAAGCCTCTTACCACGGCAACATCGACAAACCGGCGGTGACCTGCACGCCAAACCCGAAACGCGATGACAGCGTTCCGACGCTTGCGCAGATGACCGACAAAGCCATCACTTTGCTGAGCAAGGGCGAGAAGGGCTTCTTCCTGCAGGTTGAAGGCGCGTCGATTGATAAACAGGATCATGCGGCAAATCCGTGCGGTCAGATTGGCGAAACCGTCGATCTTGATGAAGCCGTGCAGAAAGCGCTGGCGTTCGCGAAGAAAGATGGCAACACCCTCGTGGTAGTGACCGCTGACCATGCGCACGCCAGCCAGATCGTGGCACCTGATACCAAAGCGCCAGGCCTGACTCAGGCGCTGAACACCAAAGACGGTGCGGTAATGGTGATGAGCTATGGCAACTCCGAAGGCGATTCCATGGAACATACCGGCACACAGCTGCGCATCGCGGCGTATGGCCCGCACGCGGCAAATGTGGTCGGGCTGACGGATCAAACGGATCTGTTCTACACCATGAAAGCCGCTCTTGGCCTGAAATAAAGCGATCACCCGGCGGAAATCCCCTTCCGTCGGGTGGTATTTTTCCCGCCACGAACCAGACTTACTGTGAACCTTCACAAAAGGATGGTGTTATGAAACTGACTCTTACTGTAACCCTGCTCTCTTCTCTGCTCCTGATGTCTGGGGCGTCCGCCGCCGAAAAAACGCTCACTCCGCAGCAGCAACGGATGACTACCTGTAATCAACAGGCGACAGCCCAGACGCTGAAAGGCGATGCGCGTAAAACGTACATGAGCGATTGCCTGAAAAACAGTTCGTCGAAACCGGGCGAAAAGAGCCTCACGCCGCAGCAGCAAAAGATGCGCGAATGTAACGGCCTGGCGACGCAGCAATCTCTGAAAGGGGAAGACCGCAGTAAATTTATGAGCGCCTGCCTGAAGAAATCCGCGTAGTCCTAACGGGTGAGCGGTGCCAGCGGCTCACCCGAAATTTCATACTTTCCCCACAACACCCGTCTCTATAATTTGGGAAATGTTTCAGAATGTTCCCAAAAATTATGAATGACGATAACTTTTACAATAAAGACGTCACGCGAGAAGAGTGGCCCCAGAACCTTTCTCAGGATGACCACCATCGTTCCGGAATCCGATTTGCCCGGCGGGTAAGACTGCCGCGGATGTTCGGGTTAGCGGCGATGTTTTTCCCTGTCGCAGGCGCGCTGGTCGCCCAGTCTCCGCCTGGCCTCTGGTGGCTGGTGCTGGTGGGCTGGGCGTTTGTCTGGCCACATCTCGCCTGGCAGCTGGCTTACCGCGCCGCCGATCCGCGAGCCAGCGAGATAAAGAACCTGAAAGTCGATGCCATTATGGCGGGAATTTGGATGGGGCTGATGGGGCTGAATGTACTTCCCACGGCGGCACTGACAATAATGATAGGCATGAATCTGATGGGGGCAGGGGGCGTTAAATTGTTCACTGCTGGTGCAACCATGACGATTATTGCGGCCCTGATCACCCTGAAACTCACCGGCGTCTCCCCCACCTTTACCCTCTCTTCGCAGGAACTCTGGCTGGCGCTGCCGGCGATGGTTCTCTACCCGATCTACTTTGCCTGGGTCAGCTATCAGACCGCCATCCGTCTGGCAGAGCACAAGCGCCGCCTGGAGCTGATGAGCACCCGTGACGGTATGACCGGCGTGTTTAACCGACGTCACTGGGAAATTTTATTGCGCAATGAATACGACACCTGTCGGCGCAGCCATCGCGAGGCGGCGATCCTGATCATCGATATTGATCATTTCAAGAGTATTAACGATACCTGGGGGCATGATGTGGGCGATGAGGCGATCATTGCCGTCACCCGACAGCTGCAACTAGCGCTGCGCGCCGGGGATCTTATCGGGCGCTTCGGTGGTGACGAATTTGCGGTGATCATGAGCGGCACGCCAGCGGAGAGTGCCATTGCGGCCATGTCGCGTGTCCATGAGCGGCTGGCAACCTTAACGCTACCCTGCGCGCCGCAGGTACGACTGCGGATAAGCGTTGGCGTGGCAACGTTAACGCCTGAATTTGGCCATTATCGCGAGTGGTTAAAAGCCGCCGATGTGGCGCTCTACAAAGCGAAAAATGCCGGACGCAACCGCACCGAAGTGGCAGCCTGACGCCCGGCTCGCGTCATCAGGATTTGCTGAGACTCTCTGATTTTTCCATGCACTTATTCATCGCTTCAATCACCGCCGAGCGGAATCCGCGCTCTTCGAGAACGCGCACGGCTTCAATGGTGGTGCCGCCCGGAGAACAAACCATGTCTTTCAGTTCGCCTGGATGTTTACCCGTTTCCAGCACCATTTTGGCGGAGCCCATTACCGCCTGCGCGGCAAATTTGTAAGCCTGCGCGCGCGGCATCCCGCCGAGCACGGCGGCATCGGCCATCGCTTCAATAAACATGAACACATACGCAGGCGCGGAACCGCTGACGCCCACCACCGGATGGATCATCGATTCGGCAATCACTTCTGCTTCGCCAAAGCAGCGGAAAATGTTCAGCACATCGGCCACGTCTTCTGCTGTTACCAGCGCGTTAGGCGTCACGGAGGTCATTCCCGCATTGACCAGCGACGGCGTGTTCGGCATCGCGCGGACAATTTTTCGGTCGTGGCCCAGGGCGCGTGCCAGCTGATCGAGGGTCACGCCTGCCGCAATGGAGACCACCAGAGTGTCTTTGTTCAGGCTGGAGGTGATGTCGCTCAGCACTTTAATCATGATGTTAGGTTTAACGGCGCCAAAGACGATGTCGGCAATCTGTGCGACATCCTGTGCGCTTTCGGCGGCATTAATGCCGTATTCATCATGCAGCGCGGCAACTTTATCCGGTGACGGGGTATAGACCCAAATCTGCCCTGGCAATACCTGACCGCTGGCAATCAGACCGCCGAGAATGGCTTTTCCCATATTGCCGCAGCCGATAAAACCGATTTTTTTGTCCATCACGTCTCTCCGTTATTATCCGTTGTGAGTTCTGATTTATAGCTTAACAACGAAAAGCAGGCGACAATAGCCACCAATGTCATCCAGGGGAGAAAGTATGGCGATTTGGGTGGATGCGGATGCGTGTCCGAATGTCATTAAAGAGATTTTATTCCGCGCGGCTGAGCGCGTGCAGATGCCGCTAACGCTGGTGGCAAACCAGAATCTGCGTATTCCGCCGTCGAAATTTATCCGTTCAATGCGCGTTCCGGCCGGGTTTGACGTGGCAGATAACGAAATTGTGCGCCTGTGCAGCCCTGAGGATTTGGTGATTACTGCCGATATTCCTCTGGCGGCTGAGGTGCTGGAGAAAGGTGCAGCGGCGCTGAATCCGCGCGGTGAACGCTACTCACCGGCGACGATCCGCCAAAAGCTGACCATGCGTGATTTTATGGATACCCTGCGGGCCAGCGGTGTGCAGACCGGTGGGCCAGATTCGCTCTCGCAGCGTGACCGCCAGCAGTTCGCCGCGGAGCTGGATAAATGGCTGCTGGAAGTGAAGCGCCGTACTGCGTAATGATAAGCATTGCTGTTTTGTGATATAGTGTGGCAACCGCAGGGTTGTCATTGCCTGGTACTTTACAGTAAAGTTGACGTACCCGCTCATGCAATAATTTCTTTACAGAGAACAAGCGTTAAAAGCACGCCAGACGCTCTCTGTCATACAAACATAATCTTGTTGTAATCCTATTTTTACAGTTACCTTGCGTACTAGTTTAATGGTATTATTGCTCGTTTTTCGACATTACACACCGCAACCATGCGGTATCAAGGGGAACACCTGGCTATGACCCAACCCATCTTTTTAGTTGGCCCCCGTGGCTGCGGCAAAACGACCGTCGGCCTTGAACTGGCGCGTGTCAGTCAGAGCCAGTTTGTCGATACCGATCACTGGCTGCAAACTCAGGCCCGCCAGACCATTGCCGAGATTGTCGAAAAAGAAGGCTGGGAAAGTTTCCGCGCGCGTGAAAGCGACACGCTGGAAGCGGTAACCGCACCGTCTACCATCATTGCTACCGGCGGCGGCATTATCCTCGCAGAGCGTAATCGCCAGTTTATGCGCGAGAAAGGGATTGTGATTTACCTGTGCGCGCCCGTGTCTACGCTGGTGGAGCGCCTGGAAGCATTCCCGGAAGAGGGGCAACGCCCGACGCTGACCGGGAAACCAATCAGCGAAGAGGTGAGCGAGATCCTCGCCGAACGCGACGCCCTGTATCGCGAAGCGGCGCACCACGTGATCGACGCCGCACAGTCGCCGGAACAGGTCGTAAATCAGATTGTTACCGCCCTGCGTTTGGCTTGCGCCAGCTAGCAGGCGTCTATACTCATAGTTTAGCCGTTAAAAAAGGATGAACTATGCCAACCAGACCGCCATACCCACGTGAAGCGCGCATTGTCACTATTGAAAAAGGCACCGGTGCCCAAACCGTGACCTGGTATCAACTGCGTGCGGACCACCCAAAGCCGGACTCCCTGATCAGCGAACATGAAACTGAGCAGGAAGCGCTGGATGCCAAGCGCCGCTACGAAGATCCTGAAAAGTCCTGATACAAATCTGAAATCGATAACAACCGTGCCTGAATCACACTTTTAACTCAGCGTGAATGTTAAGTGGGGGTTAATATTTAGTTATTACAGTGAGATTCAGACCGGGCGTTGGATCTTTACATTTCGGTGTAGGGATATGCTGCTACGCTTTTGACCTGTTTAAGCTGAAACAAGAACCGCGCAGCGTATTGAGCTTGTGCCTGTATTATCGCAATGGTAGTGAAGAAAGGCGAAAACGATGAAGGCAACATTGGCGATCCTCACCATCGGGGTGGTCCCTGTCAGCGAAGTGTTACCGCTCTTAACTGAGCATGTCTCCGAACAGCAAATCACCCATCTTAGCCTGCTCGGCAAGATGAGTCGGGAAGAGGTCATGGAAGACTACGCACCTGCAGATAATGAGGTGACCCTGCCGACATTGTTAAGCGACGGTAAACTCGCGCATGTTTCACATCACAAAATCGAGCGTGCTTTACAGGGCGTGATCGAAGTGCTCGATAATCAAGGATATGACGTCATCCTGTTAATGAGCACTGCCCCGATTTCGGGTCTTATGGCACGAAACGCTATCCTCCTTGAACCGATGCGGATTATTCCTCCGCTGGTGGCCTCGATTGTCGACGGGCATCAGGTCGGGGTAATCGTGCCGATTGCAGAGCTGCTGGAGAACCAGATAGCGAAGTGGAAAGTCCTGCAAAAACCGCCGCTGTTTGCGCTGGCAAATCCGATCTGGGATAGCGAAGCCAAACTGATATCAGCAGGACGTGAACTGCTGGAGCAGGGCGCTGACGTTTTGATGCTCGATTGTCTCGGTTTTCATCAGCGACATCGTGATTTGTTGCAAAAAGCCCTCGATGTACCGGTGCTGCTCTCGAACGTTCTGGTAACCCGTCTGGCGTCTGAATTACTGGCCTGATGATTTTGCGTGACAGGCACGGAGGATGGCCCCTATAGTGGATTTTTATCCAAAGACATAAGGGCCAGTTCATGCTTTCGAGTAACGAATACTTTTCCGGTAAAGTGAAATCCATTGGTTTTACCAGCAGCAGTACTGGCCGTGCCAGTGTGGGCGTTATGGCTGAAGGGGAATATACCTTTGGTACCGCAGAGCCTGAAGAGATGACGGTGATTAGCGGCGCGCTGAACGTGCTGTTGCCTGGCGAAACCGAATGGAAGGCGTACACCGCCGGAGAAGTCTTCAACGTCCCTGGCCACAGCGAGTTCAACCTGCAGGTTGCAGAGCCAACCTCTTATCTGTGCCGTTATCTGAAATAAAAAAAGGCCGGGTAGCGTTGACGCTGACCCGGCCTGCTTCTCTGATTTGAGAATTTAGCGCTGCGCTTCGCCGCCTAAACCTTCCACCAGATTCTGAATCAATGCCGCCAGCTCACCCGTCATCAGGATGAAGTCCGCATCAAAACGCTGGGCGAAATCTTCACGATCGATATCTTCGTTTTGATCGCGCAACTCATCGCAGAACTTCAGACGCTTAATCGAGCCATCGTCGCACATCACGAACTGAATGCGCTGCTGCCAGTCGAGTGCCAGCTTGGTCACCAGTTTGCCGGCTTCGATATGGACTGCGATTTCGTCGCAGACCAGATCCTGCTTCTTCGCGCGGATCACACCGCCATCTTCGAGGATCGCTTTTAGCTCGGCTTCGTCCAGCAGCTGGAAACCTTGCGCCGCGCTGCCGCTGCGAACCCATTCGGTGAGGGTCAGTTCAATCGGATTTTCCATCGCCAGCGGAACCACCGGCAGCGAGCCCAGGCTCTTACGCAGCAGAGCCAGCGTATCTTCTGCTTTCTTGGCGCTGGCGCAGTCCACCATGATCAGACCGTTCACGGTGTCGATCCACATCATGGTCTGGCTGAATCGACTAAAGGCGCGAGGCAGCAGAGAGTGCAGCACTTCATCCTTCAGGGAATCTTTTTCCGTTTTTTTCAGCTTGCGGCCCTGTTCAGCCTCCAGCTTGAAGATCTTCGCTTCCAGCGCCTGCTTCACCACCGGTGACGGCAGGATTTTCTGTTCCTGACGCGCGCAAAGAATGATTTGACCATTGGTTGTCGAGTGGGTCAGCGCATCGCTTTGAGAACCCATCGGAGAAACCCAACCGGTTTTTGCCATATCCTGGCTACCGCATGGGGTAAAGGTGTAAGCGGCTAACTGTTTTTCCATCTCTTCCGCACGCAGCGAAACGTCGCGGCTGAGACGGTAAACCATCAAATTTTTGAACCACAGCATGATAATTTCCACGGCCTTGTCGTTAAATCAGCGGGCATGATAACGAATTGTGGCAGTGCTTGCATTGCTAATCGGGTAGCCTGCTTCTACTCTGTTGATAATCAAAATAATGAGGAGAGTCCTGTGCGTATTGGTATTGATTTGGGCGGCACCAAAACAGAAGTCATTGCGCTGAGCGATCGTGGCGAGCAACTCTTTAGACATCGTCTTCCGACGCCGCGTGACGACTACCAGCAGACTATCGAAACCATCGCACAGCTGGTGGAAATGGCGGAAAAAGCCACAGGGCAGACCGGCTCGGTTGGGATGGGGATTCCAGGCTCGATTTCGCCATACACTGGCGTGGTAAAAAACGCGAACTCCACATGGCTCAACGGTCAGCCGTTTGATAAAGATCTGAGCGCGCGCCTGAACCGCGAAGTGCGGCTGGCAAATGACGCCAACTGTCTTGCTGTCTCCGAAGCGATTGACGGCGCGGCGGCGGGCGCACAGACCGTGTTTGCGGTCATTATCGGCACCGGCTGCGGTGCAGGCGTGGCCTTCAACGGTCGCGCCCATATCGGCGGCAACGGGACGGCGGGCGAGTGGGGGCACAATCCGCTGCCGTGGATGGACGAAGACGAACTGAAATACCGCGCCGAAGTGCCATGCTATTGCGGCAAACAGGGGTGTATCGAAACCTACATCTCCGGGACCGGATTTGCCACCGACTACCGTCGCCTGAGCGGACAACCGCTCAAGGGCAACGAAATTATGCGTCTGGTAGAAGAGCAGGATGCGGTGGCCGAACTGGCGCTGAGCCGCTATGAAATGCGCCTGGCAAAATCTCTGGCGCACGTGGTGAACATTCTCGATCCGGATGTGATCGTGCTGGGCGGCGGGATGAGCAACGTCGACCGTATCTACACCACGGTTCCGCAGCTGGTGAAGCAGTGGGTCTTCGGCGGTGAATGCGAAACGCCGATCCGCAAAGCGGTGCACGGTGATTCCAGCGGCGTGCGCGGCGCGGCGTGGTTGTGGCCTAACTGATCGTCCATAGTATTCGGCTGTGAAAAAGCCTGATGTAAACGTCAGGCTTTTTATTTTATCAGGAATGATAAGCGTTGCTGATAAATAGGTTTACATGGACTGTGTGTTTACATCGATATTGCATTTAAAGAAGATGAAATAATCTTTGCAGTGAACGGTCGCGGTGCTGGTCACTAGCATGCTTTTCTGCGATGGATTAACCGGAATAGAAACGGATTTTGACGTGCCGATATTGACACAGCCTTGTAATAAGAAAGCGGCAATCACCAACGAAATATAACCTGTTTTTTTCATTATAAGCCTCTCAAAATCTCAGTACGTTTTGCCTGGTATTCTTTGGTACTAATAAGTTTCTGAGACTTTAACTTATCCAGTTCTTCCAGTCGGGTTGCCACGGTTTCGTTGGCGGCAGGTGCTGGCGCTGCAACGGATGCCGTTGCGGGCGCATTTTCCCTCACCCCAACCGGCGTCATGTCTAGATTCACTTTGCAGGTGATAATAAACAGAATATCTTTGCAGCGTGCGGTGGCATTAGTATCTACAACAATATGATCGGCGCCGGGTTGTGGTGTGACCTGAATAGTTTTAGTGGTGGATACCGTTGCACAACCAGCCAGAGCAATTGGTAATAACACAGGAAGCAAATAGCGCATAAAGCCCTCAGTCAAATGTTGCTCCCGACCAGTGAAATAATATCCACTGACCTGAATAAGCCAGATAATAAGAAACAAGAAATCAACCACAACGGAACGGTGGGTAATATGCGAGTTAGAAATATCTTATGGGAGCGAAAAACGTCGCCATAGGGTAAGTAATATTGAAAATGGCTTTTTGATCGCCGTCACACTTTTTGCGATTTGTCATCCCCTGACATAAAAGAATGGGGGCCGGAAAGCCCCCAGTGATCGCGCTTACTCCACCGCAAAGGCTCTGTCTAACTTGCTGTACCCCAGCCCGTTAATTTTCTTCACTTTGATCTGCACCGGTATGCGCTCTTTCATCGCCTCGACATGGCTGATGACGCCGATGGTTTTGCCCGTGGCGTTCAGGGCATCGAGCGCATCCAGCGCCGTATCCAGCGTTTCGCTGTCCAGCGTCCCAAAGCCCTCATCAAGGAACAGGGAATCTATTCGCGTTTTATGGCTCACCAGATCTGACAGCGCCAGCGCCAGCGCAAGACTCACCAGGAAACTCTCCCCGCCGGAGAGGGTGCGCGTATCGCGCACGGCGTCGGCCTGCCAGGTATCGACCACTTCCAGCTCCAGCGCATCGCTGGCCTTGCGTTGCAGCAGATAGCGCCCGTGCAGGCGGTTAAGCTGCTGGTTGGCCAGCCACACCAGATTGTCGAGGGTCAGCCCCTGAGCAAATTTACGGAACCGGTCGCCGGTGCTGGAACCGATCAGCGCGTTCAGATATCCCCAGTCATCCGCAAGACGCGCGGCTTCTTCAATCTGCTGCATCAAGCCCTGCTGATGAAGACGGTTATCGCTATCCTGCTTCAGCTGCTGGCGGATCTCGCCCTGACGCGTCGTATTTTCGCGCAGCTGCTGTGCCAGTTGCTGTAATTGCGCCTGCAATGCCGGTACGTCCAAATCCTCCGGCAGCGCTTCCGGTTGCTTTTCCATATGCTCCAGACGCTGCTGATCCGCCTGTAAGGCCAGCGCAGAAGATTGCTGGAGCTGTTGTTCCAGCGTATGTTTCAGCTGTTCCAGCTTGCGCACGGTATCGACATCAAGCAGTGCGGCAAGGAACGCGGCTTCACTGGCAAAACTGCTCTCCTGGAGCGCAGTAGCAAACTGGGTTTGCAGCTGTGCCAGACGCTCGCGATCGCTCTGCTCCTGCTGTTGCAGGGTGGCGAGCTGGCTTTGCAGGGAGATGCAGTCGTTGTGAATTTCGCGCCAGTTGTCGGGGACCGGCTCGTCCGCCGTTTCATCTTCGGATGCGGGCAGCGTGTCGAGAAGCGGCATCAGGGCGTTCATTTGTTCCTGAAGGGCCGTGAGCTGCTTCTGTTTTTCCTGCCACTCATTCGATTCGGTTTCACGCAGTGCCAGCCACGCGCTCTCTTCGCCCTCTTGCGGCGCGGTGAGAGCGAGCGGCATTAATGCGCTCAGCAAGGTCTGGCGCTGGGTATCAACCTGCTGCTGAATCTGGTGAATCTGCTGTTCCAGTTCGTTGAGCTGATTCTGCAAGGCCAGACGTTGGCTGAGCTGATATAGCTGGCGCTCGTACTGTTCCTGCTCCTCCAGCCAGGGGGCAATATCTTCCTGAATGTTCAGGCTCGCCTTCAGTGATGCGCACACCGACTGCCACTCCTGTGTGAGCGCTTGCTCCTCCTGAGTGAGCGTCAGGGTTTCTGCGATTTCGCGCTCACGCTGGTCTACCAGCGCTTTTAGCTGTCCGCGCAGCAAGAGTCCCTCTTCTTCAAGCCGTTTCACTTCGGCGTGCAGTTCATCGCGGCGACGTTGGTTAGCGCTAACCTCCAGCGCCTGATACTGCGCCACGGCGGGATGTTCGGTTGCACCGCACAGCGGGCAGGGTTTACCCGCCTCGAGGCTGGCGCGGTGCGCCTCCAGACCCTTGATCAGCGCTTCCTGTTCGCACAGGGTTTTCAGATCCAGATAGTGCTGGTTTTTCTCTTTGTACTGCTGGCGCCGCGCAGCCAGGGTTTGATCAAGCGTGGCCTGCGCGGCCAGGTCTTTTTCCTGCGTTGCCCGCATCTGTAACAGCCTTTTTTGCAGCGGCTGATAGCGGGCATGCAGAGTGGCGAGACGCTGACGCGTCGGGCGATACTGCACCTGATGCTCTAACGCCTGGGCGGTCTCTTCTGCGGATAGCGTCAGGGGAGTGAGTGGCAGCGCGGCCAGTTTTTGTTGCAGTTCAGTCAGACGCTTACCCAGCGCCGCAGCCTGAGATTTATCCCGCTGCTGCTGGGTAAATAGCGCGCGCCAGCCGCCAATGTGCTGGCTCAACAGACCGAAGTGGCTGTTTTCGTCGATCCAGCTGGCGAGCGATTTGTGCTGTGACTGGAGCCGCTCTGCCTCACGCATTGCACCGTTACGGATCCGCGCCCGCTGGCCCTTGCGTGAAAGTAAGCGAGTATTTACTTCGGCAATCTGCTGCTGCGTGCGGGTGAGCGTTGACGCCTGCTCTTGCTGACGGTCCCAGAGCGGGCGCAGCGCCAGCGCAGGTTGCGCCTGCTGCAGTTTAAGCAGTTCCGGTTGGGCGTCGGCCTGTGCCTGTAACGCCTGTTGATGCGCCGATTGCGCACGTAGCTGTTCACGCGCCAGCTCTTCGCTGCGCACCAGCCACTGATGTTGTGCCTGGCGGTTTTGCTGTTCACTGAGCAGCGTTTTTTCTTCGTCAGTCAGTGCTTGCAAACCCTGATGGAGCTGCTGTTGCTGTTCTTCGCTCAGCAGCACCACGCCTGCCGCCTGCGCTTCGCGCATCTCCAGCTCGGTTCTTGCCGTTTTGTGTTTTTCAAACACCATGGCGGAGATTTGGCCGTAGATCTCGGTGCCGGTCAGCTCTTCCAGCAGCTCGGCGCGCTCTTTGGGTTTGGCATTTAAAAACGCCGCGAACTGCCCCTGGGACAGGAGCATCGAACGGGTGAAACGGCCATAATCCAGCCCGGTCAGGGAGGCGGTCAGATCGAGTTTATCTTTCACCTTATCGGCGAGAATTTTGCCGTCTTCGCACCGGGCAAGCTCCACGCGCGGTGCCTGTAAGTTTCCGTCCGGCTGGTTACGGGCGCGGTTCTGGCTCCAGAATGCGCGATAGGCCACGCCTTTCACTTCGAACTCCACTTCGGCGAGGCACTCCGCCGTGTCGCGGGTCATGAGATCGTTTTGCGATTGCGACACCGTGTTCAGACGCGGCGTCTCGTGGTACAGCGCCAGGCAGATGGCATCGAGCAGGGTCGTTTTACCCGCACCGGTCGCGCCCGTTATAGCAAACAGGCCGTTGCTGGCAAACGGCTCGGCGGTGAAGTCGATTTTCCACTCGCCCTTCAGGGAGTTGAGGTTTTTCAGACGCAGGCTGAGAATTTTCATGCGTTGTTTTCCTCGTCATGCAGCGCGTGCAGGGTCTGGGTAAAGAGTTCGTTGAGGCGCGTGCGCTGTGCGTCGTCCAGCGCTTCCTGCGCCAGGCGTCGCTCAAATACCTCTTCCACGTTTAATTCGCTGAGGGTTTCGCGCTGCGCGCTTAAGAGAATTTTCTCGCGCTGTTCGCGGCTGCGGCGCACCAGCAATACCTCTACAGGCAGATCGTCGGTCAGGGTCTGGATTTTGCGCTGCATGTCGTGCAGATATTCATCGGTGCTGATTTCAATATCCAGCCAGACGGGAGGCGACTGTTCCACGCCGCGCCACTGTTCAAGCTGCGCAGAAATGGCGGCCAGATCGCCTTTGAGCATCGCCAGCGGTTGTGTCACCGGTACGGTTAACGTCTCGACTGCGCTCAGTTTGCCCTCGGCAAAACTCACCAGATGCACGCTTTTGCCTTTTCCGGTTTCATCAAAGCTGAGGGAGATCGGTGAGCCGCAGTAGCGGATATGCTCGCAGCCGCCAATGATCTGCGCGCGGTGAATGTGGCCGAGCGCGATGTAATCCGCTGGCGGGAAATTCTGTGCCGGGAACGCATCCAGCGTACCAATATAAATCTCGCGCACCGCGTCACTTTTGCTGGCACCGACGGTGGTCAGATGCCCGGTGGCAATGACCGGCAGCGGCGCATCACCGCGCAGCGCACAGGCCTCGGCGTACTGCTGGTGATAATAGTCCGTGATGGCCTGCAGCAGATGCTGCTGTTTTTCGCCGCCGGAAAGCCCTGCCTGGCTCTGAACGATGTCACGCGGGCGTAAAAAAGGAATCGGGCAAAGCACGGCGCCTGGCGTTCCGTCGCGTTTTTTGAGGATTTGCGGGGCATGTCCGGCGTTTGCCACTACAGTGGTATTCAGAAACGCAAGAATATCGCGGGATTCGTTGAGCGTGGCGACGGAATCGTGGTTGCCCGCGACGATCACCAGATGGCAGCCTGTTTGCTGCAGATTGACCACGAAGCGGTTATACAGCTCACGCGCATAGCTCGGCGGCGAGCCGGTATCAAAAATGTCCCCGGCAACGATGATCGCATCCACCTCCTGCGACTGCGCCGTCTCCAGCAGCCAGTTCAGGAACGCTTCATGTTCGGCGGCGCGACTTTTGCTGTAAAAATTTTGCCCCAGATGCCAGTCCGAGGTGTGGAGTATGCGCATAACAGTTCCATGGCAAAAAAGGGTGAAGGGGATTATAAGCTTTCAGGGGCTGGAAAATAACCGCTGTAATAAAACAACAGTTTGCCATTCATGGTGGTAATGTTTTTCATAAATCTGTCATAAATCTGACGCATAATGGCGCCGCATTACAAACTGATACTTTAATAAGACAGGGCAAAGTATGGCGAGACGTATTCTGGTCGTAGAAGATGAAGCTCCGATTCGCGAAATGGTGTGCTTCGTGCTCGAACAAAATGGCTTCCAGCCGGTTGAGGCGGAAGATTATGACAGCGCGGTGAATCAACTCAACGAACCCTGGCCCGATTTGATTCTGCTTGACTGGATGTTGCCCGGCGGTTCTGGCCTGCAATTTATCAAGCACATTAAACGCGAAGCGATGACCCGCGATATCCCGGTGGTGATGTTGACGGCGCGCGGTGAAGAGGAAGATCGCGTGCGCGGTCTTGAGACCGGCGCGGATGATTACATCACCAAGCCGTTCTCGCCGAAAGAGCTGGTGGCGCGTATCAAAGCCGTCATGCGCCGTATTTCGCCGATGGCGGTGGAAGAGGTGATCGAAATGCAGGGGTTAAGCCTCGACCCAACCTCACATCGCGTGATGACCGGCGAAAACCCGCTGGATATGGGCCCGACAGAATTCAAACTTTTGCACTTCTTTATGACTCACCCGGAACGCGTCTACAGCCGTGAACAGTTGCTGAATAACGTCTGGGGGACTAACGTCTATGTCGAAGACAGGACGGTCGATGTCCACATTCGCCGCTTGCGTAAAGCGCTGGAACACAGCGGCCACGATCGTATGGTGCAGACGGTCCGCGGTACGGGTTATCGTTTTTCGACCCGTTTCTGAACAATGACAGGAGTGTGACGCGTGCTGGAACGTCTGTCATGGAAAAGGCTCGTTTTTGAACTGATCTTATGTTGTATTCCCGCCGCCATTCTGGGGGCGATTTTTGGTTATCTGCCGTGGTTTTTACTGGCGGCAGTGACCGGCCTGCTGGTCTGGCATTTCTGGAATTTACTGCGTCTCTCCTGGTGGCTGTGGGTCGATCGCAGCATGACGCCACCGCCCGGTAGCGGCAGCTGGGAGCCGTTGCTTTACGGCTTGCATCAGATGCAGATGCGAAATAAAAAGCGCCGTCGTGAGCTTGGAAGCCTGATCAAACGCTTTCGCAGCGGCGCCGAATCGCTGCCGGATGCGGTGATTCTGACCACCGAAGAAGGGACGATGTTCTGGTGTAATGGCCTGGCACAACAGCTGCTGGGGCTGCGTTGGCCGGACGATAACGGCCAGAATATCCTTAACCTCCTGCGTTATCCTGAATTCACCCTTTATCTGAAAAAACGCGACTTTACCCGCCCGCATAATCTGGTGCTGAACAATGGCCGTCATCTTGAGTTTCGCGTGATGCCGTACAGCGATCAGCAGTGGCTGATGGTGGCGCGCGATGTGACCCAGATGCACCAGCTTGAAGGGGCGCGGCGTAACTTCTTTGCCAACGTCAGCCACGAGCTGCGCACGCCGCTGACGGTGCTGCAGGGGTATCTGGAGATGATGCAGGAGCAGACCCTGGAGGGGGCGCCGCGGGAGAAAGCGCTGCACACCATGCGCGAGCAAACGCATCGCATGGAAGGGCTGGTGAAGCAACTGCTTACCCTGTCAAAAATTGAAGCGGCACCGACGCTGGCGATGAATGAAACCATCGACGTGCCGATGATGCTGCGGGTGGTTGAGCGGGAAGCCCAGACCCTGAGCCACAAAAGGCACCAGTTCACTTTCGAGCTGGACAGCAGTCTGAAGGTGCTCGGCAGCGAGGACGAACTGCGCAGCGCGATTTCAAACCTGGTCTATAACGCGGTGAACCATACGCCAGAGGGCACGCAAATTATTGTGCGCTGGCAGCGCGTCCCGACGGGGGCGGAGTTTAGCGTCGAGGACAACGGGCCGGGGATTGGACCGGAGCATATTCCGCGTCTGACCGAGCGTTTCTATCGCGTGGATAAAGCGCGTTCGCGGCAGACCGGCGGCAGCGGGCTGGGGCTGGCGATTGTTAAGCACGCCGTGAATCACCACGACAGCCGCCTCGATATTCAGAGTACGCCGGGCAAAGGCACGCGCTTCAGTTTTGTTATCCCGGAACGTTTAATTGCCAAAAAAAGTGCCTGACGACGTGTGTGTCAGCGCTCCTTTCCACAGGCCAGCGTATGCTGGCCTGTTTGCTTTGCAGTCAAGCGAAACGTGAATGAATTTTATACGGCTGTTGCTTTTTTGTTCGCATGATTAGCCATGAGTTTTTCTTAACCTTAGAGGATTGTTCTGGTCTAAATTTTCATGCTGGCATATTGTTCTGGTTTTCAGATCCCTCCTTGCCTTTAAACGTTATAAGCGTTTAAATTGCGCCCCATATACTGTCATACCGACTGTATTTACGTGGTAAATCGAAAAACTATTCTTCGCCACGGCATGACGGGAGCATATCCCGCTGAAATTGAGTAAATTTTCCGCTGTATCGTCCCCTTTGGGATGGCGAAAATCTCAACGTTTTCAACACCACATCCACAGGCAGTAAGGTTCTATGACCCATCATTTAAAATCGCGTGACATCATCGCGCTGGGCTTTATGACTTTTGCGCTGTTCGTCGGCGCAGGTAACATCATTTTTCCTCCTATGGTTGGCCTGCAGGCGGGTGAACACGTCTGGACAGCGGCGATTGGCTTCCTGATTACTGCGGTCGGTCTTCCGGTTCTGACCGTGATCGCGCTGGCGAAAGTCGGCGGCGGCGTGGACAGCCTCAGCACCCCGATCGGTAAAGTGGCGGGCGTTCTGCTGGCAACCGTGTGCTATCTGGCGGTGGGCCCACTGTTTGCGACCCCGCGTACCGCAACAGTCTCCTTCGAAGTGGGGATTGCCCCCCTGACCGGTGACGGCGCGCTGCCGCTGCTGATTTACAGCCTGGTCTACTTCGCGTTGGTGATTCTGGTCTCCCTCTATCCGGGCAAACTGCTGGATACCGTGGGTAACTTCCTCGCGCCAATGAAAATTCTTGCGCTGATCGTGCTGGCCGTTGCGGCCATCATGTGGCCAGCAGGCCCGATCAGCGAGTCGCTGGACGTCTACAAAACCGCGGCCTTCTCGAACGGCTTTGTGAACGGCTATCTGACCATGGACACCATGGGCGCGATGGTCTTTGGTATCGTCATCGTTAACGCCGCGCGCTCTCGCGGTGTAACCGAAGCGCGTCTGCTGACCCGCTACACCATCTGGGCTGGCCTGATGGCGGGCGTCGGTCTGACGCTGCTGTATCTGGCGCTGTTCCGTCTGGGCTCTGATAGCGCGACGCTGGTCGATCAAAACGCGAACGGCGCGGCGATCCTCCATGCTTACGTTCAGCACACCTTCGGCGGAGCGGGTAGCTTCCTGCTGGCGGTACTGATTTTCCTGGCCTGTCTGGTGACGGCTGTTGGCCTGACCTGCGCCTGTGCAGAGTTCTTCGCCCAGTATATTCCGCTGTCCTACCGCACGCTGGTGTTCATCCTCGGCGGCTTCTCAATGGCGGTTTCTAACCTTGGTCTGAGCCACCTGATTCAGGTCTCCATTCCTGTGCTGACCGCGATTTATCCGCCGTGTATCGTGCTGGTGGTGCTGAGCTTTACCCGTCCCTGGTGGAACAATTCCTCGCGAATTATTGCCCCAACGATGTTTATCAGCCTGCTTTTTGGTATCCTTGACGGGATTAAAGCATCCGCATTCGGTGGGATCCTGCCAGCCTGGACACAGCGTCTGCCGCTGTCAGAGCAAGGCCTGGCCTGGTTAATGCCGACCGTTGTCGCACTGGTTCTGGCTATTATCTGGGACCGTGCAGCAGGGCGTCAGGTGACTTCCAGCGCGCATTAATCAACGACAAATTGTTTAACCACGGGGCTTATGGCCCCGTGGTTTTTTGTTTTTTTCGAGTTGAATGGCAAGATTTAAATGGAAAGCACGAACAAACTCAAACGTGGGCTAAGTACCCGCCACATTCGTTTCATGGCGCTTGGCTCGGCAATCGGGACAGGCCTTTTTTATGGCTCGGCAGATGCCATCAAAATGGCCGGACCCAGCGTGCTGCTGGCGTACATTATCGGCGGCGTCGCGGCCTATATCATCATGCGCGCGCTGGGTGAAATGTCGGTACACAATCCGTCAGCTAGCTCTTTCTCGCGCTATGCCCAGGAAAACCTCGGCCCGCTGGCGGGCTACATTACCGGCTGGACCTACTGTTTCGAAATCCTGATCGTGGCGATAGCCGACGTGACGGCGTTCGGCATCTATATGGGCGTCTGGTTCCCGCTGGTGCCGCACTGGATCTGGGTGCTGAGCGTGGTGCTGATCATCTGCGCCATCAACCTGATGAGCGTGAAGGTCTTCGGTGAGCTGGAGTTCTGGTTCTCCTTCTTCAAAGTGGCGACGATTATCATCATGATTGTGGCGGGCTTTGGCATCATCATCTGGGGGATTGGCAACGGCGGGCAACCGACCGGCATCCACAACCTGTGGAGTAACGGCGGGTTCTTCAGCAACGGCTGGCTGGGGATGGTGATGTCGCTGCAGATGGTGATGTTTGCCTATGGCGGTATCGAAATTATCGGTATCACCGCGGGTGAGGCCAAAGACCCGGAGAAATCCATTCCGCGCGCCATCAACTCGGTGCCGATGCGTATTCTGGTGTTCTACGTGGGCACGCTGTTTGTGATTATGTCCATCTATCCATGGAATCAGGTCGGGACTAACGGCAGTCCGTTTGTGCTGACCTTCCAGCACCTGGGCATCGCGTTTGCCGCCAGTATCCTGAACTTTGTCGTGCTCACGGCGTCGTTCTCCGCCATTAACAGCGACGTTTTCGGCGTAGGGCGTATGCTGCATGGCATGGTAGAGCAGGGTAACGCGCCGAAAGTGTTTGCGAAAACCTCTCGTCGCGGTACGCCGTGGGTCACGGTGATGGTGATGACCGTCGCGCTGCTGCTCTCGGTCTATCTGAACTACATCATGCCGGAAAACGTCTTCCTGGTGATTGCGTCTCTGGCGACCTTTGCGACGGTCTGGGTGTGGATCATGATTCTGATTTCGCAGATTGCGTTCCGCCGCCGTCTGCCGCCGGAAGAGGTGAAAGCGCTGAAATTTAAAGTGCCGGGCGGCGTCGCGACCACGGTCGTTGGCCTGATTTTCCTGGTCTTTATCATCGGGCTGATTGGCTATCACCCGGACACCCGTATCTCCCTGTACGTGGGCTTTGCGTGGATTGTTCTGCTGCTGGTGGGATGGGCGTTTAAACGCCGCCGCGAGCGCCAGCTGGCTGAAGCGCAGTAACATAAAAATGCCGGGTGGCGCTCTGCTTACCCGGCAAACACGCTTTTCGTGGTAAAACGCCTCCTCCCTCCACCTCCTCCCCCAATAAACCTTTTCATGATGAGTTATCCTCCATTACGCTGTGGCAAGGTGGCCTCAATTTCATCAAAGGGGATACGTGATGTTGAACGCCTGGCACCTTCCGGTTGCCCCATTTGTTAAGCAAAACAAAGACAACTTAGTGATTACGCTGTGGCTGACGGGAGAAAATCAGCCGGAGCGCGTCATGCTGCGCGCCGAAGTGGATAACGAAGAGACGGCGCTGACCATGCATAAACAGCGCACGCAGCCGCAGCCGGGCGCCACCGCCTGGCGAGCCACCATTGATCTGTCCCAGGGCCAGCCGCGCCGTCGCTACAGCTTTAAGCTGCTGTGGAATAACCGCCAGCTGTGGTTTACCCCGCAGGGCTTTAGCCGTTTCCCACCCGCACGGCTGGAGCAGTTTGCCGTCGATTACCCGGACAACGGCCCGCAGTGGGTGTACGACCAGGTCTTCTACCAGATCTTCCCTGACCGCTTTGCCCGCAGCCAGCAGCGAACGGCCGATCAGGATCAGGTCTATTTCCACCATGCGGCGGGCCACGACATTATCCGTAAAAGCTGGGATGAACCGCTGACGGCGCAGGCCGGTGGATCGACATTTTACGGCGGCGATCTGGACGGGATCAGCGAAAAACTGCCGTACCTGAAAAAACTGGGGGTAACGGCGCTATACCTCAATCCGGTGTTTAAAGCCCCGAGCGTGCATAAATACGATACGGAAGATTATCGCCACGTCGACGAGCAGTTTGGCGGCGACGAAGCGCTGCTGCGCCTGCGGGAGAATACGCACCGTGAAGGGATGCGCCTGATTCTCGACGGCGTGTTTAACCACAGCGGGGATTCCCACGCCTGGTTTGACCGCCACAATCGCGCCACGGGCGGCGCCTGTCACAATCCGGAATCTGCCCAGCGCGACTGGTACAGTTTTAACGAAGAGGGACGGGCGCTCGACTGGCTGGGCTATCCGAGCCTGCCGAAACTCGATTTTCAGTCCCCAACGCTGGTTGACGAAATCTACGGCGGCGAAGACAGCATCGTGCGCCACTGGCTGAAAGCGCCGTGGAACATGGACGGCTGGCGTCTGGACGTGGTGCATATGCTTGGTGAAGCGGGCGGCGCGCGGAACAATCTTCAGCACGTAACCGGCATTACCCAGGCGGCCAAGGCCGCGCAGCCTGAGGCCTTTGTGTTTGGCGAGCATTTTGGCGATGCGCGCCAGTGGCTACAGGCCGATGCGGAAGACGCGGCGATGAACTACCGTGGATTTACCTTCCCCGTATGGGGATTCCTCGCCAATACCGATATCTCTTACGATCCGCAGCACATCGATGCCCAGACCTGCGTGGCGTGGATGAATAACTATCGCGCAAGTCTGTCCCATCAGCAGCAGTTGCGGATGTTTAATCAGCTCGACAGCCACGATACCGCGCGCTTTAAATCGCTGTTAGGTAAAGATGTGGCGCGCCTGCCGCTGGCGGTCACCTGGCTCTTTACCTGGCCGGGTGTACCGTGCATCTACTACGGTGATGAAGTGGGTCTGGATGGCAACAACGATCCGTTCTGCCGCAAAACCTTCCCGTGGGAGAGTGAGAAACAGGACAAAAACCTGCTGGCACTCTATCAGCGCCTGGCGAAACTGCGTAAGCACAGCCAGGCGCTGCGCTACGGCGGCTGTCAGGTGGTCTATGCCCACGACAACGTGGTGGTGTTTGCCCGCGTCTATAACCAGCAGCGCGTGCTGGTGGCGATTAACCGCGGGGAGGCCTGTGAGGTGGTGCTGGACGACTCTCCGTTGCTCAATCTCCAGACCTGGTTACTGAAAGAGGGCAAAGGGGATATCCAGGAGGGCGTGTTGTCTCTGCCTGCCATTTCTGCCACGGTCTGGTTCGGTAATTAGCCCCTTGCTGCAACGGGCATACGCTGCCCGTTGCAGAATATTCCCCAAAGTCGTTCGGTTAAATTAAACAGAGCGGACAAATATCTTTAATATCCCGTCAATCAATTCTCGCTATACTCAATTTGCTTTATCAGTCAGGGCCCGACCACATATCGCACACATTTAGTTTTCTTTTAACGTATTGATTAAAAGGTACATTTATGTCTATCCGCGAACTGATTGACCCATCAAACTCCACGCTTATTTTTATTGATCACCAGCCGCAAATGTCGTTTGGTGTGGCGAATATTGACCGCCAACTGCTTAAGAATAATACGGTTGCACTGGCGAAAGCGGGCAAAATATTTGATGTGCCGGTTATCTACACCTCGGTCGAAACTAAAAGTTTTAGCGGTTATATCTGGCCGGAATTACTGGCCGTTCACCCGGATGTGAAACCGATTGAACGCACCTCGATGAACTCCTGGGAAGATGATGCGTTTGTTGCGGCAGTCAAAGCAACGGGCCGCAAAAAACTCATCATCTCGGCCCTGTGGACCGAAGTGTGCCTGACCTTCCCGGCGCTGATGGCGCTGGATGAGGGCTTCGAAGTCTATGTGGTAACTGACACCTCGGGCGGCACTTCCGTCGATGCTCATGAGCGTGCTATCGACCGTATGGTGCAGGCCGGTGCCGTTCCGGTGACCTGGCAGCAGGTACTGCTGGAGTACCAGCGCGACTGGTCTCGCAAAGAGACTTACGACGCGGTAATGGATCTGGTGCGTGAGCACAGCGGAGCGTACGGGATGGGCGTCGATTATGCCTATACCCTGGTTCACGGCGCGCCTGAGCGTAAAGCGTAAATCCCTCCCGGCGGGTTGATTGAACCCGCCATTTTCATCAGACCTGGATACTCTCATGGCGCAAAATTCACATGTGACGCTGGTGATCACCCATACCCTGCTGGCCGGACAGACGGCGCGATACGAACAGTGGCTGGGCAAAATCATGCCCGTGGCCGCAGAATTTCCCGGACACCTCGGCGCGAACGTGATTCGCCCGACGGAAGGGCAAGATCTGTGGACGGTCATTATCCGCTTCGACACCCTCGAACACCTCTATGCCTGGACGCAGTCCGATACCCGTTCAGTGCTGGTCAAAGAGATTGAACCGCTGCTGGCCGAAGGGGATAAAACGGAAGTGCGCACCGAGGCCGCGTTCTGGTTTACGCCGCCGGAGACGCATGTGCGCAAGCCGAAACAGTGGAAACAGTTTCTGATGACGCTGATGGTGATTTTCCCCAGCACGCTCGTCGTACCGCAATTGACCGGCGCGCTGCTTCCAGGCCTGAAAGGGTCTTTATTCCTGCATTTGCTTAACGATGCTTGTGTGGTCGCGCTGGTGGTCTGGTTGTGGATGCCCATGGTGACCCGCCTGTTCGCCGGATGGCTGAAAAAAGCCTGATCCGGCTCAAAGGAGTACGTTATGTCTCAAACTGCCACACTGATCTTAACCAAAGGTCAGATCCATACCCTTGATCGTGAAAATCCGCTCGCTGAGGCGGTGGCCATTGCCAACGGCAAGATCCTCGCCACCGGCAATCACGACCGGGTGATGAGTTACGCCACCGAAGGGACGCAAATTGTCGATCTGAAAGGGAGCACGGTGATCCCCGGTCTCAACGATTCGCACCTGCACCTGATTCGCGGCGGGCTGAACTACAACCTTGAGCTGCGCTGGGAAGGCGTGCCGTCGCTGGCCGATGCCCTGCGGATGCTGAAAGAGCAGGCCGATCGCACCCCGACGCCACAGTGGGTGCGCGTGGTGGGCGGCTGGAGCGAATTCCAGTTTGCCGAACGGCGGATGCCGACGATCCAGGAGCTGAACGACGCGGCACCGGACACACCGGTGTTTGTGCTGCATCTCTACGATCGCGCGCTGCTGAACCGCGCAGCGCTTAAAGCGGTCGGCTACACCAAAGAGACGCCAAACCCGCCGGGCGGTGAAATCGTCCGTGATAATAACGGCAACCCCACCGGGATGCTGATCGCCAAACCGAACGCGATGATCCTCTATTCCACGCTGGCGAAAGGGCCAAAACTGCCGCTGGAACAGCAGGTGAATTCGACGCGCCAGTTTATGCGTGAGCTTAACCGCTTAGGGTTAACCAGCGCGATTGATGCGGGTGGCGGCTTCCAGAATTACCCGGAAGATTACGAAATCATCGAAGAGCTGCACGCCAAAGAGCAGATGACGATTCGCATCGCCTATAACCTCTTTACCCAGCGGCCAAAGCAGGAGCTGGAAGATTTCGAACGCTGGACCGATATGCTCAAACCGGGACAAGGCACCGATTTCTATCGCGCCAACGGGGCGGGGGAAATGCTGGTCTTCTCGGCGGCGGATTTTGAAGATTTCCTGCAGCCGCGCCCGGATCTGCCTGAGGGGATGGAAGACGAGCTGGAGCGCGTGGTGCGTCATCTGGTGGAGCAGCGCTGGCCTTTCCGTCTTCACGCCACGTACGACGAATCTATCAGCCGGATGCTGGACGTGTTCGAAAAGGTGAACCGCGACATACCGTTTAACGGCCTGCACTGGTTCTTCGATCACGCGGAAACCATCACCGAGCGTAACATCGAGCGCGTAAAAGCGCTGGGCGGCGGGATTGCGGTACAGCATCGCATGGCGTTCCAGGGCGAGTATTTTGTCGATCGTTACGGCAAAGAGGCGGTGAAACACACGCCGCCGGTCGCGAAAATGCTGGAGCTGGACGTGCCTGTGGGCTTAGGCACCGACGCCACCCGTGTGGCGAGCTATAACCCGTGGACGGCGCTGTACTGGCTGGTCTCCGGTCGCACCGTGGGCGGGCTGTCGATGTATGACGACAGTAACCGACTGCCGCGTGATATCGCACTGGAATTGTGGACGGCAGGCAGCGCGTGGTTCTCCAGCGAGCAGGGTAAGAAAGGCCGCATCGTGGCAGGGCAGCTTGCGGATCTGGTGGTTCTGTCGAAAGACTACTTCAGCGTGCCGGAAGAGGAGATCAAAGGCATCGAGTCGGTTCTGACGGTAGTGGATGGCAAAGTGGTGTACGCCGCCGGACAGTTTAGTCCGCTGTCGCCGCCGCCGATCCCGGTTCTGCCGGAGTGGTCGCCAGTGGTGAAAGTGCCGGGGCATTACCGCTCAGCGCCGCCAGTGGCCTCAAATGTCGGAGCCGTTGTGCAGATGCATCAGTGCATCGGCAGCTGCGGAGTGCATGGGCACCAGCACGGTATTGCACGCCAGTCGGGTATTCCGGTATCGGATGACCAGGCTTTCTGGGGCGTACTGGGCTGCTCGTGTTTCGCGTTTTAACCTGATGATGAGGCCGGGTAGGGCGAAGGTCACTCCCGGCGCAGGTAGCAGAGAAAACAAAAAGGCTCGCCTAAGCGAGCCTTTTTTATCATCCGTGCCGATTACAGGCTGGAGACGTTTTCAGTCAGGTATTTAGCCACGCCGTCTGGAGACGCGTTCATGCCTTCTTTACCTTTTTCCCACTGAGCCGGGCACACTTCGCCGTGCTCTTCGTGGAACTGCAGCGCGTCAACCATACGCAGCATTTCGTCGATGTTACGACCCAGTGGCAGATCGTTCACTACCTGGTGACGCACGATGCCGTTCGCGTCGATCAGGAAGGAGCCGCGCAGTGCAACGCCAGCGTCCGGATGTTCGATACCGTACGCCTGCTGGATTTCGCGTTTGATGTCCGCAACCATTGCGTATTTCACTGCACCGATGCCGCCTTTGTCGACAGGGGTGTTACGCCATGCGTTGTGTACAAATTCGGAGTCGAAGGAAACACCCACAACTTCAACGCCACGTTTCTGGAACTCTTCGTAACGTTTGTCGAATGCGATCAGTTCAGACGGGCAAACGAAAGTGAAGTCCATTGGCCAGAAGAACAGAACGGTAGGTTTACCGTTGGTGTGCTGTTTGAAATTGAAGTTTTCAACGATCTCACCGTTGCCGAGAACGGCTGCAGCTGTAAAATCCGGAGCCGGACGAGTGACCAGAACCATGTGATTCTCCTGTAGTAACTAAGGTTATTTGGAACGCAACGCGGGCCAGTATAGAGAGTGTTCAGCATTAAGACAAAGAGGCGCTGACAATCGTTCAGCCAGTTTTTACCTATCAATCACACTTCTATTAAAGTTGTTTGTTTTTCGCCTGCGCCATCATGCGCGGATAAAACTGCCAGAAACGGGTCTCCAGCGCGTCGTAATGGGTATCCAGATCCTGCCAGGAGTCGCGCAGGGCATCCAGCCGTGGACGGCGGCTCGCCATACCGTTCAGCACGCGCTGAATAAATTCCATCTCGCTGTAACGCTCAAGCCAGCGTTCGGACCACAGATAGTCGTTCAGATTGACAAAGCGCGGCGGCGAGTCGGGCAGAATTAGCGCCACCTGCGAATGGGCATAGCGTACAAATTCCGGCAGCGGCAGCTCGGGTGAGAGTTGTGACCAGTGGCGCGAGAGAAAATGATCCCACATCACATCCAGCGTAATCGGCGCCACGCGGCGGGTTTCTGGGCGAAACCACGTCTTCGCCTCTGTCACTTCCGGCAGGTTATCGGTCAACACATCGATGCGACGATGCATGAAAATACCCTCCACCACCTCCTCGGAATAGTCGTCTGCCGGGTTGCCGCGAACAAAATCGGCCAGCAAATTGCCCGAAAGTGAGCTGTCGGCGAGGTGGGCGAGGTGCAGGTGTGCGAGAAAATTCATGCGTTTTGGTATCCGGATACGGCTAGTTGTTGCAGCAAAGAGGTGTGAGCACTAGACTAAGCCGCCTGTTTTTAAGTCACGAGTATAAGTCATGCGCGTCGCCGATTTCTCCTTTGAATTACCTGAATCCCTGATTGCCCACTATCCGCAGCCGGAGCGCAGTGGTTGCCGCTTGCTGTCGCTGGACGGGCCAACGGGCGCGCTGACGCACGGTACTTTCACCGATCTGCTCGATAAGCTCAACCCTGGCGATCTGCTGGTTTTTAACAATACCCGCGTGATCCCGGCGCGTCTGTTTGGCCGCAAAGCCAGCGGCGGCAAGATTGAAGTGCTGGTCGAACGTATGCTCGATGACAAACGTATTCTGGCACATATTCGCGCCTCCAAAGCGCCGAAGCCGGGCGCTGAGCTGCTGCTGGGTGATGACGAAAGCATCAACGCCACCATGACGGCCCGTCACGGCGCGCTGTTTGAAGTCGAGTTTAACGACGAACGCCCGGTGCTGGATATTCTGAACGCCATCGGCCACATGCCGCTGCCGCCGTACATCGACCGCCCGGACGAAGACGCCGACCGCGAGCTGTACCAGACGGTCTACAGCGAAAAACCCGGCGCCGTTGCTGCACCGACTGCCGGTTTGCATTTTGATGAACCGCTGTTGGAAAAACTGCGCGAGAAAGGCATCGAGATGGCGTTTGTCACGCTGCACGTCGGCGCGGGGACGTTCCAGCCGGTGCGCGTGGATTCTATCGAAGACCACATCATGCACTCCGAATACGCGGAAGTGCCGCAAGAGGTGGTCGACGCTGTGCTCGCCGCCAAAGCGCGCAACAACCGCGTGATTGCGGTCGGCACGACCTCCGTTCGTTCGCTGGAAAGCGCGGCGCAGGCGGCCAAAACCGACCTGATTGAGCCATTCTTTGGCGACACGCAAATCTTTATTTACCCAGGCTATCAATACAAAGTGATCGATGCGCTGGTGACGAACTTCCATCTGCCTGAATCGACTTTGATTATGCTGGTGTCGGCGTTTGCCGGTTATCAGCATACAATGAACGCCTATAAGGCTGCGGTAGAACAAAATTATCGCTTTTTTAGCTACGGGGACGCGATGTTTATCACGTACAATCCGCAGGCTTTGAATGAGCGTGTCGGGGACTGATTCCGCGACACCGTATGAAAACGTCGGACTGTTTTTCTGACGCTGGAGAAAAAATGAAATTTGAACTCGATACCACCGACGGACGCGCGCGCCGTGGCCGCCTGGTGTTTGATCGCGGCGTGGTTGAAACGCCAGCCTTTATGCCAGTGGGCACCTACGGCACCGTAAAAGGGATGACGCCGGAAGAAGTTGAAGCGACCGGCGCACAGATTATCCTCGGTAACACCTTCCACCTGTGGCTGCGCCCAGGCCAGGAAGTAATGAAACTGCACGGCGATCTGCATGATTTCATGCAGTGGAAAGGTCCAATCCTGACCGACTCCGGCGGTTTCCAGGTGTTCAGCCTGGGTGATATCCGTAAAATCACCGAACAAGGCGTACACTTCCGTAACCCGATTAACGGCGATCCGATCTTCCTCGATCCTGAAAAATCCATGGAAATTCAGTACGATCTCGGCTCTGACATCGTGATGATCTTCGACGAATGCACGCCATACCCTGCAGACTGGGATTACGCGAAGCGTTCAATGGAGATGTCTCTGCGTTGGGCGAAGCGTAGCCGTGACCGTTTTGACGGGCTGGAAAACAAAAATGCGCTGTTCGGGATTATTCAGGGCAGCGTTTACGAAGATTTACGCGATATCTCTGTTAAAGGTCTGGTAGAGATAGGTTTTGATGGCTACGCTGTCGGCGGTTTGGCTGTGGGTGAGCCGAAGGAAGACATGCACCGTATTCTGGAGCATGTTTGCCCGCAAATCCCTGCGGATAAACCGCGATACCTGATGGGCGTGGGTAAACCAGAAGATCTGGTTGAAGGTGTGCGCCGCGGCATCGATATGTTCGACTGCGTCATGCCAACCCGCAACGCGCGTAACGGACACCTGTTTGTTACTGACGGTGTGGTGAAAATCCGTAACGCGAAGCATAAAAATGACACCAGCACGCTGGATGCTGAGTGTGATTGTTATACCTGTCGTCACTATTCTCGCGCATATTTGTATCATCTTGATCGTTGCAATGAGATTTTAGGCGCGCGTCTCAATACCATTCATAACCTTCGTTATTATCAGCGCTTAATGGCTGGTTTACGTAAGGCTATCGAAGAGGGTAAATTAGAGAGCTTCGTGACTGATTTTTACCAACGCCAGGGTCGTGATGTTCCACCTTTGAACGTTGACTAATTTAATAATGAGGGAATTTGAATGAGCTTTTTTATTTCTGATGCGGTAGCAGCAACAGGCGCTCCGTCGCAGGGCAGCCCGATGTCTCTGATTCTGATGCTGGTGGTGTTTGGTCTGATCTTCTACTTCATGATCCTGCGCCCACAGCAGAAACGTACCAAAGAACACAAAAACCTGATGAACTCCATCGCAAAAGGCGATGAAGTGCTGACCAATGGCGGTCTGGTGGGTCGTGTGACGAAAGTGGCTGAAACTGGCTACATCTCTATCGCACTGAACGACACCACTGAAGTGGTTATCAAACGTGACTTCGTTGCTGCCGTACTGCCGAAAGGCACGATGAAGGCGCTGTAATCCAACTTTTCCCAAAGGGAACTGCCGTGTTAAACCGTTATCCTTTGTGGAAGTACATCATGCTGGTCGTCGTGATTATCGTCGGCCTGCTGTACGCACTTCCCAACCTGTATGGTGAGGATCCGGCCGTTCAAATCACTGGCGCGCGCGGTGTCGCCGCCAGTGAGCAAACGCTGATCCAGGTCCAGAAAACGTTACAAGAAGAAAAAATTACCGCTAAGTCTGTGGCACTGGAAGAGGGCGCAATTCTTGCTCGCTTCGACACCACCGACACGCAGCTCCGCGCACGTGAAGCGCTGATGGGCGTGCTGGGTGACAAATATGTCGTGGCGTTAAACCTTGCTCCTGCAACCCCGCGTTGGTTAGCCTCCATCAATGCAGAGCCGATGAAACTCGGTCTTGATCTGCGTGGCGGCGTTCACTTCCTGATGGAAGTGGATATGGATACCGCGCTCGGCAAGCTGCAGGAACAGAACATTGATAGCCTGCGCAGCGATCTGCGTGAAAAAAGCATTCCTTACACCACTGTGCGTAAGGAAGATAACTACGGTCTGAGCATCACCTTCCGTGACGCAACGGCTCGCGATCAGGCGGTCGATTATCTGGCTGCACGTCATCGCGATCTGGTGATTTCACGCCAGGGTAGCAATCAGCTGCGTGCCGTCATGACCGATACGCGTCTGAGCGAAGCGCGCGAATACGCGGTTCAGCAAAACATCAATATCCTGCGTAACCGTGTGAACCAGCTGGGTGTTGCTGAGCCACTGGTACAGCGTCAGGGTGCTGACCGTATCGTGGTTGAGCTGCCAGGTATCCAGGATACCGCGCGCGCCAAAGAGATTTTGGGTGCGACAGCCACACTGGAATTCCGCCTGGTGAACACCAACGTGGATCAATCCGCTGCGGCATCGGGTCGTGTTCCGGGTGACTCCGAAGTGAAACAGACACGTGAAGGTCAGCCGGTTGTGCTGTACAAACGCGTGATTCTGACCGGTGATCACATCACCGATTCCACTTCGAACCAGGATGAATACAACCAGCCGCAGGTTAACATCTCGCTTGATAGCGCGGGTGGTAACATCATGTCCAACTTCACGAAAGATAACATCGGTAAACCGATGGCGACTCTGTTCGTGGAGTATAAAGACAGCGGTAAGAAAGATGCCAACGGTCGTGCGGTTCTGGTGAAAGAGGAAGAGGTGATTAACATCGCCAACATCCAGTCTCGCCTGGGCAACAGCTTCCGTATTACGGGCATCAACAACCCGAACGAAGCGCGTCAGCTCTCTCTGCTGCTGCGTGCCGGTGCGTTGATTGCGCCGATTCAGATTGTTGAAGAGCGTACTATCGGTCCAACGCTGGGTATGCAAAACATCACTCAGGGTCTGGAAGCCTGTCTGGCCGGTCTGGCGGTTTCAATCATCTTCATGCTCTTCTTCTATAAGAAGTTTGGCCTGATTGCGACTACCGCGCTGATTGCAAACCTGGTGCTGATCATCGGTATCATGTCCTTGCTGCCAGGGGCGACGCTGACCATGCCGGGTATTGCGGGTATCGTTCTAACCCTTGCGGTGGCGGTTGACGCCAACGTATTGATAAACGAGCGTATTAAAGAAGAACTGAGCAACGGTCGCTCCGTACAACAAGCGATCGATGAAGGCTATAAAGGCGCATTCAGCTCCATCTTCGATGCGAACGTGACAACACTGATTAAGGTTCTGATCCTGTATGCAGTGGGTACTGGCGCGATCAAAGGCTTTGCTATCACCACCGGTATCGGTGTGGCAACGTCAATGTTTACCGCTATTGTCGGCACCCGTGCCATCGTGAACCTGCTGTATGGCGGCAAGCGCGTCAAAAAGCTGTCTATCTGAGGAGTGCGTTGTGGCACAGGAATATACTGTTGAACAATTGAACCATGGCCGTAAAGTCTGGGACTTTATGCGCTGGGACTACTGGGCCTTCGGCATTTCAGGTTTTCTCCTGATTGTGTCTATCGCCATTATCGGTGTCCGTGGTTTTAACTGGGGTCTCGATTTCACCGGTGGTACGGTGATCGAAATTACCCTCGAAAAACCGGCTGATATGGACCAGATGCGTCTGGCGCTGCAGAAAGCGGGCTTCGAAGAGCCGCAGCTGCAGAACTTCGGCAGCAGCCGCGACATCATGGTGCGTATGCCTCCGGTTCACGATGCCAATGGCAGCCAGGAGCTGGGCAGCAAAGTCGTTAACGTGATTAACGAAGCGACCAGCCAGGATGCCACGGTTAAACGTATCGAATTTGTCGGCCCAAGCGTCGGGGCAGATCTGGCGCAGAATGGTGCTCTGGCACTGCTGGCCGCGCTGATCTCGATTCTGGTGTACGTTGGTTTCCGTTTCGAATGGCGTCTGGCGGCCGGTGTGGTTATCGCACTGGCGCACGACGTGGTTATCACCATGGGTGTGTTGTCTCTGTTCCATATTGAGGTTGACCTGACCATCGTGGCCTCGTTGATGTCGGTTATCGGTTACTCACTGAACGACAGCATCGTGGTATCTGACCGTATTCGTGAGAACTTCCGTAAGATCCGTCGCGGTACGCCGTACGAAATCTTTAACGTTTCTCTGACCCAAACGCTGCACCGTACGTTGATCACATCCGGGACAACCTTGATGGTTATCCTGATGCTGTTCCTCTTTGGTGGCCCGATTCTGGAAGGCTTCTCGCTGACCATGCTGATCGGTGTCTCCATCGGTACGGCGTCTTCTATATACGTCGCCTCCGCGCTGGCGTTGAAACTGGGCATGAAGCGTGAGCATCTGCTGCAGCAGAAAGTTGAAAAGGAAGGGGCGGATCAGCCGTCCATCCTGCCGTAACGGCAACAGCAATCTGATAACGGAATCCCGGTCGCAAGGCCGGGATTTTTTTATTACAGCTATCTCAAATTTGGTTACTCTCGCATTGTGAATCGCAATGACATGGAGTAATGCCGATGGTCACCCTTTCTTCCATTCCCCAGCCTGCCGTCTGGCATGGCGTGCCTTCCGTAACGTTGAGCGACGAAACCCTGCGTCAGCGAAAAGCCAATGTACTGAGCAAGATGCAACAGCACGGGCTGGACGCACTGATTGTCTACGCGGATAAAGAGCACGGCGGTAACTTCGAATATCTGACCGGGTTTATTCCCCGCTTTGAAGAGGCGCTACTGGTGCTGCAGGCTTCGGGGGAGGCGGTGCTGGTGCTGGGCAATGAAAACCTGAAGCTGGCCGCCCATGCACGGCTCACAAACCGGGTGATTCATGTTCCTTGGTTTTCGCTACCCAATCAGCCGATGGATAACAAAAAACCGCTGCCGGCACTGCTGAAGGAAGCGGGCGTAACGGCAGGTAAAACGCTTGGGCTTGCGGGGTGGAAGCTGTTTACCGGCTCGGGCGACGATGCGCATCAGATGTTTGATTTACCCGCTTTTATTGTCGATGCCATTCGCCTGGCGGGAGAGGGGACGGCGCAGCTGCGCAATGCCACGGGCATTTTTATCGATCCTGACGGCGGCGCGCGTACGGTCAACAACGCCAACGAACTGGCGCACTACGAATATGGTGCGAATCTGGCCTCAACGGCGATCCTCACGGCGCTAAATGCCATCGCACCCGGTAAAACCGAAAAACAGATCGCATCGCTGCTGGCGGCAGAAGGCCAGCCGAATAATGTCGTCACCATCGCTGCGACGGGCGATCGCTTTGCCTGGGCTAACCTTTATCCCGGTGACAAAGTTATTCAGCGCGGTGATAAATTTTCCCTCACCACCAGCTACAAAGGCGGGCTGACCAGCAGAGCGGCGTATGTCGTGGCAAATTCGTCGGAGCTTGCACCCGACGTCGCAGACTATCTCGAGGTGGTGGCGAAACCCTATTTTTGCGCGGTCGTCGCCTGGCTTGAACATCTGCACATCGGGATGAAAGGCGGCGAGATGTATGACGTAATCGAGCGGGTATTACCAAAAGCCGAGTATCACTGGCACCTGAATCCGGGGCATCTGGTGGCGGATGAAGAGTGGCTCTGTTCGCCCATTGGTCCCGGTTCGGCCGCGACCTTGAAAAGTGGAATGCTCCTGCAAATCGACATCATTCCGTCGAGAGCGGGATACGCCGGGGCAAGCATTGAAGATACCGTTGCGCTGGCGAATGTCATGCTGCGTCAGACGCTGGCAAGTGACTACCCCGCGCTCTGGCAGCGCATTGTGGCGCGTCGGGCATACATTGCCGAGCACATCGGAATCAGGCTGCCGGATGAGGTGCTGCCGATGTCCAACACCGTCGGCTATTTACGTCCGTGGCTGCTGGATCAGGGCCGGGCGCTGGTCTGTAAATAACAAAAAAGCCAGCATTGCGCTGGCTTTTTGATGCCGGATGGCGGTTCGCTAATCCGGCCTGCGGCAGGATTAGAAGTTGTAACCTACAACCAGGTAACCACCCCAACCGGTAGAACGTACGCTGAAATCACCGTTACCGAAGTTCAGGCTCGCGTCGTCGTTCCACTGGCCACCGTTGTGCCAGTAACGAGCAACCACGGAGTAGTGCCAGTGATCGTAGTTCAGCGCCAGGATGTGGCTGGAGGCGATGGAGTCGTTGGTACGCGCTTTCTTACCGTTCAGGTCACGGAAGTCGTTGTCGCCCAGGTCTGAACCCCAGTCAAAGTTGGTGAAACCGATATAGCTCAGGTTACCGCCCCACAGCTGGGTGATCGGTACAAAGTATTTCACTTTGAAACGGTAGCCATCCCACTCGTTTTCGTTCGCGGCACCGTAGTTCTGCCACTGGTATTTGGCATACACGTTCATGGACAGGCTCATCGGCAGACCGGTGTCGATGTCAGTACCCAGACCCATGTACCAGGTGCTCTGACGGCCCGATGCGTTGCGGCCCATGTCGTAGATGTAGTTGTTCGCGACATACCACTCTTTGAACGGACCAAAGCTCAGGTCTGCGCCCGTCAGCTTGTCGATAGAGAAGCGCGGTTCGATTTCCATGAACAGCGGAGAACCGTGGTTCCAGATACCTTTCGCATCGGTGTTACCACCGAAGAAGACCGGTGCATCGGCGTAACCGTAGAAATCAAACCAGTCTTTCTTGGCGAAAGCTTCGTACTCCAGATAAGTATCGTTGCGGATCTGAGGTCCGAAGCGGGTGTGGTAGCTACCAACCACGTTAACGCTCTGATGCCACCAGTCGGAAACATATTCAGGTTTTGAATTTTCAGCTGCGTTGACAGCGAAAGCGGAAGACAGTGCCAGAACTGCACCGGCTGCTAGTAATGTTTTTTTCATAATCATGCCACTGATTGAAAATCCCTTTCGGGATGTGAAAGATGCGCGAATTGCGTTTCTAAATATTTCGTGTTTCTGCGGAGCCTATTATAGGAATCCCTGCTCACAAAAATATGTGTTGTTTCACATATCTCTCATGCGCGTAATCGATTGCGTTCACGTTTGCGTACTTTAAACGGCGGGGATTGTAACGGCAATCATTTATCTTGCCAATGTTTCGGAATGTAAGAGAGAGCGGAACGCGGTAAACGTTCCGCTAAAGAGTGTTACTGGGCGGCAGGCTGAATATCGTGGATACGGATGAAACCTAACTGCTCTGGCGTGGTGCCGTTTAACTGCAGTGGGATATCGACATCGCTCGGTGCGAGCACGCTGGCAGGAGAGGTAATTAACTGGTTTTGCACGTTAACTTCCTGATAGCTTTCGGTCGTTCCCTGTAGCTGGCCCCATTCGACCGTGCCGCTAAAGGCTGGCAGCGGATCGTTGGACTGGCCCTGGATACGCAGGGTGGCGCGTGTGCCATTGGCGTTAGGTGCCACATTGACCAGCGACATGCGCAGCGTACCAATTTGACTTTTCAACAGTGCAGGCGTGTTGGCGCCCGGCAACAGATAAACGCCGCTACTGGATTTCGCATTCAGGGCATTTTGCTGCGTGATTTTAACCGTTTCCTGGTTCAGCTTAGTCATCGCCGTGTTGAGCGTATTAACGCTCTGTTTCATCTGGCGAACTTCGCTTTGCTGTGCGCAGGCGCTAAGGGTGAAGAGACTTCCCACCACGAGAATTCTTAGGTAACGTCTTGTCATTGCGTTTAATTCCTTGAAATAACGGATGTCCTAATGGTAGCCAGTAACTCGCCGTCAGGTATAGATCCTTTGTCTCAAAAGCGCTCTTCCTTTGTTGTCGGCCCAGTTCAGGGTAAAATAGAGTTCAGTTAACCAGATAGCCAGGACACCGTATGCATTGCCCATTCTGTTCCGCTGTGGATACCAAAGTAATCGACTCCCGTCTTGTAGGTGAAGGCTCCTCTGTCCGTCGTCGTCGGCAGTGTCTGGTCTGCAACGAACGTTTCACCACCTTCGAAGTGGCAGAGCTGGTGATGCCGCGCGTGGTGAAAAGTAACGATGTACGTGAGCCATTTAACGAAGAGAAACTGCGCAGAGGGATGCTAAAAGCACTGGAAAAACGGCCAGTCAGCGCAGATGACGTCGAAATGGCGCTTAATCACATTAAATCGCATCTGCGTGGCACCGGCGAGCGCGAAGTGCCGAGCAAGATGATCGGCAACCTGGTGATGGAGCAGCTCAAAAAGCTCGATAAAGTGGCTTACATCCGCTTTGCTTCCGTCTATCGCAGCTTCGAAGACATCAAAGAGTTCGGCGAAGAGATCGCCCGCCTACAGGATTAAACCCATGCAGGATGAGATTTACATGGCGCGAGCGATGAAACTCGCTCAGCGCGGACGCTTCACCACCCATCCCAATCCGAACGTGGGCTGCGTGATTGTCAAAGACGGCGTTGTTGTGGGCGAGGGTTTTCATTATCGCGCCGGTGAGCCGCATGCTGAAGTGCATGCGTTACGCATGGCGGGCGAAAAGGCCTGTGGCGCAACGGCCTATGTGACTCTTGAACCCTGCAGCCATCATGGCCGCACGCCGCCGTGCTGCGAAGCATTAATTGCCGCAGGCGTGGCGCGCGTGGTGACCTCCATGCAGGACCCGAACCCGAAGGTGGCGGGGCGCGGTCTTTATCGCCTGCAGCAGGAAGGCATCGACGTCAGCCACGGGCTGATGATGAACGATGCTGAAGCGCTGAATAAGGGGTTTCTCAAGCGGATGCGGACCGGCTTCCCCTACATTCAGCTGAAGCTGGGCGCCTCTCTTGACGGTCGCACGGCGATGGCCAGCGGTGAAAGCCAGTGGATCACCTCCCCGCAGGCAAGGCGCGATGTGCAACGTCTGCGCGCGCAAAGCCATGCTATTCTCACCAGCAGTGAGACGGTGCTGGCAGACGATCCGGCGATGACCGTGCGCTGGGAAGAGCTTGATGCCGATACCCGGGCGCTCTATCCCGAGGAAAATCTGCGCCAGCCTCTGCGTATTGTGCTGGATCGTCAGAATCGCCTGACGCCCGAACACCGTATCGTGCAGCAGCCGGGTGAAACCTGGATTGCACGTACGCAAGAAGACAGTCGTGAATGGCCGGACGCGGTCCGCAGCATTATGGTGCCGGAGCATCACGGTCATATCGATTTAGTGGTGCTGATGATGCTGCTGGGTAAACAGCAGGTGAACAGCATCTGGGTTGAAGCCGGACCTACGCTTGCCGGTGCGTTATTGCAGGCAGGGCTTGTGGATGAACTGATTGTCTACGTTGCGCCTAAACTGTTAGGTACCGATGCGCGTGGCCTGTTTGTACTGCCCGGCCTTGAAAAACTGGCCGATGCGCCGCAACTCAAATTCAGCGAAATTCGGCAGGTTGGCCCCGACGTGTGCCTGCATTTAATCCCTGCGTGAGGCTTTCTGAAATAGAGAAGCAGTGCGCGAAGTATTATGATAAAATCCGCCCCCCTGCGGGGCCAAATGAACCCGTAAAGGAAGAGTATGAATATTATTGAAGCTGCTGTTGCTACCCCGGACGCTCGCGTCGCCATCACTATTGCGCGTTTCAACAACTTCATCAACGAAAGCCTGCTGGACGGTGCGATTGACGCCCTGAAACGTATTGGCCAGGTTAAAGATGACAATATTACCGTTGTTTGGGTTCCAGGTGCCTACGAACTGCCGTTGGCAGCGGGCGCTTTGGCGAAAACCGGTAAATACGACGCGGTGATTGCGCTGGGTACGGTGATTCGTGGCGGTACTGCTCACTTCGAATACGTTGCGGGTGGTGCAAGCAATGGTCTGGCGCACGTGGCACAGGATGCTGAAATTCCTGTCGCATTCGGCGTACTGACTACTGAAAGTATTGAACAAGCCATCGAACGCGCTGGCACCAAAGCCGGTAACAAAGGTGCAGAAGCTGCACTGACCGCGCTTGAAATGATCAACGTATTGAAAGCCATTAAGGCCTGATTTTTTTGTAAGGGGAATTCCGTGAAACCTGCTGCTCGTCGCCGCGCCCGTGAGTGTGCCGTCCAGGCGCTCTACTCCTGGCAGTTGTCCCAGAACGACATCGCTGATGTTGAATACCAGTTCCTGGCGGAACAAGACGTCAAAGACGTTGACGTCCTGTACTTCCGTGAACTGCTGTCGGGAGTGGCGACTAATAGCGCGTATCTCGACGGTCTGATGAAGCCGTACCTGTCCCGTTTGCTTGAAGAGCTGGGCCAGGTTGAGAAAGCAGTGCTGCGCATTGCGCTGTTTGAGCTGTCTAAACGTCAGGATGTGCCATACAAAGTGGCCATCAATGAAGCTATCGAACTGGCAAAAACCTTCGGTGCTGAAGACAGCCACAAATTTGTGAATGGCGTGCTGGATAAAGCCGCACCTGCGATCCGTCCCCACAAAAAGTGATCCGCAAACCGGAGTTTCGCACTGCCGCCTGGCTGTGCGGCTCCGGTTTTTTTATTTTTATTTGCTGAGGCATAACGTATGGCATGCGGCGAATTCTCCCTGATTGCCCGTTATTTTGACCGCGTTCGTAGCTCCCGTCTTGATGTTGAAACGGGCATTGGCGACGACTGCGCACTTCTCAATATTCCAGAAAAACAGACCCTGGCAATCAGCACCGACACCTTAGTGTGTGGGCGCCATTTCCTTACGGATATCGATCCGGCCGATTTGGCCTACAAAGCGCTGGCGGTGAACGTAAGCGATCTGGCGGCAATGGGCGCCGATCCGGCGTGGCTGACGCTGGCTCTTACCTTGCCGAGCGTCGATGAAGCCTGGCTTGAAGCCTTCAGCGACGCGCTGTTTGAACAACTGAATTATTACGATATGCAGCTGATTGGCGGTGATACCACGGCCGGTCCGCTGTCGATGACGCTGGCGATCCACGGCTATGTGCCAGTCGGACGCGCGCTGAAACGCTCGGGCGCGAAGCCGGGCGACTGGATTTATGTCACCGGTACGCCAGGCGACAGCGCGGCGGGGCTGGCGATTTTGCAGGATCGTTTAACCGTGAACGACGCCGATGACGCCGCGTATCTGGTGAAACGCCACCTGCGCCCGACGCCGCGCATTCTGCACGGCCAGGCACTGCGCGAGCGTGCCAGCTCGGCGATCGATCTGTCTGACGGTTTGATTTCCGATCTCGGACACATTCTTAAGGCAAGTGGCGTCGGGGCGCGAGTCGATCTCGATACCTTCCCGCTGTCAGAGCAGATGCGTAAACACGTCGAGCCTGAGCAGGCGCTGCGCTGGGCGCTGTCCGGTGGTGAAGATTACGAACTCTGCTTTACCGTCCCGGAGCTGAACCGCGGTACGTTGGATGTTGCTCTGGGCAATCTCGGCGCGCCGTTTACCTGTATCGGGCAGATTTTGCCTGAGAGCGAGGGGATGCAGTTTGTGCAAAACGGCACCCCTGTGACACTTGAGTGGAAAGGGTACGATCACTTCGCGTGATGTCGAGCGGTTTGCTGCCGGGTCGCGCTGGGCTTCCCGGCTGATAAAATCACACGCATTGCAGGCCGGGTAAGGCGAAGCCGCCGCCCGGCTTTTTTTATTTAAATCCGACGATCGGATGTTGCTGATAGGGTATTTCCAGCTCGGCAATCTGCTCCGGCGTCAGCGTCAAATCGACCGCATTTAACAACTCATCCAGCTGTTCTTCCCGCGACGTGCCGATAATCGGTGCCGCCACTCCGCGTTTGCTCAGAAGCCACGCCAGCGCCACCTGCGCGCGGGTAGCGCCCGTCTCCTCGGCGATACCGGCCAGACGTTCGGCGATCAGCGCATCGCTCGCCTGGGTATCGTTATACAGATTTTTACCCACTTCATCGGAAACGGAGCGCGCGGTGGTTTCTCCCCATGGACGGGTTAAACGACCGCGTGCCAGCGGACTCCAGGGGATCACCGCCACGCCTTCCTGATAGCACAGCGGCAGCATGTCGCGCTCTTCTTCGCGATAGATCAGATTGTAGTGATCCTGCATAGTGACGAATCGCGCCCAGCCGTGCTGCTTCTGAAGATCCAGCGCTTCGGCAAACTGCGAGGCGTGCATTGACGACGCACCGATGTAGCGCGCTTTACCCGCTTTTACCACGTCGTCCAGCGCTTCAAGGGTCTCTTCTATCGGGGTATTGTAGTCCCAACGGTGGATTTGCAGCAGATCGACATAATCCATGTTCAGGCGCTTCAGGCTGGCATCAATCGAACGCAGGATTTGCGCGCGGGACAGCCCTTCAGTTAAATCGCCTGAGGGATAGTAAACCTTGGTGGCAACCACCACTTCGTCGCGACGGGTAAAATCCCGCAGCGCGCGGCCCACAATTTCTTCGCTGCTGCCGTCGGAATAGCTGTTTGCCGTATCGAAGAAGTTAATGCCGCCGTCGAGGGCGTGTTTGATGATCAGGCGGCTGCTCTCTTCCGGCAGCGTCCAGGCATGGTTTCCCCGTTGAGGTTCGCCAAATGTCATACAGCCCAGACAAAGACGGGAAACCTTAAGATCTGTTTTTCCTAACGTGTTGTATTGCATGCTTCCACTCCTGCTGATTGCTTAAAATACTATCTTTAAGCATAGCAGGAGGGAAAAGAGGGGAGATGTTACGCCAGCCAGCTGCGGATTTTAGCTTCAATTCCGGCAGCATCCAGGCCAATCGCCGCGCGGGCTTCGTCCTGGGTTCCTTGCGGAATAAAGTAGTCTGGCAGGCCGAGATTCAGCACCGGAACTGGCTTGCGATGTGCCATCAGCACTTCGTTCACGCCGCTGCCTGCGCCGCCCATAATGGCGTTCTCTTCCAGGGTGACCAGCGAATCGTGACGCGCCGCCATCTCCAGAATTAACGTTTCATCCAGCGGTTTGACAAAGCGCATATCCACCAGGGTCGCATTGAGCGATTCCGCGACTTTCGCCGCCTCAGGCATCAATGTACCGAAGTTGAGGATCGCCAGTTTTTCGCCGTGACGTTTAACGATGCCTTTCCCGATAGGTAATTTCGCCAGCGGTTCCAGCTCGACGCCCACGGCGTTGCCACGCGGATAGCGCACTGCGCTTGGGCCGTCCTGATAGTGATAGCCGGTAAAGAGCATCTGACGGCATTCGTTCTCGTCGCTTGGCGTCATCACGACCATATCCGGGATACAGCGCAGGAAGGAGAGATCAAACGCCCCCTGGTGCGTCTGTCCGTCGGCGCCGACGATACCTGCACGATCGATAGCAAACAGCACCGGCAGCTTCTGAATAGCGACGTCGTGGATCACCTGATCGTAGGCGCGCTGCAGGAAAGTCGAGTAGATAGCCACAATCGGTTTATAACCGCCAATTGCCAGACCGGCTGCGAACGTCACCGCATGCTGTTCGGCAATCGCCACGTCAAAATATTGGCCCGGGAATTTTTTGGAGAACTCCACCATGCCGGAGCCTTCACGCATGGCAGGCGTCACGGCCATCAGCTTGTTGTCTTTGGCCGCTGTTTCGCACAGCCAGTCGCCGAAAATTTTCGAATAGCTTGGCATCCCGCCGCTGCTTTTTGGCAGACAGCCGCTGGTCGGATCGAATTTAGGCACGGCATGGAAGGTGATCGGGTCTTTTTCCGCGGGCTCGTAGCCACGCCCTTTTTTAGTCATGATGTGCAGGAACTGCGGGCCTTTCAGGTCGCGCATGTTCTTGAGCGTAGAGACCAGACCCAGCACGTCATGTCCGTCCACCGGGCCAATGTAGTTAAAGCCCAGCTCTTCAAACAGGGTGCCGGGAACCACCATGCCTTTGATGTGCTCTTCGGTGCGTTTCAGCAGCTCTTTGATCGGTGGCACGCCGGAGAAGACTTTTTTACCGCCTTCACGCAGGGTGGAGTAGAGTTTGCCGGAGAGCAGTTGCGCCAGGTGGTTGTTGAGCGCACCGACGTTTTCTGAAATCGACATTTCATTGTCGTTAAGGATCACCAGCATATCGGGCATGATATCGCCCGCGTGGTTCATCGCCTCAAACGCCATACCCGCCGTGATCGCGCCATCGCCAATCACGCAGACGGTGCGGCGCTGTTTGTTCTCTTTTTCCGCCGCCACGGCAATGCCGATACCCGCAGAAATTGATGTGGAGGAGTGACCGACGCTTAAGACGTCGTACTCGCTCTCACCGCGCCAGGGGAACGGATGCAGCCCGCCTTTCTGGCGGATCGTACCAATTTTATCGCGACGGCCAGTGAGAATTTTGTGCGGATAAGCCTGATGACCGACATCCCAGATCAGCTGGTCAAACGGGGTGTTGTAGACGTAGTGCAGCGCAACGGTCAGCTCCACCGTGCCAAGCCCGGAGGCGAAATGTCCGCTGGAACGACTCACGCTGTCGAGCAGGTAACGACGCAGTTCGTCGCTCAGCTTCGGCAGGCTCTCTTTCGGCAACAGACGTAACTCCTGGGTGGAGTCAACCAACGCCAGTGTCGGGTATTTGGCAATATCAAAACTCATCAAAGGCTCATCGAGATTTAGTATGTTTATTTATCACGCTGGATTATATAGTCCGCTAGCGCTTCCAGTGCCGAGGTATCAAGCGATTGTGCGGCCAGCAGATTCAGCGACTGGCGGGCATCATCGATCAGGTCCCGGGCTTTACGTTGGGCTTGCTCAAGGCCCAGCAGGGCGGGGTAGGTACTTTTGCCAAGCTGCTGGTCTGCACCCTGACGTTTTCCCAATATTGCAGTATCGCCCACCACATCCAGAATGTCATCCTGAACCTGGAAAGCCAGACCGATACTTTCGGCGTATCTGTCCAGAACGGGCAGGGCTTTACGCCCCTGTTCACCCGCGCTCAGCGCGCCCAGACGAACGGCTGCACGGATCAGCGCACCTGTTTTATGACGGTGGATGCGCTCAAGCTGTTCCAGATTAACCTGACGACCTTCCGCTTCCAGATCCAGCGCCTGACCACCGCACATACCAGCGATGCCGCTGGCCATCGCCAGCTCAGAAACCATCGCCAGACGGTCACGGTCGGCCACTTCAACCATCGGCGCATCGCTCAGAATAGAGAACGCCAGCGTCTGCAGAGCATCACCGGCCAGAATGGCATTGGCTTCGCCAAACTTGATATGGCAGGTCGGCTGGCCGCGACGTAAATCATCGTCGTCCATCGCCGGTAAATCATCGTGGATCAGCGAGTAGGCATGAATGCACTCAACGGCGGCCGCTGGTGCATCCAGCGTATCATTGCTGATGCCGAACATATTGCCCGTAGCATAGACGAGGAACGGGCGCAGACGCTTTCCACCTAAGAGTGCGCCATAGTGCATGGCTTCAACCAGTGGAGTGTTCTGAAAAGGCTGTGGTTCAATAAAACGACGCAGCGCGTCGTTGGCACGTTCCACACATTCCTGAAGCGCTTTGGCGAAATCCATTTACTCAGCGTCCGGTGTAAAAGGGGTTGTGGCGGCGTCTTCGCTATCGGACAGCAGAATTTGCACACGCTGTTCGGCCTGCTGCAATTTAACCTGCCCCTGGCGCGCAAGCTGCACGCCGCGTTCGAATTCATTGAGCGCGTCTTCCAGCGGCAGGTCGCCACTTTCCAGACGAGTCACAATTTGCTCCAGCTCACTCAGCGCAGTTTCGAAACTGGCTGGTGCGTCATTTTTCTTCGGCATAGTGAATGTAGACTCTCATATTTTCAGCCCAGTCATGGTAGCGGACTCGGGCGGATAAGCAAATAACGCGCAATGTGCACAGGAGCACCGCTATAGTGGTATACTTCCGCGCCTGGATGCAGCCACGGGTGTGGGCTGCTGTACTCTTTTCCATCACAAGCCTTTACGGGCTTGCCAACGAAACATTGCCGCCATGAAGTTTATCATTAAATTGTTCCCGGAAATCACCATCAAAAGCCAATCTGTGCGTTTGCGCTTTATTAAAATTCTGACCGGAAACATTCGTAACGTTTTAAAAAATTATGACGAAACCCTTGCCGTGGTTCGTCACTGGGATCACGTCGAAGTGCGCGCCAAGGACGAAAACAAGCGTCTGGATATTCGCGATGCGCTGACCCGCATTCCCGGGATTCACCATATTCTGGAAGTTGAGGACGTTCCCTTTACCTCACTGCACAATATTTTTGAACTGTCGCTGGCCCAGTACCGCGATCAGATCGAAGGCAAAACCTTCTGCGTGCGCGTAAAGCGTCGTGGTAAACATGAATTCAGCTCGATCGAAGCCGAACGTTATGTTGGCGGCGGTCTGAACCAGCACGTTGAAACGGCGCGTGTGAAGCTGACCAACCCGGAAGTGACCGTCAATCTGGAGATCGAAAACGATCGTCTGCTGCTGGTCAAAGGCCGCTACGAAGGGATTGGCGGGTATCCGATTGGGACGCAAGAAGATGTGCTGTCCCTGATTTCCGGTGGTTTCGATTCTGGCGTCTCCAGCTACATGCTGATGCGTCGCGGCTGCCGCGTGCATTACTGCTTCTTTAACCTGGGCGGTGCGGCGCACGAGATCGGCGTTCGTCAGGTCGCGCATTATCTGTGGAACCGTTTTGGCAGTTCCCACCGCGTGCGTTTTGTGGCGATCAACTTTGAGCCTGTGGTCGGCGAAATCCTTGAAAAAGTGGACGACGGCCAGATGGGTGTGGTGCTGAAACGCATGATGATGCGTGCGGCGTCGAAAGTGGCCGAGCGCTACGGCGTGCAGGCGCTGGTAACAGGCGAAGCCCTGGGCCAGGTCTCCAGCCAGACCCTCACCAACCTGCGTCTGATCGATAACGTCTCGGATACGCTGATCCTCCGTCCGCTGATCTCCCACGACAAAGAGCACATCATCGATCTGGCGCGCAAAATCGGTACGGAAGATTTTGCCCGTACCATGCCGGAATACTGCGGTGTGATTTCGAAAAGCCCGACCGTGAAAGCGGTGAAGGCGAAGATCGAAGCGGAAGAGCAAAACTTCGATTTCGAGATCCTCGAAAAAGTGGTTGCTGAAGCAACGAACGTTGATATCCGTGAAATTGCGCAGCAGACCGATCAGGACGTGGTGGAAGTAGAAACCGTAAGCGGATTCAGCGCCAACGACGTGATCGTGGATATCCGCGCTATCGACGAGCAGGATGCCAGCCCGCTGAGCGTGGAGGGCGTTGAAGTTGTCTCTCTGCCGTTCTACAAGCTGAGCACCAAGTTTGGCGATCTGGAGAAGGATAAAACCTATCTCCTGTGGTGCGAGCGTGGCGTGATGAGCCGCCTGCAGGCGCTCTACCTGCGCGAGCAGGGCTTCACCAATGTGAAGGTATATCGCCCGTAAGCAATGCCCTTCGGGGCGCGCTGCACGAACAGGCCGGGTAAGGCGAAGCCGCTACCCGGCTTTTTTATTTCCAAATTTTGCGCCCATGGTAAAGTAACGATCCGTCAGGACGCCGCGAGGGTAGTATGCATAAATACCTGGAAATAAAAGAAAAGATAAAAAAGGATATTCTCGATCAGAAATATCGAATCGGAGAAAGTATTCCCTCCGAGCGCGATCTCGCCAGCGTGTATCACGTGACGCGGGTGACGGTGCAAAAAGCGATGGCGAATCTGGTTCAGGAAGGGTATATCGAGCGCATTCATGGTAAAGGCATGTTTGTGCTGAAAAATACCGCCAGCAATATTTATATCCTTAACAATGAAAAGAGCGACAGTATTCTGGGGTTTTCACGCGAATTCCAGGGGCGGGTCAAGGTCAGCAGCCGCTTAATTACCTTCACGACTATTCAGGCCGATCCCTCGCTGGCACAACACCTTGAGATTAAGCCTGGCGACGACGTCTGGTTTATCCGCCGCGTGCGTCTTCTGGATGGGCAGCCCGTTCTGGTCGAAGACACCAATATTCCAGTGCAAACCATCGCGGTGATCCCACAGTCCGTTCTCGAAAAAGGATCGCTTTATAGCTATATCGAAGAGTACACCGGGAAAAAAATCAGCGATGCGGATTCGCTAATTGAAGCGGCGCTGTTCGACCGCGAGCTGGCTACGCTTCTGGATATTACACCGGGGCAAGCGATGCTGAAAATTACGGAAGTCACCCGCCTGAGTGATAAAAAAGCCTTTAACTATTCGATTAGCTATAACCGTGCGGATCTGTTTCGGGTTAAGAATCTACGCATTGAAAGATGACAGGCGCGAGCGCGCCTGTCGGAGCGTTTATAGCTGAGCCGCAGCGCCTTTATCTACCAGCATTTGCACCTGCGGATGGGCTTTTAGCAGGGTCGCCGGAATACTGGCGTCGATATCTGAGCGCAGAGTCTGCGCCACGATAGCGGCCTTTTTCTCACCGCTGGCCATCACAACCACTGACTTCGCCGCCAGAATCGTTTTCATCCCCAGAGAAATTCCCTGTTCCACGTCGCGCGCCTGGCCGAAATACTTCACGGAAACCGACTGGGTGACCTCATCCAGATCGACAACGTGACACTCCGTATCCTGTGCCGCGCCGGGCTCATTAAAGCCGATATGACCATTCATGCCGATGCCGAGCACGATAATATCAATGCTCCCGTGGCCCGCAATGAAACGATCCACGCGGCGGCACTCCTGCGCAGGGTCGGCCGTTAAGCCGTCAAAGAAGCAGATTTGTTCATCACGTAACGTCAGACGGCTGAAGAAATGCCCCCAGACCATCTCGCGACAGCTGCCCTTATCGGCTTTGCCCAGCCCCAGCCACTCGTCCAGGCCGACAAACGCCGCGCGGGAAAAATCGACGTTGCCCTCTTCGCTGGCACGAACCAGAACATCAAACACCCCCAGCGGCGTATCGCCCCCGGCAATGCAGATCAGGGCATCCGGTTTGCGGGTGACGGTGTCGATCACGCGCTGGGCCACAGTGGCGCTGAGCGCCCGGTAATCTTCAACAATTTCAACGTTCATCGCAGTTCCTTAGCGTTTCGTGTATTGCGGTAAATAGGCGTGGTTCACTTCCAGATACTCATCGAGGATCTGCTCGGCAATGGCGGCGGAGGGCACGATGGGGTTGATGCTCAGCGCCAGCAGGGCGGTGGCATAATCTCCGGTGACGGCGGCCTCGACGGTCAGCTCTTCGTAGGCTTTGACACTCTGGATTAACCCGCGAATTTTCACCGGCAGTCTGCCGTAGGCCAGCGGATGGGCACCGTTTTTATCAATGACGGCATTGGTTTCCAGGGTGACGTGATCCGGCAGGTCTGGCGTCGCGCCGTTATTCACTGTATTGACCACGTGCACTTCTTTTTTGTCGTTGAAAATCGAGCTGATGATCGAGCAGGCCGTGTCGGAGTACCACGCGCCGCCGCGCTGTTCCAGCTCTTTCGGCTTGTGGTTCAGGTTCGGGTCCTGGTACAGCTCAAACAGTTTGCGCTCGATTTCACGCGTTTGCTCACCGCGTGTGCCCTTATTTGCGCAATCGCGGATAGCCGTTTCCGTCATTTCGCGGGTCAGGAAGTAATACTTGAGATAGGAGATCGGATACATGTGCAGCGCGCGGGCGAAGCGCGCGGTAAAGCCGATATCCGGGATATTTTTCAGCGAGTTATTGGCACTGCCAACGGCCAGTTTTTCGATAAAATCATCGGTACAATCATCGCCTTTCACGTAAATTTTATCGGCAAAGATCAGGTGGTTGAGGCCGATGATACGCGCGTAGATATCCGCTTTGCGGACATCGTAGGCTTTGGCGATGTCCATCATCATGCTGTTTGCACCGCTGCAAATCCCGATGGTCTTAATCGCAGAGTGACGAGTGATGGCTTCTGTCACAATGCCCGCCGGGTTAGTGAAGTTAATAAGCCACGCGTTCGGACACCATTTTTCCATCGCTTTGCAGATATCCAGCAGCACAGGAATAGTGCGCTGGGCTTTCATAAAACCGCCTGGCCCGGTGGTTTCCTGGCCGAGCACGCCGTATTTCAGCGGGATTTTCTCATCGTTAATGCGCGCATCAAGGAAGCCGACGCGCAGTTGAGTAGTAACGAAATCGGCATCTTTCAGAGCCGTTTCCCGATCCAGCGTCAGGTGAATGTTCATCGGAATACCCGCTTGCGCCACCATGCGCTGGGCGAGCTTGCCGACGATCTCCAGCTTCTCTCTCCCTTCTTCAATGTCCAGCAGGTAGAAATCGGTGACCGGCAGTTCGTCGTAGCGTTTGATAAATCCATCGATCAATTCCGGCGTATAGCTTGAGCCACCACCAATCGTGACAATTTTGAGCTTTTTCATCGTGAATCCTTTTTACAAGATGGGATCGGGGAGTTTTTCAGCTTCACGGCGCGAGTGTTCTTCCGCCGCTTCTGTTTCTAACTGTTTACGTTCTGCAAGTTTGAAAAACGGCAGCCAGACGAGGGCTGAAATGGCAATGGTGCAGACTGACCAAATCACGGCCGGAATATTGCCTCCGGTGACAAACCAGGCCGCGAAAATAGGCGGCATAGTCCAGGGGATCTGCAGTACCGGGCGGCCAATAATGTCGAAATACATCAGCGCGTAAGTCGACGTACAGAGAATCATCGGGGTTAAGGTAAAGGGGATCATCAGTAACGGGTTAAAGACAATCGGGCAGCCAAATATCACCGGCTCATTGATGCAAAATATTGCGGAGGGCAAAGAGAGTTTGCCGACCGATTTATACAGCTTGCTACGCGAGCGCATCATCGCCATGACTAACCCAAGCGTCGCACCGGTGCCGCCGAGACACATAAAGACGATATAAAACCCGTCGGCGGTGATGTGCGGAATAGGCTGATGGTGTAAATAGGCCTGGGTATTTTCGGCGATGTATTTCAGGAAGATCGGCGCGGTGATGCCGGAGAGCACGTTGTCGCCATGAATACCGCAACACCAGAGCAGTGAGAACAAAAAGATTAAGACCAGCATGCCGGGAAGCGATCCTAAGCCGGTGACCAGCGGGCTGAGAATAAGCGTAAAGAAATTATTAATATCGAAGTTAAGAATGACCCTAACGAACCAGATTAAGGTAATTGCCACTGCCGCCGGGATCAGGCTTGCGAAAGATTGGGCGACCGCAGGGGGAACGCCCTCGGGGAGTTTAATCACCACGTTATGATGAATAAAGAAACGGACAATTTGCACCGTCAGAATCGAGAGAATAATGGCGGAGAAAAGCCCGGCAGCCCCCAGGTTATCGACATTGAGCTGGTACTTATCGTTAAGCTGGGCCAGTAAAAAGACCACCATGGTGATGATGGCGCAGGTCAGGGCGTTGAGGCTGTACTCTTTCGCCAGGTTGTAGCTGATGCCGATGGCTGAAATCAGCCCGATGGCGCCGAAGGTCACGGCAACCGGTGCGCTGAGCTTCTCGGCGTAAGGGCCAAGCCAGTCGGTCCAGCCTGGAATCGGTAAATTCGCGAGGATCAGAAACAGACTGCCGGTAATGGTGAAGGGGAGCGTCAGGGCAATGCCGTTACGCACCGCCACCAGGATTTTGTTTTCACCGACGCGAATCAGGACAGGAATGACTCTGTTCTCAAGAAATGTAATCACATTGCTTACTCCAGAAGAGATTTCTGTTCTTCGCCATTCTTCATTTCCAGACCGCTTTAGTGGGCGAAGTGTTTAACTGGTATATGCCAGTTGAAGTGAGTTTTTCACGGAAGCCTGTGACTGTCAAACAGGGGCGAAATGACAAAAGTAATCCGTATCTCAATGAAAATACGCAGTTTTAGTCACGGTGAAAGGGCGTGATGAGAATCAGTGTCAGTAGGAAAGATAAGAATTGTGATTCCCGCCGCAATTATCAGCAGAGAAAATAAAGGCCGGCGCGATGGCCAGCCTGAGGGGGAAAACAGCGTCTATTTACGCTTCGTAGTAGTTATAAATCCCTGCGGCCATCACCAGCGAGGACGCGACCTCATAGGCTTTTTCTCGCCCGACAAGCAGATCGATAATCTTGAGTGCGAAATCAATTGAAGTTCCCGGCCCCTGGCTGGTCAGCAGGTTGACGCGCGGATCCCAGACCACCCGTTTATCGACCCACTGTCCCTCGGGGATGCGGTCTTTCAGCGCCGGGAAGCCGGTCATGTTGCCGATGGGGAAGAGGTCATGGGGAACCAGTACGGTGGCTGCCGCAGCGCAGAGGGTGGCGACAATTCGCCCGGAGAGATGAAACTGGCGCACGGTTTCGACCAAAAGGGGGCTGTCGCGAAAACACTCCGCTCCTTTCAGGCCGCCGGGCAGAACAATCACATCGAAATCGCCGTCCGCCACTTCAACCAGTGGTGCATCGGCCAGCAGCTTCACGCCGCGCGAGCAGACGATAGTCAGATTGCCATCGCTGGCGACGCTGGCGGTGGTGACGTTTATCCCGCCGCGAACCAGCAAATCAATGGTCGTGACTGCTTCTGTCTCTTCGCTACCAGGGGCGAGGCATACCAGGGCCGACGCGCTCATACTCACTCTCCTTACGTTTAACCAGGTCATACAGGCGGATATTTTCCGGCACGTTGATGCCATGTGCGCGGGCTCGTTTGAGCAGATAGCCGGTGATGTAGTCGATTTCTGTGTGCCGCTGCGCGCGCACATCCTGCAGCATCGATGAGATATTTTCAGCGGTGCTGTCGATAATCTGCTCGACGTAATAACGGATATCGTCTTCCGAGGTGTGGATGCCCTCACGCTCAATCACGGCCGCGACTTCAGCGCACAGGGCCGCCACTTCCTGCGGATGGTTTTTCAGTTCACCGTTCGGGCAGTCCAGGAGCGCCGTCATCGGGTTGATCACGCAGTTCACCGCCAGTTTGCGCCACAGCTGTGGGCGAATGTTGTTGTGCCAGGCCACGTCGGGCAGCACATGTTGCAGCACGTCGGCGAGATAGCTGTAATCGCCATCCTGCTCGCGCGCCGGTCCCATATGGGTGACGCCGCTTGCCACGTGGACGATGATATTACCGTCGCGACGGGCCGCATGGGTGGTGATCGCCATCAGCAGCGGCTGTGGGATGCTGTTGAGCTCTTCGAGGGTGCCCATGCCGTTATGCACCAGAAGAATGGGCGTGGTGCGGGGCAGGGTGTTCGCCAGCGCTCTGACGGCATCCGAGACCTGCCATGCCTTAAGGGTAACCAGCAGCAGGTCGCTTTGCGCCAGGAAATCAGGATCGTTGGCGGTGAGCGATTCGTTAAAGATACTTCCATCTTCATCGATCAGGTTTACACTGCAATACGGCTGGGGGACGCGTAGCCAGCCTTGTACCTCGTGTCCATGTTTGCACAATGCGGTGAGCCAAAGCTGGCCCAGGGCTCCGCATCCGAGCACGGTAATTTTCATTGTTCCTCCTCACCTGCAACTGCGCCAGGCGTGTCGGTTAAGTATAGCGCCGTCAGCTAAGCTTCTGTTGAGTTATGCCTCGTTGCGGGTATTATGCAACGCAACAAAAGTAAAGGGAGAAGAAAAGATGCCATCTTTCGATATTGTTTCAGAAGTTGATATCCAGGAAGTCCGCAACGGTGTGGATAACGCCAGCCGTGAAGTTGAGTCACGTTTCGATTTTCGTGGTGTAGAGGCGAGTTTTGAGCTGAACGACGCGAATAAGACCATCAAGGTGCTGAGCGAGTCCGATTTCCAGGTCAATCAGTTACTGGATATTCTGCGTGCCAAGCTGTTAAAACGCGGCATTGAAGGGACGTCTCTGGATGTGCCGGAAGAGTTCGTGCACAGCGGCAAAACCTGGTTTGTTGAAGCCAAACTTAAGCAGGGTATTGAGAGCGCGATGCAGAAGAAAATCGTTAAGCTCATCAAAGACAGTAAGCTGAAAGTGCAGGCGCAAATTCAGGGCGAAGAGATTCGTGTCACCGGTAAAGCGCGCGACGATCTGCAGGCCGTGATGGCGCTGGTGCGCGGCGGCGACCTGGGACAGCCGTTCCAGTTTAAGAACTTCCGCGATTAAAAACGAAAATGCCCGGCAAGCCGGGCATTTTTTCAGGCTTTGATAGCCTGTTCCACTTCGAAGCGATTGGTGACTTTACTGTCGATTTTGACGTAAGCGCTACGCTCTTCTGGGACGATCAGCACTTCGCTGACCCCTTCTGTTGTTTCCAGCCGCTGTTTCAGCGCGTCGCTTATCTCCATACCGTCCGGGATTTCCACCCGCAGGCTGCTTACGTAGCGCGGCTCTTTCATGGTGCTGGCAACCAGCAGCCAGACCATCGCCAGCAGTGCGCCGGCAAGAAATACGGTCTGCGAATCAAATAATCCGTCTACCCAGCCGCCGAACGAACCGCCGATGGCGACGCCCAAAAACTGGCTGGTGGAGTAAATGCCCATCGCCGTACCTTTGTATCCGGCTGGGGATTCTTTGCTGATTAACGATGGCAGCAGGGCTTCCATCAGGTTAAAGGCGAGGAAGAACAGCTGCACGCCCAGCACCAGCTCCCAGAAGTGCGGGCCGGATCCCCACAGCACAATTTCTGCGATTAATAGCAGCGCCACACAGCCAAGGAAAACGCGCTTCATGCGGCGTTTTACTTCGGCGTAGATGATAAACGGCACCACGGAAACGAAGGAGATCAGCATCGTGACCAGATAAATCTTCCAGTGCTCCGCCGCCGGGAATCCGGCTGCCGCCAGCTGGCCGGGGAGGGCCACGAAGGTGGACATTAACAGGATGTGCAGACACATGATGCCGAAGTTGAGCTTCAGCAAACGTGGTTCAACGATGACTTTGCTGAAGCAGCCTTTCACCATGCCCGATTCACGGTTCAGAACGTGATTTTTACTGTCCGGCACCACCCAAATCGTTAGCGCAATGCCAATCGTCGCCAGTACGGCAATCATCCAGAAGAGGGCATTCAGGCCCAGCTTATGGGTAATGATCGGGCCAAGCACCATGGCAATAGCAAAGGTGACGCCAAAGCTCACGCCAATAAACGCCATCGCTTTGGTTCGGTTCTGTTCGCGGGTTAAATCCGAGAGCAGCGCCATTACGGCGGCGGCAATCGCCCCTGAGCCTTGCAGCGCACGGCCAAGAATAATGCCCCAAATGGAGTGTGACAGCGCGGCAATGATACTGCCGAGGACAAAGATCAGCAGGCCGCCGACAATAAGTGGCTTACGGCCAACGCGATCGGAGAGTAGCCCGAAGGGGATCTGAAATATGGCCTGGGCCAGGCCATAGATGCCAATTGCCAGACCAATTAACGCCTCGCTGGCGCCCTGAAGTGCCATACCATAGGTAGTCAGAACAGGCAGGACCATAAACATGCCAAGCATGCGCAGCGAGAAAACAGTCCCTAAACCCCAGGTTGCGCGCAGTTCGCCTGGTGTCATTTTATAATCGTTCATTACCACCTCTGTTCAAAAGCAGGCACTAGTGTAGGCGGGGTGTTAAGTGCGGTAAATAGGTGTTTGTTTAAGAGATATTACGGGGGCTAAACATTGTCGGTGGCGGCTTTCATTTTACCCGGCCTGGCGGTTGCGCAGGCCTGTGCAAGCGGAGCGCGACAGGGCAAAAAAAAGCCGGGTTATCATCACCCGGCTTGTTCAAATCAGCGTGCTTACCAGACGTAAGTCAGCAGATTGTGTGAATCAGGCACCATAAAGTCGACGGACATCATCACGGACAGGGAGGTGATAGCGACAATCGAGAACACAAACAGCTTACGTGCCCACACTTTATCGTCTTCCACTTTGTACCCGCGCAGCGCCATACCGAGCCACCAGACGCTCACCGCAGCAGCCACCACCAGATATTTGTATCCAGCGTAGCCTCCGAGAGAGAGCATCAGCGTCGCCACGGCGAAGGCGATGATGTACAGCGTGATGTGATTCTTGGCGACTGAAATACCTTTCACGACCGGCAGAACCGGGATGTTCGCTGCCTGATAATCCTTGAAGCGGAAAATCGCAATGGCGTAGGAATGCGGCATCTGCCACAGGCTAAAGATAGCCAGCAGAATCAGCGCACCGCTGTCGAACTCGTTCGTGACGGCGCAGTAGCCAATCACCGGCGGCGCAGCGCCGGAGAGAGAACCAATCAGCGTACCGTAGACGGAGTGACGTTTCATATACAGGCTGTAGACGCCCACATACACCACGAAACCCATCACCCCCAGCCAGCAGGCCAGAGGGTTGGCACCAAACCACAGCAGCATAAAGCCAGCAAAGCCCAGCAAGGTGGCGTACACCAGCGAGACGGCAGGAGATATCAGGCCTTTGACAAGCACCCGATTCTTGGTCCTTTCCATCTTCCTGTCGATATCCATGTCGATGTAGTTGTTAAATACACAACCGGACGCAACCACCAGTGACACGCCAATCAACGTGGATGCGAAGAGGGTGTAGTCAATGCTGCCCTTAGAGGCCAACAGGAACCCTCCGATCACGGAGATCAGGTTGCCAAAGATGATGCCTGGTTTCGTTACTTGCAGGTATTGCTTAAACATACTCGCCGCTCTTAGTGAACCATCATGTTGTAGTTCAGGTTCCACATAATCCAGATGGAACCGACTACCAGGATAGCGATGATAATCACGGTAAAGATGAAGGCCGTCATGTTCCAGCCCTCATCGGATTTGGTGTTCATGTGCAGGAAGCAAACCAGATGCACCAGAATCTGCACCACAGCGGAGATCAGGACAGTGCCCAGAATCACCGTGTGAGAAGCCGTTCCGCTCATCACCATCCAGAACGGGAGCGCCGTCAGGATGATCGACAGGATGAAACCTGTCATATAGGTTTTCACGCTACCGTGGGAAGCGCCATGATCGTTAGTATGACTCATTACATCGCCCCCATCAGATAGACAACCGAGAACACGCAGATCCACACCACGTCCAGGAAGTGCCAGAACAGACTCAGGCACATGATACGGGTGCGGTTAGTATTGGTCAGGCCGCGACGATAAACCTGGAACATCAGCACCGCCATCCAGATCAGACCTGATGTTACGTGCAGACCGTGGGTCCCTACCAGCGCGAAGAACGCTGACAGGAAGCCACTGCGATCCGGGCCCATGCCTTCAGCAATCAGGTGATGGAATTCATAGAGTTCCATCCCGATAAATCCAGCACCAAACAACCAGGTCAACGCCAGCCAGGAGACAACCTGGCTTTTGTTGTTTTTATACATGGCGATCGCCGCCATGCCGTAGGTGATGGAGCTGAACAGCAGCAGAGCGGTTTCAACCAGAACGAACGGCAGCTCGAAAATGTCCTTGCCAGTCGGGCCGCCCGCTGTGCCGTTCACCAGAACGGCATAGGTCGCGAACAGACAGCAGAACAGAATACAGTCGCTCATCAGGTAGATCCAGAAGCCGAAGACTTTCATCGGCCCTGTATCGTGGTGCGCGTGGTCATGCGCATGGGCAGTTGGGTGCGCCAAAGTATCAGTTGCCATTTTTCAGCCCCGCTTTAGAAATCTCATCGAAATGCTGGTTTTCCAGTTTTTCGACTTCACGGACTGGTACGTAGTAGTCCACGTCCTCGTCAAAGCTCTTCACAATCCAGCTAATGATCACGCCAGCGAAGCTCGCGATCGCCAGCCACCAGATGTGCCAGATCATGGCGAAGCCAAATACCGTTGCGAAGGCGGCAATCACAATGCCCGCACCGCTGTTTTTCGGCATGTGGATCTCTTCGTAATGCTCAGGTTGCTTGTACGCTTCGCCTTTCTCTTTCATTTCCCAGAATGCGTCGCGCTCATGGATCTGCGGCACAATGGCAAAGTTATAGAACGGAGGCGGGGAAGAGGTTGCCCACTCCAGCGTACGGCCACCCCATGGGTCACCGGTCAGGTCACGGTTCTGCTCGCGGTCGCGAATAGAGACGTAGAACTGAATCAGCTGGCATGCGATACCCATTGCAATCAGTACCGCACCACAGGCTGCAACAACCAGCATTGGGTGGAACTGTGGATCAATCTGCTGGCTCAGGCGACGGGTCATACCCATGAAGCCGAGCACGTACAGCGGCATGAAGGCCACGAAGAAACCAACGATCCAGAGCCAGAATGCGCGTTTGCCCCAGGTTTCGTTCAGCGTGAAGCCAAACGCTTTAGGCCACCAGTAGGTTACGCCAGCGAAGCAGCCGAAGACGACGCCGCCGATGATAACGTTATGGAAGTGCGCAATCAGGAACAGACTGTTGTGCAGAACGAAGTCAGCACCTGGTACTGCCAACAGCACGCCGGTCATCCCACCTACAGAGAAGGTGACGATGAAGCCGATGGTCCACAGCATTGCTGAGTGGAACACGATACGGCCCTGATACATGGTGAACAGCCAGTTGAAGATCTTCACCCCGGTCGGGATGGCGATAATCATGGTGGTAATACCGAAGAAGGCGTTTACGTTCGCGCCCGCACCCATGGTGAAGAAGTGGTGCAGCCAAACGATGAACGACAGGACGGTAATACACACGGTTGCCCACACAAGCGAGGTGTAACCAAACAGGCGTTTACGCGAGAAGGTCGCGGCGATTTCGGAGAACACACCGAAGACCGGCAGAACCAGGATGTACACTTCCGGGTGACCCCATGCCCAAATCAGGTTGATGTACATCATCATGTTGCCGCCCATATCATTCGTGAAGAAATGGGTGCCCAGATAACGATCCAGGGTCAGCAACGCGACGGTAACCGTCAGAATTGGGAAGGAGGCAATAATCAGGATGTTGGCGCACAGAGATGCCCAGGTAAATACCGGCATCTTGAACATGGTCATGCCTGGGGCACGCATCTTGATAATGGTCACGAAGAAGTTAATACCGGTCAGGGTCGTACCGATACCGGAGAGCTGAATCGCCCAAATCCAGTAATCGACGCCTACGCCTGGACTGTATTCAATTCCCGAAAGCGGCGGGTAAGCCAGCCAGCCGGTCTGTGCGAATTCGCCCACACCCAGTGACAGGTTAACCAGGATAACGCCGACAACCGTGAACCAGAAGCTCAGGTTGTTCAGGAACGGGAACGCTACGTCGCGCGCGCCGATTTGCAGCGGCACAACCACGTTCATCAGACCGATAACCAGCGGCATCGCCACGAAGAAGATCATAATCACGCCGTGCGCGGTAAAGATCTGGTCGTAGTGGTGCGGTGGCAGGAAGCCGGCCTCACCTGCCGAAGCAAGTGCCTGCTGGCTACGCATCATGATTGCATCGGCAAAGCCACGAATTAACATGACGATACCGACGATGCAGTACATGATACCGAGTTTTTTGTGGTCAACCGAAGTCAGCCACTCATTCCACAGGTAGCTCCACTTACCGAAGTAAGTGATCAGGCCCAGTAAGGCCGCGCCACCAATGATAATTGCAGCAATCGTAACCACGATAATCGGTTCATGGTACGGCACTGCATCCAGTGTCAATTTTCCGAACATTTTCTTCCTCGGCCCCTTAGTGAGAGGTTTCCGCGTGGCTCATGTCCATGCCTTCCATACCTTCGTGCGAGCTGTGCTCACCTTCTGGCTGGGTCATGTTCATGCTCTTCCCGTGGTCCATAAATTTGTTCACAACGTCTTTAAACAAATCAGGTTTCACGTTAGAGAAGTACTCCACCTTGTTGTATTCGCTAGGTGTTGCCACTTTCTCGAATGCCGCCATGTCAGACATGGTGTTAGTAGACTGTTTCGCTTTAGCGACCCACTGGTCGAAAGCGGCACGGTCCGGCGTCGCGATAGCTTTGAACTTCATACCTGAGAAGCCCGGGCCACTATAGCTGGCGGAGATACCATCGTAGGTGCCTGCTTCATTCGCGATCAGGTGCAGGTTTGTCTGCATACCGGCCATCGCGTAGATCTGGCTGCCCAGACGCGGAATAAAGAAGGAGTTCATCACGGAGTTAGAAGTGACTTTGAACTGCACCGGAGTGTTCGCCGGGAAGGCGATTTCATTCACGGTAGCAATGCCCTGCTCCGGATAGATGAAGAACCATTTCCAGTCCATGGAGACCACTTCAATGGTAATCGGTTTTTCATCGTGAACCAGCGGTTTGCTCGGCTCAAGCGCGTGAGTGGTTTTCCATGTCAGCACGGCAAGGAACAGGATGATCAGGATAGGCACCGTCCAGACCACAGCTTCCACTTTATTGGAGTGTGACCAGTTAGGGCTATACTTCGCATCTTTATTGCTCGCACGGTACTTCCAGGCGAAACCAACTGCCATCAAAATGGCAGGAATAACGACAATCATCATCAGGCCGAAGGCCGTCAGAATCAGTGAACGTTGTTCCAGTCCAATCTGTCCTTTGGGGTCGAGAAGCGCAGAATCACAGCCACTGAGTAAAACAGTGCCTGCAAATAACGACAACCATCCCAAACTTTTATTGTATTTCCTAAGTGTCATTTAACGACCTCAATTCCACGGGGACCTGGTGGCGTTTAAAGTGTGGGGGCATTTTACGGGAAGGTTACATTACTGTAAACATCATTAGCCCTGTGTCAGGAAGGTGTTACCGGGTTCTGCCGCACGTGTCACATGTGTTGCAAATTATGTCTATTTTTAAGACAAAAGCCCGATGGTACGGGAGTTATAACGAAAGGGTTTACAAGGATACCGCAAACGGGGCAATTGGTATAACCATTGTTAAAAATAAACAATAAATTAACAAAAAAGTATCAATTAAAAGACAATTGAAATACGAAAATTTAATCTGCCAGAAGCTGAATCGTTTAACGAAAAATAGCGAAGCAGGGGAGGTTCCAATAATTTCCGGAACCTATCCAGCACAAAACAACAAATATTTTTTCTAGCCGAGGTCGGTTATTTCTCCGTTATAATTTCATATCGTTATTACCACGGTAAATAACCTTTCGGTTTTAGCTTCAGGTCAGCCGCGTTTTACGCAGTGCCATGAAATCGAGAAGACCCCCGGTGACAATCCCGATGACAGCAAGTAACCCGCCGACGTCCAGCAGGATCGCTTCAAACGGCAATTCAAGCGCCGTGGAGGCGTTGATAATCAACAGGATCAGCCACAGCGCCAGCATCACACAGCCGACCAGCAACAGCCGCAGGGCAAAGCGATAAGCGCCCTGATATTCCGTGCGAGGCATAAAGTGATCCGTCTTCTGGGTATATTCCAGCGTCTGTCGGCAAACCAGCAGCAATAATATTCCTGGAACCGCGGCAAAAACGGAGAACAGATAAAACGTCGGCCAGCCGTGCGCTTCGACAAACCAGCCTGCAATCGGCCCGACATACACCCGACCGACAGCGGATAGGGCAGAGAGCAGCGCAAACTGTGTCGCGGAAAACGACTTATTGCAGAGCGTCATTAACAGGGCGACAAATGCCGCTGTCCCCATCCCGCCGCACAGGTTTTCAAAGAACACGGCGGCAGCCATGCTGAACATCTGTTTATCGGTAATAGAGAGCAGCCAGTAACCGGCGTTGGAGACGCCCTGCAAAATGCCGAAAATCAGCAGGGCGCGGAACAGCGACAGACGCTGCATCAACACGCCGCCATACAGCGCGCCTAAAATGGTTGCGAACAGACCCAGCGTTTTATTCACCACCCCGACTTCACCCGCATCAAACCCCACACCGCGAATCAGGAACGTGGTGGTCAGGCTCATGGCAAACGCGTCGCCGAGCTTATAAAGGACAATCAGCAGTAAAATCAGCCAGGCATTGTTGCGCCCAAAGAAGTCCCGCAGTGGTTCAGCGACGGCCTGCTCGAGCGTACGGGGAACAGGGATAACATCGCTCGGTTCAGGGGCAAAAAAGGTCGCAATAATGCACGGGATAAGCAGGGCGGCCATCAGCCAGTACATCCCCTGCCAGCCGAGATAGCGGTCGGCCAGCCACAAGGCTAACCCGCCGGAAACCAGCATCCCCAGGCGGTAGCCCAGAACGCTAATCGCCGCGCCGGTCCCGCGCTCTTCTGCCGGTAGTACATCCGTTTTCCAGGCATCAAAAACGATATCCTGCGAGGCTGAACAGAAGGCGATAACCACCGCCAGGGCGGCCATCCAGCGTAATTGTGTTGATGGCTCCAGGAACCCCATTGCGGCGATCGCCAGCAACAGCAGAATCTGAGTCATCACCAGCCAGCCACGGCGTCTGCCGAGGAATGGCGGGGTATAGCGGTCCATCACCGGCGACCATAAAAACTTAAAGACATAGGCCTGGCCGACAAGGGAGAAGAAACCAATGGTCTTGAGATCGATATTCTCGACCGTCATCCAGGCCTGAAGCGTGCCGGAGGTGAGGGCGAGAGGTAAACCGGAGGCGAAACCAAGGATCAGCAATATCGCTGATTTTGGCTGCTGGAAAATGCGCAAGTAATGACTGGACATGTTTCTATATGACTGACCCGGCGAAGCGCCGGGTCAGTGTGCGGGATTAACGCGCGTTCTGCTTGATGAATTCGTGAATGCTGGTGTCCTGCGCCATATCGGCGATGGTATCCGTCAGCACGCTATTCACTGCGTTAGCAATGTTCTGGTTGGAGGCCTGGAAGGCACCTTCAACCGAGTAGCTTGCACGATAGTTTTTGTTCATCTTGTTGCCGTTCTTCGCGGTGGCGATGATGGCGATATCCGCTTTGGTGGAGATATTGTAACGCACGTTGCCCTGAGAAACGTCGGCATACAGATTGTTGACAATGATCTGCAGATCAACGGCACCGCTTGGGCCAACCATGTAACCGCGAGCGGTCATCTGTTTTTCGAGCACTTCCTGCAGCAGGAAGCGCAGGTCGCGGGAAGCGGTCAGCGTTACCTGCTGGTTGTCGCGAGTCACTTTCGCTAGCGCTTGATCCTGACGCTGATCGGCACCGTTGATACTCACGGTGACGCCCATCAGGCTCGGGTCCTGCTGTGGCAGGGTAATTTTTGGCGAAACGTCAATGGTGGTCGGCGGAGTGGCGCAACCAGCCAGCATGAAGAGAGCTACCAGCGGAAAGAAGAGTTTTTTTAACATTTCAGGTTCTCAACGGATCGTTAGCATATACAGAGAAAAATTGCCGCCATCATAACATCGCTAACGGCAAGGGGAAGTGGTCAACGCATGTAAATTCATCGTCTTGTCTGAAATCTGACCACCACTGACATTTTCTTTACTGCACCAGGGACAAAACGTATGAGGGAGACAGTGAACTTCATCCATTTGAATGAGGAAATCAGACGAAAGCTAAATATTTGTTGTCTTGATGTAATGGAAGCGGTAAAAGCGGCTAACATTTAAAGGGATGGGTGACATCTCAGCGTTGTCAGAGGAGTAATATCATGATGATACGTGAACAGATCGAAGAAAAACTAAGGACAGCGTTTAATCCCGTGTTCCTCGAAGTTGTCGATGAGAGCTACCGTCATAACGTGCCGGCCGGTTCTGAAAGCCATTTCAAAGTTGTACTGGTTAGCGACCGCTTCGTAGGGGAACGCTTCCTTAATCGTCACCGTATGATCTACGGAACGTTGACGGAAGAACTCTCCTCCACAGTGCATGCGCTGGCCCTTCATACCTACACCATTAAGGAGTGGGAAGGGTTGCAGGATACGATCTTCGCCTCACCACCTTGTCGGGGTGCGGGAAGCATCGCGTAATCGATCCGGGTTGCAACCGCTGGAGTTTTTCCAGTATGTTGCATACAGAATGATGTCAAGACGGCCTGCGGGCCGTTTTGTTTTGTCTGCGTTTTGAACGTGTGGTGCGAATTTTAGGCCAAAAATAGCCTTAAAATGTGAAAAAAGCCGCAGCTAGATGCCCCAACCGTTCTCGACTCACCCAAGTGATGCCGCTATAATGCCGCGTCTTAATGAATGTCTTCGGGATGATTCTGGCGACAGGGAATGTGAATCTGCTAAATAGTGAGCATCCCGGTATTGCGAGACAAATTCAGAGTTGACCGAGCACTGTGATTTTTTTGAGGTAACAAGATGCAAGTTTCAGTTGAAACCACTCAAGGCCTTGGCCGCCGTGTAACGATTACTATCGCTGCTGACAGCATCGAAACTGCTGTGAAAAGCGAGCTGGTCAACGTAGCAAAAAAAGTACGTATTGACGGCTTTCGTAAGGGTAAAGTACCGATGAATGTCGTTGCTCAGCGTTATGGCGCTTCTGTTCGCCAGGACGTGCTGGGTGACCTGATGAGCCGCAACTTCATTGATGCCATCATCAAAGAAAAAATCAATCCAGCCGGCGCACCGAACTACGTTCCGGGCGAATACAAACTGGGCGAAGACTTCACCTACTCCGTAGAGTTCGAAGTTTACCCAGAAGTTGAGCTGAAAGGTCTGGACACCATCGAAGTTGAAAAACCAATCGTTGAAGTGACCGACACCGACGTTGACGGCATGCTGGATACTCTGCGTAAGCAGCAGGCGAACTGGAAAGACAAAGACGGCGCTGTTGAAGCAGAAGACCGTGTCACCATCGACTTCTCCGGCTCTGTAGACGGCGAAGAGTTCGAAGGCGGCAAAGCGACTGACTTCGTACTGGCGATGGGCCAGGGTCGTATGATCCCAGGCTTCGAAGACGGTATCAAAGGCCACAAAGCGGGCGAAGAGTTCACCATCGACGTGACCTTCCCTGAAGAATACCACGCTGAAAACCTGAAAGGTAAAGCAGCGAAGTTCGTTATCAACCTGAAGAAAGTTGAAGAGCGCGAACTGCCAGAACTGACTGAAGAGTTCATCAAACGTTTCGGCGTGGAAGATGGCTCCGTAGCCGGTCTGCGCGCAGAAGTGCGTAAAAACATGGAGCGCGAGCTGAACGGCGCCGTGCGTAACCGTGTGAAATCTCAGGCTATCGAAGGTCTGGTGAAAGCGAACGAAATCGACGTTCCTGCAGCACTGATTGACAGCGAAATCGACGTTCTGCGTCGCCAGGCTGCACAGCGCTTCGGTGGCAACCAGCAGCAAGCGCTGGAACTGCCTCGCGAACTGTTCGAAGAGCAGGCTAAACGCCGCGTTGTAGTCGGTCTGCTGCTGGGCGAAGTGATTCGTACCCACGAGCTGAAAGCTGACGAAGATCGCGTGAAAGGCCTGATCGAAGAGATGGCTTCTGCTTACGAAGATCCGCGTGAAGTGGTTGAGTTCTACGGCAGCAACAAAGAGCTGATGGACAACATGCGCAACGTAGCCCTGGAAGAGCAGGCTGTTGAAGCGGTTCTGGCTAAAGCAAAAGTGACTGAAAAAGCCACTTCTTTCAACGAACTGATGAACCAGCAGGCGTAATTCTGCCCCAACGGTTTAAAGTTTGAACAAAAACCCGTTGCCATTTGGTAACGGGTTTTTTTTATCGCAGTAATAGCCCAGGAAGAGTGCTAAAACGCCCTTTCAGTGTTAGCGTTACAACAAAAGATTGTTATGCTTGAAATATGGCGATGCCGTCCCCATAAGTGTGTAATCACGATGAATGAGACTGGCTGATAATCCGTCCATAAGGTTACAATCAGTACAGCAGGTATTTTCCAATTTTTATCCAGGAGACGGAAATGTCATACAGTGGCGAACGAGATAACTTTGCACCCCATATGGCTCTGGTGCCAATGGTTATTGAACAGACCTCTCGCGGTGAACGTTCTTTTGATATCTATTCCCGTCTGCTCAAGGAACGCGTTATCTTTCTGACCGGCCAGGTGGAAGACCATATGGCGAACCTGATCGTGGCGCAGATGCTGTTCCTGGAAGCGGAAAACCCGGAAAAAGACATTTACCTGTATATTAACTCCCCTGGCGGCGTGATCACTGCCGGGATGTCCATTTATGACACCATGCAGTTCATCAAGCCTGACGTCAGCACCATTTGTATGGGGCAGGCGGCATCGATGGGTGCGTTCCTGCTGACCGCAGGGGCAAAAGGCAAACGTTTCTGTCTGCCAAATTCCCGCGTGATGATTCACCAGCCACTGGGCGGATACCAGGGCCAGGCGACAGACATTGAAATTCATGCGCGTGAAATTCTGAAAGTGAAAGGGCGCATGAATGAACTTATGGCGCACCACACGGGTCAATCACTTGAGCAGATCGAGCGTGATACCGAGCGCGATCGCTTCCTCTCCGCATCAGAGGCAGTTGAGTACGGCTTAGTCGACTCCATTTTGACCCATCGTAATTGATGCCCACGGCGCGAGTGTGCCGCTATACTAAGGTAGGCGGCATTTTGCTTCACAGTAACTTGCGTCTGAGAATGGCATTTGCGTCGTCATGTGCGGCACAAAGAACTTAAAAAGAGGTTTGGACTCATGACAGATAAACGCAAAGATGGTTCGGGCAAACTGCTGTACTGCTCTTTTTGCGGCAAAAGCCAGCATGAAGTGCGAAAACTGATTGCCGGGCCGTCCGTGTATATCTGCGACGAATGTGTCGATTTATGTAACGACATTATCCGCGAAGAGATTAAAGAAGTAGCGCCTCATCGTGAGCGCAGCGCATTGCCGACTCCGCACGAGATCCGTCATCATCTTGATGATTACGTCATCGGCCAGGAACCGGCGAAAAAGGTGCTGGCAGTTGCAGTGTACAACCACTACAAACGTCTGCGTAACGGCGATACCAGCAATGGCGTTGAGCTTGGCAAAAGTAACATTTTGCTTATCGGCCCAACGGGTTCCGGTAAAACGCTGCTGGCCGAAACGCTGGCACGTCTGCTGGATGTTCCGTTCACCATGGCTGATGCTACCACGCTGACCGAAGCCGGTTACGTGGGTGAAGACGTAGAAAACATCATTCAGAAGCTGCTGCAGAAGTGCGACTACGACGTGCAGAAAGCCCAGCGCGGTATCGTATATATCGATGAGATCGACAAAATCTCTCGTAAATCCGATAACCCGTCCATCACCCGTGACGTATCGGGCGAAGGCGTGCAGCAGGCTCTGCTCAAGCTTATCGAAGGTACAGTTGCCGCCGTTCCACCGCAGGGTGGACGCAAACATCCGCAGCAGGAGTTCTTGCAGGTTGATACCTCTAAGATCCTGTTCATCTGCGGTGGCGCGTTCGCAGGGCTGGATAAAGTGATCGCCAACCGTGTTGAAACCGGCTCCGGCATTGGTTTTGGCGCGACGGTGAAAGCCAAGTCCGAGAAAGCGAACGAAGGCGAACTGCTGTCGCAGGTTGAGCCAGAAGATTTGATCAAGTTTGGTCTGATTCCTGAATTCATCGGTCGTCTGCCGGTAGTGGCAACGCTGAATGAGCTGAGTGAAGATGCGCTGATTCAGATCCTGAAAGAGCCGAAAAATGCGCTGACCAAGCAGTATCAGGCATTGTTCAATCTGGAAGGCGTGGATCTGGAGTTCCGTGACGAAGCGCTGGTCGCTATCGCGAAGAAAGCGATGGTCCGTAAAACGGGTGCGCGTGGTTTGCGCTCAATCGTTGAAGCGGCGCTGCTCGACACCATGTACGATTTACCGTCCATGGAAGATGTCGAAAAAGTGGTGATCGACGAATCCGTTATCAGCGGCCAATCTAAACCAATGCTGATGTATGGCAAACCGGAAGCCCAGCAGGCGTCTGGCGAATAATTAGCCAAATCATACAAGCAGTTAATCAAAAAGGGGGGATTTTATCTCCCCTTTTATTTTTCCTTATTCATAGCGTTGAATGTGTGGGAAACATCCCCATATACTGGTTACATGTTTATGGTTGTGTAACACAGTGACATGACCTGCTTACCTGGCGGACACTAAACTAAGAGAGAGCTCTATGAATCCTGAGCGTTCTGAACGCATTGAAATCCCCGTATTGCCGCTGCGCGATGTGGTGGTTTATCCGCACATGGTCATACCCTTATTTGTAGGGCGGGAAAAATCTATCCGTTGCCTTGAAGCCGCCATGGATCATGATAAGAAAATCATGCTGGTGGCGCAGAAAGAAGCATCAACGGATGAGCCGGGTGTAAACGATCTTTTCACCGTCGGGACCGTGGCCTCTATTTTGCAAATGCTGAAGCTGCCTGACGGCACCGTGAAGGTGCTGGTAGAGGGCTTGCAGCGTGCGCGTATCACTACGCTTTCTGACGATGGCGAACACTTCTCTGCCAAAGCGGAGTACCTTGAGTCGCCGCAGCTCGACGAGCGCGAGCAGGAAGTGCTGGTGCGCACGGCGATTAGCCAGTTTGAAGGCTATATCAAGCTGAACAAAAAAATCCCACCAGAAGTGCTGACGTCGCTCAATAGCATCGACGATCCTGCGCGTCTGGCGGACACCATCGCTGCACACATGCCGCTGAAGCTGGCTGATAAACAGTCCGTGCTGGAGATGTCCGACGTGAACGAGCGTCTGGAATATCTGATGGCGATGATGGAATCCGAAATCGACCTGCTGCAGGTTGAGAAACGCATTCGCAACCGCGTCAAAAAGCAGATGGAGAAATCCCAGCGCGAGTACTATCTGAACGAGCAAATGAAAGCCATTCAGAAAGAGCTCGGCGAGATGGACGACGCGCCAGACGAAAACGAAGCGCTGAAGCGTAAGATCGACGCGGCGAAAATGCCGAAAGAGGCAAAAGAGAAAGCTGAAGCAGAACTGCAGAAGCTGAAAATGATGTCTCCGATGTCGGCCGAAGCGACCGTGGTTCGCGGCTATATCGAATGGATGGTACAGGTACCGTGGAATGCCCGTAGCAAGGTCAAAAAAGATCTGCGTCAGGCGCAAGAGATCCTCGATACCGACCACTACGGCCTTGAGCGCGTCAAAGACCGTATCCTTGAGTATCTTGCGGTTCAGAGCCGTGTGAACAAGCTGAAAGGCCCGATTCTGTGCCTGGTAGGGCCTCCTGGTGTAGGTAAAACCTCTCTGGGTCAGTCCATCGCCAAAGCTACCGGACGTAAATACATCCGTATGGCGCTTGGCGGCGTGCGTGATGAAGCGGAAATTCGCGGTCACCGTCGCACGTACATCGGCTCCATGCCGGGTAAACTGATTCAGAAAATGGCGAAAGTGGGCGTTAAAAACCCGCTGTTCCTGCTCGATGAGATCGACAAAATGTCTTCGGACATGCGTGGCGATCCGGCGTCTGCTCTGCTTGAAGTGTTAGATCCAGAACAGAACGTGGCGTTCAGCGATCACTATCTGGAAGTGGACTACGATCTCAGCGATGTGATGTTTGTAGCGACCTCCAACTCCATGAACATTCCGGCTCCGCTGCTGGATCGTATGGAAGTGATCCGTCTGTCCGGTTACACCGAAGACGAAAAACTGAACATTGCCAAGCGCCATCTGTTGTCGAAACAGATTGAGCGTAACGCGCTGAAAGAGAGCGAGATTACGGTCGACGACAGTGCGATTATCAGCATTATTCGTTACTACACTCGTGAAGCGGGCGTGCGTAGCCTTGAGCGTGAAATCTCTAAACTGTGCCGTAAGGCGGTTAAACAGCTTCTGCTGGATAAATCCCTGAAGCACATCGAGATCAACGGCGACAATCTGCACGAATATCTGGGCGTACAGCGCTTTGATTATGGCCGTGCCGATAACGAAAACCGCGTGGGCCAGGTGACCGGTCTGGCATGGACGGAAGTGGGCGGCGATCTGCTGACCATCGAAACCGCCTGTGTGCCAGGTAAAGGCAAGCTGACTTACACCGGTTCTCTGGGCGAAGTCATGCAGGAGTCCATTCAGGCAGCGCTGACCGTGGTCCGCGCGCGCGCGGAGAAGCTGGGTATTAATCCTGACTTCTACGAAAAACGCGACATTCACGTCCACGTTCCTGAAGGGGCTACGCCGAAAGACGGCCCAAGTGCCGGTATCGCGATGTGTACCGCGCTGGTCTCCTGTCTGACGGGTAACCCGGTGCGTGCTGATGTGGCGATGACGGGTGAGATCACGCTGCGTGGTCTGGTGCTGCCGATCGGTGGTTTGAAAGAAAAACTGCTGGCTGCTCACCGCGGTGGTATTAAAACCGTATTGATCCCGCATGAGAACAAACGTGATCTGGAAGAGATTCCTGACAATGTTATCGCCGATCTGGATATCCATCCGGTGAAACGCATTGAGGAAGTTCTGAGCCTCGCGCTGCAGAATGAGCCCTCTGGAATGCAGGTCGTAACCGCAAAATAGTGACCTCGCGCAAAGAGCGCTAAGAAAAACAAGGCTGACAGGTGATTTCTCACTTGCCAGCCTTTTTTTGTATAGCTAATTTAGATTGCTGATTGGGTTAGCCATCAACAACGGGTGTTGTAAGGTCATGGCAGGCCTGATATAACTGCTGCGCGGTCGCGTCGTGAAGGATTCAGGCGCGATATAAATTATAAAGAGAGGAAGAGAACAGTGAATAAATCTCAACTGATTGACAAAATTGCTGCGGGTGCTGATATCTCTAAAGCTGCGGCTGGACGTGCGTTAGATGCATTAATTGCCTCTGTAACTGAATCTCTGCAATCCGGGGATGACGTTGCGCTGGTAGGTTTTGGTACTTTTGCTGTTAAAGAGCGTGCTGCCCGTACTGGCCGCAACCCTCAGACCGGTAAAGAGATCACCATCGCTGCCGCTAAAGTGCCAGGTTTCCGTGCAGGTAAAGCACTGAAAGACGCAGTAAACTGATCGCTTTCTCGTTCAAGGGAAGTTGAAAAGTACAAGGGCGCATCATTTGATGTGCCTTTTTTGTTTGTCCAGCGCGACTTTATGCGAGTTTATGCGCGTTGTGGGCTGACATTTACCCCGGTTTCTTGTCACAATACAACCTTACGCGCTGCGGACAGGATTTTCCCCAGCGTGAGGTCACCAGTCACCTACAGCGGAGTGTGGTTTCACCATGATGGACAACTTACGCACGGCTGCTAACAGTCTCGTGCTCAAGATTATTTTCGGTATCATTATCGTGTCGTTTATTTTGACCGGTGTGAGTGGATACCTGATTGGCGGTAGTAGCAACTACGCCGCGAAAGTGAATGGCCAGGAAATCAGCCGCGGGCAGTTTGAAAATGCCTTTGCCGGGGAACGTAATCGCATGCAGCAACAGCTCGGCGAACAGTTCTCTGAGCTTGCAGCGAACGAAGGCTACATGAAAACCCTCCGTCAGCAGACCGTGAATCGTCTTATCGACGAAGCGCTGCTCGATCAGTATTCCCGACACCTGGGGCTGGGCATTAGCGATGAGCAGGTCAAAAAGGCCATTTTCGCGACCCAGGCTTTCCAGTCTAACGGTAAATTCGATAACTCCCGCTACACCGCCATCGTCAATCAGATGGGGATGACGCCGGATCAATACGCTCAGGCGCTGCGTAATCAGCTGACCACACAGCAACTGATTAACGCGGTAGTCGGTACCGATTTCATGCTTAAGGGCGAAACCGACGAGCTGGCAGCCCTGGTGGCTCAGCAGCGTGTCGTTCGCACCGCAACGATTGATGTCAACGCACTGGCGGCAAAACAGTCAGTCAGCGACGACGAGATCAAAGCCTACTACGAGCAGAACAAAAACAACTTCACCGCACCTGAGCAGTTCCGCGTGAGCTACATCAAGCTGGACGCCGCAGCGATGCCGGAAACAGCGTCTGACAGCGAAGTACAGTCTTACTACGACCAGCACCAGGATCAGTTCACTCAGGCGCAGCGTAACCGTTACAGCGTCATTCAGACCAAAACTGAAGCCGATGCTAAGGCGATTGTCGACGAGCTGGCTAAAGGCGCCGACTTTGCGACACTGGCCAAAACGAAATCCACCGACATCATCTCTGCGAAAAACGGCGGTGATATGGGCTGGCTGGAAGACGCTACGACGCCTGACGAGCTGAAAAACGCGGGCCTGAAAGAGAAAGGCCAGCTGTCCGGTGTGATCAAATCCTCTGTCGGTTTCCTGGTGGCGCGTCTGGATGATGTCCAGCCTGCTAAAACCAAACCGCTGGCTGACGTTCGCGATGATATCGCCGCGAAAGTGAAGCAAGAGAAAGCGCTGGATGCGTACTACGCGCTGCAGCAGAAAGTGAGCGACGCGGCGAGCAATGACAACGAATCTCTGGCGGGTGCTGAGCAGGCTGCTGGCGTGAAAGCCGTAGAAACGGGCTGGTTCGGTCACGACAACCTGCCTGAAGAGCTGAACTTCAAACCGGTTGCCGATGCCATCTTCAACGGTGGTCTGGTCGGTGAGAACGGTACGCCAGGCAGCAACTCTGACATCATCACCGTTGACGGCGATCGTGCGTTTGTTCTGCGTATTGCGGAGCATAAAGCCGAAACCATCAAACCGCTGGATGCTGTGAAAGATCAGATTGCTACTCTGGTCAAACACAACAAAGCAGAACAGCAGGCGAAGCTGGATGCAGAAAAACTGCTGGCTGAGCTGAAAGCAGGTAAAGGTGATGCGGCGCTGAAAGCGGCGGGTCTGAGCTTCGGTGAGGCGAAAACCCTGAGCCGTACAGGTCAGGATCCGGTGAGCCAGGCGGCGTTTGGCCTGAGCCTGCCTGCGAAAGACAAACCGAGCTTTGGTACGGCGTCTGACATGCAGGGCAACATCGTTCTGCTGGCGCTTGACGAAGTGAAAGCAGGCACCATGCCGGAAGAGCAGAAAAAAGCGATGGTTCAGGGCATCACCCAGAACAACGCCCAGATCGCTTTCGAAGCACTGATGAGCAACCTGCGCAAAGACGCCAAAATCAAGCTGGGCGATATCATCACGCAGCAGCAGTAATTACGGCGCTGCTCGCAGATTTTCGCAACGCAATGCAATATTTAAAGGCCGCTTACGCGGCCTTTTCCATTTCTGAAATCTGCTGTTTGTTGTTGTTTTTGAGGGCGGGTATTGTGGCTTCGCTGTCAACAAACAAGGAGAAAACAGCATGAAACATGGAATCAAAGCACTTTTAATGACGCTTGCGATCGCCACAACGGGGATGAGTTTTAGCGCACTGGCGGCGACACCGGCGGCGAAGGCACATACCGTTGCGACGACGGCTGAAGCCACCACGCCGGACGCGGCAGCTTCCCAGCCTAAGGCGACAGCCAGCACTAAAGCGACTGACGACGATGGTACCCGGGTCAGCATCAACTCTGCCTCGGCAGAGGATCTGGCGCGCGTCATGAATGGCGTTGGGCTGAAAAAAGCGCAGGCCATTGTCGGCTATCGTGACGAATACGGTCCGTTTAAAACCGTCGAAGATCTGAAGCAGGTACCGGGGATCGGTAACGCGCTGGTTGAGCGCAACCTCACGCACCTGACACTGTAATCACACAATAACTTGCACAGTGGCAAAATTTTGCCAGGATAAAGAGGTCATACCAGTTATGACCTCTCATCCTATAACAATTTCAGGGCTAGTGCGCTATGCAGACTCAGATCAAAGTACGCGGTTACCATCTCGATGTTTACCAGCATGTGAATAATGCTCGTTATCTCGAATTCCTCGAAGAGGCTCGCTGGGACGGGCTGGAAAACAGCGAAAGCTTCCAGTGGCTCACGGCGCACAACATCGCTTTTGTGGTTGCCAATATCAATATCAACTACCGCCGTCCTGCGGTGCTGGGCGATCGCCTGACGGTGACGAGCCAGTTGCAGCAGTTAAACGGTAAAAGCGGCGTGTTGAGTCAGGTCGTGACGCTGGACCCCGAAGGGCAGGTGGTGGCTGATGCGCTGATTACCTTTGTCTGCATTGATTTAAAAACGCAGAAAGCGCTGCCGTTAGAAGGGGAGTTACGCGAGAAGCTCGATCTGTTAATCGAATAATATTGCGACCGGGTGAATGTCCTTCACCCGGCCGCGCCAGGGCTTATTTCAGCCCGGTTTTTTTCTTCATCAGCGCCATCACTGCTGGCTTATCGGCCAGGTAATGATTCAGACCGTTGGCGCGCAGGTTACAGGCGGCACATTGCCCACAGCCGTCGCCTTTGATGCCGTTGTAGCAGGTCAGCGTTTCATTACGCACCAGATCCAGTTTGCCCCAGTAATCGGCTAACGCCCAGGTCTCGGCTTTATCGAGCCACATCAACGGCGTTTCAAAGCGAATCTCTTTTGCCATACCCAGATCCACGGCGTGATTAAGCGCTTTCACGAACTCGTCGCGGCAATCCGGGTAGCCGGAAAAATCGGTTTCGCACACGCCGGTGATGATCGCCTCCGCTTTTACCTGGTAGGCATAAATCGCGGTGAGCGTCAGGAAAAGGATATTGCGGCCCGGTACAAAGGTATTGGGAATGCCGCTGGCATCAGGCTCATAGTCAGGGACAGGAATACTGTCGCGCGTCAGGCTGCTGACAGCCAGTTCGTTTAGCAGCGTGACGTCCAGCACTTTATGCGCACGTGCGCCCAGTTTCAGCGCCAGTTCGCGGGCCACGTCGATTTCAGCGCGATGGCGCTGACCATAATCAAACGTCACACAATGCACTTCATCATATTGATGCAGGGCCTGAACCAGACAGGTAGTGGAATCCTGTCCTCCGCTGAACACGACGACGGCACGTTTCATAAATAGATCTCAACAGTATCGGTAAAAACAATATGGTAACGTCTGGCACGCCTGGCGACCAGCTTCTTCACGCGTTCGGGGCCGGAAGCCAGGCCTGTGAAAAATCAAACCAACCGCGGGTATTAAGGCGAATACCGTTCACTCCCGGCGGCGCGCTGATTTGATACTGATAGTTAAAGAGAGGCGTTAAAACCGCATTCTCCATCAGATGGGTGAAAATCGACTGCAAACCGCTGTGCCGCGTGTGCTCGCTGACCTGCGTCTGTACCGCATCCAGTGTTGCCTGAAGATGAGCATACTGCGGCGCGCTGAGCAGATGCGGCCACAGGGTATCGCAGCGCAGCCACTGCTCAAGCGTATATCCCGGCGCTTCGCCGATCAGTCTGTCACCCATTATCAGATCCGCTTCGGCCAGATTGCCGCAGCCGTCCCAGGTTTTAGCATCATGGAAAATGACGTTGAGCGTACAACCCTGCTTTGCCAGATACTGTTTGAGCTGTTCAGCCATGGTGTGCAATTCAACGGGCAAATGGTAAATCAGGGTCAGCGTGTCGGGGAGAGGAACATCCCGCAACTGCGGCCATTCGGGAATGGTCCAGCCCGGCAGCAATTCGTGCGCGGGGGTAATCAGGTTTTCATCCAGTGGCAGGGTGTGCAGAAGCGTCGTGTGATGGATAATCGTGATGAGCCGCTGCGCCTGTCTTTTACTCAGGCGGCCACTCTGCTTCAGCGTGAGATAGCAAAAGCCAAGACTGGTGCTGCTGCTGACCAGACGCAGATTAGCCAGTTCGTCCGGCTGCCCTATCGCGATTTGTACCGGATGACGACAGCTGGTGCCTAAATCCTGCTCAAACAGTTGCGGAGTGATCCAGTATTCAATGGCTTTGATTAACGGGTGGCTGAGGTGGTATTGCTCATGGCTTTCCAGGCGCACCAGATCGGGTTCAAACACCGCCAACCGGAACGGGCCGCAGCCTGTCAGGGGGCGTTCCGGATGGGCGAGACGGCTGCAATAACTGGCCAGACGATGCGCCAGCCAGTAATCAGGCTGATGCAATTCAAAGGTGAGGCACTGGGGATGCGTTACCTCAACGTTCAGCACGCTGTTAAACAACCGTCGCAGGGCGGGGAGGGCAAAGAGTTCGAGCAGGCTCGCGCGCAGCTGTGCGGTTTCGACCTTATCGCCGTTGTGCCAGTGCAACGTCGAACGGATGTAAAAATGCCAGCGTAAGCCATCGGCTGACACTTCCCAGTGATGGGCAAGATCCCCGGCAGGTTCGCGGCTGTCGTCGTCAAAGCGCGTCAGCCCGGAAAAGACCTGTCCGACCAGGTGCTGTTCCGCGCGTCCCGGCAAAAAGCCCGAATGGAGCGGATCAAGGGAGCGGTAGTAGGGTATCCGCAACGTGGGCGTATCGTTTTGCCACTGGCCGCCGAGGAAAGGGTGCAGCAAGGCGCGCAGCTCCGGTGCGGCCAGCTGCGCCAGCTCTAGCGCATCGTGCTGTTGTCCGCGCATCAGCGCCTGCTCCATCATCTCATTGCGCAGGCGGTCCGGGGTGACGTGAAAGGTTAATGTGCCGCGTTTGCCTCGCCCGGACTGTGCCTTCCAGCTTAGCCAGCCAGCCTCCTGCGCCTGGCGCAAAAGCGTACGCACGTGCCGCTCGCTGCAAAAGCAGCGTTCCGCCAGCTCCGCGACGGTAATTTGCTGCGGCTCACCGGCAGAGGGCTGCCAGAGGCGTTGAAACTGATTAAGTCTGTTGAGTTGACGCATCTTCGGTGCCCGTTGAAAAGTTAGTGCCAGTCATACGCCTGACAATGGTGACGCAGCAGATCCAGTAGTCGGCGCGCCGCGAACGTCAGCGGCGATTTTTGCGAATACAGCACGTGATACTCGGCCTGCGGCAGGCCGTCAATATTCAGCAGGCAGAGCTGATCCTGTAAACCGAACGGAGCCTGCATCGCACGCGCCACTATCGTCAGATAATCCGACTGTAACACCAGACTCAGCCCTGAGATCATCGAGTCCGTGCGCACGGGCGTTTCCGCCAGCTGTGGCAGAAAATCGTTCGCTGAAAGCCGAAGCTGCTGGTAATACCCCATATCGGTCTCCGGCAACACCCAGCGCGCATTCTGTAATGCGTCGAAAGTGGTGGCCTGCGCCAGAGGATGGCCTTTGCGGGCAATAATGCCGAAGGAGGCATTGAACAGCGGCTCGCGCACCAGATCGTCCAGGGGTAAGCCTGGGCCTGCCGTCCCGACAGCGAAATCCAGTCGCCCCTCCCGCAGCGCGGGCAACAGCATCGAAAGCTGCCCCTCTTTCACCAGCAGCGTGGAGTGAGGAAGCTGTGTCCGGAAGGCGTCGTTTAGTGCCGGAAAGACTGTCAGGGCCAGCAGTGAGGAGATGCCCATCGCCACCGCCCCCTGCGAAAACTGATCGATCTGGCGAATTTCATTGGCCGCCCGCTCCAGCTCCTCCAGAATAAACTGCATCCGCTGAGAAAAGGCCCGCCCGGTTTCCGTCAGCGTCATCCCCTGATTCCCGCGCACAATCAGCCGCGTCTCCAGAGTCTGTTCCAGTTCGCGCAGCGTTCTGCTGACCGCCGGTTGAGATTGCCCTAAAGCCCTGGCCGCACCGCGAATGCTGCCGCTGCGGATAACCTGCTGGAAAACCTTCAGTTGCTGTAATTTCGGCAGATAGCGCAACCCGTACCCCTATCAGTAAAAAGTATCACCTGTACAAAAATTGTATCTTATGGCCGGGTGGCAAAGCTGCTAACGTCGAGGAAGAATCCACATAATCTGTTGTTGTTCAGTCTGTTATGTGATGCGTGTCGCATTTTAATTTCACCTGTCGACAACTCTCTGGCGGGGTGATAACAAAAGGGATATCGGCTATGAAAAATCGTTTCCTGATGATCTTCCTGCTCTTTGTCGGTTATGTGGTGGTGTATCTCGACAAGACGGTGATGGGTTTTGCGCTGTTGCCCATTGAACGTGAATTTGATCTTCGGCCTGAGCAGTTGGGTTATATCACCGGGATCTTCTTTCTCGCCTATTCCCTGTTTCAAATCCCCGCAGGCTGGCTGAACGATCGCTTCGGCTACAAGAAAGTGCTGAGTGTCTCACTCTGTCTGCTCGGCGGCTTCGCCCTGTGCTTTGGGATGCTTGGATTCGGCCTGGGGCTGCTGGTCACTTTTCGTTTTTTATCCGGGATCGGCCATTCCGGTTATCCCTGCTCCTGCGCCAAAGCGGTGGTCTCGAACTTCTCACTGGAGAAGAGAACTTTCGCCCAGTCGATTTTGCTCTCCTCGGCCGGCTTCGCCATGACTGCCGGGCCGCTGATTGCGGTCTACAGTCTGAACTCCCTCGGCTGGCGCGGCTCTTTTTCGATCCTCGGTCTGCTGGCCTTTGCGATTGCCGTTGCCATTATGCTGTGGGTGCCGAATCCAACGCCGGTCAAACCGCACTCCGGCGCAGTCACTGGCTATCGTGAGCTGCTGAAAAATCCCATCGTGGTGCTGCTGTTTGTCGCGATCTTCTGCATCAACATTCCGTCCTACGGCCTGATGGCGTGGCTGCCGAAATATCTGGTGCAGCAGCGCGGAATGTCGCTGGATATTTCCGGGCTGGTGGTGGCCGCTGGAGGGCTGGGTATCTGGATCTCGTCGCTGGCGACGGGATGGCTGGTGGGGCGCTATATGCAGGGGAGGGAGCCAAAAGTGATTTTTTGCTGCGCGTTGCTAAGCGCAGTCTGCATCTGGCTGGTCTACACCTCCACTTCGGCGTTCACCGCCGGGCTGCTGCTGTTCTTTGGTTATGTTTTCCTGATGGCCGCTTTCGTGACCGTATTTACCTTACCCATGAAACGATTGCCGCCGGAGGTGATGGGCGCGGCGATGGGGATTATCAACACCGGTGGGACGCTGGGCGGTTTTGTCGCCCCGATTGCGATGGGGTATTTGATTACCGTTAGTCGCGACTACCTCTCGACGTTTGTTTTTCTGGCGCTGGCAATGGTGGTTGCCGGGCTTGCCATGTTGCCGCTGGCGCTGAAAACGCGCCCCGCTTTGAGCGATGTGGCTTAACTGAGGAGACATGTGATGGCATTTACGATTGAAGCGATGCTGGATGAAGTGAAAGAGGACGTTTTGCGCTGGCGCAGACACATTCATGCTCATCCAGAGCTTTCATTTCAGGAGCATAAAACGGCGGACTATATTGCCGATGCGCTGGCCAGTTTTGGCGGTTTAACGCTGACGCGCCTGACGCCCAACAGCGTTATTGCTGATCTGAAAGGGGCGTATGATGGGCCATGCTACGCGCTGCGTGCCGATATTGACGCGCTGCCCATCCAGGAAGAGAACGACGAACCCTTTTGTTCGACGGTGCCGGGCGTGATGCATGCCTGCGGCCATGATGCGCATGCCGCCATGCTGCTCGGGGCGGCGAAAGTGCTGACACAGTGCCAGTCGATGCTGCACGGCTCGGTGCGCTTTATCTTTCAGCACGCCGAAGAGGTGCCGCCGGGAGGCGCGCAGGAGCTGGTTGATCTCGGGGTGCTCGACGGGGTGGAAAAAATCTTCGGGCTGCACGTGATGCCGAATTTCCCGACGGGGGAAGTCGGGCTGAAAGAGGGCGTCTTCTGCGCCTCAACGGATAATTTTGATATCACCATTGTGGGCAAGGGCGGGCATGGCTCCATGCCGCATCTGTGCATTGATCCGGTGGTGATTGGCGCGGAAGTGGTGACGGCCCTGCAAAATGTGGTGTCACGTCGCACCGATCCGCTTCAGGTACCGGTCCTGACCATCGCCACCTTCCAGAGCGGCGAAAGCTATAACGTCATCCCGGAGCGCATCAAACTGGCGGGGACGTTGCGAACCCATCACGACAGCGTGCGTCAGCAGGTGCCACAGCAGATGGCGCAAATTATTGCGGGCATTACCGCCGCGCACGGCGCGCAGTTTACCCTAAACTGGACGCGGGGTTACGCCAGCGGCAATAACCATCCTGAGGCCTGTGCGATTGCCCGCAAAGTGATTAGCGCCACGCTCGGCGATCAGGCGCTGCGGGAGATTGCGCATCCCCTGTTCGGTGGCGAAGATTTCTCTTCCTATCAGCAAAAAGTACCGGGCTGCTTCCTGTTTATCGGCAGCGGCAATGAGCACATCGGGGCGACCTACGGCGTACATAATCCGCGATTCCGTCTGGATGAAGCGGCGTTGCAGACGGGCGTCAGACTGCATGTTGGATTTATTCAGCACCTGCTTCTTAATCACGCCTGATTCTCTCCCCCAGCAAAACGCTGCAACCGCAGCGTTTTTTTTACGCCTGTAAAAACCCGGAACAATAATAATCATCTATTCACTATTACTTCCGTATATCGAGGGCAATACTGATACCCAGATTAACCCCATCACATTTTCGGAGTCATCATGGCGCGGCTTGCAGCATTTGATATGGACGGCACGCTCTTAATGCCGGATCACCGCTTAGGAGAGAAAACCCTGAGCACGCTGAAGCGGCTGCATGAGCGTGATATCACCCTGACGTTTGCCACGGGCCGTCATGTTCTGGAGATGCGCCACCTGCTCGGCAAACTGTCGATGGATGCTTTTCTCATCACCGGCAACGGTACGCGCATTCACTCGGTGGAAGGCGAAATGTTGCATCGTCAGGATCTGGACCCGGAAGTGGCGGATCTGGTGCTGCACAGCACCTGGGATACGCAGGCCAGTATTCACGTGTTTAACGACACCGGCTGGCTGACGGGCGAAGAGATCCCTGAACTGCTGAAAGCGCACGTCTACAGCGGTTTTCGCTACCAGCTGACGGATCTGCGCCGTATCCCTGCGCACTCGGTGACGAAAATCTGTTTCTGCGGCGATCACGACGATCTGTGCCGTCTGCGCATTCAGCTTAACGAAGCGTTAGGCGACCGTGCGCACCTGACCTTCTCGGCGGTGGAGTGTCTCGAAGTGCTGCCGGTGGGATGCAACAAAGGGTCTGCGCTGGCGGTCCTGAGCGACCACCTGGGTTTAACGATGCAGGATTGTATGGCATTTGGCGATGCCATGAACGACCGCGAAATGCTGGGCAGCGTAGGTCGCGGTGTGATTATGGGAAATGCGATGCCTCAGCTGATTGCTGAGCTGTCGCATCTCCCGGTTATCGGACATTGCCGTAACGAAGCGGTGTCCCATTTTTTGACTCATTGGCTGGATAAACCAAACCTCCCGTATTCCCCCGAATAGTGAGACCCTTCCAGCAAGCCAGACGTCGATGTTTATCGGTCTGGCTTTTTTTATTTTGTCATCTGCGCAATTTGCGCTTTCCACGGCTCGATGTCGCCTATATTGGCTTTCACCCAGTCCGCGTTGTAGTAGGTGTCCAGATAACGTTCTCCGCTGTCGCACAGCAGCGTGACGATAGAACCGCTCTTGCCCTCTTCGCGCATCCGCACGGCCAGCTGTAGCGCGCCCCACATGTTAGTCCCCGTGGAAGCCCCCACTTTACGGCCCAGCTGCGTTTCCAGCCAGTGAGCGGTGGCGACGCTTGCCGCATCCGGCACGCGCAGCATCTCATCGACCACATCAGGAATAAACGACGGCTCCACGCGCGGGCGACCGATACCTTCGATTTTACTGCCCACCGGGCTGCGCAGACTGGCGTCACGGTTTTGCCAGTAGTCGAGGAACACGGAGTTTTGCGGGTCAACCACCATCAGTTTTGTATCGTAACCCTGGCAGCGAATATAGCGGCCAATGGTGGCAGAGGTCCCGCCGGTGCCCGCGCTCATCACGATGTATGACGGTTCCGGATGCGGTTCATTCTTCATCTGGCGGAAAATACTGTCGGCAATGTTGTTATTCCCGCGCCAGTCGGTTGCACGTTCGGCGAAGGTAAATTGATCCATGTAATGGCCGTTCAGCTCGCGGGCCAGCATTTCTGACGCGGCGTAGATCTCGCAGGCGCTTTCAACAAAATGACAGCGTCCGCCGTAAAACGCGATCTGCTCGATTTTGCGTTTTGCGGTGCAGGAGGGCATCACGGCGATAAACGGCAGGCCAAGCAGACGAGCGAAATAGGCCTCGGACACGGCAGTCGAACCCGACGACGACTCAATAATCGTGGTGCCCTCGTTGATCCAGCCGTTACACAGCCCATACAGAAAAAGCGAACGCGCCAGACGATGCTTCAGGCTGCCGGTTGGATGAGTGCTTTCATCTTTCAGGTAGAGCTGAATTCCGGAAAACCCCGGCAGGGCGAGGCGGATAAGATGGGTGTCCGCCGAGCGCTGATAGTCGGCATTGATTTCGCTGATTGCGTGTTTGACCCAGGTGCTATTCATCGTGTGTATCCATTTGTCATTTTGTGCCTAGGATAGCGAAAAGCACAGAAAAAATTGTTGCTATCTGGCCTTTAAAATAGAATGTCAGGAGAAAATTATTCTCTGTGAGGCGGGGTATGTTAGATAAAATTGACCGTAAGCTGCTCTCTCTGCTGCAAAAGGACTGCACCCTCTCTTTGCAGGCGCTCGCTGATGCCGTTAATCTGACCACCACACCCTGCTGGAAACGCCTAAAAAGACTGGAAGACGACGGCGTTTTGCTGGGCCGCGTGGCGCTGCTCGATCCCGAAAAACTGGGGCTTGGATTGACCGCGTTTGTTCTGATAAAAACGCCGCACCACAGCAGCGACTGGTACTGCCGGTTTGTCACCGAAGTCTCCGAGATGCCCGAAGTGCTCGGTTTCTGGCGCATGGCAGGGGAATACGACTATCTGATGCGCGTGCAGGTGGCGGACATGAAACGGTATGACGACTTCTACAAACGGCTGGTCAACAGCGTGCCGGGCTTGTCGGATGTCACCTCAAGCTTCGCCATGGAACAGATTAAATACACCACCGCTTTACCCATTGAATAACTTCCTGGCCTTGCCGGAACAATACCTTCAGGAATTTACCGCGTGCGATTATTTGCTCAGTTAAGCTGGTACTTCCGCCGGGAGTGGCGACGCTATCTCGGCGCAGTGGCCCTGCTTATTATTATTGCCATTCTCCAGCTCATTCCGCCGAAAGTGGTGGGATATGTGGTGGACGGCGTCACAGAACAACATTACACCACCGCACGGGTGATGATGTGGATCGGCACGCTGGTCCTGACTGCGGTGATTGTCTACCTGCTGCGCTACGTCTGGCGCGTGCTGCTCTTCGGCGCGTCGTATCAGCTCGCCGTGGAGCTGCGCGAAGATTTTTATCGTCAGCTCAGCCGCCAGCATCCTGAATTCTACCTGCGCCACCGTACGGGCGATCTGATTGCACGCGCCACCAACGACGTGGATCGCGTGGTGTTTGCCGCCGGGGAAGGGGTGTTAACCCTGGTTGATTCGCTGGTGATGGGTTGCGCGGTGCTGATCGTAATGTCGACGCAAATCAGCTGGCAGCTCACCCTGCTGGCGCTGCTGCCAATGCCCCTCATGGCGCTGGCCATCAACCGCTTCGGCGAACAGTTGCACGAGCGCTTCAAGCTGGCCCAGGCGGCGTTCTCCTCTCTGAACGACAGAACGCAGGAGAGCATGACCAGCATCCGCATGATCAAAGCCTTTGGCCTTGAAGATCGCCAGTCGGCGCAGTTTGCCGCCGATGCCGCAGACACCGGCGCGAAAAACCTGCGCGTGGCGCGAATTGATGCGCGCTTTGACCCGACAATTTATATCGCCATTGGCACCGCCAATCTGCTGGCAATCGGCGGCGGGAGCTGGATGGTGGTTAACGGCTCCATGACCCTTGGTCAGCTGACCAGCTTCGCCATGTATCTCGGGCTGATGATCTGGCCGATGCTGGCGCTGGCGTGGATGTTTAATATCGTCGAACGCGGCAGCGCGGCGTACAGCCGTATTCGCGCGATGCTGGCGGAAGCACCGGTGGTGAACGACGGCAGCGAATCCGTGCCGGAAGGGCGCGGTGTGCTGGAGGTGGCGATTACGGCGTTTTCGTATCCGCAAACCGAACGCCCGACGCTGGAAAACGTCAGCTTTACGCTGCGCCCAGGACAGATGCTGGGGATCTGCGGCCCAACCGGTGCCGGGAAAAGCACCGTGCTGTCGCTGATTCAGCGTCACTTTGATGTCACCCAGGGGGACATTCGTTTTCACGATATTCCCTTGACGCGCCTGCAGCTGGACGCCTGGCGCAGCCGCCTGGCGGTCGTCAGTCAAACGCCGTTTTTGTTCTCGGATACGGTTGCCAACAACATTGCGCTGGGCCATCCCACGGCGACGCAGGAAGAGATTGAGCACGTAGCGCGCCTGGCCAGCGTTCACGACGATATTCTGCGCCTGCCGCAGGGTTATGCCACCGAAGTGGGCGAGCGCGGCGTGATGCTGTCGGGCGGGCAGAAACAGCGTATTTCCATTGCGCGTGCGCTGCTGCTGAACGCTGAAATTCTGATCCTCGACGATGCGCTCTCTGCGGTCGACGGGCGCACGGAACACCAGATCCTGCATAACCTGCGTCAGTGGGGCGAAGGGCGGACGGTGATTATCAGCGCCCACCGGCTCTCGGCCCTGACGGAAGCGAACGAAATTCTGGTGATGCAGCACGGGCATATTGCCCAGCGCGGGCACCATGATCAGCTTGCGGAACAGCCCGGGTGGTATCGCGATATGCACCGCTATCAACAGCTGGAGGCGGCCCTGGACGATGCGCCAGATCTGAACGAGGAGGCCACCCATGCGTAAGTTTACCCAGCTGTGGCCGACCCTGAAACGCCTGCTGGCCTACGGTTCGCCGTGGCGCAAACCGCTCTCTATCGCGGTGGTGATGCTGTGGGTGGCGGCGATTGCCGAAGTCAGTGGCCCGCTGCTGATCAGCTATTTCATCGACAACATGGTCGCCAAAAGCTATCTGCCGCTGGGCCTGGTTGCCGGGCTGGGCGCGGCTTACGTCGGGCTTCAGCTGCTGGCGGCGTCGTTGCACTATGCTCAGTCGCTGCTGTTTAACCAGGCGGCGGTCGGCGTAGTGCAACAGCTGCGCACCGACGTGATGGATGCGGCCCTGCGCCAGCCCTTGAGCGAGTTTGATACCCAGCCCGTCGGCCAGGTGATCTCCCGCGTCACCAACGATACGGAAGTGATCCGCGACCTGTACGTGACCGTGGTCGCCACGGTGCTGCGTAGCGCCGCGCTCGTCGGCGCCATGCTGGTGGCAATGTTCAGCCTCGACTGGCGTATGGCGCTGGTGGCAATCACCATCTTCCCGGCAGTGCTGATCGTCATGGTGATTTACCAGCGCTACAGCACGCCGATTGTGCGCCGGGTTCGCGCTTATCTGGCAGATATCAATGACGGTTTTAACGAAGTCATCAACGGCATGAGCGTGATTCAGCAGTTCCGCCAGCAGGCACGTTTTGGCGAACGCATGGGTGAGGCGAGCCGCTCGCACTATATGGCGCGCATGCAAACCCTGCGTCTGGACGGTTTCCTCTTGCGTCCGCTGCTGAGCCTGTTTTCGGCGCTGGTGCTGTGCGGTCTGCTGATGCTGTTTGGTTTCGGCGCGGGCGGCACGATTGAAGTGGGTGTGCTGTACGCGTTTATCAGCTACCTCGGGCGTCTGAACGAGCCGCTGATCGAACTGACGACACAGCAATCCATTCTGCAGCAGGCGGTGGTCGCCGGTGAACGCGTCTTCGAGCTGATGGATCGTCCACGACAAACCTACGGCGACGACGAGCGCGAACTGAAAAGCGGCACGATCGAGATCGATCATGCCTCCTTTGCCTATCGCGAAGATCGTCTGGTGCTGCAGGACATTCATCTCGATATCCCGTCACGCAGCTTTGTCGCGCTGGTGGGTCACACGGGCAGCGGTAAGAGTACCCTCGCCAGCCTGCTGATGGGGTATTACCCGCTCACGAGCGGTGAAATCCGTCTTGATGGCCGTCCGCTCTCCACCCTGAGCCACGACGTGCTGCGCAAGGGGATTGCGATGGTGCAGCAGGACCCGGTGGTGATGGCTGACTCCTTCTTTGCCAACGTCACTCTGGGCCGTCCGTTTAGCGAGGAACAGGTCTGGGCGGTGCTGGAAAAAGTCCAGCTGGCAGAGCTGGCACGCACCATGAGCGATGGGATCTACACCAAACTGGGCGAGCAGGGCAATAACCTCTCCGTGGGGCAGAAGCAGCTGCTGGCGCTGGCGCGAGTCTTGATTGAAACGCCGCAGGTGCTCATTCTCGACGAAGCGACAGCCAGCATTGATTCTGGCACCGAGCAGGCCATTCAGCAGGCGCTGGCGGAAGTGCGGGAGAAGACCACGCTGGTGGTGATTGCGCACCGTCTGTCGACGATTGTTGATGCCGACACCATTCTGGTGCTGCATCGCGGGCAAGCCGTCGAGCGCGGCACGCATCGCGAGCTGCTGGAAGCGAAAGGACGTTACTGGCAAATGTACCAGCTGCAGCTGGCCGGAGAAGAGCTGGCCGCCAGCACGCGCGAAGAGGAGTCTCTGAGCGCCTGATGCACCAAAATTAAGCACTGCGCTAACAGGGATTTCTGTTGGTGCAAAAATGAAACGCACCCTGCACTGTCATGGTGCGTTTTTTTTATCCATTTCTTCAGAAGTGCCATTTCCTGCCTTTCCCGCCTGATTTCTTCGCCTTTTCAAACTCTGGCACACCCCTTGCAATACCTCTGTTGTAAAACGCGGCCATTATCGAATTCTGACTGGAGAGGAACTATGAAGCTGGTTACGGTTGTCATCAAACCATTCAAACTCGAAGACGTTCGTGAAGCACTGTCTTCAATGGGGATTCAGGGACTGACGGTTACCGAAGTGAAAGGCTTTGGTCGTCAGAAGGGCCATGCGGAGCTTTATCGCGGAGCCGAATACAGCGTCAACTTCCTGCCTAAAGTGAAGATTGATGTGGCTATCGCTGACGATCAACTCGATGAGGTGATTGATGTGGTGAGCAAAGCGGCTTACACCGGAAAAATTGGCGACGGCAAAATTTTCGTTGCCGAATTGCAGCGCGTCATTCGCATCCGTACGGGCGAAGCTGACGAAGCTGCACTGTAAGTAACTCCTGGCACACAGTGATAGGGATCGAGAAAATGAAGAAAGCAACAATCAAAACAGCTCTGGGGTCTCTGGCACTGCTGCCGGGCCTGGCGATGGCGGCTCCTGCGGTAGCCGACAAGGCGGATAACGCCTTTATGATGATCTGCACCGCGCTGGTGCTGTTCATGACAATTCCGGGCATCGCGCTGTTTTACGGCGGTCTGATCCGCGGTAAGAACGTGCTGTCCATGCTGACGCAGGTCGCAGTGACCTTCGCGCTGGTCTGCGTCCTGTGGGTGGTCTACGGCTACTCGCTGGCCTTCGGCGAAGGCAACGCCTTCTTCGGCAACTTCAACTGGGCGATGCTGAAAAATATCCAGCTGACTGCCCTGATGGGGAGCTTCTATCAGTACATCCACGTGGCGTTCCAGGGGTCATTCGCCTGTATCACCGTCGGCCTGATCGTCGGCGCGCTGGCAGAACGTATTCGTTTCTCCGCCGTGCTGATCTTCGTGGTGGTGTGGCTGACACTCTCTTATGTGCCGATTGCGCACATGGTCTGGGGCGGCGGTCTGCTGGCGTCTCACGGTGCGCTGGACTTCGCAGGCGGCACGGTGGTGCATATTAACGCTGCGGTTGCAGGTCTGGTCGGGGCATACCTGATTGGCAAGCGTGTGGGCTTTGGCAAAGAGGCGTTTAAACCGCACAACCTGCCGATGGTCTTCACCGGTACGGCAATCCTCTATTTTGGCTGGTTCGGTTTCAACGCCGGTTCAGCAAGTGCTGCAAACGAAATCGCTGCGCTGGCCTTTGTGAACACCGTGGTAGCAACTGCAGGCGCAATCCTCTCCTGGGTGTTTGGTGAGTGGGTGGTACGCGGTAAACCATCACTGCTGGGCGCCTGTTCCGGTGCGATTGCCGGTCTGGTTGGCATCACCCCGGCGTGTGGTTATGTCGGTGTCGGCGGCGCGCTGCTGATTGGTATCGTTGCCGGTCTGGCGGGTCTGTGGGGCGTAACGGCGCTGAAACGCGTTCTGCGTGTCGATGACCCTTGTGATGTGTTCGGTGTGCACGGCGTATGCGGTATCGTTGGCTGCATCATGACCGGTATCTTCGCCGCGACCTCCCTCGGTGGCGTAGGCTACGCAGAAGGCGTGACCATGGGCCATCAGCTGCTGGTTCAGCTGGAAAGTATCGCCATCACTATCGTCTGGTCGGGTGTTGTGGCCTTCATCGGCTACAAACTGGCGGACATGACCGTTGGCCTGCGTGTACCGGAAGAGCAAGAGCGCGAAGGGCTGGATGTGAACAGCCATGGCGAGAATGCGTACAACGCCTGAGCAGATTGAGTTTCTCCTGTAGCAAAAAGCCTCCCGATGGGAGGCTTTATTTTTTCCCTCAGTCACGGACAGTCACGAGAAGAGGGGCGAGGTGAGGGCACAGATTATCCCCGGTTTCGCATTACCCCTTCCTGCACCGTAGAGGCAACCAGGACGCCATCCTGCGTATAAAATTCACCGCGAACAAACCCGCGCGCGCTCGACGCCGAGGTGCTTTCCACGCTGTACAGCAGCCATTCGTTCATATCGAACGGACGATGGAACCACATGGAGTGGTCGATGGTTGCGACCTGCATCCCTTTTTCGAGGAAGCCCACGCCGTGCGGTTGCAGCGCCACCGGCAGGAAGTTGAAATCAGACGCATAGCCCAGCAGATACTGGTGAACGCGAAGATCCTGCGGCATTGCACCGTTGGCGCGGATCCACACCTGACGTTTTGGCTCGGCGATATGGCCCTTCATCGGGTTGTGGAACTCGACCGGACGGATTTCCAGCGGTTTATCGCACAGGAATTTCTCTTTCACCTGCGGCGGCAACAGATGCGCCAGCGCCCGGGCAATGTCCGTTTCCGATTTCAGTTCGTCCGGTGCCGGGGCAGGCGGCATCGTTTTTTGATGCTCATAACCGCTTTCCGGTGCCTGGAATGACGCCGTCATATAAAAAATCGGTTTGCCGTTCTGGATGGCCGCGACGCGGCGGGCGCTAAAACTGTTGCCGTCACGCAGCACTTCGACGTCATAGATTATCGGTTTTGCGCTGTCGCCAGGACGTAAAAAATAGCTGTGAAACGAGTGCACCAGACGGTCTGCAGGCACGGTCTCTTTGGCGGCATACAGCGCCTGTCCCACCACCTGGCCGCCGAAAACCTGGCGTAAGCCAAGGTCTTCGCTCTGCCCGCGAAAGAGTCCTTCTTCAATTTTTTCCAGATTCAGTAATGTCAGCAGATTGTTCAGTGCTTGACTCATAGTCATCCTCAATAAAACGCCGTGGCGAAAGATAGGATGATTATAACGTAAAAAGGAGAGTGGTCCGATGGGTGCAATAATCTGAATAAGCGGCTGAAACCAGGCATATATAAGTGATATGTGCCACACTTAGTCACGTTATGTATTTGCTAACGACTCTTGGCGGGATCGATCCCGCTGGTGCATTGAAGATAAGGAGAACTCAATGAAACTCGTGCACATGCTTAGTGGTTTAGCGGTAGCGGTTGCTCTGTCTGCCTGTGCGGATAAAAGTGCCGACATCCAGACGCCAGCGCCAAACCCAAATGCCGCTGGAGCGACGACACAGCCAACCATGCAGCAACCTAACGTTTCCGGTACGGTGTGGATCCGCCAGAAAGTGGCCCTGCCGCCGGACGCCGTCTTAACGGTGACCCTGTCGGATGCTTCTCTGGCCGATGCGCCGTCTAAAGTGCTGTCGCAGAAAGCGGTACGTACCGAAGGGAAACAGTCACCGTTCAGCTTTGTGCTGCCGTTTAACCCGGCGGAAATCCAGCCGAACGCGCGTATCCTGCTGAGCGCAGCGATTACCGTGAACGACAAACTGGTGTTCATTACCGATACGGTACAGCCGGTGATCAACCAGGGCGGGACCAAAGCTGACCTGACGCTGGTTCCGGTTCAGCAGACTGCCGTGCCGTTACAGCAGGGTGGTGGTGCCGCGACGACGGTTCCGTCAACGTCGCCAACGCAGGTTAACCCATCTTCTGCAGTACCTGCACCGACACAGTATTAAGTCTGACCTTTGCCCTCTCCTTCCCGGGGAGGGCAGTTAATACACCCAGCGATACTTCTGCATATCAATCTTCCCTTTTCCTGACACCTGCACACCTTCAGACAGCAATGCCTGGCGCTGACGCTGCAAATCCGGGCCGGTCAGAGAAATTTCACCCTGTCGATTTACCACCCGATACCAGGGCAGCGTACTGCCTTCCGGCAGACGTTTCAGCACGCCGCCGACCTGGCGCGCCGCGCGCGGGGAACCGGCGAGTCTTGCGATATCACCATAGGTGGTGACATACCCTTCCGGAATCGAGGCCACAATTTGCCAGACCCGTTGGGGGAAAGAGTCATGTTCATCCATGGGGCGCTCCTTTGGTAAGGTCATCGATTCTTCCGGAAAAAGGGCGGGAAGTTCGGGTCTAATGTAGACAGGCATAATCGCGCAGTCCAGCGCAGATTTCATGCGGGGATGGGCATAATCTCGGATAAATTCCACAGTTTGCGCAATAAACCATCATCCGGTCGCGGTTAACTTGCAATTGCGATCCTGTGCAGGGATAATGCGCCAGCGCGTTGGGTAACAACGCTCTCAATGGGGGCTCTGTTGGTTCTCCCGCAACACTACTCTGTTTACCAGGTCAGATCCGGAAGGAAGCAGCCAAGGCAGATGACGTGTGTGCCGGGATGTAGCTGGCAGGGCCCCCACCCATTTCTGCCTCCCTGAAAATTTCTCCCTCTTAAAAAATATTGCCCATGAATATAAAGGGGTTATGTAATATATCCTTCATTGCAATGAAATAATATTGTCATAAACCTGTAATAATAGACTGGCAAATTAATGTCGGGGTGTTTTTAATCCGTCATAAGCAAAAAATATATCAGTGGATTGCCCCGGTAACTTCGTGTATTAAATTAAATAACTTATTCCGAAGGGAAGTGACAAACATGGGCACTGCAGTCTTAAACGTAAAAATTGATGAAGCGCTAAAAGAGAGACTTCGTCATTATGCCGAAGCGAATAACGAGAATTTAAGCGTGACGACAGAAAAACTGCTGCTGCTGGCGTTTGAGGCAGTGGAAGAGGCGGGAGTAACGGAAGAGGATATTGATAATCAGCATACGGAAGAAGAGAGTGTGACTCCTTTTACTCCTAAAGAAATCAAGGCTCTACGCAAACTTCTGAAGAAGAGAAAATGAAACAACAACTGTCTACTGCCAACGACTACAAAGAGGCCTGCGATCTGCTTCGTTCAGGCTATGTAAAACACGTACGTCTTGGCTGGAATGTAGGAAGTGATGAGTTCTTTCGCATTGCGTCTGACTGGTGTGATACGGGCGCGAAAATAAAGAAAGAAGGAGAAAATTTCGTTATTTCTCTGAAAGGTTTTCCGATTCCTCCTCAGCACTGATGACAAACCTGTGAAAACTGCTGACTGCATCTAGTGCAGCCAGCAGTTTTTATTTCCCGCTGGTTATATTACGCCACGTTTTAAATAACTTTCACTTCTGTTCAGCGAGTTCCACAACGGTTTAATTCGCAGTAGCGCATTTTCCAGCTGCGCCGAATCCATTGAGAAAGGCATACGCAGATAGCGGTCAAACGCCCCGGAAAGCCCAAAGCGTGTGCCGGTGCCGAGATGAATTCCCAGCGTCTCCGCCCGCGCGCCGAGCTGCGTGGCGACCATCCCAGGCAGTTCCACCCAATACGACAGCCCGCCCTCTGGCTCGTGAAAACGCCATTCCGGAAAATGCTCACGCATTAACGTGCTGCAGCGATCGCGGCGTTCTGTCAGCATCTGCCGTCTTGCGGGCAGGAAAGTGGCGGCGTGCTCAATCAGCCACAAGGTAGCTAGCTGTTCCAGCAACGGCGATCCAAGATCGAGCGTATCGCGCGTCTGGGCCAGCGTGGCAATGGTGCGCGACGAGGCGCGGATCCAGCCCAGGCGTAATCCCCCCCAGAAACTTTTGCCCGCCGAACCGAGGGTAATGACGTTGGCCTGCGGGTTAAACGCCGCCAGCGGCGGCGGGGGAGGCGCATCAAACCACAGGTCAACCATGGTCTCATCCACCACCAGCGTGGTGCGGGTTTGTGCAGCGATATCGGTGATGGTCTGGCGCGTGGCGATGTCCATGCAGCGCCCGGTGGGATTATGGAAATCCGGCATCAGGTACGCCAGTCGTGGTGCGGTTTGCGCCAGCGTCGCGGCAAAGCCGTCCGTATCCCAGCCCGATTCCGGCAGCGCCACGCCAACAGGACGACAGGACGCGCCCTGGATTGCCGCAATCGCCAGCGGGTAAGTGGGATGATCCACCACCACCCGATCGCCTGGCCCGGTCAACATGCGCAGCACCAGCGCCAGACCGCTGACCGCACCGTTGACCACCATGATTTCGTCTGCCCGCGTCGGCAGCCCGCGCGAAGAATAACGTGCAGCGATGGTTTCGCGCAGCTCCGGTAAGCCCAGCTGGTCATAACCCGTGTGAGAGAGGTGTTGGGTCATGGCGGTGAGCGCGTGGGTATAAGCCTGGTGAATTTCCGGCCCGGCGCTGAGCGCGGCGGTTGAGAGATCCAGCGCAGTGCTGATGGCCGCTCGCGTCGGGACGGCGTGGCTGTCCGGCAGAATAATGCGGGAGCCGCTGCCGTGGCGGCTCTCCAGATACCCGGCGTCGCGCAGGTGTGCGAGCGCGCTGGCAATCGTCGTGCGGCTCACGTTGAGCACCGTAGCCAGTTCGCGTTCACCGGGCAGGCGCGTATCGAGGGCCAGTCGGCCATCGAGAATCAACAGGCGCAGGGCGTCCGCCAGTTGTCGCCATAAAGACGTGCGGGAGGAGGGCTGTTGCCAGTGGCCTAAGAGGCGCACCAGAGACTGGCTACCGAAGCGACGAGATGACATAAGCAGTCCACTATTTGAAAACTGGACATTAATCATAGAGCCATTTTCAGCCAGGATGAAAGCATAACTTTCTGGAGAACCATCATGCTGCGTCGCTTACTGCAACTTTACGTCGGACTGGGATTTTACGGGCTTTCTACGGCGATGTTTGTCCGCGCCGATCTCGGTGCCGATCCGTGGAACGTGTTCCATCTGGGCGTCGCCCGTCTGCTGGCGATGGACATCGGCACGGTGATGATTTTGACCGGTGCGCTGGTGCTGCTGTTCTGGATCCCACTGCGCCAGCGCCCTGGCCTTGGCACAATCAGTAACGTCATTGTGATTGGCCTGGCGGCCGATGCGTCCCTGTCGCTGCTCCCGGAGATGAGTTCGCTGGTGGCCCGCAGCGCGCTGCTCATCTCCGCCGTGGTGGTCAATGCGCTGGCGACCGGAATGTACATCGGCGCAGGGTTTGGCTCCGGCCCGCGCGACGGCCTGATGACCGGTATTAACGCCCGCACGGGCTGGTCGGTGCGCAGCGTGCGTACGGCGATAGAAGTGTCGGTGTTGCTGATTGGTTGCGTGCTCGGTGGAACCTTTGGCGTGGGCACGGTCCTGTACGCGCTGGCTATCGGCCCGCTGATCCAGATCTGCCTGCCGTGGTTTCGTCAGAAGCCGCAGGTGACGCTGGTGCCAGAGCCGGAACGAATTGTTTAAACTGCGAAGCGTTCACATGCTTTACCCGCCGCGCTGTGCCAGAATAACGGCATCTCCCGCTGCGATACGAAAAGCATGAAAGCCATCACTCTCTATGACGTTGCCCGCCTGGCGGGCGTTTCCTATCAGACGGTCTCCCGTGTAATAAACGACGCGGAGCACGTCTCCGCAAGGACCCGTGAAAAGGTGCAGCAGGCGATGGCTGAACTGCACTACGTCCCCAATCGCGGTGCGCAGCAACTGGCCGGAAAACGCACCCGCACGCTGGGGCTGATTACCACCGACCTGGCGCTGCATGCGCCCTCGCAAATCGCCTCTGCGGTAAAATCCCGCGCGGGTGAGTGCGGCGCAAGCGTGCTGATTTCGATGGTGGAACATCCTGAGCGGTGCCAGGCGGCACTCCAGGAGTTACTGGCCCAGCGCGTGGAGGGCTTGCTGGTCAACGTTCCCCTCGACGATCCCCTCGCCGAACAGATTCGCCAGCTTGCCGCACCGGTGCCAGTGTTATTCTTCGACGTCTCCCCTGAAGCGAAAGTTCATCGCCTGGCCTTTGATGCGGAGCAGGGCGCTAAGCTTGGCGCAGAGCACCTGCTGGCGCTTGGACACCGACGCATTGCCTTGCTCAGCGGGCCAGAGAGTTCCGTCTCCTCGCGCGCGCGTCTCGCGGGCTGGCAGGCGCGGCTGGCGCAGGACAATCTGGTTCCGTGTGCGATGGCCCATGGCGACTGGAGCGCGGCGTCAGGGTATGAAAAAGGTCATCAGCTATTGGCGGGTAGCGCTCTTCCTGATGCCATTCTGGTGGCGAACGATCAGATGGCCCTCGGCGTGATGCGCGCCTGTGCTGAAAAAGGGATAGCCGTACCGGGACAGATGTCGGTGGTGGGATTTGATGATACCGCTGACAGCGCCTGGTTCTCCCCGCCGCTGACCACCATTCGCCAGGCGTTTCGCGTGGCCGGAGAGCGCAGCGTCGAGTGGCTTCTTTCTGGTTCGACGGATGAACTCTGGCAAACGCAGCTTCCTGTCACGCTGGTGGAGCGCCACTCCAGCGCCCGTCACGCGCCCGATCAGGCCGATCGCGAAGCGCTGGCACAGCAGCTGAAATCCCTGGCGCTATTGGCTGAGCAGCTGGCGCGGCACTGATCCTTTTGTGATCTGGCTCGCTTTGCCGTGGTCAGATCCTTTACCGGCTCCTCTCACCAGGGCATTGTGACTTAAAATTGTGAGCGCTTCGCAAAAGAGGTCATTATGTCTGTCGCATCCCCGCACTCTCTTCATTCTGTTTTAGCTCGTCGCGACTGGGAAAACCCCGGCGTTACTCAATGGCATCGGCTGGATGCCCACGCGCCGTTTCACAGCTGGCGCGATGAAATGCAGGCTCGCGATGAGCAGCCACCTTCGCACAAGCGGTTACTGAACGGCGACTGGCAGTTCCACTTTTTCACGGCGCCAGAGCAGGTTCCTGAACACTGGATAACAGAAGAGTGTGCTGAGGCTATCACCACGCCGGTGCCGTCAAACTGGCAGATGCAGGGCGTTGATACGCCGATCTACACCAACGTCACCTACCCGATCATCGTCAATCCCCCGTTTGTGCCCGCCGAGAACCCGACAGGTTGTTACTCGCTCACATTTGAGGTGGATGAAGAGTGGCTTAAGAGCGGCCAAACGCGCATCGTTTTTGACGGTGTGAACTCGGCGTTTTATCTCTGGTGCAACGGCGAGTGGGTGGGGTATTCCCAGGACAGCCGCCTGCCGGCGGAGTTCGATCTTACACCTGTGCTGAAACCCGGCAGTAATCGCCTGGCGGTGCTGGTGTTGCGCTGGTGCGACGGGAGTTATCTGGAAGACCAGGATATGTGGCGGATGAGCGGGATTTTCCGCGACGTGTCGCTCCAGCATAAACCGGCCACTCACATTGCCGATTACCACTACGTCACCGAACTGAATGCGGATTACGATCGCGCAAAATTGCAGGTGGAAGTGGCCCTCGGCGGCGAGGCAGTGGCCGACAGCGAAGTCGTGCTAACGCTCTGGCAGGATGATGAACCGGTCGCGACGACGACTGCCCGTCCTGGCTCTGCGATTGTTGATGAGCGCGGCAACTGGGCCGAGCGTTTACATATCACTCTGCCGGTGGACCGCCCGGCGCTGTGGAGTGCCGAAACGCCCGCGCTTTATCGTCTGACGCTCGTTCTGCGTGACGGGCAGGGAAATCTGCTGGAAGTGGAGGCCTGCGATGTCGGTTTCCGTCGCGTGGAGATCAGCAATGGCCTGCTGAAAGTCAACGGTCAGCCGCTGCTGATCCGTGGGGTGAACCGCCACGAGCACCATCCCGAAAACGGCCAGGTGATGGATGAAGCGACCATGCGCCGCGATATCGAGCTGATGAAGCAGCATAACTTTAACGCCGTGCGCTGCTCGCACTACCCTAACCATCCGCTGTGGTATCGCCTGTGCGACCGCTACGGCCTGTATGTGGTGGACGAAGCGAATATTGAAACCCACGGCATGGTGCCGATGAGCCGTCTGGCGGACGATCCGCGCTGGCTGCCTGCCATGAGCGAGCGCGTCACGCGCATGGTGCAGCGCGACCGCAATCATCCGTCGATCATCCTCTGGTCGCTGGGCAATGAGTCCGGCCACGGCGCCAATCACGATGCGCTCTATCGCTGGATCAAAACCACCGATCCGACGCGTCCGGTCCAGTATGAGGGCGGCGGGGCAAATACCGCCGCGACGGATATCGTCTGCCCGATGTACGCCCGCGTCGATCAGGATCAACCGTTCCCGGCGGTGCCAAAATGGTCGATTAAAAAGTGGATCGGGATGCCGGATGAAACGCGCCCGCTGATCCTCTGCGAGTACGCCCACGCGATGGGCAACAGCTTTGGCGGGTTTGCCAAATACTGGCAGGCATTCCGCACCCATCCGCGCCTGCAGGGCGGGTTCGTCTGGGACTGGGTGGATCAGGCGTTAACCAAAAAAGACGAAAATGGCCAGGCGTTCTGGGCCTACGGCGGTGATTTTGGCGATACGCCGAATGATCGTCAGTTTTGCCTGAACGGGCTGGTATTCCCGGATCGCACGCCGCATCCGGCGCTGTTTGAAGCTCAGCGCGCCCAGCAATTTTTCACTTTCACGCTGGTGAGCACTTCGCCGCTGGTGGTGGACGTGCACAGCGATTATCTGTTCCGTCACAGCGATAACGAATCCCTGCGCTGGTGCATCATGCGTGACGGCGACGAGGTGGCGAGCGGAGAAGTGCCGCTGTCCGTTGCGCCGCAAGGCACCCAGCGCATTGATATGGCTTTGCCTGAACTGGCCGCTGCACCGGGCGAAGTCTGGCTGAATCTCGACGTATTCCAGACGGCAGCAACCCACTGGTCGCCCGCTAATCATCGCTGCGCCTGGGATCAATTCCCGCTGCCTGCGCCGTTGTCTGTGTCAGTGCCGGTTGCCGGACAGGTAAAACCGCAGCTGACGGTTAACGACGAAGTGCTGGAAGTGAGCCACCTGGATCAACGCTGGCATTTCGATCGCGCCAGCGGAAATCTGGTCCAGTGGTGGAACCGCGGTACGCAAACAATGCGCTCGCCGCTCATCGACAACTTTACCCGCGCGCCGCTGGATAACGATATTGGCGTCAGCGAAGCGACGCGCATCGATCCGAATGCCTGGGTGGAACGCTGGAAAGCGGCGGGAATGTATAACCTCGTGCCGCGCGTGTTGCAGTGCGAAGGCGAGCAGCGTGCGCAAGAGGTGGCGATTACCACGCTTCATGCCTGGGAGTTTAACGGCAAAACGCTGTTCATGAGCCGGAAAGTCTGGACCATTGACATCCACGGTGTGCTGCAAGGTGATGTGCAGATTCAGGTGGCAAGTGATATTCCACAGCCGGCGCGCATTGGCCTGAGCTGCCAGCTGGCAGAGGCGTCGGCGTCCGCAAGCTGGCTGGGGCTCGGACCGAATGAGAACTACCCGGACCGAAAACTGGCGGCGCGACAGGGGCGCTGGACGCTGCCGCTGGAGGCGCTGCACACGCCCTATATCTTCCCGACGGAAAACGGCCTGCGCTGCGATACCCGCGAACTGACATTTGGCGCGCACCAGCTGCAGGGCCATTTCCACTTTGCGCTCAGCCGCTACAGTCAGCAGCAGCTGCGCGACACCACGCATCATCATCTGCTGATCGAGGAGCCGGGCTGCTGGCTGTCTCTCGACGCATTCCATATGGGCGTGGGCGGGGATGACTCGTGGAGCCCAAGCGTTTCGCCGGAGTTTATCCTCGCAGAACGGTCACTGCGTTACGCGTTTAGTTGGCGACAGGACTAAACTTAAATCCGTCAGAGGCGGCCACACCAGGTGGCCGCATGATCACTTCGGAGGTTTGACTCATGAAGTATGTTGATGGTTTTGTGGTCGCTGTTCCCGCGGAAAATAAGGAGGCTTATCGCGAGATGGCAGCAAAAGCGGCCCCGCTGTTTAAAGAATTTGGCGCGACACGGATCGTGGAGTGCTGGGCTGACGATGTTCCCGATGGAAAGCTCACCGATTTTCGCATGGCGGTGAAAGCGGAAGAGGGCGAAGAGGTCGTCTTTAGCTGGATTGAATATCCGTCAAAAGAGGTTCGCGATAAAGCTAACCAGCAGATGATGGCCGACCCGCGCATGAAAGAGTTCGGCGAGTCGATGCCCTTTGACGGTAAAAGGATGATCTACGGCGGATTTGCGCCGCTGCTGGATGAGTAATCCGTGCGCCCGGCGAGGCTCGCCGGGCATTACTCTGGATCGAGGTTATTCTCTGCCCACAGTATGAACTCAATTTTTGGCAAGGCCTTGCTGTACAACCAGCCCTGCCCGTACTGCACGCCGTGGCGGCGCAGCCACTCAAGCTGTCCTTCTGTTTCAATCCCTTCGGCCACCATCGCCAACTTCAGCGATTTAGCCATTTCGATAATGTGCGGCGTAACGTTTTTGTACTCCAGTGCGTCCACGAACGACTTGTCAATTTTCAGGATGTCCACGTCCAGATCCTGCAGATAGCTGAGGCTGGAGTAGCCGGTGCCAAAATCGTCGATATGAATCGGGTGGCCTGAGCGGCGGAAGCTGGCAATCGCGGGCGCGCTCACCTTCGGATCGGCAAATCCGCGCTCGGTCAGTTCAAGGGCAATCTGCTGCGGTGTGATCTGCCAGTGGTTCAGCAGGCGGCTAAGCAGAGGCGGCAATTCAGTGCAAAACAGATCGGCGGGAGAGAGGTTGATCGAAATATGCTGATCCGGATTGTGGCGCAGCCATTCGCCCATATCTTCAAACACTTTCTCGAACACCAGGCGGGTAAGTCTGGAGGTTAATCCGGTCTGTTCGGCCAGCGGAATAAAGATGTTCGGCGACAGCATACTGCCGTCCGGCTGCGGCCAGCGGACCAGGGCTTCTGCGCCGGTAATCTTACCCGTATCCAGCGCCACAATGGGCTGATAATGCACCACCAGTTCGCGGGCGTTGATCGCATCCAACAGGCGATAGCGTGGCGACTGCAAACGGCGCAACACGCGCAGGATAAACGCGGCGGCCAGTAAACTGATGAGCGCACCAAACGGGAACCAGAAAAGCAGCTGCTGATGCCAGCTCGCTTTTAACGGTTTCAGGGAGGCCCAGGCGACCACGGCATAGCGTAATTCCGGTACCTCTTTGACCACATACATGAAGCCATCATGCTGCAGGCGCGTGAGATTCTGCGTATGGAGCTTTTTCCAGATCAGCGGGTCCAGCGGGTTGCTGCTGGCGAACACTCGATTACTGTCCTCGCCGACCAGCGCGGCATCAATCGGCCAGGAACCAAAGGGAATAACGTCAATCAGGGATGACGGGTCAATCACCACCATGTAGTGGCCTTTTCCCAGCATCAGCATGAAACGATTAACGTCCAGATCGTTTTGCGTCGTTAGCCAGGCGCGATAGCCATCGGCGGTGGTGCGCACAGGCGCAGGAAAAGGTACGGAGTTGCTGACCTGTTCCAGCGACGAGCAGATCGGCTTTTGGTCGACGACGTACATCACTTCCTGGACGTAACGCAGGGAGAACGCCACGCGGCGCATGTCGAGGAGATGTTCGTGACTACAGGGCGTGCTTTGCAGGGGCTGGAGTTGTTTTAAGGCGGTTTTTCCCTGGCTTACGACTTTATCTGCCCGGAGCAAGACGCGTGAGGAGTACCGGTCCAGCGCTTCGACGAAATTCTCTTCTGCCTGGCGGTGCGCCATCCAGACGCTCAGACAAATGGGGATCAGCACGGCAAAGATCAGAACACCAGTCACCAGACTGACCAGTTGGCGAGTTGTCATGCTAGGGTTTCCTTTCTGAGCCGCTGATTTACATTACCGCTAAATAATAATCTTATAGTATGCGGCAGAGTTTGATTTCATTCAGGTAAGGCTTATGAAAAAAAAAGAGTTTGTGACGCAAGATCTGCTGAGCAAAATTTACCAGGATACGACGCCCGGACCGCGTAAGCTGTCGCCGGAAAGACAGCTCGCCGAGGAGTACGGCGTGTCGCGTTTTACTATTCGCCAGGCGCTGGAAAAGCTGGTTAGCATCGGAGTGGTGCGGATTGTGCAGGGTTCGGGGATCTGGATCAACGAGCAGGCGCGCAATAACCCGCTGGTCTATAACTCGATCACGGAGAAACGCTTCGATCAGATCCGTTATCGGATGATCAGCCTGCATAAAACACGCCCGGACCGCGCCGCGCAGCAGATTTTTGGGCTAGACGAGGAGAGTTTTATCTGGCACTTCTGCCGCCTGCGCTACGTCGATGATGCGCCGGTACAGCTGGAGATCTCCAGCATGCCGGTGGCGGATTTTCCCGACCTTAACCAGCAGGCGATTGAGCGATCGATTCAGCAGTACGTGCTGAGCAAAGGTTTCACCATTTCCCACATGCTGACCACCTATCGCGCGGTGAGCGTCAGCCGCGAACAGGCGGTGATTCTGGGCTGCAAGAAGGGCAGCCCGGCGATGCATATTAATAATCGCGGTATTCTCGACGGAGGACGCGTGTTCGAGGTGAGCGATATTATCGACATCAACTACACCTGTACTTACGTCATCCCCTACAACCGCGACAACTTAACCTGGCGGCAAAATCAGGGTGTATGAATCGCCCCATCGGGCAGGCGGCTCTGCGTCCACTCATGCGGGCGGTAGACAACCGGATGCGCCAGGGCCAGCTCCTCGTTGAAGCCCACGCCGATTCCGGCGTTGACAGGCGGATAGACAAATCCCTCTTTTGCCACCGGTGCGCCAGGGAAAACCGCATCCGTGGTTTGCGAACGGGGAATGAACTCCTGAATCGCCGCATTATGCAGATGAATATTCAGATGGGTATTCACCGCTACGCCGATAGGCGTCATGTCGCCCGGCCCGTGCCACGCTAAACGCACGCCAAAAGCCTGACACAGATGCGCCAGTTTGATCGCCGGGGTGATCCCGCCGATCTGTGATACGTGACAGCGGATGAAGTCGATACGACGATTGACGATCAGGTCGTGCCATTCTGCCGGGTTGTTGAACAATTCCCCCATCGCCAGCGGTACGCAGCTTTGCTGGCGCACCTGTTCAAGCCAGGCGCTCTGCTGCGGCGGTAAAATATCTTCAATAAAATAGGGCTGGAACGGTTCGAGCAGTTTTGCCAGCTGAACGGCCTGCTGCGGGAACAGTCGCTCGTGGACGTCGTGTAAAATGTGCAGCTTCCAGCCATATTTTTCCCGCAGCGCGCGGAACATCTCGACGGTGTTCGCCATGTACTCCTGCTGATCGAACCAGGCGCCAGGCGTTGGATTATCCGGGGCGTGAAGTGCCGACGGCGTGCCGCCGTAAAAGCCAAGCTGACAGCGAATATGCCGGTAACCCTGCGCCAGCAGTGAATCCACGGAGGCGAACAGTTCTTCCATCGTTTCGCCGCTGGCGTGGCTGTAGGCGGGGATCGCATCGCGGGATTTGCCGCCCAGCAGTTGATAGAGCGGCATGCCTGCCAGCTGGCCTTTGATGTCCCACAGCGCCATATCGACACCCGATATCGCATTGTTCATCACCGGGCCATTACGCCAGTAGGCGTTGACGTTCATCATCTGCCACAGATCTTCGATATTGTTGGCATCGCGACCAATGAGCAGCGGTTTGAGGTACTCATCCACCAGGGTTTTGACCGCCAGCGGACGCTGCTGAAAGGTGGCGCAGCCGTGGCCGGTGATCCCCTGGTCGGTGGTGACACGTACCGTCACCAGATTATGTCGATCCGGGCGGGTAATAAAACATTCGATATTTTTAATCATCACAGGCGTCACGAAATAACTCCTTGGGGGCTCTGTGGGAATAGGTTATGGGGAATATCATCACCCTAAAAATGTTGGCGGGTAAACCGTTTTTTTGACTATTTATTTTGGTCAGTTATTTAACGGTAAAGTAATTAAAAACCAGACCAATTTTAGATTGATGAGGGTTTTTAGGCTTTTGTAGTGGCTAATTGTGAACGAAATCAAATTTTATTGGTTTGTTTTGTTGTGAGGGTTTAATTATCCTCATGGCAACATTAAAACGACAACAACATCCGGCAGGAGTCTTTATGGGGACGCAAGAAGCCATCAATAATATTATTCGTCTGGTCGGCGGCCAGGGGAATATAAATAAAGTCTGGCACTGCATGACGCGCTTACGCTTTGATCTGATTGACGATAATAAAGTCGATCAAAACGAGATTAAAAAACTGCCAGGCGTGCTGGGTGCGCAGCTGCAAAGCGATCAGTTTCAGGTGATTATCGGACCGAAGGTGAACAGCTGGTACGAGCAAATGCTCAGCGTGCTGGGCAATAACGACACCGCGACGCCTGCGGCGACAAAAGGGCGTAAGAGCTTGGTGTCGCTGTTTATGGACACGGTGTCGGGCGTGTTTGGCCCGATCGTACCGGCGATTGCCGGGGCAGGGATGATTAAAGGTCTGCTGGCCGGGCTTATCGCCCTGAAAGTTGTTTCGGCGAAAAGCGACACGGTGATGGTGATCGATCTCATCGCCAGCGGCGTTTTTTACTTCCTGCCATTTTTCCTTGCCGTTTCGGCGGCGAAAATCTTTAAGACTAATGAATATCTGGCAGCGGCCGTTGCGGCCTGTCTGATGTATCCGTCGCTCATCGAGGCGGCGAAAGCGCTGGCCACGCATCAGGAGGGGGCGGTTAGCGCGATCTGGCTGCTGGATGTGATCCCGGTGTCGGTCTTTAACTATGCCTCCAGCGTGATCCCGGTGATTTTCTCTATTCTGGCTTTGAGCTACATCCACCGCTGGGTGGACAGCATCATGCCCGACGTACTGAAAACGGTCTTTACCCCGACGCTGACGCTGTTCCTCGGCGCACTGGCCGCGCTGGTAGTGATCGGGCCGATTGGCATCTGGCTCGGTAAAGGACTGGCGCTGTTTATCGAAGGCTTGTTTGGCGTGTCGGCGAGTTTCGCCGGGCTGGTGGTCGGCGCGATTCGTCCGGTGGCGATCCTCACCGGCATGCACCATGCAATGACGCCTATCGCGCTGCAAAACTTCAGCGATCGCGGCTACGACATGCTGATGCCAATGATGTTTATGGCTAACATGGCGATTGCCGGGGCGACCTTTGCAATCTGGCGTATAAGCCGCGATCGCCAGGAGCGCACCGTGACCTTGTCTGCTGCCATTTCCGCTCTGCTCGGGATTACGGAACCGGCGCTGTTTGGGGTGCTGACGCGCTACAAAAAAGCGTTTATCGCCGCTACCGTCGCCAGCTCTCTGGCCTCAGCGTTTATCGCGTTCTTTGGCGTTCGTCTCTACGGCTACATTCTGTCGAGCATTTTCAGCCTGCCGGCCTATATCGGGCCTTACTTTATCTTTGCGCTCTCGGGCGTGGTGATAGCGTTGGTGCTGTCGTTTGTCCTGACGACCATGCTGGTGGGGAAAGAACAGGCGGAAGAAAAGTAAGCTAAACCCTCGCCTGACGGCGGGGGTTGTTTTTTGTTCGCGACTCGGATACCATTTTGTTATGTTATAACAAAACATGACGAGATGACCATGAAAGCTGATATCCATCCGTACTACCGCACCGTCGTTTTCCACGACACCAGTGCGAACGAATATTTTAAAGTAGGCTCGACCATTAAGACCGACCGCGAAATCGAACTCGACGGCGAGACGTTTCCGTACATCACCATCGAGGTGTCATCGAAATCGCACCCGTATTACACCGGTAAGCAGAAAACCTTCTCGACCGAAGGCAGCGCTGCCCGTTTCCGTCAGCGTTTTGGCGGTTTCATTAATGCGAAACGAGGTTAATCATGCAGGTACTTAACTCGCTGCGCAGTGCAAAACAGCGCCATCCGGACTGTCAGATTGTTAAACGCAAAGGCCGCCTGTACGTAATCTGCAAATCGAATCCGCGGTTTAAAGCGGTGCAGGGACGTAAGAAAAGACGTTAGTTCTGTAGCATTCGCCAATTTTCCAGGGACTTTATCTGCTTGCCGTCGGCGCTGAAATTGTCGGCGGCAAGCCAGTTCTGAAAGGCGCGATTCCGCGTCTCCCACTCTTTATCTATGATTGAAAACCAGTCCGTATCGCGGTTGTGGCCTTTGGCCACCAGCGCCTGACGAAAACGCCCTTCATACTGAAATCCTAAGCGCAGCGCCGCGCGCCGTGATGGCTCATTGAGGCTGTTACATTTCCACTCAACGCGACGATAGCCCAGCACCTCAAACACGTAATGCATCAGTAAATACTGGGCTTCTGTGGACATCGGCGTGCGGCTCAGCAGGGGGGAGAAATGGACATGACCCACTTCTACCACGCCGTTTTTCGGATCGATGCGCATCAGCGCCAGCGTGCCGACGGGAGCCTGAGTCTGATTGTCGATGACCGTGAAGTGAATCGGATCGGACAGTGTGCAGACGCTCTCAACCCATGCCGTAAACGCCTCTACGTTTGCATCCGGTTCACGCAACAGCCAGGTCCAGCTGCGGGTATCTTCCTCCAGCTGATAAGCGGCGAACAGCGCGGCGGCGTGTTCCGGGCGTAGCGGCGTTAAGGTGCAATAGCGTCCGTTTAGCTCCACGCGCTCTGGATGCGGTCGCGGCTGCCAGTCGATAAGTTCATCGCCCACTGGCTGACCAAACTGGTTGAATTGATTCATCTTGATTCCCGTTGGCTTAAAGAGAGCCTCAGAGTAAGAAAAATGTGGCTCTGTAAAAAGGTCCACATGAGTGTGTTATGGTGGTACCACGGAGGGCGAGATGAACATTCCAGGCGACGACTTTTACACACTCATCACCCACGCGCTGCAACGCCGTGGGGCAGAAACACTCCAGCGCACGCTGTATCGGGCATTGCGTGAGGCGATCCTGAGCGGCAGATTGCAGCACGAAAGCCGGTTACCCGGCTCCCGTCTGATCGCCCAACAGTTAGCGATTTCGCGTAATACGGTGAACGGCGCACTGGAACAGCTGACGCTGGAAGGTTATCTGCTGCGCAACCGACAGGGCACGCGGGTGGCGCATCTCGCGCACTGTCACGCCGGGCAGTCATCGCAAGCCCTGGACATCACCCTTGCGCGCCGGGTGGCGAATCTTCCTGCGCCGACACCGCGTGGTACCCCGGTGCCCGCATTTACCCCGGGTACGCCTGCGATCAACTATTTCCCGCTGCCTCTGTGGCGGCGTCTGTACGATCGGGTTCTGCGCGAAGAGGGCAGTGCGCTGTTGGGCTATGGTTCACCGGCGGGTGAGCTTACACTTCGTGAGGCGATTGCCCGTCATCTTGCGCTCTCGCGTGGCATCCAGTGTGACGCCAGCCAGATTGTGATCACCGAAGGGGCGCTGGAAGGCGTCAGTCTTTGTACCCAGCTGTTGAGTGAAACGGGAGATATCGCCTGGATTGAGGATCCGGGGTACGCCGGGGCGAAAAGCGTGTTTGCTAAATCGGGCCTGACGATGATAGGTTTGCCCGTCGATGAAGAGGGCATGCGTCTGGAAACCCATGCGCACTCACCCAAACTGATATTCACCTCGCCGTCGCACCAGTTTCCCTACGGGAGCGTGTTAAGTATTAACCGGCGGCTGGCGCTGCTGAACTTTGCCCGTCAGCACAATGCCTGGATTATCGAAGACGATTACGACAGCGAGTTTCGCTACAGCGGCGAACTGGTTCCGGCGATGATGGGGATGCAGGAGAACGCGCCGGTGGTGTATCTCGGGACGTTCAGTAAAACGCTCTTTCCGTCGCTGCGTACCGGATTTATGGTGCTCCCGAAGGCGTTAGCCCGCGCTGCGCACCCGGCCATCGGCTCGCTGCTGCGCGGTGGGCATCGCGCCGAACAGCGCACCCTGGCGTTGTTTATCGAAGAGGGGCACTACGCGCGCCATCTTGCAGCGATGCGCAGACTGTATCGCAAGCGCTACCGACAGCTACGCGAGGCGCTGGACGCTGAACTGCACGTTCCACATCGGGTGCTGGCCGGTGAGGGCGGTATGCATCTGACGGTTGCTATTGATGGTGTGGATGATAAAGCGATTGTGCATCAGGCAAGAGCCTTTCAGCTCGCACCGGCCGCCCTGAGCGGTTACTACCTTGATACAAAACAGGGACAAACCGGGCTGGTGCTGGGATACGGGAATACGTCAGCGTCGCAGTTTGCGCCTGGGATCAGGCGCTTGCAGACCCTGATTACGCAGTGGCAGGGCGAGAAAGGGTAAAGACGTCGTAGAACGACAGTTCACCTTTGGTGGAGATCATTTTCTGCAGTTTCGCCTTTTGCTCGTCTTCAACCTTTGGTGAATGCAAAATATTGCTGATCAGCTCCGACGGCACATAGCGCGTGTTGTACCACTCACCGTTATAGCAAACGCGGAAATCGAGTACATCGATATCTTCATAGCGATAGCGGGGATTAACGTCGAAAAAGAAAAAGCCGTTAAAGACGACGAAAAGCACCACCAGCAGCCAGACCGAGTCGATCAGCGTTTCTGACAGCAGCATAACGACCAGCGTCGCCAGCAGTGCGGCATACATCGCCAGGAACAGGCCAGGGTGTTTACGGATAAAGCTGATGCTAAAGCGCGGGCGATTATCGCGCTTTTCGCGGGCATTCAGATCGTCGATGGTTTCAGTAAGCAGGCGCTGTATCTCTGTCATTTATAACCTTCATGAATTTTGCAAAATACAGGGGATCTGCCCATTTTAGGGGAGCGGTGGGGGGGAAAGAAGTAACAGTTATGGGCATAAAAACCATAACAGTTACCAATTTCTGACTTAAAGCGTTTTGATGATCTTCGCCGGGTTACCCCCGACCACCACGTTATTCGGCACGTTTTTGGTGACCACCGCACCGGAAGCCACCACCACGTTATCGCCAATCGTGACGCCTGGGTTTATTACCGCGCGGCCACCGATCCACACATTATCACCGATGGTCACCGGTTTGCCTAATTCAGCGCCGCTGTTGCGTTCTGTGGCATCCAGGGGATGGGTGGCCGTGTAGATGTGCACGCCTGGCGCCAGCATACAGTTATCACCGATATGAATAGGGCAGACATCCAGCATCACGCAGTCGAAATTGGCGTAGAACGATTTACCGAGATAAATGTTATAGCCGTAATCGCAGCGAAAGCTTGGCTCGATATAGGTATCTTCTGCCTGGCCGAGAAGCTCCGTCAATATTGCCCGACGCTCAACTTTAGCATCGGGTTCCGTATGGTTATAACGATGAACCAGATGGCGCGCGCGCAGACGCTCTGCCCGCAATGTGTCATCAGAGGGGCGGTAAAGCTCACCGGCAATCATTTTCTGTTTTTCTTCACTCATGGGAAACCTCACGGGAACGTTCCCATTAAGCTGATGTGATGATAATCACAACATTGTTGCCGACGTGCACGTTTGAAACGATGGGTCTGTTTGCCACGCAGGGATCGTATATCGAAAGGTGAATTCAGCGTAAGAAGGTAATGATATAACCTCAAAACAAAGCACTACGTATTAACGGACAAATTTCCACACAGATACTGGGATTTTGTCATACAGTTTATTCATCGTTAACTCTGCAAGGCGGTGGTCGGCTGCTGAATAAAATACAGCCAGTTCATGATCGGGAAGTTCATATTTATTCTTTTCAATAACACGCTCCAGGGTGTCCAGTGACTGGCAGCGTCGCAAGCGCATCAAATAATCTGTCTTTGTTAATGGTTTATCAGACATAAATTCACCTTAGTAATTGTAATAATTTTAACATGAATGACTGACCGGGTTAGCTCTGCTCGCGTTGATGAAACAACGGAATAGGCGGTTTCCCGATTTACGCCATTTTTGCAAATCTTGTGTGTTAATGCCGTAACTGCTGAACAACATAAAGGTGTCGTCCAGATATTCATCAATTTGCTCAATCAATTTATTATCTTCATTGTACTTAATTTTATAATTAAGTGCGAAGGTTGCTATATGCTCTATGAGTTCATTTAGCTGCAAATTGATTGCGGAGGTCGGATCATTAACCCAGCCATGGTTACTTTCATCAAGATTGGCAAGGCAGTCATGGTACAAGGATTCGCAGAGAAATTTCAACTGCGCGATATCATGCCTTTTTGGCGAGTATTCGTCCATAGCGCATCCCCTTTTGAGTGATTCTTTACTCACCCGAGCAACGCTGTCGGGATGGATACAACTAGCTTACCTTAACGGGTGCTGTTTCCTGATGTCTTTAACTATAAGCCATGCTGATCAAGATTTCACCGCGCTATTACGAAAAATTACAATTAAAACGTCAGCTGCCGTTCGTCTCTGAATCTCCCTCATTCACGGTGCCAATTTTATCTAAATCATAGCTGAAATTTTGTCGGCTACCTTAGGATTCATCATGTTAGCTAAAACTTACACGTGAATTGTGGAATCCCAAATCTTCCTCATTACCTAAAACCGCCAGGAATAATCCTAATATCTTTAGGGCAAACGAAATAATTAAATAATTGCCGTAAGGATTAACGATGACTTTAAACAACAGAAGTTCAATGCGGTGACATAAAATAAATAAACGAACAATAAGCGTAATTTATGATTTTCGTCAGATAAAGAAAAAGGCCGCAATTTGCGGCCTTTTTAGCATGTGAAACCGGTATCAGTGATGATCTACTGAGTGACTGTGTTCCACATCTTCATTCTTGCGGCTAAAGCGGCGGCGTACCACCACGAAGAACACCGGAACGAAGAAGATAGCCAGTACGGTTGCGGTAATCATCCCGCCCATTACGCCGGTACCCACGGCGTTCTGCGCGCCGGAACCCGCACCGGTACTGATAACCAGCGGCATTACCCCGAGGATAAACGCCAGGGAGGTCATCAGGATTGGACGCAGACGCATACGTACCGCTTCCAGCGTGGCCTCAACGAGACCTTTGCCCTCTTTATCCATCAGATCTTTGGCGAATTCGACGATAAGTATCGCGTTCTTCGCCGACAAGCCAATGGTTGTCAGCAGGCCCACCTGGAAGTAAACGTCGTTGGTCAGGCCACGGAATGTCGCGGCCAGCAGCGCACCGATAACACCCAGTGGTACCACCAGCATGACGGAGAACGGAATCGACCAGCTCTCGTACAATGCTGCCAGACACAAGAACACCACAATCAGAGAGATGGCGTACAGGGCAGGGGCCTGGTTGCCGGACAGACGTTCCTGATAGGACATCCCCGTCCAGTCGTAGCCGATGCCGGAAGGCAGTTTCGCCGCCAGTTCTTCCATCAGGTTCATCGCTTCACCGGTACTTCTGCCTGGTGCCGCCTGACCAAGGATTTCCATCGATGGTAAGCCGTTGTAACGCTCCAGACGCGGTGAACCGTATTCCCAACGTGAAGTAGAGAAGGCGGAGAACGGAACCATCTGACCTTCGCTGCCACGCACATACCAGTTGTTGATATCGTTCGGCAACATACGGTACTGCGCTTCAGACATCACGTACACTTTCTTCACTCGACCGCGGTCGATGAAGTCGTTGACGTAGCTACCGCCCCAGGCTGCGCCCAGTGTGGTATTGATGTCGCTGATAGACACGCCCAGCGCCTGTGCTTTTTCCTGGTCGATATCGATCTTGTACTGCGGGGTATCTTCCAGGCCGTTAGGACGCACGCCGACCAGCAGATCAGGGTGTTTCGCCACTTCGCCAAACAGCTGGTTACGAGCCTGAGTCAGTTTCTCGTGACCCAAACCGCCCTGGTCGATCAGCTGGAAGTCGAAGCCGGTCGCCGTACCCAGTTCGACGATCGCTGGCAGGTTAAAGGCGAATACCATCGCATCTTTAATCTGCGAGAAGGTTCCCATCGCACGCCCGGTGATCGCTTCGACTTTGTTCTCATCGCCTGGACGCTCGCTCCAGTCTTTCAGAGAAACGAAGGCGATACCGGTGTTCTGACCACGACCCGCAAAGCCAAAGCCGTTAACCGCAAACACGGATTCAACGTTCGCTTTCTCTTTGGTGAGGTAGTAGTTGGTCACTTCATCCAGCACTTTCTGGGTACGTTCTTGCGAGGCACCCGCCGGAAGCTGTGCCATCGTCAGGAACACGCCCTGGTCTTCATCTGGCAGGAAGGAGCTTGGCAGACGAACGAACAGGAATGCCATGCCCACGACGATAATGATATAGAGCAGCAGATAACGACCAGTACTGCGCAGAATGTTGCCTACGCTGTCGGTGTAATGGTGCGTGCTCTTATCGAACATGCGGTTAAACCAGCCGAAGAAGCCTTTATGCTCGCCGTGGCCGCCTTTCTGAACAGGTTTCAGCATGGTGGCACAGAGGGCAGGGGTCAGAATCAACGCCACGAGAACCGACAGCGCCATTGCCGAAACAATGGTGATGGAGAACTGACGGTAAATCGCACCGGTTGACCCACCGAAGAAGGCCATCGGGATAAATACCGCAGACAGAACCATCGCGATGCCGACCAACGCGCCCTGGATCTGGCCCATGGATTTACGCGTCGCTTCCTTCGGCGGCAGCCCCTCTTCGGCCATCACACGCTCGACGTTTTCGACCACCACGATGGCGTCATCCACGAGCAAGCCGATGGCGAGCACCATCCCGAACATCGTCAGGGTGTTGATCGAGAAGCCGAATATCGCCAGTATTGCAAAGGTCCCCAACAGTACGACCGGAACGGCGATGGTTGGAATCAGCGTCGCGCGGAAGTTTTGCAGGAACAGGTACATAACCAGGAACACCAGGATGATCGCTTCGACCAGCGTTTTCACCACTTCGTGAATCGAGATTTTAACGAACGGTGTGGTGTCATACGGGTAAACGATTTTCAAACCTGACGGGAAGAACGGCTCCATTTTCGCCAGTTCAGCACGGATCGCGGTCGCGGTATCCAGGGCGTTCGCACCGGTCGCCAGTTTAATCCCCAGACCGGAAGCCGGCTGGCCGTTAAACTTCGCCACGATGTCATAGTTTTCACCGCCCAGCTCAACCTTCGCAACGTCGCGCAGGCGAACCTGAGAACCATCCTGATTGACCTTCAGCAGAATTTTGCTGAACTCATCGGCGGAGGTCAGACGGGTCTGCGCGATGATAGAGGCGTTCAACTGCTGCCCTTTCACCGGCGGTGTCCCACCTAACTGACCGGCTGCGACCTGGGCGTTCTGCGCTTTAATCGCGCTAATCACGTCGACAGGGGTCAGCTGGAAGTTGTTCAGTTTGTTCGGGTCCATCCAGATACGCATCGCGTACTGGGAACCAAACAGCTGAACGTCACCCACACCTGAAGTACGGCTGATGGCGTCCTTCATGTTTGCGCCCACGTAGTCGGAAATATCCTCCTGCGTCATGGTGCCGTTGGTGTTGATAACGCCGACAACCATCAGGAAGCTACTGGAGGATTTCTCCACGCTCACACCCTGCTGCTGGACTTCTTGCGGCAGTAACGGCATCGCCAGCTGCAGTTTGTTCTGCACCTGAACCTGCGCGATATCCGCATCTGTACCAGACTCGAAGGTCAGCGTGATCTGAACCGTACCGGTTGAGTCACTGTTGGAGGACATGTACATCAGGTTATCGATACCGTTCATGTTCTGTTCGATAACCTGAGTCACGGTGTCCTGCACCGTTTTTGCATCAGCCCCAGGATAGGTCGCGGTGATCGAAACTGCTGGCGGCGCAATCGTTGGATATTGCGCTACGGGCAGCTTCAGGATCGCCAGTCCCCCTGCAAGCATGATGATGATGGCGATCACCCACGCAAATATGGGGCGATCGATAAAGAAATTAGGCATGTCTTAACGGCTCCTGTTTAAGTTAAGACTTGGTTTGTTCTGACTGGCCACCGGCTGCGGCTTGTTGTTTATCGTCAGATTTGACTTCCTGCGCTTTCACCTGCGCGCCAGGACGTACTTTTTGCAAACCAGTGACAATCACGCGATCGCCATCTTTCAAACCGTCCGTCACCAGCCATTTGTCGCCAATCGCCTGCGTAGCAGTGATTTGACGCGTTTCGACTTTGTCATCCGCACCTACAACCAGCGCGCTGGCATCACCGCGTGGCGTACGTGTTACGCCCTGCTGTGGCACCAGAAGTGCGGTTGGGTTGGTGCCTTCTTCAAGACGGGCACGCACGAACATACCTGGCAACAGCGTGTGGTCAGGGTTCGGGAAGATTGCGCGTAAGGTGATAGAACCGGTGGTTTGATCGACGGTCACGTCAGAGAATTCCAGCGCGCCAGCCTGTGGGAATTTGATGCCGTCGCTGGTCACCAGCTCCACTTTTGCTTTGCCGTTTTCTTGCTTCAGCGCACCGCTTGCCAGCTCTTGTTTCAGACGCAGGAAATCGTTGCTGGACTGCGTAACATCAACATAGATCGGATCAAGCTGCTGCACGGTAGCCAACGCAGTGGCCTGACCGTTCTGTACCAGCGCACCTTCGGTGACAGCTGATTTACCAATGCGACCGCTGATAGGGGAGGTCACTTTGGTGTACGCCAGGTTAATGCGTGCCGTTTCAACAGCGGCTTTTGCAGCGAGTACCGCAGCGTTAGCCTGTTGAGAATCGGCCAGCGCCGTGTCGTAATCCTGTTGGCTGATGTACTGCGTGCCGAGCAGCTTTTTATAACGGTTCAGGGTCACCTGAGAAATTTTGGCTGCCGCTTCGGCTTTCGCCAGGTCACCTTTCGCACTGTCGTACGAGGCCTGATAGGTTGCCGGATCAATCTGATACAGAGAAACACCCGCTTTGATATCACTACCCTCGGTGAAGTTACGTTTCAGGATAATGCCGCTAACCTGAGGACGAACTTCCGCAACGCGGTAAGCGCTTGTACGGCCTGGTAATTCTGTGGTGATTTGAAGAGGTTCAGTTTTCAGCGTAACGACACCTACTTCTGGCATCTGCTGTGCTCCTTGTTGAGCCTGTTTCTCATCACATCCTGTAAGCGCTAAGCCGCCTGAGAGCATCAGAACGATCGCCAGAGGCGTTAACCCTCTGTTTTTGTTCATATGTAAACCTCGAGTGTCCGATTTCAAATTGATCAATGGATCAAAAGTCCGCAAACCCATTGCTGCGTTTATATTATCGTCGTGCTATGGTACATACATTCATAAATGTATGTAAATCTGACTCCTGTAAATTCATTGACGTATGGCACGAAAAACCAAACAACAAGCGCTTGAGACACGTCAACACATCCTGGATGTGGCATTACGTCTGTTTTCGCAGCAGGGGGTTTCTTCAACCTCTCTGGCGCAGATTGCTCAGGCCGCTGGCGTCACACGGGGAGCGATTTACTGGCATTTCAAAAATAAGTCAGATTTATTCAGTGAAATTTGGGAGTTATCAGAATCCAGTATTACCGATCTTGAGACTGAGTATCGGGCAAAATTCCCTGACGATCCACTCTCAGTTCTGAGAGAAATTCTGGTCCATGTCCTTGAGGCGACAGTCATTGAAGAAAGACGCCGCCTGATGATGGAAATCATCTTCCATAAATGTGAGTTTGTCGGTGAAATGGCCGTAGTGCAACAGGCGCAGAGAAGCCTGTGTCTGGAGAGCTACGATCGCATCGAATATACTCTGAATCAATGCATTCAGGCGAATATGCTGCCGGAAAATTTACTGACCCGCCGCACCGCCATCCTGATGCGCAGCTATATCTCCGGGCTGATGGAAAACTGGCTGTTTGCCCCGCAGTCCTTTGACCTGAAAAAAGAAGCACGCAGCTACGTCGCCATTTTGCTGGAGATGTGCCAGTTCTGCCCGACGCTGCGGATGGAGCCGGGCGCGCTGCCGGCCTGATCGGCACCAGGAATTCTCCTGGAGGATTGCCTTCGCGCTATTCTGCTTTCACCTGCCGTGATATCCTTCGCACCAGACTATTCCCGGTCATTTCTGACATCAAATTCATCACTATGCTGCACTACACTCGCTCGCAAAACCCTGTTTTTGTCCTGATCTTCGCCGTGCTTTTTTTCTTCACTACGGCTTCTGCCGTTTACGCTCGCGCTGAGAATAACAGCGACGGGCCGACGCGTGCGGATGTTCAGTCTCAGCTGGATACGCTGAACAAACAAAAAGAGCTGACCCCGCAGGAAAAACTGATTCAGGCCGATCTGACCGAGACGCTCGAAACCCTTGATAAAATAGAGCGTGTTAAAACCGAAACCGCCCAGCTGCGTCAGAAAGTGGCTGAAGCGCCGGAAAAAATGCGGCAGGCGACCGCCGCGCTGAATGCCCTGAGCGACGTCGATAACGACGACGAAACCCGCAAAACCCTGGCCACGCTCTCGTTGCGCCAGCTTGAATCCCGCATGACTCAGGTGCTCGATGACCTGCAGACCGGGCAGAGCGATCTCGCCACTTACAACAGCCAACTGGTCTCGCTGCAAACCCAGCCGGAGCGCGTGCAGAATGCCATGTACTCGGCCTCTCAGCAGCTCCAGCAGATCCGCAACCGCCTGAATGGCACCACGCTCGGCGAGGGAGCGCTGCGCCCGACTCAGCAAACGTTGCTGCTGGCCCAGCAGACGCTGCTCAATGCGCAGATCGACCAGCAGCGCAAAAGCCTTGAAGGCAACACCATTTTGCAGGATACGCTGCAAAAGCAACGGGATTATGTCACCGCCAATATTAATCGTCTGGAACACCAGCTCCAGCTCCTGCAGGAAGCGGTCAACAGTAAGCGCCTGACGCTAACCGAAAAAACCGCGCAGGAAGCCGTCTCGCCGGATGAAACTACCCGCATCCAGAACAACCCGCTGGTGAAGCAGGAGCTGGATGTGAACCATCAGCTCAGCCAGCGCCTGATTCAGGCTACCGAAAGCGGTAACTCGCTGGTTCAGCAAAATATCAAAGTGAAGAACTGGCTGGATCGCGCCCTGCAGGCCGAACGCAATATTAAAGAACAGATCGCGGTGCTCAAGGGCAGCCTGCTGTTATCGCGCATTCTGTATCAGCAACAACAGACGCTGCCTTCCGCCGACGAGCTGGAAGACATGACCAACCGCATCGCGGATTTGCGTCTGGAGCAGTTTGAAATCAACCAGCAGCGTGATGCGCTTTTCCAGAGCGATGCGTTTGTCGCCAAAGTGGAAGAGGGGCACACCAGCGAAGTGAACGACGAAGTGCACGACGCGCTGTTGCAGGTGGTGGATATGCGCCGCGAGCTACTCGACCAGCTCAACAAACAGTTGGGCAACCAGCTGATGATGGCGATTAACCTGCAAATCAACCAGCAGCAGCTGGTGAGCGTGTCGAAAAGCCTGAAAGAGATCCTCACCCAGCAAATCTTCTGGGTTAACAGCAACAAACCGATGGACTGGGACTGGCTGAAGTCCTTCCCGGAGGCGCTGAAATCCCAGATCAAGAGCATGAAAATTACCGTGAACTGGGAGAAAGCCTGGCCTGCGGTAATGATTGCCTTCCTGGCCGGGCTGCCGCTGCTGCTGATTGCGGGGCTGATCCGCTGGCGTCTGGGCTGGCTCAAAAAATACCAGGCGAAGCTCGCCCATGAAGTCGGGCAACTGCGCAACGACAGCCAGCTCCATACGCCAAAAGCGATTCTCATCGATCTGATCCGCGCCCTGCCGGTGTGCCTGTTTATTCTGGCGGCGGGGCTGATACTGCTGACGATGCAGCTCAACATCAGCGATCTGCTGTGGGCGTTCAGTAAAAAACTGGCGCTGTTCTGGCTGGTGTTTGGCCTGTGCTGGAAAGTGCTGGAAAAAGACGGGGTGGCGGTGCGTCACTTCTCAATGCCGGAACAGCTCACCAGCCACTGGCGTCGCCAGATTGTGCGCGTGAGTCTGGCGCTGCTGCCGCTGCACTTCTGGTCCGTCGTGGCTGAACTTTCCCCGCTGCATCTGATGGATGACGTGCTGGGTCAGCTGGCGATTTTCCTCAACCTGCTGCTGATCGCCGTGCTGATGTGGCCAATGTGCCGCGACAGCTGGCGCGATAAAGAGTCGCATAATATTCGCCTGATCACCGTCACGGTGCTGGCGATTATTCCGCTGGCGCTGATGGTGCTCACCGCAACGGGCTACTTCTATACCACACTGCGCCTGTCGGGCCGCTGGATTGAAACCGTCTACCTGGTGATCCTCTGGAACCTGCTCTATCAGACGGTGCTGCGGGGGCTGAGCGTCGCGGCGCGCCGTATTGCCTATCGTCGCGCGCTGGCGCGTCGTCAGAATATGGTGAAGGAGGGCGCAGAAGGAGCGGAGCCACAGGAAGAGCCGACTATCGCGCTGGAGCAGGTCAACCAGCAGACGCTACGCATCACCATGCTGGTGATGGTGGCCCTGTTTGGCGTCATATTCTGGGCGATCTGGTCTGATTTAATCACCGTGTTTGCCTATCTCGACAGTATTACGCTGTGGCAATACAACGGCACCGAAGCCGGTGCGGCGGTGATGAAAAGCGTGACCATGGGCAGCCTGCTGTTCGCGCTGGTCTCATCGGTGGTGGCCTGGGCGTTAATCCGCAACTTACCGGGGCTGCTGGAAGTACTGGTGCTGTCGCGCCTGAACATGCGCCAGGGTTCGTCTTACGCCATCACCACTATTCTCAACTATGTGATTCTGGTGGTCGGGGCGATGACCGTCTTCGGCTCGCTGGGCGTCTCATGGGATAAACTGCAGTGGCTGGCCGCCGCTCTGTCGGTCGGTCTGGGCTTTGGTTTGCAGGAGATCTTCGGTAACTTCGTCTCCGGTCTGATCATTCTGTTCGAACGCCCGGTGCGTATCGGCGATACGGTCACCATTGGCACGTTCTCCGGGACGGTCAGCAAGATCCGCATCCGCGCGACGACAATTACCGACTTCGATCGCAAAGAGGTGATCATCCCGAACAAAGCCTTCGTCACGGAACGTCTGATCAACTGGTCGCTCTCCGATACCATCACCCGCGTGGTGATCCGCCTCGGCGTGGCGTACGGATCGGATCTGGATAAAGTGAAAGAGGTGCTGCTGCGGGCCGCAACGGAACATCCGAAAGTGATGCACGATCCCGCGCCGTCCGTCTTCTTTACCACCTTCGGGGCGAGCACCCTGGATCACGAGCTGCGTTTATACGTGCGAGAGCTGCGCGATCGCAGCTATGCGGTGGACGAACTGAACCGCACCATCGATCGTCTGTGCCGTGAAAACGACATTAATATCGCCTTCAACCAGCTTGAAGTGCATCTGCGCAACGAGAAGGGCGACGAGCATACGGAAGTGAAGCGCGAGATCAAAGGCGACGATCCAACACCAGCCTGATCGAACGCCTTCTTTTTCAAGGAAGAGGGTCAGGGTGAGGGCGGTCGTCCCTCACTTTCCCTTCGAAATCGCGCCGCACAATCTCCAGCGCTTTCAGCACCGTCTCTGCCGAAAGATCATGATTTTCCAGCAGCATAATCAGATCGACGGCCAGTTTGACTTCGTCGGGGGCGTTTTCAAGCGACATGTTCAGCTCCATTTAGCGGGTCATACGCGCAATTACGCGCTCTATCTCATCCAGCGCCTGACGGCAGCGGGTGAGTCGTCCTTCCAGGGCGGAAATTTCCCGCATCAAACGCTGCTGCTCTTCAAGGGTTTCGCTCCCTTTCAGCTGCTGTTCGCGTTCGTTTTTCATCGCATAGAGACGACGTTCAAAATCCTGATGCTCCAGCCGCTTGCGCTGCCATTTTGCCGCGCCAGGCGAGGGCGTGTCCCACGCGCGAAGCGGCCACGCGGTCATCTCCCGGTGCAAGGCAGTTATCTGTTCCACCAGATGGTCAGCCAGCCACGCCACCTGCTCGCGTTGCTGACTCTCCACGGCGTGACGCAGCTCATCAAGATTATGTTGGGCTTCATCGAGATAATCTTGTATCAACGTACTGCGTGTACGAAACAGCTGCCGGTCAAAGCGTGGTTTCAGCGTCGCATGCTGCAGCAGCGGTGATGCCTGCGCGCGCAGGGCAATCAGCTGATTTTGCAGCGTCTCTAAAAGCAAGGCTGTTTTCAATACGCTCTCCAGTGGTAAAGTAGCCGTTCAGTTTGATAACGATTCGCATTATGAAGCGTACTATTTTAATCATCATTGGCTGGCTTGCGGTAGTGCTGGGTACGCTTGGCGTGGTTTTGCCGCTGCTGCCCACGACGCCCTTTATTCTGCTGGCGGCCTGGTGTTTTGCCCGCTCGTCGCCGCGCTTTCACCAGTGGCTGCTCTATCGCTCGTGGTTTGGCGGCTATCTGCGTCACTGGCAACAATACCGGGCGATGCCGCCTGGCGCAAAGCCTCGCGCAATTGCGGTGATCCTCGTGACCTTCGCCATTTCATTATGGCTGGTGAAGATGATGTGGGTGCGAATCCTGCTGCTGGTGATCCTCTCCTGTCTGCTTTTCTTTATGTGGCGAATCCCCGTCGTTGATGAAAAGCAACAAAAGCACTGAAGTGCAATGATGGCTGTTGCAATTATCCCGCGCAGCCAGTAAATTCGACCGTTTTCGAGCACAGGTGCGCCTGGTCAAAAGTTAATCACTTGTTACTTTGACCATCATGTTATGCGCGCCGTGAGTAACACCGTTTTTAACCAGGCATACATTTATGACCGCGACTGCGCAGCAGCTTGAATTTCTGAAAAACAGCATCAAAAGCATCCAGGACTATCCAAAACCTGGCATTCTTTTCCGTGATGTCACCAGCTTGCTGGAAGACCCGAAAGCGTACGCACTCAGCATTGAACTGCTGGTTGAGCGTTATAAAAACGCCGGGATCACCAAAGTAGTAGGGACGGAAGCGCGTGGCTTCCTGTTCGGCGCACCGGTTGCGCTGGCGATGGGCGTGGGCTTTGTGCCGGTTCGTAAACCGCGCAAACTGCCGCGTGAAACCATTGCCGAGAGCTATGAGCTGGAGTACGGCACCGATCAGCTGGAAATTCACGTGGATGCGATCAAGCCGGATGACAAAGTGCTGGTGGTGGACGATCTGCTGGCCACTGGCGGCACGATCGAAGCGACCGTGAAGCTGATCCGTCGTCTGGGTGGCGAAGTGACCGATGCGGCCTTCATCATCAATCTGTTCGATCTCGGCGGCGAACAGCGCCTGGAAAAACAGGGTATCACCAGCTACAGCCTGGTCCCTTTCCCGGGTCATTAATCCCTCATCCCGCAACCTCGCCCAATGGGTGAGGTTGTGTTAGCATTACCCCCCTGAATATCCACCTTCCAGCGTTGCAGAGCCTGCCCATGAGTTATCAGGTGTTAGCCCGAAAGTGGCGACCCCAAACCTTCGCTGACGTCGTCGGCCAGGAACATGTGCTGACCGCCCTGGCGAACGGTTTATCGCTAGGACGCATCCATCACGCGTATCTTTTCTCCGGCACGCGCGGCGTCGGTAAAACCTCTATTGCCCGTTTGCTGGCAAAAGGCCTCAACTGCGAAACCGGGATCACCGCCACACCTTGTGGTGTGTGTGATAACTGCCGGGAGATCGAGCAGGGGCGTTTTGTCGATCTCATCGAAATCGATGCCGCGTCGCGCACCAAGGTCGAAGATACCCGCGATCTGCTGGATAACGTGCAGTACGCGCCCGCGCGTGGTCGCTTCAAGGTCTATCTGATCGATGAAGTCCACATGCTGTCGCGCCACAGTTTTAACGCCCTGCTGAAAACGCTGGAAGAGCCGCCATCGCACGTTAAATTCCTGCTGGCGACGACCGATCCACAAAAACTGCCGGTCACGATCCTGTCGCGCTGTCTGCAGTTCCATCTGAAGGCGCTCGACGTCGATCAGATCCGCGCGCAGCTCGAGCACATTCTCGATGAAGAGAAGATCACTCACGAACCGCGTGCGCTGCAACTGCTGGCCCGCGCGGCGGATGGCAGTCTGCGTGACGCATTAAGCCTGACCGATCAGGCGATTGCCAGCGGCGATGGCCAGCTCTCGACCGAGGCGGTGAGCACCATGCTCGGCACCCTCGACGACGATCAGGCCCTGTCGCTGATTGAAGCCATCATCGAAGCCAACGGCGAACGCGCCATGTCTCTGGTGAACGTCGCGGCCTCTCGCGGCGTGGAGTGGGAAGCACTGCTGGTCGAAATGCTGGCGCTGCTGCATCGCGTGGCGATGCTGCAACTTTCCCCGTCGGCGATCGGCGCGGACATGGCGACGATTGAACAGCGAATGCGAGAGCTTGCGCGCACGGTTCCACCGGCTGACGTACAGCTCTACTACCAGACGTTACTGATTGGCCGCAAAGAGCTGCCGTTCGCACCAGACCGCCGCATGGGCGTCGAAATGACGCTGCTGCGTGCGCTGGCGTTCCATCCGCGAATGCCGCTGCCCGAGCCTGAAGTGCCGCGTCAATCCTACGCCCCCGTCGCACCGACTGCGGTGATGACGCCGCCACCGATGCCGCAGCACACAGCGCCACCGCCTGGGCCGGACGTTCCGCTGCCGGATGCCACCAGTTCGGTGCTCGCCGCGCGCAGTCAGCTACAGCGTGCTCAGGGAGCAACCAAACCAAAAAAGAGTGAACCGGCAGCGCCAGGAAGAGCGCGGCCGGTTAACAACGCCGCACTCGAACGACTGGCATCGGTAACGGAGCGCGTCCAGTCGCGCCCGTCACCGTCGGCGCTCGAACAAAAAGCCCCGGCGAAGAAAGAGGCTTACCGCTGGAAAGCGACGACCATCACCGAAGAGGTAAAGGTAGAAGTCGCCACGCCAAAAGCGCTGAAGAAAGCGCTGGAGCATGATAAAACGCCGGAGCTTTCCGCGAAGCTTGCGGCGGAATCCCTTGAGCGTGACGCCTGGGCCGCAGAGGTCAGCCAGTTAAAACTGCCGAAACTGGTCGAGCAGGTCGCGCTCAACGCCTGGAAAGAGCAGGACGGAAATCATATCTGTCTGCATCTGCGTCCGGGCCAGCGTCACCTTAATTCAGCCAGCGCACAACAGGTGCTGGCTGAGGCGCTCTCCACATTACAGGGCGCGCCGGTTGAATTGACTATCATTGAAGATGATAATCCGGCGATGCGCACGCCGCTGGAGTGGCGTCAGGCCATTTATGAAGAGAAGCTCGCGCAGGCGCGCGAGTCGATTATTGCGGATAACAACATCCAGACCCTGCGCCGTTTCTTCGACGCCGATCTGGATGAAGAGAGTATCCGTCCCATTTGACCGTGAGTCAGACTCCCGGTCGTTGTCCTTAACGTGACTACTTAAGAGAGAAGCCTATGTTTGGTGGTAAAGGCGGTCTGGGTAACCTGATGAAACAGGCCCAGCAGATGCAAGACAAAATGCAGAAAATGCAGGAAGAGATCGCACAGCTGGAAGTCACTGGCGAATCCGGTGCAGGTCTGGTCAAAGTGACCATCAACGGCGCGCATAACTGCCGTCGCGTGGAAATTGACCCAAGCCTGCTCGAAGACGACAAAGATATGCTGGAAGATCTGGTCGCTGCCGCATTTAACGATGCCGCACGCCGTATCGACGAAACCCAGAAAGAGAAAATGGCCTCTGTCTCCTCCGGGATGCAGCTGCCGCCAGGCTTTAAGATGCCGTTCTGATGCAAACCAGTCCGCTGCTCACGCAGTTAATGGAAGCGTTGCGCTGCCTGCCGGGCGTTGGCCCGAAATCAGCGCAACGCATGGCGTTTACGCTTTTACAGCGCGACCGCAGCGGCGGGATGCGCCTGGCGCAGGCTCTCACCCGCGCCATGTCGGAAATCGGTCACTGTGCGGACTGCCGTACCTTCACCGAGCAGGATGTGTGCAATATCTGTTCGAACCCGCGTCGTCAGGAAAACGGCCTGATTTGCGTGGTGGAGAGTCCGGCGGACATCTACGCCATTGAGCAAACCGGGCAGTTTTCGGGCCGCTATTTCGTGCTGATGGGCCATCTCTCTCCACTGGATGGCATTGGTCCGGACGATATCGGTCTCGATCGCCTTGAGCAGCGTCTGGAATCCGAGACGTTGACCGAAGTGATCCTCGCCACCAACCCGACGGTGGAAGGCGAAGCGACCGCGAACTACATCGGTGAACTGTGCGCGCAGTACGGCGTGCAGGCCAGTCGAATCGCCCACGGCGTGCCGGTTGGCGGTGAGCTGGAAATGGTAGACGGCACCACGCTGTCTCACTCTCTGGCTGGGCGTCACAAGCTTATTTTCTGACCAAACGGAGGCTGGAACCCTGGCCTCCGCTTGAAATTCTTCCCCGCTATCCCCATCTCACTCTCAACGTGTTCAAACCCCATTAAATGGCATTGTTGAGGTCGATCTAGATGAAAGGACAAGAAACCCGTGGTTTCCAGTCAGAAGTAAAACAGCTTCTGCACCTGATGATCCATTCCCTGTATTCCAATAAAGAAATCTTCCTGCGTGAGCTTATCTCGAACGCCTCAGATGCGGCGGACAAACTGCGTTTTCGCGCGCTGTCCAACCCGGATCTGTATGAAGGTGACGGCGAGCTGCGCGTGCGCGTCTCTTTTGACAAAGAAAACCGCACCCTGACCATTGCCGACAACGGTATTGGTATGAACCGCGACGAGGTGATCGATCATCTCGGGACCATCGCGAAATCGGGCACCAAATCCTTCCTTGAGTCCATGGGCTCCGATCAGGCGAAAGACAGCCAGCTGATCGGCCAGTTCGGCGTGGGCTTCTACTCCGCCTTTATCGTGGCCGACAAAGTGACCGTGCGCACCCGTGCAGCGGGCGATAGCGCCGAAAACGGCGTGTTCTGGGAATCTCACGGTGAAGGTGAATACACCGTTGATGACATCACCAAAGCCGATCGCGGGACCGAGATCACCCTGCATCTGCGCGAAGGCGAAGACGATTTCCTGAATGACTGGCGCGTGCGCTCTATTATCGGCAAATACTCCGACCACATCGCGCTGCCGGTAGAGATCGAAAAAACCGAAGAAGTCGACGGCGAAACCGTTGTTTCATGGGAAAAAATTAACAAAGCCCAGGCGCTGTGGACGCGTAACAAGTCTGAGATTAAAGACGACGAATACAACGAATTCTACAAACACATCGCCCACGACTTTACCGATCCGCTGACCTGGAGCCACAACCGCGTGGAAGGGAAGCAGGAGTACACCAGCCTGCTGTACATCCCGGCCCAGGCGCCGTGGGATATGTGGAACCGCGATCACAAGCACGGCCTGAAGCTGTACGTGCAGCGCGTGTTCATCATGGACGACGCTGAGCAGTTCATGCCGAACTACCTGCGCTTTGTGCGTGGTCTGATAGATTCCAACGATCTGCCGCTGAACGTCTCGCGTGAAATCCTGCAGGACAGCACCGTCACGCGTAACCTGCGTAACGCTCTGACCAAACGCTCCCTGCAGATGCTTGAGAAACTGGCGAAAGACGACGCTGAAAAATACCAGACCTTCTGGAAACAGTTCGGCCTGGTGCTGAAAGAAGGCCCGGCGGAAGATTCGTCGAACGTGGAAGCCATCGCCAAACTGCTGCGTTTCGCCTCTACGCACACTGACTCTTCCGAGCAGACGGTCTCTCTCGAAGAGTATGTGTCCCGCATGAAAGAAGGGCAGGAGAAGATCTACTACATCACCGCAGACAGCTATGCCGCCGCGAAGAGCAGCCCGCATCTGGAACTGCTGCGTAAGAAAGGCATCGAAGTCCTGCTGCTTTCCGACCGCATCGATGAGTGGATGATGAACTACCTGACCGAGTTCGACGGTAAATCCTTCCAGTCCGTGGCGAAAGCTGACGAATCTATCGACAAGCTGGCGGATGAAGTGGACGAAACGGCGAAAGAGGCGGAAAAGGCGCTGGAGCCATTCGTTGAGCGTGTGAAAACCCTGCTGGGCGATCGCGTGAAAGAGGTACGTTTCACTCACCGTCTGACCGATACTCCGGCGATTGTGACCACCGATGCGGATGAAATGGGCACCCAGATGGCGAAACTGTTCGCCGCTGCGGGCCAGGCGATCCCGGAAGTGAAATACATCTTTGAACTGAACCCGGATCACCCGCTGGTTAAACGCGCGGCGGATACCCAGGACGAAACGCAGTTTAAAGAGTGGGTTGAGCTGCTGCTGGATCAATCCCTGCTGGCCGAGCGCGGCACGCTGGAAGATCCAAACCTGTTCATCAAACGTGTGAATGCGCTGTTGATGGCGTAATCACCCGGCCTCCCCTGGTCTTCTCCCTCTCCCCGAGGGAAGGGCCAGGGTGAGGGCACCAAACCGCACTAACCTAAATAATCTCCCCCGTTAACCGTTTCAGCCGTCCCGCCTTCCTTGAGCGATACCCGTTCTGATGGTATTGTTTAGCGCTTTTTGAAATATTGAACCAACTTTTGAGGGGATTTTCGCAATGCGTATTATTCTGCTTGGCGCTCCGGGCGCGGGTAAAGGAACTCAGGCTCAGTTCATCATGGAGAAATACGGTATTCCGCAAATCTCTACGGGTGACATGCTGCGTGCCGCTGTTAAATCTGGCTCCGAGCTGGGCAAACAAGCGAAAGACATTATGGACGCGGGCAAACTGGTGACTGATGAACTGGTTATCGCACTGGTAAAAGAACGCATCACTCAGGAAGATTGCCGCAACGGTTTCCTGCTGGACGGCTTCCCGCGTACTATTCCGCAGGCTGACGCCATGAAAGAAGCGGGCATCAACGTGGATTACGTTCTGGAATTCGACGTGCCTGACGAACTGATCGTTGACCGCATCATCGGTCGTCGCGTTCACGCTGCTTCCGGCCGCGTTTACCACATCAAATTCAATCCACCGAAAGTGGAAGGCAAAGACGACGTGACCGGCGAAGAGCTGACCACGCGTAAAGACGATCAGGAAGAGACCGTGCGTAAACGCCTGGTGGAATACCATCAGATGACCGCGCCACTGATCGGCTACTATTCGAAAGAAGCGCAGTCCGGTAACACCAAATACGCGAAAGTTGACGGCACCAAAGCCGTGGCTGACGTGCGCGCAGAGCTGGAAAAAATCCTCGGCTAATGTGCGATTTATCCGGCCTGCTTAGAATTCTGTAGGCCGGATAGGCGTTTACGCCATCCTCCGACAATCCCCGCTCCACCTATTGCTGCAATGGGTTCCGTTTCCCCGCTTTTCAGTTACAATCATTAGCTATTCAAATGGTTAAGAGGCGTGAATGAGTCAGGCGAAAACCGGCATCCTGCTTGCCAATCTGGGCACTCCAGAAGCACCTACCCCTGCGGCAGTTAAACGTTATCTGCGACAGTTTTTAAGCGACGCCCGCGTGGTGGATACGCCAAAGTTGCTGTGGTGGCCGCTGTTGCGCGGTGTCATTCTGCCGATTCGTTCCCCCCGTGTGGCTAAACTCTACCAGTCCGTGTGGATGGAAGAGGGCTCGCCGCTGATGGTCTACAGCCGTCGTCAGGAAAAAGCGCTGGCCGCCCGTTTACCGGATATGCCCGTCGCCCTCGGGATGAGCTACGGCAAACCGTCGCTGGAAAGCGCGGTCGACGAACTGCTTTCACAGGACGTGGATCACATCGTGGTGCTGGCCCTCTATCCGCAATACTCCTGCTCGACGGTGGCCGCCGTCTGGGACGAGCTGGCGCGCATTCTTGCCACCCGTCGCCGCATTCCAGGTATTACCTTTATCCGCGATTACGCCGAAAACGAGCTGTATATCGCGGCGCTGGTCAGCAGTGCGCGCGCCTCGTTTGAAAAACACGGCGAGCCGGATCTGCTGCTGCTCTCCTACCACGGTATTCCGCAGCGGTACGCCGATGAAGGCGATGACTATCCGCAGCGCTGTCGCGACACCACCCGCGAGCTGGTTTCTGCTCTTGGACTGCCGCCGGAAAAGGTGATGATGACCTTCCAGTCGCGCTTTGGCCGTGAGCCGTGGCTGACGCCATACACCGATGAAACGCTCAAAATGGTGGGCGAGAAGGGCGTGAAACATGTTCAGGTGATGTCGCCGGGCTTCTCGGCGGACTGCCTCGAAACCCTGGAGGAGATCGCGGTACAAAACCGGGAGTTCTTCCTCGAAGCGGGCGGCACGAAGTATGAATATATTCCGGCACTTAATGACTCCCCGGAACATATTGAGATGATGGCGGCGCTGGTGACCGGCAGCCGCTAATCGCGCATTGGGCTGGGTTTGTGCTACCATTTCCGGCCCAATAGTCACTCGCAGCCCTGATCATGAAATTTCCCGGTAAACGCAAGTCCAAACACTATTTCCCCGTCAACGCCCGCGATCCGCTGCTGCAACAAATTCAGCCGGTCAAAGAAACTAACGCAGCCTGGGTGGTCGGTATCGATCAGACGCTGGTGGATATCGAAGCAAAAGTGGATGATGCGTTTGTCGCACGTTATGGGCTGAGTTCCGGGCATTCACTGGTGATCGAAGATGATGTCGCCGAAGCCCTGTATCAGGAGCTGGTGCGCGAAAACCTGATCACGCATCAGTTTGCTGGTGGCACCATCGGCAATACCATGCACAACTATTCGGTGCTGGCCGATGACCGCTCCGTCTTACTGGGCGTCATGTGCCGTAATATCGAAATCGGTGGTTACGCCTACCGCTACCTCTGCAACACCTCCAGCCGTACCGATCTGAACTACCTGCAGGGCGTCGATGGCGCCATTGGCCGCTGCTTTACGCTGATCAGCGACGCCGGCGAGCGAACCTTTGCCATCAGCCCTGGGCACATGAATAAACTGCGCGCGGAAAGTATTCCGGAAGAAGTGATTGCCGGTGCCTCCGCGCTGGTGCTTACCTCCTATCTGGTACGCTGCAAGCCCGGCGAACCGATGCCGGAAGCGACCATGAAGGCGGTGGAGTACGCGAAGAAATACAACGTGCCGGTGGTGCTGACGCTGGGCACCAAGTTTGTGATCGCCGATAACCCGGAGTGGTGGCAGGCGTTCCTGAAAGAGCACGTCTCGATTCTGGCGATGAACGAAGAAGAGGCTGAAGCCCTGACGGGTGAAAGTGACCCGCTGCTGGCAGCCGATAAGGCGCTGGACTGGGTAGACCTGGTGCTCTGCACCGCAGGCCCGATCGGGCTGTTTATGGCCGGGTTTACCGAAGAAGAGAACAAACGCAAAACCCAGCACCCGCTGCTACCGGGGGCGATTGCCGAGTTCAACCAGTACGAGTTCAGTCGCGCGATGCGCCACAAAGATTGCGTGAATCCGCTGCGTATTTTCTCGCACATTGCCCCATACATGGGCGGACCCGAGAAGATCATGAACACCAATGGCGCAGGCGATGGCGCGCTGGCTGCCCTGCTGCACGACATCACTGCGAACGCCTATCATCGCACCAACGTCCCTAATTCAAGTAAACACCAGTTGAACTGGCTGACCTATTCGTCGCTGGCGCAGGTGTGTAAGTACGCGAACCGCGTGAGCTATCAGGTGCTGAATCAGCACTCCCCGCGTTTAACGCGTGGCTTGCCGGAACGGGAAGACAGTCTGGAAGAGTCGTACTGGGATCGTTGATGGTTTCCCTCACCCTGGCGGTGAGGGAATATTGTTCCCCCTCTCGCGTAGAGAGGGGGGCAGATTGAAGACGTTTAACCCGTTACCGCCTCTTCAATTGGCGGCTTCTCAATCAATGTAATCATGGTATTGGCAATCTCACGTTCACCCATCACCACCTGATTCGCTCCGCGTTCGGTAATGTATTCCACTTCATCGTCATAATGCGCGCGAGCAATGATCTCGATCGTCGGGCACTTCTCCCGTGCCTTGGTCACGATTTCACCCGCCTCGTAGCCGTTCGGAATGGTCAGCAGCAGCCAGCGCGCACAGTCCAGATGCGCCAGATTCATAATCTCTTCGTTCGCCGCATTACCCAGCACCGCGCGGATGCCGCGCGCGCGCAGCTCATCCACACGGGTGCGTGACGTTTCAATCACCACCAGCGGAATGCCCTGTGCCATCAGTTTCTCACCGAGCAGACTCCCGACGCGGCCAAAACCGACCAGCAGGGCGTGGTTGCAAATATCCACCGGGATCTGCTTCTCTTCTTCAATCGCTTCTTCCAGCGTCTGCTCTTCCAGCGTTTCGGTTTTATCGAGGTATTTCTCAAGCAGGGCAAACAGCACCGGGTTGAGCATAATGGAGAGGATCGCTCCCGCCAGCACCAGGTTCTGCCCGGCCTGTGGCAGCAAGTTCAGCGCCATGCCGAGGCTTGCCAGGATAAAGGCAAATTCACCAATCTGCGCGAGGCTTGCGGCGATGGTGAGCGCTGTGCGCGGTGAGTGGCCAAACAGTCTGACCAGGCCGAATGCCACCACGGATTTACCGAAGATAATAATCGCCAGTGTGCCCAGCACGGCCAACGGCTGCTCGATCAGGATTAGCGGATCAAACAGCATGCCGACAGAGACGAAGAACAGCACCGCAAATGCATCACGCAACGGCAGCGTATCGTGCGCCGCGCGGTGGCTCAGCTCGGATTCGTTCAGCACCATACCTGCGAAGAACGCACCCAGCGCAAAAGAGACGTCAAACAGCTCGACGGCGCCGAAGGCGATACCGAGCGCCAGGGCCAGCACCGACAGCGTAAACAGTTCGCGAGAGCCGGTTGCGGCGCTGCGGGAGAGGATCCACGGCACCAGACGGCGGCCCACCAGCATCATAATGGCGATAAAGGCGACCACTTTGCCGATGGTAATGCTCATATCCAGCGCCAGCGTGGCAAAGCCGACGTTATCTTGTTCAACCATACCGGCGACGGCAGGCAGCAGAACCAGCGTCAGGACCATCACCAGATCTTCAACAATCAGCCAGCCGATGGCGATTTGCCCGCGCTGGCTGTCTATCAGCTGCCTCTCCTCAAGCGCGCGCAGCAGCACCACGGTACTGGCGGTTGAGAGACACAGCCCGAATACAATACCGGTCATCAGCGACCAGCCAAGCAGAGCGGAAAGCGCCATCCCCAGCAACGTCGCCACGCCTATCTGGGCGATTGCGCCGGGTATGGCGATATGCTTTACCGCCATCAAATCCTTCAGGGAGAAGTGCAGGCCCACGCCGAACATCAGCAGAATCACGCCTAATTCCGCCAGTTCAGGAGCCAGTTTGGTATCCGCAACAAAACCCGGCGTAAACGGACCCGCCAGCACACCCGCTAATAAATAGCCCACGAGAGGAGAAATACGTAATTTGTTGGCAATCATGCCAAGGATAAAAGCGAGCACAAGTCCACCTACAATGGTGGTGATAAGCGGTGTGGCGTGATGCATTCCGTCTCCTTTCGTCGTGGGGTGTTCCATTTTTGGCGTAAAAACCAAAAAGCCGATTAATAGTTTATGACAATTTCGGCCATTATGTTTATGAATAATTGTTGAAATTTGAAGAAAACAGCAATAAGCGTTAAAAAAAGCAGATTAGGACAAATTACCGGAGGGATGAAGAGGAAAGCCTTATGGCAGTAGGTGAGAGGTGCGGCCAAAGTTTACTTTGACCGCAGAGAAACTACGCCTTATGGCGATAATCAGGCAGGAATATGGTCAGTATCCCCAGAAGTGGCAGGAAAGCACAGATTTTATAGACCAGGAAGATGCTCGTGTGGTCTGCAACCAGCCCCAGCACAGCCGCACCAAGGCCTCCCATCCCAAACGCAAATCCGAAAAACAGCCCGGAAACCATGCCAATACGGCCCGGCATCAGCTCCTGAGCATACACCAGGATAGCGGAAAACGCGGACGCGAGGATAAAGCCAATGATCACGGTTAAAATCCCCATCCATTCAAGGCTTGCATAGGGTAAAACAAGGGTAAAAGGCGCTACGCCGAGGATAGAGCCCCAAATCACATATTTACGCCCAATTTTATCACCCACAGGGCCGCCAATGACGGTTCCCGCCGCAACCGCGAACAGGAAAGCAAACAGGTGGAACTGGGCGTTTTGCACCGATAATCCGAATTTCTCCATCAGATAAAAGGTGTAATAGCTACTGATGCTCGCCATATAGAAGTATTTCGAGAAAATCAGCACCAACAGGATACTCACCGCCAGAATGACCTTATCGCGCGGAAGCGGATTGATAATCACGGCTTTAGGTTTCCCCTTGTTTACCCGATGCTGAGCCGCGTACCAGCGGCTGATCTGGATCAGCACCACGATGGCCAGCAGCGCCGCGAGGACGAACCACGCAACGTTACCTTTCCCGTAGGGGGCAATGACCACGGCGGCCAGCAAAGGGCCGAGGGAGCTGCCAAAATTGCCGCCGACCTGGAACAGAGATTGCGCCAGCCCATGACGTCCACCTGACGCCATACGCGCAACGCGCGAGGACTCCGGATGGAAGACCGACGAACCGGTACCCACCAGCGCCGCAGCCAGCAGCACCATCTCAAAGCTTCCTGCCAGTGCCAGCAACACCAGCCCGCTCAGGGTAAAGCACATGCCAATAGGCAGCGACCACGGCATCGGATATTTATCCGTCCAGTAGCCGACTACCGGCTGGAGCAGGGACGACGCCATCTGGAAGGTCAGCGTAATCATCCCGATCTGCACGAAGGTTAATGAAAATTCTGACTGCAGCAGCGGATAGATCGCCAGAATCAGCGACTGAATCATATCGTTAAGCAGATGCGACAGACTGATGGCACCCAAAATACCAAATGCGGTGCGCGATTTCGGCGCGGACGCCGGAGTGCCCGTAACAGGCGGAGTCGATTCACTGATTGCCATAAATACCACGTCTATTATTAGGAGAAGTGCAGGATGTCATTATTATCCCGCTAACATACCTGTGCGCGAGATTTGAAGAAAGTCGCAATTCTGAAAACATATTTGTCTATTCTTCTTACTCATTGTAATTTTTGCGTTTGTCTTTTGGTCAGGGAGCGAGAATATGAAGTTAATGAAGCGAGGCGTCGCACTGGCGCTGATAGCCGCATGGGCGCTGGCAAGCCAGTCTGCGCAGGCGTACGAAAAAGATAAAACCTATAAAATAACCATTCTCCATACCAACGATCACCACGGCCATTTCTGGCGTAGCGAATACGGCGAGTACGGCCTGGCCGCACAAAAAACGCTGGTGGACGGTATTCGTAAAGAGGTGGCGGCTGAGGGCGGCAGCGTCCTGCTGCTGTCTGGCGGTGATATCAACACCGGCGTGCCCGAATCCGATTTGCAGGACGCTGAGCCGGATTTCCGCGGCATGAATTTAATCGGCTATGACGCGATGGCCGTCGGCAACCATGAGTTTGATAACCCGCTAACCGTTCTGCGCCAGCAGGAAAAATGGTCCAAATTCCCGTTCCTCTCGGCCAATATTTATCAGAAGAGTACCGGCGAGCGTCTGTTTAAACCCTGGGCCTTGTTCAAACGCGACGATCTGAAAATCGCGGTGATCGGGTTAACCACCGATGACACGGCGAAAATCGGTAATCCGGAATATTTCACGGATATCGAATTCCGCAAACCGGCTGACGAAGCGAAGCTGGTGATTCAGGAGCTGAATCAAAACGAAAAACCAGACGTGATTATCGCCACCACTCATATGGGGCACTACGACAACGGCGAGCACGGCTCGAACGCGCCTGGCGACGTAGAAATGGCGCGCAGCCTGCCAGCAGGCTCGCTGGCGATGATTGTGGGTGGTCACTCACAAAACCCGGTGTGCATGGCATCGGAGAATAAAAAGCAGGTTGATTACGTGCCGGGTACGCCGTGCGCACCGGATCGCCAGAACGGGATCTGGATTGTTCAGGCGCACGAGTGGGGCAAATATGTGGGGCGCGCAGATTTTGAATTCCGCAACGGCGAAATGAAAATGGTGCGCTACCAGCTGATCCCGGTGAACCTGAAGAAGAAAGTGACCTACGACGACGGGAAAAGTGAGCGCGTACTTTACACCCCGGAAATTGCTGAAAACGCCCAGATGCTGTCGTTGCTGACGCCATTCCAGAACAAAGGCAAAGCGCAGCTTGATGTGAAAATCGGGACGGTGAATGGCCGACTCGAAGGCGATCGTAGCAAGGTCCGCTTCGTGCAGACCAACATGGGCCATCTGCTGCTGGCGGCACAAATGGCACGCACCGGTGCTGATTTTGCCGTTATGAGCGGCGGCGGTGTGCGTGACTCCATCGACGGCGGCGATATTACCTACAAAGACGTGCTGAAGGTTCAGCCGTTCGGCAACATCGTGGTGTATGCGGACATGAGCGGAAAAGAGGTGATCGACTATCTGACCGCCGTTGCGCAAATGAAGCCGGACTCCGGGGCCTATCCGCAGTTTGCTAACGTCAGCTTTACGGCGAAAAATGGCACGCTTAACGATCTAAAAATCAAAGGTGAGCCGGTCGATCCCGCTAAAACCTACCGCATGGCAACATTAAGCTTTAACGCCACGGGCGGCGACGGATATCCGCATATCGACAACAAACCGGGCTACGTCAACACCGGCTTTATCGACGCCGAAGTGCTTAAGCAGTACATCCAGCAGAATTCTCCGCTGGATGTGAATGCCTACGAGCCGAAAGGTGAGGTGAGCTGGCAGTAACGGGCTATTTTGTTCGTCTTTTTTGAACTCGGGCAGTGCCAGGAATCCGTATGTACGATGTGTACGCGGGTTCCTGCGCTGTCCGGGTGTAGAGACTAAATTCATACCTGAACGTTGGCCCGCTAAGCGGACAGCGCGTTTAATCCCGGCGCGCAATATCCGCGAACGTCGCATCCAGCATCTTCGCCAGATCGCCCGCCGCCAGCTCAATATCCAGCCCGCGCTTACCGCCGGAAATATAGATAGTGTCAAAAGTCTGCGACGGCGCATCAATCAATGTCGGCAGGCGTTTCTTCTGCCCGAGAGGGCTAATTCCACCCACCAGATAGCCGGTCGTGCGTTGCGCAACCATCGGATCGGCCATATCGACCTTTTTCGCGCCCAGCGCTTTGGCGACTTTCTTCAAATCCAACTGACCGGCCACAGGCGTCACCGCCACGGCCAGGTGCTTCATATCACCGTTTACCGCCACCAGCAGCGTTTTATAGACCTGATCCGCGTTCAGGCCCAGCTTGCGCACCACTTCGTCACCAAAGTTTGTCTCACTGGGGTCGTGATCGTAGGTATGGATACGGAAAGGAATTTTGTTTTTTTCGAGTAATTTAACGGCGGGAGTCATAATGATCCTTCTTACCACAGACAATTTACGCGCTCAGCATACGCCTGACAGCTGTCTAAAAAATAGCACCATCTTGCGCAATAGTATTGGCAGTGATGGTTACTTTGAGCGACAATCGGCTCTGACCGAAGGTCTCCTTCGGCATAATAATAACGATGAAATTCCTCTTTGACGGGCCAATAGAAATATTGGCCATTTTTTTTATTTCAACAGTGACGGCAAATTCCCTTCGCCATACAAATGCAGCGCCCCCACGGCCACCACGTAACGCCCGGCGGGCAGAGCCTGCAACGTTTCTCGCCAGGCCTGATTGCGCTCATGCATCAGCACATCGTACAGCGATTCGCTGAAGGTCGAGGGCAGTTCCAGCTTGCCGTTGATCGGCGGCGTCTCCAGCCACCAGCTGATCATCATCTGCAACAGACGCGCGTTGGTGTGCCAGTGGGTAAGGGTATCATCCAGCAGCAGCAGGCCATCCTCAGGAAGCTGGCGCAAAAGAGCAACCTGACTGTCGGCGCCCTCCAGCTCAATAATGGCAAGATTACGCGCACGCGCGGCGTTGAGGAGCTGGTAGTCGATACCGTACTCCCCGCGCAAACCCAGTCGTTGAGCCTGCGTCGCCTGCAACACCATGGCGATTTGCCACAGGGGCTGCGTTTCCAGAAGGGATAAAGAAAGCCCCAGCTCATCGGCCACACGTTCAAGCTCGGCGCGCTGCGATTCGTTGAGACGCTCGCTCAGCGGCGGCGGGATATCGAGATTGGCGAATGGCGATTCGCTGCCGGAAATATCGGCTTCGACGATGAGCGCATCGGCTTTGCGCAACAGTTGTACGAGTGCCGGTGGCAGGGGCGACATATCGCGCGTGCCCATATGGATACTGCCGACCAGGTGCAGATGCTGCCCGCCCGGGAGCGAAATATCCAGCCCCGGCCAGGGATAGCGGCGGGGAAACAAAGCGCGGAAGGTGGTTTTTATACGACTAAACAGACTCATACGCGCTCCATTGATGGAAAAGTTCATGCTAGCGCGTGGTGGCTGAAGGTGCAACTCCAGGCCGGGTTGGGCGAATTCGCCACCCGGCCTGGAGGTTTACTCTTTCGGTTTGAAGCGCAGCAACCGGTTCGCGTTGCTGACCACGGTAATGGACGAGAGCGCCATTGCCGCCCCGGCGACGACCGGGTTGAGCAAGGTGCCGGTCAGCGGCCACAGGATCCCGGCGGCAATCGGGATGCCGAACGCGTTGTAGATAAACGCACCGAGCAGATTTTGCTTCATGTTGCGCAGCGTGGCTTTCGAAATTGCCAGCGCATCGGCAACACCCATCAGGCTATGGCGCATCAGGGTAATCGCCGCCGTCTCAATGGCCACATCGCTCCCGCCGCCCATGGCGATCCCGACATCCGCCTGCGCCAGTGCGGGCGCATCGTTGATGCCGTCGCCGACCATCGCCACCTGTCGGCCCTGACGTTGCAGTTTGATAATCGCATCGGCTTTGCCATCAGGCAGTACGCCCGCGATCACCTCGTCGATACCTGCTTCTTTGGCAATGGCGTTTGCAGTGGTCGGGTTGTCGCCGGTGAGCATCACCAGACGATAGCCAGCCTGATGCAGACGTTTCAGCGCGGCCACGCTGTCGGCCCGCAGCGGATCGCGGATAGCGAACAGCGCTGCCGCTTTCCCCTCGACCGCCAACAGCACCGGCGTCGCGCCCTGAGAGGCCTGGGCGGTTAATTCATCGTTCAGCGCAGCGGTATCAATGCCGTTTTCGTTGAGCAGTGCCTGATTACCAAGCAGCAGCGTGTGGCCATCGACTTCACCGCTGACCCCCAGCCCGCGCAGGGTGCGGAAGTTATTCACATGCGGCAATGCTGCGTGACCGGCTTTCTCGAGAATCGCTCTCGCCAGCGGATGGCTGGAGCCTTGCTCAAGCGCGGCGGCCAGACGTAAGGCATCTTCTTGCGTGACACCGACGGTTTTCACCGCCACGACCTGCGGTTTGCCTTCGGTGAGGGTGCCTGTTTTATCAAACACCAGGGTGTCGAGCGTGCTGGCGCGCTGGAGGGCATCGGCGTCGCGAACCAACACACCAAACTCGGCGGCGCGACCAACGCCGGAAATAATCGACATCGGCGTCGCCAGCCCTAAAGCACACGGACAGGCGATGATCAGCACCGTGGTGGCGATGACCAGGGTGTAGACAATCTGCGGTGCCGGGCCAAAGACGTACCAGATGGCGGCGCTGAACAGCGCGATGCCGACCACCACGGGCACAAAAATGGCGGAAATTTTATCGGCGAGCTGACCGATCTCCGGCTTGCTGCTTTGCGCCTGGCGCACCATGCGAATGATGCGAGAAAGCGTCGTATGACTCCCGACAGCACTGGCGCGGAAAAGCACACTGCCGTCCTGCACCACCGTACCGGCATGGACTGCATCACCGGCGGATTTTTGCTGCGGCACCGGTTCACCGGTCAGCATCGCTTCATCCAGCCAGGCTTCACCCTGAGTGATTTCACCGTCGACCGGCACGCGATCGCCCGTCGTTAAGCGCAGCGTCATGCCTGGCTGCACCTCGGCGAGCGGCAGGCTGAGTTCACCCTCGTCCGTCACCACGCGGGCCGACGGTGGCGTGAGATCAAGCAGACGTTCCAGCGCTTTGGACGACCGCTGGCGCGCGCGCGCTTCAAGCATATGGCCTAAGTTGATCAGACCAATAATCATCGCGCTCGCTTCGTAATAGAGATGGCGTGCTTCCATCGGAAACCACTGCGGCCAGACGTTCACGCTCATGGAGTAGAGCCACGCCGCGCCGGTGCCGAGGGCGACGAGTGTGTCCATCGTCGCGGTGCGGTTCTTGAGGCTCTTCCAGGCGCTGGTGTAGAAATGCCCACCGGCGAAGACCATCACACCAAGGGTGATCACACCAATCACCAGCCACAGCGTGCGGTTGTCGTCGGTGACCATCATGTTGTCGCCGAGCATTCCCCACACCATCACCGGAATACCGACCAGCAGGGCGACAATCGCCTGCCAGCGGAAGCGTTTCATGGTGGCGATGGCGGTCTCTTGCTGGCGTTCGCGGCGCTCGGCATCATCTTCAATGGCCTCTGCGCCGTAGCCGGCTTTTTCCACCGCCTGCACTAATTCTGCGGCTGACGCACTGCCCATAATCAGCGCAGTGCGTTCCGCGAGGTTTACCCGCGCCTGTGAGACGCCCGGTACGGCCTGCAACGCATTCTGTACGCGGGAGACGCAGCTGGCACAGCTCATGCCGTTGATCAGCAGCTGTTGGCTGTCGTCAATATCATGGGCTGCCGGAAGCTCAGAAGTATCCGCTGTCAGTGCTTCCGACGGGGTTAATGACTCTGTCAGCGGATTAGCCTTTGGGTGGCTTAGCTCCGCCCCGTAACCTGCTTGTTTAACGGTATCGATCAGCGCGTCGGCGCTGGCGCTGCCAGTGACAACGGCGCTTTCAATCGTCACGTCTGCACTTTCAACGTCAGGACGTTGTTCGAGGCTCTCTTTGACACGTTTGACGCAGTGACCGCAGGTCAGGCCATCCAGCGTTAGGTTGATTGTGTGAGACATAGCAAAACTCCTGTATGATTATTCAGCCAACATACTCTTTCTGGAACAGTGTTATGAAGGTTAAACCTTCCATCAAGGGGAAGGTCAAGGGGGAAATGTGAATATCAGTGATGTGGCAAAAAAAACCGGGTTAACCAGCAAAGCGATTCGTTTTTACGAAGAGAAAGGGCTGGTCACGCCGCCGCTGCGCAGCGAAAACGGCTATCGCAGTTACACGCAGCTGCACCTCGAAGAACTCACGCTTTTACGCCAGGCCCGGCAGGTGGGGTTTAACCTTGAAGAGTGCGGTGAACTGGTCCATCTGTTCAACGATCCTAAACGGCACAGCGCCGATGTGAAAAAGAGAACTCTGGAAAAGGTCGCGGAAATCGAGCGCCATATCCTGGAGCTGCAGGCGATGCGTGAACAGCTGCTCTCACTCGCCGAATCCTGTCCGGGGGATGACAGCGCCGACTGTCCGATTATTGATAATCTTTCCGGCTGCTGCCATCTTAAGGCCAGCGTTTAACGGGCCTTCACCCGAAGCGTAATCCCTTCTACCGCGATGACTTCAATGCGAGTCCCTGCCACGAGGTCATCATCGGCGACCACTGGCCACGTGCTGTCACCGACACGAACATGTCCGCGCCCGTTAATTAAGGTGGTATCCAGCGTATAGCGCTTACCCACCAGCTGTTGGCCGCGCTGATTGAGTGCGGCATCGGCAGGTTTTTGCTCGCGCACCTGGCGCGTTAGCCATCGATACCAGAGCCAGGCGGCGACCAGCGTCAGCACGGCGAAGAGGGCGCCTTGCCACTCCCAGCCAAAAGGTGCGACCCAGACCAGCAGCCCAGTGATGACCGCCGCGACGCCGCTCCAGAGCAGATACCCGTTGCCGCCCAGCATCTCAGCCGCCAGCAACAGCCCGCCCAGGCTGAGCCAGAAAACATGAGGGTGTGCTGCAATCATCTCAATCATTTTTTGCGCTCATCTCCGCTATTCTTGATTAGCTCCGCGATCCCGGCGATAGAGCCCATCAGGCTGCTGGCTTCCAGCGGCATCATCACCACTTTGCTATTGTTGGCGGAGCCAATTTTCTGCAGAGCATCGGTGTATTTCTGCGCCACGAAGTAGTTAATTGCCTGGATATCACCGGCCGCAATGGCCTCGGAAACCATCTGGGTGGCGCGTGCTTCTGCCTCAGCGGAACGTTCACGGGCTTCTGCCTGTAAGAAGGCCGACTGGCGTTCCCCTTCAGCTTTCAGAATTTGCGACTGTTTCTCCCCTTCGGCTTTCAGGATCTCCGCCTGACGCACCCCTTCGGCCTCAAGAATGTACGCACGTTTGGTTCGCTCCGCTTTCATCTGGGCGTTCATCGACGAAATCAGTTCTGCCGGTGGGCGCACGTCGCGGATTTCGATACGGGTGACTTTAATCCCCCACGGATTGGTCGCTTCATCAACGATATGCAGCAGGCGCGTATTGATGTTGTCGCGCTGGGAGAGCATTTCGTCCAGCTCCATCGACCCCAGTACCGTACGGATGTTGGTCATGGTCAGGTTGATAATCGCCAGTTCCAGGTTGCTGACCTCATAGGCGGCTTTTGGCGCGTCGATCACCTGAATAAAGCAAACGGCGTCGATGGTGACGTTGGCGTTGTCTCGGGAGATGATCTCCTGGGAAGGGATATCCAGCACCTGTTCCATCATGTTGATTTTACGCCCAATACGATCCATGAACGGGACGATAAGACTCAGGCCTGGCTGGAGGGTGTTGGTGTATCGGCCGAAACGTTCGACCGTCCACTGATAGCCCTGGGGCACGATCTTTACGCCTGCCCCGACGATCACCAGCGCGACGAAAATAAGGATAGGGATGACGATCAACATGAAAACCTCCTGTTTTGCATTCCGTGGAGCAGCAAAAACTGCTCGTTTGTTGAACTTAAGTATATCGACTATTGCAGGGAAGTTCGCCTCCAATCCATTAACGTGGTTACAATATTGGAACGAAGCTGAATTAAAAAACGGGAAATAATATGAAGGATAATAATGCGCTTCTGGAACTCAGGAACGTGGGTTTTCGCGTGGGCGAAACCACGATATTGCAGCAGATTAGCTTCAACGTGCAGCCAGGGGAATTCAGGCTCATCACGGGCCCGTCTGGCTGCGGTAAAAGCACGTTGCTGAAGATTATCGCCTCACTCCTCAGCCCGACGGAAGGGCACATTTTCTTTGAAGACAAGGACATCACGACGCTCACACCCGAGCATTATCGCCAGCAGGTCTCCTACTGCGTGCAAACGCCCTCGCTGTTTGGTGAGACGGTGTACGACAATCTGATCTTCCCCTGGCAGATCCGCGATAAAGCCCCCGAACCGGAAAAATTCATTGCCGATCTGGCGCGTTTTAGTCTGCCAGCGGAAACCCTGACAAAGTCCGTAAACGAACTTTCCGGCGGTGAAAAACAGCGCGTCTCGCTGATTCGTAATCTGCAGTTTCTGCCCAAAGTGCTGCTGCTGGATGAAGTGACCAGCGCCCTCGACGAAAACAACAAACGCAACGTGAATGAGATCATTCATCGCTACGCCAAAAAGAACAACATTGCGGTGCTGTGGATAACGCACGACGCCGGTGAGATTGCCCATGCAGATGAGGTGATTACCCTTCAGCCACAGGGCGGGAAGATGAAGGAGGAAAACCGTGAACGAGCATAATATTACCAACGAATCACTGGCGCTTTCGATGGTGCTGGTCCTGGTGGCGATTCTGGTCAGCCATCGGGAGAAGCTCGGTCTGGAAAAGGACATTGTGTGGAGCATTTGCCGGGCGGTCATTCAGCTGATTATCGTCGGCTATGTGCTGAAGTATATTTTCAACGTCAACCACGCGGTGCTGACGCTGCTGATGGTGCTGTTTATCTGCTTTAACGCCGCGTGGAATGCGCAAAAACGCAGTAAATACATCGACAAGGCCTTTATCTCTTCGTTTATCGCCATTACCACCGGCACGGCGTTGACGCTGGCAGTGCTGGTGCTGTCGGGATCGATTGAGTTTTCACCGATGCAGGTGATCCCGATTTCCGGGATGATTGCGGGTAACGCGATGGTGGCGGTGGGGTTGTGCTACAACAATCTCGGCCAGCGTTTTAGCAGTGAGCAGCAGCAGATCCAGGAGAAACTCAGCCTGGGAGCCACGCCAAAAACGGCGTCGGCGCGATTGATCCGTGAGAGTATACGATCGTCGCTGATCCCAACGGTCGATTCGGCGAAAACGGTCGGACTAGTGAGTCTACCGGGGATGATGTCCGGGCTGATTTTTGCCGGTATTGATCCCGTGAAAGCGATTAAATATCAGATTATGGTGACGTTTATGCTGCTCTCGACGGCCAGCCTTTCGACCATTATCGCCTGCTATTTAACCTATCGAAAATTCTACAACTCGCGCCATCAGCTGGTGGTGACGCAATTGAAAAAAGCAGAGTAACGCGCAGGTGTGTTGCCGGGCAGCATGTCGCTTGCCCGGCTTTCAGACTGGATTAGTAGAGCAGGGCGTAAAGCTGGCGACGATACTTTGAGGCCAGCGCATCGCCGGTACCCAGTGCCGCCAGGATCTCCTGGAACATTTTACGTGCCTGGCCGTCAGCAGCTGCCAGATCCTTTTTCAGATGGCTAAACAGCAGCTCCAGCGCCTCTTCGTTACGTCCGACCTGATGAAGCTGTAACGCTAGCTGGCTGGCCAGCGCCGCATCGTCAGGATTCTCGGCTACCTGCTGCTGCAACTGCTGGATTTCCGGCGTGTCAGCCGCCTGTTTCAGCAACTCAATTTGCGCTACCAGACCCTGATAACGGGTATCCTGATCCTGCAGCGGAATGGTTTTCAGCACCGCTTCAGCCTCTTCGGAACGGTGCAGTTCAATCTGCGTCTGCGCCAGCAGCAGGCCAATCTGGCTGTCCTGGTTCGACATCTGCCACGCCTCTTTCAACAGCGGCAGCGCTTCGTCGTGTTTGCCTTCCTGAATCAACGCCAGCGCCTGCTGCGCTTTCAGCTCCTCTTCGCGCGGCAGCACTTTATCGAGCAGGGCGCGAACCGCCTCTTCGGGCTGCGGGCCCTGGAAGCCATCTACGGGCTGACCATTCTGGAACAGATAGACGGTTGGAATGGCACGCAGACCAAACTGGGAGGCCACCATCTGCTCGGCGTCGCAGTCCAGTTTTGCCAGCAGGAACTGACCGTTGTACTGCGCCGCCAGGCTTTCCAGCACCGGCGTCAGCTCAAGACAGTGCTGGCTGCGCTCGGACCAGAAATAGAACAGCACAGGTTTGGTCATCGACACTTCGAGTGTCTGGTGCAGGTTCGCTTCAGTGATGTTGACAATATTCTGTACGGACATACGGCATTCTCTTTTATCAATTTGACAAATACATGGGGGATGAGGAGCGTGGCTTCAACTCAACCGCGTAAAATTTTATCCATCATGCGCCCCGGCAGCAGACGTTTGAGCCAGCCCACGGCGTGGGTGACGAGGGTCACCGGATAGCGTATTTTCGGGCGATCGCTTTCAAAAGCATGGCGCACTTTGGTGACAACTGCCTCTGGTCCGAGGGTAAAGCGTGCCGCAATGCCAGGATTTTCGACCGGATTGTCGGACAGGGTTTGATTTACGTTTTCTGTGAAACGGGTGCGAATCGGGCCAGGCTCAATCAGGCTGACCTTAATACCGCTGTGGCGCAGCTCCATGCGTAAGGCATCTGACCAGGCCTCCAGCGCATATTTGCTGGCGGCATACGCCCCGCGGCCCGGCGTGGAGATCAGGCCCATCACCGACGAGGTCATCACAATGCGGCCTTCTCCGTGGGGCAGCATCGCAGGCAACAGCGCCATGGTCAGCTGGTGGATGCCAAAAAAGTTGGTGGAAAACTGCTGCTCAAGCTGCTCGCGCGAGATGGTTTGCAGCGGGCCGTACACGCCGAAACCGGCGTTGTTAAACAGGCCGTACAGACGATTACCCGTGAGGGCGATCACTTCTGCGGCGGCGCGTTCAATGCTTTCCGGCGAGTCCAGATCCAGTAACACGCCCTGAAAACCTTTGCTGTTCATGCGTTCCACGTCTTCTTGTTTCCGGCATGCGGCGATTACCCAAAATCCCTGGCGCTTCAGTTCGAACGCGCTTTCAAGGCCAATTCCGCTGGAACATCCTGTAATTAAGACCGATTTTTGCATAACTTTACCTGTCAGGATCTCCGCTTAATTAAGAGTCATGTTTAACTAGAGGAGCCAGTCGAGTCGCCATCCAGTCTGCAATAAAGGGCTGGGCGTCGCGATTGGGGTGAATACCGTCATCCTGCATCCATTGCGGTTTCAGATAGACCTCCTCCATGAAAAATGGCAGCAGCGGAATATCGAATTCTTTGGCAAGCTTGGGATAGATGGCGCTAAAGGCCTCATTATAACGGCGTCCGTAGTTCGCAGGCAGACGAATTTGCATTAATAACGGCTGCGCATTGGCGGCCTGAATATCCGTAATAATTTTGCGTAAGGTTTCTTCTGTCTGTTGCGGCTGGAATCCCCGCAGACCGTCGTTACCGCCCAGTTCGACCAGCACCCAGCGCGGTTGATGTTGTTTGAGCAAAGCAGGCAGGCGCGCAAGCCCCTGCTGGGACGTATCGCCGCTGATGCTGGCATTCAGCACCGGCGTTTGGGTCTGCCACTTATCGTTGAGCAGCGCAGGCCAGGCGGCAGTGGCCGCCATCCGGTAGCCCGCACTCAGGCTGTCACCCAGCACCAGTAACGTGTCCGCCGCAGCGGCGCGAAAGGTCATCAGAATCAGAAACAGGAAGGGCAAATGCCAGCGGAAAACATTGTTGCAGTTCATCATCTTAAGAAGTCCGTCGGTCAGGGTGAGCACGAGCTATCCATCCTCACCGGAGTTGAACTCGTTGTCAAACGCGCTGAAACCATTGCGCTGATTGGTGAATCCGGTTCCGGTAAGTCCACCCTGCTGGCGATTCTGGCCGGGCTGGACGATGGCAGCAGCGGGGAGGTCAACCTGGTCGGTCAGCCGCTGCATAAGCTCGATGAAGAGGCGCGTGCGGCGCTGCGAGCAAAGCATATCGGCTTTGTGTTTCAGTCCTTCATGCTCATCCCGACCCTCAATGCGCTGGAAAACGTTGAGCTGCCGGGTCTGCTGCGCGGTGAAAATGCCAGTCAGAGCCGCAGCAGTGCAAAAGCGCTGCTGGAGCAGCTTGGGTTAGGCAAGCGTCTGGATCATCTCCCGGCGCAGCTTTCCGGTGGCGAGCAGCAGCGTGTGGCCTTGGCGCGGGCGTTCAACGGTCGCCCGGAGGTGCTGTTTGCCGATGAGCCGACGGGGAATCTCGATCGGCAGACCGGCGATAAAATTGCCGATTTACTCTTCTCTCTCAACCGCGAGCACGGCACCACGCTGATTCTGGTCACCCACGATCCGCAGCTTGCCGCCCGCTGCGACAGACGTCTGCGTCTGGTTAACGGGCAATTGCAGGAGGAAGCATGATTGCACGCTGGTTCTGGCGCGAATGGCGCTCGCCCTCGCTGTTGATTGTCTGGCTGGCGCTGAGTCTGGCGGTGGCCTGCGTGCTGGCGCTCGGCAGCGTCAGCGATCGTATGGAAAAGGGCTTAAGCCAGCAAAGCCGCGAGTTTATGGCGGGTGACCGCACCCTGAGCAGCTCACGCGATGTGCCGCAGGCGTGGATCGATGAGGCGCGTAAACAGGGGCTGAAGGTCGGTCAGCAGTTGAGTTTCCAGACCATGACCTTCGCCGCTGATACGCCCCAGCTGGCGAGCGTGAAAGCGGTCGACGACATCTATCCCATGTACGGCGAGCTGCAAACCGAGCCGCCGGGCTTAAAACCAACGGCAGGCTCAGTGCTACTGGCTCCGCGGCTGATGGCGCTGCTGAACCTGAAAACCGGCGACAGCATCGACGTGGGCGATGCCACGCTGAAAATCGCCGGGGAAGTGGTGCAGGAGCCGGATTCCGGCTTTAACCCCTTCCAGATGGCACCGCGTCTGCTGATGAATACCGCTGATGTGGCAAAAACCGGGGCTGTACAACCGGGCAGCCGCGTCACCTGGCGCTACAAATTTGGTGGCACGCCTGCGCAGATCGACGCCTACGAAAAGTGGCTGAAACCGCAGCTGAAACCGGAACATCGCTGGATTGGCATGGAGCAGGACGACGGCGCGCTGGGGAAATCCCTCGAACGCTCGCAGCAGTTTTTACTGCTCTCTGCGCTGCTGACCATGCTGCTGGCGGTTGCTGCCGTGGCGGTAGCGATGGGGCACTACTGCCGCAGCCGCTACGATCTGGTGGCGATCCTGAAAACCCTCGGCGCGGGCAGGGCGCAGTTGCGTAAGCTGATCGTTGGCCAGTGGCTGATGGTGCTGGCGTTGTCTGCTATCACCGGCGGGGCGATTGGGCTGCTGTTTGAAAAAGTGCTGATGATCCTGCTGAAACCGGTGCTGCCTGCCGCACTTCCGCCAGCCAGCCTGTGGCCCTGGCTGTGGGCCATGGGGGCGATGGTGGTGATTTCGCTGCTGGTGGGGCTGCGCCCTTATCGCCTGCTGCTGGCCACACAGCCGTTGCGGGTGCTGCGCAGGGATGTGGTCGCCAGCGTCTGGCCGCTGAAATTCTATCTGCCGGTTGTGGTGGCAGTGGTGGTGATGTTGCTCGCCTGGCTGATGGGCGGCAGCATGTTACTGTGGGCGGTGCTGGCCGGTGCCGTTGTGCTGGCGCTGCTGTGCGGCGTGCTGGGCTGGATGCTGCTGAACGTGCTGAAAGGGCTGACGCTGAAATCCCTGCCCGTGCGTCTGGCGGTTAATCGTCTGCTGCGCCAGCCGTGGTCTACCCTCAGCCAGCTGTCGGCATTTTCACTCTCCTTTATGCTGCTGGCGATGCTGCTGGTGCTGCGCGGCGATCTGCTTGACCGCTGGCAGCAGCAGCTGCCGCCGGAAAGCCCGAACTATTTCCTGATTAACATCGCGCCGGAGCAGGTCACGCCGCTGAAGGCTTTCCTGTCTGAGCATCAGATTGTGCCCGAGTCGTTCTATCCGATTGTCCGCGCGCGGCTGACGCAGATTAACGGCAAGCCGACGGAGGGGAATCAGGACGAGGCGCTTAACCGTGAGCTGAATCTGACCTGGCAGGACAAGCGTCCGGATCATAACCCGATTACCGCCGGAAACTGGCCGCCAAAAGCGGGTGAAGTGTCGATGGAAGAAGGGCTGGCTGCACGGCTGAAAGTCGGTTTAGGTGATACGGTGACGTTCACTGGCGATACCCAGGACTTTAGCGCCAAAGTGACCAGTCTGCGTAAAGTGGACTGGGAAAGCCTGCGTCCGAACTTCTTCTTTATCTTCCCGTCCGGGGCGCTCGACGGGCAGCCGCAAAGCTGGCTGACCAGCTTCCGCTGGGAAAACGGCAACGGCATGCTGACGCAGCTGAACCGCGAGTTCCCGACGGTGAGCCTGCTGGATATTGGCGCGATCCTGAAACAGGTCGGCCAGGTGCTGGAGCAGGTAAGCCGTGCGCTGGAGGTCATGGTGGTGCTGGTCACCGCCTGCGGCCTATTGCTGCTGCTGGCGCAGATGCAGGTGGGAATGCGACAGCGCCATCAGGAGCTGGTGGTGTACCGCACGCTCGGCGCGAGTAAATCCCTGCTGCGCACAACCCTGTGGTGCGAGTTTGCGCTGCTGGGGCTGGTGTCGGGACTGGTGGCGGCCATCGGTGCAGAAACCGCGCTGGCCGTGCTCCAGACCAAAGTCTTCGACTTCCCGTGGGAGCCGGACTGGCGGCTGTGGCTGATCCTTCCGGTCTCCGGCGCAGTGCTGCTCTCCTTGTGCGGCGGCTGGCTGGGAACGCGTCTGCTAAAAGGCAAAGCCCTGTTCCGTCAGTTTGCCAGTTAATTCCCTCACGTGATGATTACGCACCGGTTTATATACTGGTGTGTAATCATTAAGTAGCACAAATCGATAATACCCCCACTTTTAGCAGCACAAAACATTAAAAACCCAACACCACGGCTCGTTTAATTCCGGATATTATTTGTCTGCTAAATAATTAGCAGCGTGTCTATCAAGGAATAATAATGACCATAAAAAAAACAGCGCTGGCGGCAACGATCGGCGCGGCAGTGGCATTGGCGTCTTTCGCAGCACAAGCGGAAATCACCGTACTGAAACAAGATCCGCAGGCGGGCAACCCCCTGAGCCGTCTTAACTTCACCGTTGGCGGCAGTATTCGTCCTCAGTTCAACATGATGACGGGTGACGGCGACAAAGGTTCTTACAAGCGTAACGGCTTCGACGGCGGTACACGTTTCCGTTTCGCCGCAGATTACTACCTGTTCGATGACATCAGCTGGATAAGCTACTACGAGCTGGGTGTGAACATTCCGGCGCTGTTCGACTGGGATAATCACTACGCAGAAGGCGCGAACGACACCTCTCGCCGTATGCTCTACACCGGCCTGAAAAGCGATACCTGGGGTACGCTGACCTTCGGTCAACAGAACAGCGTCTATTACGATGTGGTGGGCGCGAAAACCGATATCTGGGACTACGACATGATCGGTCAGGCTCCGGGTAACGGCATCAACGGCGACTACGACGGCTCTTATCGTTCACGCAAAATGCTGAAATATAAGAAAACCGTGGGAGATGCCGATATCTACGCCTCCTACCTGTTTGAAGACGGTGAATACCTGCCAGGTAACGGCCTGCGTTACAAACGTAAAGGCGGCGGTTCACTGGGTCTGGATTACCACCTGACTACCGACCTGACCTGGGGCGCGGCGTGGAACTACACCCGTGCGGATATGCGTAACCCGGATAACGGCGACAGCAAATCTTACGACCAGAATATCCTCGGTACGGCACTGAGCTGGACCCCGGACAACTGGACCTTCTCCGCAGGCGGCGGCTGGTATCAGAACTTCATGACCACCAAAAAAGTGTCCGTGAACGACTACTTTGCCGGTGATGCGTGGGGTATTGAATACTTCGCGGGCTACAAAATCCCGGTTGGTCAGTATGCGCTGAAATCCGTTCAGCCGTACGTGATGGGCGATCGTATTGAGTATGTGAATGGCCGCAACTACCAGCGCACCGATAATGGCGTGGGTGTGAGCTTCCAGCTGGATTACGGTTTCCGTGTTGATTACGAGCACGTCTTTACCTCTAGCACCGACGACCTGGGTGATATGAACCTGGTACGTCTGCGTTACGACTTCTAAGTCTGAACGCGTGGCCCCGGTGGCACGTTGCTACCGGGGCCACGAACTGTGCCGATCTCCCCCGTTCATATACGCGCACGGTCTATCCTTTCCCATAAAACGCATTTCCCAATTTCCTGCACATTCAACGACATATTCCGCAACATCATGAAATAATTTCAAGGACAGCCGCTTGTGATCTGTGTCATGTTAAACAGACTCTGCCCCGCATCGTACGGGGCATCACAACGTCACACCGCTTTGAAATGGAGATCTCATGGGAATTCGTCACACGCTTCGCGCCGCTGCCGGTGCGCTTTTGCTGCTCTGCGGTTTGCAGACCGCCCACGCTAACAGCGATCCGCACACCATTGTGTTTGGCGTCGCCCCAGGCCCTTACGGCGATATGGTGAAACAGGCCATTGCCCCCTCGTTGAAAGAGAAGGGCTACAAAGTCGTGGTGCGCGAATTCAGTGATTACGTGCAGCCGAATATGGCGCTCTCAAACGGCAGCATCGACGCTAACCTGTTCCAGCACTCGCTCTATTTTAATAAGTTCACGGCGGATAAAGGGCTGAAACTGACCAAATTACTCACCGTGCCGACTGCGGGAATGGGCTTTTACTCGCGCCAGATCAAGAGCCTGGATCAGCTTAAAAAGGGCGATATTGTGACCCTGTCAAACGACCCGACCAACCTCGCGCGCGGCCTGCGTTTCCTGCAGTCCCTGAAATTAATCACCATCAAAGACAACATCGATCCGACCAAAGCCTCTGAGCGCGATATTGCCAGCAACCCGAAAGGGCTGGTCTTCAAACCGCTGGAAGCCGCGCAGCTGCCGCGCACGCTTGATAGTGTCACGGCCTCGCTGGTGAACGGCAACTTTGCGATTGCCGCCGGGCTGGATCTCTCCAGCGCTCTGGCGCAGGAGCATCTCGATGAAAACCTGAAAAATATCATCGCCGTACGCACGGAAGATGCGGATAAACCCTTCGCGAAAGATATCGTGGCGGTGGTGCAGTCCCCGGCCTATCGCGCGGTGATCGACGATCCGAAAAACGTGTATACCGCTTTCCAGAAACCGGACTGGATGACGGCCGCAAAACCGTAATCGCGTAACCGATCGACAGGGCAGCCGAGTCTGCCCTTTTCGCATTTCTGAGGTAGTCATGATTGAGTTAGACAAGGTATGCGTCGACTTCCAGACAGGACGTGGACCTTCCACCCGCGCGGTTTCCGACGTCAGCCTGACGATTGCGGCGGGCGAGATTTTTGGCATTGTCGGCACCAGCGGCGCCGGGAAAAGCACGCTGCTGCGCACCCTTAACGCGCTTCAGCGCCCGAGCGCGGGCCGCGTGAATGTTAACGGCGTGGAGATTTCTGCCCTCGACGGCGTGAATCTGCGTAAAGCGCGCCAGCGTATTGGCATGATTTTCCAGCATTTCAATTTAATGCATACCCGCACGGTGGCGCAGAACGTGGCGTTTAGCCTCAAAGCCGCCGGATGGGCGCGCAGCAATATTGCCCCGCGCGTGGCGGAGATCCTCGCCCTGGTCGGGCTGACGGACAAAGCGAATCGCTACCCGGTGCAGCTGAGCGGCGGGCAGAAACAGCGCGTGGGGATCGCCCGTGCGATTGCCAACCATCCTGACGTCCTGCTCTGCGACGAACCGACATCCGCGCTGGATCTGGAAACCTCGGCTACCATTCTGGCGCTGCTGAAGCAGATCAACCAGCAGATGGGGATCACGATCGTGCTGATCACCCATGAGATGAACGTGATCAAATCTATCTGCGATCGCGTGGCGGTGATGTCCGGCGGCGAAGTGGTGGAGCTGGGCGAGGTGTTTGACGTCTTTGCCCATCCGCAGCATCCGTTCACGCAGCAACTGGTCTCCCATACTCTGAACCTGACCCTGCCGGAGCGGTTGCAGCAGCACCTGCCGGGGCAACTGCTGAAAATTCTGTTTATCGGTGATTCCGCCGAGCAGCCCGTGCTCTCGGATGTGGCGATTAAATTTGGCGTGGCGGTGAATATTCTGCACGGCAAAATCGAGTACATCGGTGAACGCGCGCTGGGGATTCTGGTGGTGCAGCTGACGGCGGATGACCCGTCCGTGGTGGCGTCTGCCGTGGAACATATTCGTCATCGTACAGCCCAGGTGGAGGTGATCCGTGGATGATTTAGTGGCCGATCTGGGCCTTGCGTTTAACGAAACCTTCCAGATGCTGAGCATCTCAACGGTGCTGGCGATAATTGGCGGCCTGCCGCTCGGCTTTTTAATTTTTGTCACCGACCGCCACCTGTTCTGGCAAAACCGCGCTGTCTATCTGGTGAGCTCCGTGCTGGTGAACATTATCCGTTCGGTACCGTTCGTGATCCTGCTGGTTCTGCTGCTGCCGTTGACGCAGCTGCTGCTCGGCAACACCATCGGTCCGATTGCGGCGTCGGTTCCGCTCTCCGTGGCGGCGATTGCGTTTTACGCCCGTCTGGTGGACAGCGCGCTACGAGAAGTGGACAAGGGGATCATCGAAGCGGCAGAAGCCTTTGGTGCCAGCCCGATGCGGATTATCTGCACTGTTTTACTGCCGGAAGCGAGCGCCGGGCTGCTGCGCGGCCTGACCATTACGCTGGTGAGCCTGATCGGTTACTCGGCGATGGCGGGAATTGTCGGCGGCGGTGGGGTAGGGGATCTGGCGATCCGCTACGGCTATTACCGTTACGAAACCCAGGTGATGGTTGTCACCGTGATCGCGCTGATCGTGCTGGTGCAGATTGTTCAGGTGCTGGGCGACTGGCTGGCGAAACGCGCCGATAAGCGCGATCGCCGTTAGAGAATCAGGCCGCCAGCCAGGCGGCCACCGCGTTAAATTCGCCCCGAAAGACAATTTTGTCGGCTTTTTTCGCCAGCTGAAAGCGGTACATCGGGTCGTAATAGTCATTGAGCAGTGGCGCAAGCCAGGAATAGTGCGCCTCGGTACGTCCGGTGCGCTGCTGCTCGATGAGCGCGGAATCAAGTAAGGCGCTGAACTCTGCAAACCGCTGTAACCCCAGACGGCGGCGGATGGCAAACAGACCGTGGTGCAGATAATCGGTGTACTCCTGCCAGCCTTTTTCTTCGCCGAATGCGGCTGAAAAATCCTGCCACATGTGCGCGAAATACTCCTCGCGCAGGCGTTCAAGACGGATATCAAAAGGATCGTCCACCACCACGATAGGTGATTCCGCCATGCGCTCGCGCAGACACTCCGGCAGATGGTTGGAGCCAATCATGCGGCCTTCGTCTTCCAGCACCCAGCGCGCGGCGTCCTTTTTCAGCAGCGCGACGGCCAGGTGATTTTCAAAACTGGCCTGCGACAGCTGGGCATTAAGCGTGCGGCCAAAGGATGAGCCGCGATGACGCGCCAGCCCCTCCAGGTCGATGCCCGACGCGTGCTGTTTAACCAGCAGCGTTTTGCCGCTGCCGGTACAGCCGCCAATCAGCACCATCGGCTTTTGCACCTGTTCGGCGGTGGCTTGGATCGCGGTCTGACGCAGGGCTTTGTAGCCGCCCACAATCAGCGGGTAATCAATGCCCACCGCGTTTAGCCACGCCTGGGCAATGTGCGAGCGCTGCCCGCCACGCGCGCAGCAGAGATAGCCGCCAGGGTTTGCCAGACAGGCGTCGCGCCAGGCGTTAATCCGCTCTTCCCGCGTGTCGCCGCTGACCAGACTATGGCCCAACGCCAGCGCGGCTTCTGGCCCCTGGCGTTTATAGCACGTGCCCACGGCGGCGCGTTCGTCGTCGTTCATCAGCGGCAGATTGAGCGCAGCAGGCATGGCGCCCTGGGTGAATTCGATCGGCGCGCGAACGTCGAGTAAAGGGGTATCGGCGGCAAGGATCGCGCGATAGTCCGTTCCATCGTTCATGAGAAGTCCTGAAGGAAACAAAACAGCAATAGGCGGGGATTTTACGCGCGTTGAAAGATGCCGGGGAAGGAAAAGATCAACTCCCCGGCATTTAGACCTTATTTGAGTTTGCTTTGCGCCCAGGCGATGCCGCTTGCGTACTCAGGTGGCAGCAGCGGAACCATCGCTTCGAGGGTGGCGCTCAGGCGGCCAGCGTCGTCATCGTTCAGATTGAGATGCCCGACTTTACGGCCTTCGCGCACCTCTTTGTCGTACCAGTGCAGATGGACCAGCGGCAGTTTCAGCCAGTCATAATTCAGATCGGTACCGATGAGATTGATCATCACCGACGGGCTGTTCACCACCGGCTGCGGCAGCGGCAGATCGGTGATGGCGCGCAGGTGCAGCTCAAACTGGCTGATAGAGGCGCCGTTTTGCGTCCAGTGGCCACTGTTATGCACGCGCGGGGCGAGTTCGTTGATCAGCAGACCGGCTGGCGTGATAAAGCACTCCATCGCCATGACGCCGACGTAGCCCAGCTCATGCATGATGGCTGAGAGCATATCTTCGGCCTGCGCCTGCTGAGCGGCGTTCGCCTGCGGGAACACCACGCTGGTGCGCAGAATACCGTCCTGATGCAGGTTATGGGTCAGGGGATAAAACACCGTGCTGCCGTCATGGGCGCGCGCGCCAACCAGCGACACTTCGCCGCTAAAATTGATCCCCTGCTCGACGATACATTCGCCGTAGCACTCGTCAGGCAGCTCGGCGGTTTCGTTTGCACGTAAACGCCACTGGCCGCGCCCGTCGTAGCCGCCGGTGCGACGCTTCACGATCGCCAGCTCGCCGAGGGTCTCGAAGACAGCCGGCCATTCGCGTTTATCCGCCAGCAGTTGCCACGGGGCCGTCGCCAGGCCCAGCTTGTCGAACAGCTGTTTTTGCGTCAGTCGGTCAGCAATAATCGGGAACACATCGCGGTTCACAAAGGCGTTATGACGCGCCAGCTCGCGGGTTAACGCGGTTTCCGGCCAGCGCTCGATTTCAGCGGTGATAACGCTTTGCTGAAACGGCACGGCTTCCGGCTCGGCGTCCAGCCCGACGGGCCAGACGCTGATGCCCAGCGGCTCACCTGCCTGACGCAGCATTCGGCCCAACTGACCGTTCCCAAGGACGCAGACTTGTTTCATGCCTCACCTCGCGGATCCGGATTCTCCAGCACCTCGTCGGTCTGGGCTTTACGCCACTCTGCCAGACGCTGATGTAGCTCTTTATCGTGTGTTGCCAGAATTTGTGCCGCCAGCAGCGCAGCGTTCGCGGCACCCGCTTTGCCAATCGCCAGCGTACCGACCGGGATCCCGCGCGGCATCTGTACGATGGAATAGAGGCTGTCGACGCCGCTCAGGGAGGCACTTTGCACCGGCACGCCCAGCACCGGCACCAGCGTTTTGGCGGCAATCATGCCTGGCAGATGTGCAGCACCGCCCGCACCGGCAATGATCACCTGATAGCCGTTCTCTTCTGCGCCTTCGGCGAAGCTGAACAGTTTATCGGGAGTACGGTGCGCGGAGACCACTTCAATATGATGTGGAACGTTCAGGATTTCGAAGATTTCGGCGGCAAACTGCATGGTAGCCCAGTCGCTTTTGGACCCCATCACGATGGCGACACGCGCCGGATTATTGCGGGAAGACATGCGTCTTAAAACTCCTGTGGGTGCGGAACACACTGCTTTGAGGGCACAGAGAATAGCATTAAATTACGAGCAGGAAAACGATTGCGTAGCGATGATTTCGGCAACAAACAGAGGGGGATTAAAACGGGAAAGGGATCAGTTCTATACCGTCTGGCGTGACTTTTACCATTGAGCCTTCCGTATGCCAGGCGCCTAACACGACGCGGTGCGCGGGCTCTCCGTTGGCGGACAGCGTGTGGACGTCCGGGCGGTGGGTATGGCCGTGGATAAGCCATTGCACGCGATGTTTTTCCATCACCTCGATAACCGCCTGCGGATTCACATCCATGATGGACAGGGATTTGCTGCTGTTGGCGGCTTTACTGCCTGCGCGCATTTTGGCGGCAATGCGGTTGCGGATAAACAGCGGCAGAGCAAGAAACAGGGTCTGAATCCATGGCGTATGGACTTTGGCGCGAAACGCCAGATAGCCGGTATCGTCGGTACAGAGCGTGTCGCCGTGCATGATCAGCACCTTGCGACCGTAGAGATCGAGCACCTGTTCTTCCGGCAGCAACGTCATGCCGCTTTCACGGGCAAAGCGTTTGCCAATCAGAAAATCGCGATTGCCATGGATGAAGAAGCAGGGGACGCCGGAATCAACCAGCGCTTTGATGGCGGCGGCGATTTCACGGTGCAGAGGGTTGGGATCGTCGTCGCCAATCCAGGCTTCAAAGAGATCGCCCAGAATGTAGAGCGCGTCGGCAGAGCGGGCTTCGCCTTGTAAAAAACGCAGAAAACCGGCGGTGATCGCCGGTTCTTCTGTTTGCAGATGGAGGTCTGCAATAAAGAGTGTCGCCACCAATTACTCGCTGACGGTCACGCTGGTAATGATAACGTCTTCTTTAGGAACGTCCTGATGCATACCGCTGCGGCCAGTTGCCACGCCTTTGATTTTCTCAACCACGTCCATGCCTTCAACCACTTCTGCGAATACGCAGTAGCCCCAGCCCTGCATGCTTTCGCCGGAGAAGTTCAGGAAGTCATTGTCAGCCACGTTGATGAAGAACTGGGCAGTCGCAGAGTGTGGAGCCTGGGTACGCGCCATTGCCAGCGTACCACGGGTGTTTTTCAGACCGTTGTTCGCTTCGTTTTTGATCGCTTCTTTGGTTTCTTTCTGGTTCATGCCAGGTTCAAAACCGCCGCCCTGAATCATAAAGCCATTGATCACGCGGTGGAAAATAGTGTTGTTGTAGAAACCTTCGCGGCAGTAGTCCAGGAAGTTTTTAACTGTTTCAGGCGCTTTATCGTCAAAAGTTTTGATGACGATATCGCCATGATTAGTGTGGAAAGTAACCATTTTTGCATCCTGTTCCGGTATTGTGGTACGTCGACCTCTGTAAGGTCACAGATAAGAGGGCTGTTATAGCATAACCGTAAGACGGGATCATCTTGCATTGTGTGCTGATTCCGGTCTGAATTATGGGTATTATACAGACTTTATTATCCACACACGTCTACACGGAATCTTCGATGTTAAAAATCTTTAATACTCTGACGCGCCAAAAAGAGGAATTTAAACCTATCCATGCCGGGGAAGTCGGCATGTACGTGTGTGGTATCACTGTTTACGATCTCTGTCATATCGGTCATGGGCGTACTTTTGTCTCGTTCGACGTGGTCTCTCGCTACCTGCGTTTCCTGGGCTATACGCTCAAGTATGTGCGTAACATCACCGACATTGATGACAAAATCATTAAACGCGCTAATGAAAACGGTGAGAGTTTTGTTGCGCTGGTGGACCGCATGATCGCCGAGATGCACAAAGATTTTGATGCACTCAATATTCTGCGTCCGGACAGCGAGCCGCGTGCCACGCACCACATTCATGAAATTATCGATATCACTGAAAAGCTGATCGCCCGTGGTCACGCCTATGTTGCCGACAACGGCGATGTGATGTTCTCGGTGCCGACCGATCCGAACTACGGCCAGCTCTCTCGCCAGGATCTGGACCAGCTGCAGGCCGGTGCGCGCGTTGACGTCGTTGACGTGAAGCGCAACCCGATGGACTTCGTACTCTGGAAAATGTCCAAAGCCGGTGAACCAAGCTGGCCATCCCCGTGGGGCGAAGGGCGTCCGGGCTGGCACATTGAGTGCTCGGCGATGAACTGCAAGCAGCTCGGCAAGCATTTTGATATTCACGGCGGCGGGTCGGATCTGATGTTCCCGCACCATGAAAATGAAATCGCTCAGTCCACCTGTGCTCACGGCGGCGAGTACGTGAACTACTGGATGCACTCCGGCATGGTGATGGTCGATCGCGAAAAGATGTCCAAATCACTGGGCAACTTCTTTACCGTGCGCGACGTGCTGAAATATTACGACGCGGAAACCGTTCGCTACTTCCTGATGTCCGGCCACTACCGCAGCCAGCTGAACTACAGCGAAGAGAACCTGAAACAGGCGCGTTCTGCGCTGGAGCGTCTGTACACTGCGCTGCGCGGCACCGACAAATCTGTCGCACCGGCAGGGGGCGATGCGTTCGAAGCACGCTTTATCGAGGTGATGAACGACGATTTCAACACCCCGGAAGCCTACTCGGTGCTGTTTGATATGGCGCGTGAAGTGAACCGCCTGAAAACAGAAGATATGGCTGCCGCGAACGCGCTGGCCGCTCATCTGCGTAAACTCTCTGCGGTGCTCGGCCTGCTGGAGCAAGAGCCGGAAGTGTTCCTGCAAAGCAGCGCGCAGGCGGACGATGGCGAAGTGGCGGAAATTGAGGCGTTGATCAAAGCGCGTCTGGAAGCGCGTCAGGCGAAAGACTGGGCGGCGGCGGATGCGGCGCGTAATCGCCTGACCGAAATGGGGATCATCCTGGAAGATGGCCCGCAGGGCACCACCTGGCGTCGTAAGTAGGTCACTGTTACCCGGTCAATGCCGTAAAACAGCCAATAAAGCGCCCGACATGTTCGGGCGTTTTGCTATTTCTAGGCCGACTCCCGCGCGATCAGCTGCCCGGAAAGGGTGATCCGCTGCGTTTGCAGATCCGGCTCTTTCAGCTTGCGAATCATTAAACCGGCCGCCTGACGGCCCGTCTCTTCACTCGCCGACGACACATAGGTGAAGGACGGCGAGGTCAGATTCACATGCAGCATATCTTCAAACCCGACCAGCGCGACCTGCTGCGTCAGAAACACATCTTTCCCGACGGTACGCCCGACCTGATGAATCCCGGAAATCGAACCGATCATCGCATCCGGCGAATGGCAGAGCAGGGCGGTGATGGTGTTGTTTTTTTCCAGCAGCTGACGGGTGATAAACCCCGCCGCCTGGGTATCGTCGCTACAGACCGGGGCGGATTCTTCGCGGTTCACCAGGCCGTATTGCGTCATCGCGCTGCGAAAACCGAGCAGGCGCTGCTCGCGGATCAGACAGCCTTCCCGCCCGCCGATATAGGCGATATTACGATGCCCGCGCTCAATCAGATAACGGGTGGCGAGATTCGCCGCCTGGCGATTATCGCGCATCACCAGATTGCAGGTTTCATTCAGCAAGGACTGGGAGACCACGACCAGCGGTAACGGGCATTCGCGGATTTGCGCCGGAAGCGTGGAGGTTCGCGTATCGGACGCCAGATAGATCACCCCGGCGACGCCCTGCTGTTTAAACGAAAGCAGGCAGCGCTCAAGATGTTCGTGATCGTTAAGCGGCTGCCCGAGGAAAACCATATAGCCTTGCTTTTCCAGCTCCTGCACGATGCTCGCCATCACTTTGATGGAGAAACTGTCGCTGAAATCACGCAGGATCAGGCCGATAAGATTGGAGGTGTTGGCGCGAAGATTGGCGGCAGCGACGTTATGAATGTAGCCAAGCGTATTGATGGCAGCGTGGACTTTCTCAATCGTTGCCTCTGAGATTTTCCCTTTCTGACGTAACACCAGCGAGACGGTGGACACCGATACGCCTGCGTGTTTTGCGACATCAATAATGCTGACTTTCTTCAAACTCGCTCCCTGAAATTTCTCGATTATCAGCCAGATAAGACACGCCTCCCAGAGTACAGGAGACGTGCCGGTCCGGCATCTTATTATTTACCGATCATGGTGGACATGGTCTGGGCGATAAACTGTGCTCTGGCACCGAAAATCACCTGAATTCCGTTATCGCCGACGAAGACGACGCCGCGCGCACCCAGACCGTTCAGCCCGTCTTTATCCACTTCATCACTCTTCGCCACTTCCAGACGCAGACGAGTGATACAGGAGCCGACGGAGTCGATGTTTTTCGCGCCACCCAGCAGGCCGATGATTTCGGTCGCGATTTCGGTGTCGGTTTTATCATCCGTGGTGGCGGTCACTTCCGTGCGGCCCGGCGTTTTGACGTCGAAACGGCGGATGACGAAGCGGAAGGTGAAGTAGTAGATCAGCGCCATCGGAATACCGATGATCACCGCGTTGAGGAAGTTAGTCTGATAGCCGTTGAACGACGGCAGGATACCAAACGAAATGTAGTCAATCAGGCCCGCAGAGAAGGATTTGGCGATGTGAGCGTGCAGAAGGTACATCGTCATGTAGGCCAGACCCGCCATAATAGCGTTAAAGACGTACAGGATTGGGGCCACGAAGATAAAGGTGAATTCCACCGGCTCGGTGATGCCCGTCAGGAAGCAGGTCAGCGCCGCCGAGAACAGAATACCGAAGGCGATTTTTTTATTCTTGGTGTGCGCTTCGTGATACATCGCCAGACAGGCCGCTGGCAGCGCGAACAACATCAGCGGGAACTCGCCCTGCATGAATTTACCGGCGTTCTGGTAGGTGTCGCTGCTAAAGGATTTGGTCCCTTCTTCCAGCATTTTGAACCAGATTGTCTGATCGCCGTGGATCACCTGGCCCGCCTGGGTAGTGTAATCGCCAAACGAGTACCAGAACGACGGATACCAGATGTGATGCAGGCCGAGCGGGATTAACGCACGTTCAACCAGACCAAAGATAAAGGTCGAGGCCGCCTGATTATCGCCGTTCACAATCACCGACAGGGCATCGATCCCCGCCTGAATGTGCTGCCAGACATACGGCAGCAGCAAACCGAGAACGAATGACAGAAACGCAGTGGCGATGGCGACAAAACGTTTGCCGGAGAAGAAGCCGAGGAATTCCGGCAGCTGCATGGTGTGGAAGCGGTTATAGCACCAGGCCGCAAGAATACCGCAGATAAGCCCGCCGAAAACGCCCATTTGCAGTGTCGGAATGCCCACCACCATGGCGTATTTCCCGCCCTGGGAGGCCATTTCCGGTGTAATGCTCAGAACGGTGCCGATGGTGATGTTAGTGACAAACACCGATACCGCCGCCGACAGGGCTGCGATCCCGGATTCAGACGCCAGGCCGACGGCAGAACCAATGGCGAACAGCATCGGCAGATTATCAAAAATGACCCCACCGGCGTTCATCATCAGCGGCATGTGGAATTTATCGCCGAAGGCTAACAGCAGGCCCGCAGCAGGAAGCAGTGAAATTGGCAGCATCAACGCGCGACCAATCATCGATAACTTAGACAACGATTTAACAAACCCTGATATCAGACTCATGCTGATTTCCCCCGAGAAGCGCTTTGAGAGGCGCTGTTATTGTAAGTAGAACGTTTTAGTAGAACGTTCTACTTATCGTGAGAGAAGCCTGAAATTCGTGCAACTTAATTTTCACATTTCAACAAACGAAATAGTGATTCTTTGAAGTTGATCGAGAATTAACCGTTATGGTTGAGGGGAGATCAGGGGGCTGAGAGGGGGAAAATACCGGGCGGCGGAAATGCCTTACCCGGTCTACAAACACCAATCACGCGTCATTGGCCCGACATGCGAAGCGCCGCCGGGCCTTGAGCGACTCAGGCGGTAATGGTGATGCTCTGGTTTTCGAAGGTGACCGTCTGCCCTGCGACAATTTTGCAGCGCTTGCGGGTTTCAATCACGCCATCGACTTTAACCAGGCCGTCGGCGATGAAAATCTTCGCCTGTGCGCCGCTTTCGCTCCAGCCTTCCAGCTTCAGCAGATCGCACAGTTCAACGTGCGGGTGTTTACCTAATGAAAATGTTGCCATCTTACGCTTCCTCTGCGTCGTGATACTCAACGCATGCTTGCAATGTATTCTGAATCAGGGTTGCTACGGTCATTGGACCCACGCCACCCGGTACCGGTGTGATGTAAGACGCGCGCGCGGCGGCGTCTTCAAATACCACGTCACCCACCACTTTGCCGTTTTCCAGACGGTTAATACCCACGTCCACTACGATGGCGCCTTCTTTGATCCACTCGCCCGGAATAAAGCCCGGCTTACCGACCGCCACGATCAGCAGGTCGGCATTCTCGACGTGCTGACGCAGGTTTTTGGTAAAGCGGTGCGTCACGGTGGTGGTGCAACCGGCCAGCAGCAGCTCCATGCTCATCGGGCGGCCAACGATGTTGGATGCGCCAATCACCACGGCGTTCAGACCGTAGGTGTCGATGTTGTAGCGCTCCAGCAGCGTCACAATACCGCGCGGCGTACACGGACGCAGACGCGGTGCGCGCTGACACAGACGTCCGACGTTATACGGATGGAAACCGTCCACGTCTTTATCCGGTGCGATACGCTCCAGCACCTTCACGTTGTCGATGCCTGCAGGCAGCGGCAACTGCACCAGAATACCGTCGATCGCGTCGTCGGCATTCAGGGTGTCAATCAGCTCAAGCAGTTCTGCTTCGCTGGTAGTTTCAGGCAGATCGTAGGAACGGGAGACGAAGCCCACCTCTTCACATGCTTTACGTTTACTGCCGACATAAATTTGCGATGCCGGGTTGCTGCCAACCAGCACAACGGCTAACCCTGGAGCGCGTTTTCCGGCCGCTGTACGCGCCTTCACTTTTTCCGCGACCTCAGAGCGCACCTGCTGCGCAATCGTTTTACCGTCAATAATCTTTGCTGCCATCAGAGAGAGGATTCCGTCTGTAACGTTTGAAAGGGGGATTGCCTATATTTTGTCAGAAGCGAGGCCCGCTGTCAGTCACCCATTGAGAGATTTCCACAATCAGGCCCTAAACCCTGCTCATTGAATGGTCTTTTCCTAAGGGAAATTAGGATGTAGCCTGGAATTATCGCAGTGTTTTGACCTGTTTTAATATTTGTCCGTGGGCTACTTTGTTGCTTCCAAAATAAACTTTCAATTACGCAATTGAATGTGTTTTTTATTCCCGAATTAACCCGGGAAGGGCTTTTTACATTCCAAAGGAACAGATATGAAACTTAGCAATATTGCTTCTTCCGTCATTGCTTCGCTGGTATTGGTTGCGGGTGCAGCTCATGCAGCAGATCCCGTTTCCGTCAATGGCGGTACCGTTCACTTTAAAGGTGAATTAGTTAATGCGGCATGCGCAGTAAATACTGAATCTGCGGATCAGATCGTGACTCTGGGTCAATATCGTACCGCTAAATTCACGAAAGTGGGCGATACCACTTCTAATATTCCGTTCAACATTGAACTGAATGATTGCGATCCAGAAGTGGCTGCCACCGCTGCTGTTGCCTTCACCGGCCAGATTGATGCGACCGATAAAACCCTGCTGGCTGTAACCGCAGGCGATAACGACAACACGGCTAAAGGTGTTGGTATCGAGATCCTGGATAGCGCGTCCAGCACCCTGACACCAGACGGTGCAACCTTCTCCGCAGCGAAAACGCTGATCGCAGGGACCAACACCCTGAACTTCACCGCACGCTACAAATCGACTGCGGCAACCACTGAGCCTGGTCAGGCGAACGCGGACGCCACTTTCGTCTTGAAATACGAATAATCGGCTTTTCAGGGAAGACCGGGCCTCAGGGAAGAGGCCAGTTTGATCCACATCGAGGGCTAAGGATGACCAGAATTGGGCTTCTATTTCTGCTGACGATTACTGCCGTACAGCCTGTGATGGCGCACCGCGTGGTGGTGGATGGCGGACGGGTACATCTCAAAGGTGAGCTGGTCAACGGCGGTTGCGCCGTGGCGCCCGAGAGTCAAAGCCTGCGCGTGGAGATGGGGCAGTATCGCACCAACGCCTTTCACGGTGTGGGCAGTTTTTCGACGGTGGATGTGCCTTTTACCCTGCGTCTGGTGGATTGCAGTGTGGATGTTTCCCGCACGGTCGGGATGATGTTTCAGGGCATTACGCCCGCTGAAGATCCGCAGGTTTTTCTGGCAACATCCCGTCCCGGCAACAGCCGCGTCAGTAGCGGGATTGGGCTGGCACTTTTTGATTCGCAGAAGCGACAGATTATTCCCAACGCCACCGCCAATAATATGCTGCCGATCGACACGCCCGAGCTGAACTTTCATTTCAGTGCGCGCTATCGGGCTATTTCAGAACACCTTGTGCCGGGCAATATTCAGTCGGATGTCTGGTTTACGTTGATTTATCCATAACGTCGTACACGCCTGCGAACTTAATAGTAAAGGTATTGTTGTGATGAACTCCCTAATAAAACCAGGACTGATCTTTTCGCTTATTTTGATGATGATTTCTCTGCCCGTTCAGGCATCCGGTGGGATTGCTCTGGGGGCGACGCGCGTGATTTATCCGGCCGACGCGAAACAGACATCGCTCGCGATCACGAACAGCAATAAACAAGAGCGCTATTTAATTAACGCGTGGATTGAAAACGATCGCGGGCAGAAAGAAAAAACCTTCGCGGTCACGCCGCCGCTGTTTGTCAGCGAACCCGACAGCGAGAACACGCTGCGCATTATCTATGCGGGGCCGCCGCTGCCAACGGACCGCGAATCCCTGTTTTACATGAACGTGAAGGCCATTCCTTCGGTGAACAAAGCCAACCTGGAAGGAAAAAACGTTCTGCAGCTGGCGATTCTGTCGCGTATCAAACTGTTTGTGCGACCAAAAAATCTGGCGATGCAGCCGGAAGAGGCGCTTTCACAGCTGCGCTTTGAACGCGCGGGCAACCACCTGAAAGTCAGCAATGCTTCACCCTATTACGTCACGCTGGTGAACCTGCAACTGGGCGGGAAGAAGCTGGAAAATATCATGATTGCGCCGAAGAATTCAGCCCAGCAGGCGCTACCTGACGGGGCCAGCGGCACGCTCTCCTGGCAGAGCGTGAATGATTACGGCGCGATTACTCCCGCGCGTCGCGTCAGTCTTTGAGCAGAGTCACAGTGATGAATCCTTCACGATGGCGTTACCGCCCGTGTGTGCTGGCCATAATGGCGGTGCTCTGCCCGGGGATAGCCTGGTCTGAGAACTATTTTAACCCCGCGTTTTTGTCTGATGACACGGCGGGCGTGGCGGATCTGTCGCGCTTTGAGCAGGGGCATCAGCAGGCGCCTGGCACCTATCGCGTGGATATCTGGCGTAACGATGAATTTATCGGTACCCAGGATGTCCGCTTTGAGGCCGGGGATGAAAATACACCTCCGGTCGCGGGCGGGCTGTCGCCGTGCATCACGCGCGCGATGCTGGACCGCTTTGGCGTCAACATTACTGCCTTCCCTGAACTGCTTAACGTGACCGGCGAAACCTGCGTTCCGCTGGCGACGGCGATCCCCGGCTCGGAGATTGGCTTCAATTTTGCCTCGCTGCGCCTGAACGTCAGCCTGCCGCAGGTGGCAATGCAGAACAGCGCGCGCGGCTATATTCCGCCGGATCAGTGGGACGAAGGCATACCGGCGCTGCTACTGAACTACAGCTTCAGCGGCAACAAAGGCAATGACGCCGACAACAGCTACTACCTGAATCTGCAAAGCGGGCTGAACTATGGCCCGTGGCGGCTGCGTAACAACGGGGCGTGGCGCTATACCGAGAGCAACGGGGAAAGCCATCGCGAGTGGCAGAACATCAGCACATCCGCCCAGCGGACAATCATTCCCCTGAAAAGCGAGCTAGTGGCCGGGGACAGCAACACCGGGAATGACGTGTTCGACAGTCTCGGTTTCCGCGGGCTGCGCATGTACTCCTCTGACAGCATGTACCCGGACAGCATGCAGGGCTACGCGCCGACCGTGCGCGGGATTGCCCGCACCCCGGCGAAAGTGGTGATCCGCCAGAACGGGTATGTCATCTATCAGAGCTACGTTCAGGCAGGGGCATTTGCCATCAGCGATCTGAACCCGACGTCGTCGAGCGGCGACCTTGAGGTCACGGTTGAAGAGAAAGACGGCAACCCGCAGCGCTATACGGTGCCGTACTCCACGGTGCCGCTCTTACAGCGTGAAGGCCGCATGAAATACGATCTGGTGGCGGGGGATTACCGCAGCGGAAACGACGATCAGGACACGCCGTTCTTCACCCAGGGCACGCTGATTGCGGGCCTGAGCAACGGTTACACCCTGTATGGCGGCACCCAGCTCGCCTCGCGCTACAGCGCCATCGCGCTTGGTGCGGGGAAAAACTTCGGCGACTGGGGGGCGATTTCACTCGATGTCACCCAGGCGCGCAGCCAGCTGGCTGACGACAGTCGTCACGAAGGGCAATCTTTACGCTTCCTGTACGCCAAATCCCTGAACGGATTCGGGACTAACTTCCAGCTGCTTGGCTATCGCTATTCCACCAAAGGGTTCTACACCCTGGATGACGTGGCGTGGAAAGCCATGGAAGGTTACCAGTACAGCGACAGCAAGGACGAGAATGGCGTGTCGGATGTGGTGAGTTATCACAATCTGACGTGGAACAAAAAAGGGCGCTTCCAGGTGAACATCTCTCAGTCGCTGGGGGATTACGGGTCGCTCTATGTGTCGGGCAGCGAGCAAACCTACTGGGGAACCAGCGATTCCAGCGTCTGGTATCAGCTGGGTTATGCCGGTGGCTGGCGGGGCGTGAGCTATTCCGTCTCCTGGTCGTGGAATCAGGCGGTGGGTATTGATGGCACAGACAAGCTGGCCTCGTTCAACGTGTCTGTTCCGTTCAGCCTGTTTACCCGCCACGGTTATCGCCGTGACAGCGCCTTCGATCGCGCCTACGCCACGGCCTCTGCCAGCCGCAACAGCAGCGGAGATACCACCTGGCAGACCGGCGTCAGCGGCACCTTGCTGGAAGATCGAAACCTGAACTACAGCGTGAGTCAGGGACACACCAGCACCAACGGTGCAAGCGGCAGCGCCAGCGCAAACTGGCAGGCCACCTACGGCACTTTCGGGGCCGGATACAACTATTCCCGCGACCAGCACGATCTGAACTGGCAAATGTCAGGCGGCGTTGTAGGCCATGCGGACGGTGTGACCTTCAGCCAGCCGCTGGGGGATACCAACGTGCTAATCAAAGCACCGGGCGCGTCCGGGGTGAATGTCGAAAACCAGACCGGTGTGAAAACCGACTGGCGGGGTTACGCCGTGATGCCTTACGCCACGGTCTATCGCTACAACCGCGTGGCGCTGGATACCAATACCATGAACAACAGTACCGATATCGAAAACAACGTCAGCAGCGTGGTGCCGACCAACGGTGCGCTAGTGCGTGCCAGCTTTGATACGCGCATTGGCGTTCGTGCGCTGCTGACCGTCATGCGCGGCAATCAGCCGGTGCCTTTCGGTGCCGTAGTGCGCGAAACCGGAAGCGGCGTCACCAGCATGGTGGGCGATGACGGGCAAATTTACCTCAGCGGGCTGCCGCTTAAAGGCGAGCTGCTGGTTCAGTGGGGCAACGGCGCCAGCGCCCAGTGCCACGCGCCGTACGTCCTGCCTGAAAAGAGCCTGCAACAGGCAATCACGATGAAGGAGATTCGCTGTGATTAAGAGTCGATACCTGATGGCCGCGCTGCTGGTAATGCTTCCTGTCACGCAGGCGCTGGCCACGGTCTGTGCTAACGAAAACGGTGTGCCGACGGATATCTATTACGATCTGACGGATAAGTTTAATAGTTCCAATAACCAGATTGGGCAGATTGTCACGCTTGCGGAGAAATCCCAGTGGGTGGGGGTCAACGCGGTCTGCCCGAAAGGGACATCGGGCAACACCACCAAGCGCAGCTACGTGACTGATTTCCCAATCACCAGCACCATCGATGGCTACAAATATCTGAAGCTGAATGAGTATCTGGATGGCGCGATGAAGATCACCGACAGCTACTCTGGCGTGTTTTACCCGCCGCAGAATTTTATTCAGATGGGGAGCCACCCGAACGTCTCTAAAAATAAACCTTTCGGGGTGAAAGACTCGAATCTGGTGTTTCGCCTGAAGGTGACGCGGCGGTTTATCAATATGGTGGAGATCCCGCGTCAGACGATGTTCCGGGTCTATGTTACGACCACCTCATCGGACCCGCTGACGACCCCGGTGTACACCATCAGCTACAGTGGAACCATTCAGGTGCCGCAAAGCTGTGCGATTAACGCCGGGAAGGTGGTGGAATTCGATTTTGGTGATATTGGCGCCTCGCTGTTTAGCCAGGCCGGGGCGGGAAATCGCCCGCAGAACGTCTCGCCTAAAACCCAGACCATCGCCATAAAATGCACTAACGTGGAGGCCAACGCCTACCTGACTATGCGAGTGGAAACGGAAAAAGTGTCCGGAAATGCGCTGGTTTCTGATAATCCTGATCTCGGTTTTATCGTCGCCAGCACGAACAATACGCCCCTGACGCCCAACAATCTTGCCAGCAAGATCCCGTTCCGCCTGGATGACAACGCTTCGGCAGTGATTGGGATCACCGCCTGGCCGGTGAGCGTCACCGGGAATAAACCGAGCGAAGGGCGCTTCACCTCACGCGGCTATCTTCGCGTGGATTACGATTAAGGAGAGGGCGATGCGCATAGGGATTTTAGTTGCCGCTGTAGCCGTAGCCTTTATGCCTGTGAAAGGCGTGCTGGCGGCAAGCCCACTGGGCGAAATCAATATCGAACTGTACGGCAATATTATCGATTTTACCTGTGTGGCTGAGGGGAGCGACAGCGACAAATCGGTGACGCTGGGCACCTGGCCGACCAAACAGCTCAGCACCACGGGCAGCAGAACCCAGGCGATGCCGTTTACGCTGAAGCTGACCGGCTGCCCACCGGGTGCGGCGTCGATTACCTTTTCAGGAAAGACAGATCCGCAGGACCCAGAACTGCTGGCCTTAAACGATGCCAGCCAGGCGACGAATGTGGCGGTAGAGATACGCGATCGGGATAAAACGCGTCTGCCATTACAGCAGGCGAGCCAGGATGTGGTGGTTGATGAGCAGGGAAATGCAGTTTTGAATTTTTATGCGAATTATATCGCTACGGCAAATAATCCCCAGCCGGGGCGCGCAGATGCCGATGCGACCTTTATGATTAATTATAATTAAGCCTAAACACCCTCCCTGAAACTCACTGGAGTCTCAGGGAGGACTTTCAGATTAAAGCAGCTCGTGCGCTTTGGCATAATCAATCAGCTCTACAATAGTCTGCACACCTAATTTCGAGTAGATGTTGGACTTATGCGCACTAATTGTTTTGTTGCTAAGTAATAATTGCTGCGCGATTTCCTTGTTAGATAATCCATTGGCCAGATAACGCAAAACAGTCACCTCGCGGTTTGATAACGGCATGTCATTTATTGCTCCCCGGTGTGAGCCTTGATGATTTATAAAGCTCAGGGTCTCATAGGGAAAGAACGAATATCCAGAGAGCAACATTTCCACGGCGTTATAGATATCATTCAGATCTTTTCTTTTGCTCACAAATCCATTTGCACCTGCTCGCATGGCGCGGCCAGCGTAAAACGATTCTGATTTGGAAGACAAAAACAGAATTTTTATGTTGTCATCTAAGTTCTTGATTCTTTTTAGCAATGAAAACCCATCTGTGCCAGGTAATTCGATGTCGAGGATCACCAGATCGATAGGGTGATTGCGAATGTAGTCGAGTGCTTCATGGCTGTCTCCTGACTTGAGTTTAATCTCAATGCTTTTGTTTTTCTGGAGCAGGACTTCAATTGACATTCTGACGATAGGGTGCTCGTCAATAATGATGACGGATGCCGGTTTCATTTTTTATGCCTCAGGTTGTGAAAGCGCAATTGCAATCTGTGCAAAAGTGCCTGGTAAGCCGGAAGGATAATTCTGCAGATCCTTATACGGGGGTAATTCCCTGGAAAAAGCGTAAGCATCCTTGTTTGCATTCTGAAAAAAATGGCAGTAGCGCGTTGGCTTATTAATATTTTGGAAAGAGTAAAGGTATTTCTTATTCTCCTTTGGAACATGCTTATTATACCGTGTAAGTTTTCTCCGAAAACCCTGTAAATTATTCAGGGTGGGTTTATTAATATGATCTTCTGGAGACGGAAAGTGATTATTTTAAATTTGGGCTAAATCACCAGACATTCCTCTTAATGTGGATTATCCTATTTATGTAATTGCAAAAAATAATAGAATCCCCTCAATGTTAATTTAATGTTGCCATTTCACCCACGGTAAGCGGAATCTTCTGCGCCATCATGGCGGAAGATTTATTGCCGCTTTCCGCGCGTCACCTTCATTTGAAAGTGCTGTTCACCTTTCAGCAAAAAAAGCCGTCGGTTGCAGAAGGATCTGCTGCCAGCAAGGGATGGCGTTTTTAGCGACTCATTGAATACTCACGTTTTTACATCGTTATCATCTTTTTAACGGATGAAATTAAAACTTAACTTCTGGATGAAAATGCTGTTTTTTGATCGCTACGCAGAGATTAACATCACGAGAAATCCTGGATTAGGAATAGTTGTAATCTTTGCATAAATGTTAATTTAAAACATAATTTTAATATGGCGCGTAAGTAATTTCTTAAAGGTCTTTAGGAATTAAGGGGTTATTCAGCAGAGGAGACAGAAAGGCGGTGCAGCAGATGCAGTAATTCCTGACGATGGTTTAACCCTAATTTACTGAGAATTCGTCCCAGACGATAAACCACGCGGCTGTAAGGGCGCTGGCGAAAAAGCGCAATATTTCTTAGTGATTCCCCCTGTGTCAGATATTGCAGGACAAACCACTCTTCTCTGGAAAAGTAGATGTGGCGATTATTCGCGGGAGGGAGGGCGGTCGCTAACGCATGTTGCAGCGCCTGAGCCGGGAGCTGGCGCTCAAGCACATCAAAGGGACCGCTGGTTTTGCAAAACAGCCGGGCATCATAGTCATCAGCGCGTATCAGCAGGCTCACGGCAGTGTAGGGGGGATACAGAATGGCGCGTCGGAGCGTGGTGAGCATCTCCATCAGCGGCATCGTGCGGCTCTCCATATCGACAACCAGTCTGGCCGAGGGCCAGTTTTCCAGTGCGCTGAAAGCCGATTCGAGCGTGTCATATCCACAGCAGTGTTTCAGGGGGGATGGGCCGTGCTGAATTCCTGCATGCAGGAAACGATCGTGGGTCACGAGAACGATAAAGGGGGCGTCGGGTCTGCGTGTCTGGTTGATGGATTGACTCAAATAAACAAGACGATCAAAAAAAGGGGCGCTGGAACGCGAATGTGAAAAACCCAGCGAATCGCTTCCTTTACGACGACGCCGATAGCGGCGTACGGTCATGCGCATAGATTCTCTCTCAGGCTAATGTCCTTTTTTCTTCAGACCAGCCTACAGACGGCCAGTAATATCCCTGACCGAATCCCGCTCCTGCCTGCAGCGCGTACTCCCGATCCCTGTTTGACTCAATACCTTCAATCAGCACATTGCTGGCGACCTGTGCGCAGAGATTTACCAGCTGGGCTAGCGCAGGCGAGCCTTTTTTTCGCCAGAACGCCATCTTATCGATCTTGACGCCACATAACGGTAAACGACAGCCTAAAAAAGGACGAACAGAAGCCGTGTTTACGTCATCAAGCCAGAGATGGCATCCGCGTTCGACGAGCATCCACCAGTGGCGGGTTACGCATTCACGCATGGGAGCCGGAAGTCTGAAGAGTGCGCTGGGTTCGACAATTTCAATATTCTGGCCGGCGTTAAGCAGCGGCAGGATTCGGGCGAAGGATTCTGGGTCACTCAATACGGTTATCGGCAGGTTGATAAAAAGGTTTTTAGCGTAAAGTGTGTTTTTTAACATGGCGAGCTGCAGTTCAAGCAGCCTAAGCGACTGTTTCACCGATTGTTGCTGAAAAAACGCTTCACTTTGCTCAGGGGAGGCGAGAAGGCTAAGCACTTCGCGCCCGACCACTCGCGAAGAGGAGAGGGCCACGATGGGCTCCAGCTTGATGCCGATAATCTCTGGCGAGACGCTACGCAGTGGGGGGAGATCGCATTCTGGCAAGCCGGAATGGTTAAGCGGGAATGGGGAGGTCACTACACTGTCCTGTTATCTTCCGGCTCCTCGGCGCCGGGATACCGGAGGCTAGTGTGAGAGCGATGGTCGGCAGAAAATACCAGGCGTTACTTAAACGGCGTTAAGCCTTTTCGTAGAGTCATCAAGTGGCAGAAAAATGAGAGGAATGTCGAAAAAACAGACGTATTGACGAGGGATAAACAGAGGGATGGTGAGAAGGCAGGCGATTGCGCTAAAAGGCATTGACTCACTAGCCATTGACCGTATAATTCCAGGCGTTTCACACCGCAAGTGCACGCTTCTCCGTGCGCCCTTAGCTCAGTTGGATAGAGCAACGGCCTTCTAAGCCGTAGGTCGTAGGTTCGAATCCTACAGGGCGTACCATTAAGTCGCTGCTACTCATTCCATCACCACGTTAAGCAACTCCTCCACTGGTAGCGGTCGGCAAAAATAAAACCCCTGTAAGAAGTCGATCTGTTTAGCACGCAGATAGTTCGCCTGTACCTGTGTTTCCACCCCTTCGGCAATAATCTTCAGATGCATGTTTTTGGCCAGCGCAATCATGCTGTCCACGAGCCGTGTATCGGCACTAACGCCAATCTGGCTGATAAACATTTTATCGATCTTGATGAATTCCGGATTCAGGGCAGAAATATAGGACAGGTTCGAATAGCCGGTGCCAAAGTCATCCAGCGCGACAGAGATGTTGGCGCGCCGCAGGGCAGCAAACCAGTTGCTCAACTGCGGGGTGAAATGCAGCGGGTGTCTCTCGGTGATTTCCATCACCACCTGACTCTGATTCGCGACGCATTTCTTTAACAGCTCGCAGGTGTCGATCTCGAAATTCGGATCGAGACAATTTTGCGCGCTGATATTAATGCAAATATAAGTTCCCACCGGGAAGTGCTGAATCGGGTGTTCGAGATCGGCAATCACCTGCTGGATAAGCAGATGGGTCAGCGAAATAATCAGACCGTGTTGTTCTGCCAGCGGGATAAATACGTCGGGTGAAACATCGCCATAGGTGGGGTGCCGCCAGCGGGCGAGGACTTCGATGCCCGCGATTTTCCCGGTCTGTGCGTTGATAAACGGCTGATAAACAGGGGTGATTTGCTTTTGCGCGATGGCCGTTTTCAGGGTTTTCAACCCAGGCTGGGCGGGGATCGTTTTAAAGCGTGACAGACCGCGGATCAACGATGATCCCAGCCCGTTGAGGAACGTAGGATCTTTTTTAAGGGTGTTTTCCATAGGTCACTTTTATCGCGTTTTCGTCAGGCAAACCGGGAAGGTTTACCTGACGAGAAGGGGGGAATCACTGGCTGGATTAGAATTTCACCCAGTCGTCCTGGTCGCTGACGCTCTCTTTTTTGCCGGGCGCCAGCGCAATAACATGCCCTTTGCCCGCCGGACGGCTCTCCTTAAGCTGGCGTGGGGTATTCGATACACGGAAGATCGACACCACTTTCTCGAGCTGCACGGCCTGATCTTCCAGCGAACTGGCCGCAGCGGAGGACTCTTCAACCAGCGCGGCGTTCTGCTGCGTGGTGGTATCCATCTCGGCCATCGCCTGCGCAATCTGTGAAATCCCACGGCTCTGTTCGTCCGTCGCGGTCGCGATTTCACTCATGATATCGCGCACCTGAGCCACCGATTTTTCAATTTTGAACATCGCGGCACCGGCGCCTTCCACCAGGTTAAAACCGGTATCGACGTGAACGGCGGATTCATGAATCAGGTTCTCAATCTCTTTTGCCGACTGCGCGCTGCGTTGCGCCAGGGTGCGCACTTCGGCGGCGACGACCGCAAAACCTTTCCCCTGATCGCCCGCGCGTGCGGCTTCCACGGCAGCATTGAGCGCCAGAATGTTGGTCTGGAAAGCGATGCTGTTAATCACCGTGGTGATCTCAGAAATGCGGTGCGAGCTGAGTCGCACATTTTTCATGGTATCGATCACTTTCTGCGAAATCAGGCTGCCTTCGCTGGCATTTTGCGACGCTTCTTCCGCCAGCAGGCGCGCCTGGTTAGCGTTTTCCGCATTCAGCGCGACGGTTGAGGTCAGCTCTTCCATGCTGGCTGCGGTCTCCACCACGGCAGCAGACTGCTGCTCGGTGCGTGAAGATAAATCCATGTTGCCCGCGGCGATTTCCGTGGAGGAGCGGGCCACGCTTTCCACCCCTTCGCGCACGTCATTAATAATGCTTTTCAGGTTTTCGTTCATGGTTGAAACGGCCTGCATCAGCAGTCCAGGTTCGTCATGACGCGTGCTGGTCAACGTACTGGTGAGATCGCCTTTGGCGATTTGCTCTGCGACGCGCAAGGTTTCGTTCAGCGGACGGGTGATCGATGCGGTGATCCCCATTGCCAGCAGCAGGCCAAGGGCAATACCAATGGCAGCCACGATGCTCATCTGCAGCCGGACGCCATCTACGGTCTCAACCACTTTTTGTTGCTGTCTGGCGAACATCGACTGAATAGTCTCAATCAGTGTCTCTGCTTTATCCGTCAGAGTGTCTGAGAGGGTCGATTGTTCTGCCCACACAACTTTGTAGTGGTCGAGTTCTGCAGCGATTGCCTGCATATCTTTAAGAGTGCTGTTCAGCCAGGCGTTTTGATCTTCCGGCACAAACTGCAGCATCTCTTTTATCCCGTTTTTGGCCGCGTCCAGACGCGTCAGGACGTTTTGCTTTGCCGCCTCCGTCGGATGCTGCTTATAGAGAGAGACCTGGGAGTCAATATCGCTCAGGATGAAGGCCACCTGGGACGCAACCAGCGTCTGCTGTGGAGTTAACGCCGCGCTGTGGCTTAATTTCGATGCAATTTCTGAGTTATCGCACAGGGATTGCGTATTGAGTTTGCGCTCACTGTCCGTTTTTTCGCTCGCCGCTTTGGTAAACGGCGTCAGGGACGCGATGTAGTTTTTCACCGCAGCGTCCGTCTTATCCACGGAAACTTTTCCCTCAGGCGTCCAGGTGTAAGTTTCAAGCCGGGCGATCATATCCTGCATCGTCTGGGCGGCATCGTTGGTCTGATCGAGATACTTCTGGTCCTGCGTATACAGATAGTTCAGACGGGCCAGCCGCACGGCGGACAGTGCGTTAAACAGGCCGGTGGTATGTTCATTTTTCTCGACGCGATCCTGAATGCTCACCATCCCCAGCATTCCCGACAGCAGAATGGCCAGTGTCACCAATAAAATAGTCGAAAAGCCGAACAAGAGTTTTCGGCTGACTTTTAAATTTTGAAAACGATTCATTACACTCATCTATTTTTCCCGGGCCGGTTTTTACCGAGCGACAATATTTTTAGCTATGTTGCCATCATTAATGGAATGCAAAACATGAAACTGAAGAAGTAAAAAAAGCCCTTTGCACTCAGGTACGAAGGGCAAAACCGCTGAGTTGACATCACTCACTCAGGGGATCAGACTTCTCCTCTTTTTTAACAGAGTGAGCAGGGAGTTCGCTCATTCTATAATATACGGGGACGACATCCTGGTAATTAATGATGTAACCATGCCCTCTAATATTGCGAATAAAGTCCTCGGGTAATCCAAGAAGATTCAGTTTGTTGTTCAGATTATGAAGCACTTGCCATAACCGCTGGGTCGAAGGACTGAGGTTATTGTCCTCCCAGATCTTTTCGAACAACTCTTCTTTAGCGATGACTTTCTTACGACCATGTTCCAGCAGATATAGGAAAAGCCGTAACATCGTTTCGTTAAAATAGATTGATGCAAACGCCACACTTTTATCGTTGTGACTACCGGTAAGTCGGTACAGTCTGCGATTTGTAATATCGAAGTGAATTTCATCACCGATCATAAAGCCATATAGACGATAGCCCATCTCTTTATTCCTGCATTAGAGTCAAACTGACATACGCCGCTGGAAATACACTTTTCTAATAAACCATACATTTTATAAGGTGGATTATATGTATGCCGTTCGTGCTTTCCAATACACAACCCTATGCGCTATAAGAAACCCTGTGTTGACGATTTGTTTATAGAGTTTCTATTTACATAAGTTGCATCTGTAGTGCTATGTACCTTGTTTTTTATTATTTCTGGAGATTAATGCTAAAAACGCGTAATGAATCAACCACTCAACATAAAGTCGCGAAGTTTTCTGGTTTTCAAGCATCAATGGCTGATTGTGAGTGTCGATGATCACGTTTCCTTCATCCATAGGTTTCCGATGCCACAACTTTAAGAATTGCCTGACAACAACGTGAGTGAAGTTATATGATTTATACTGATTAAGAGGCTTAAGGCGCGAGCGAAGAGCGGTTTTTTGCATGAAGGTGTTTATTTCAACCTGCTGATATATAATAACTAAATTCTGAATCAGGTTTTCTATGTCAACTATCGATCGCACCATGAAAAAAGTGTACGTCATCAACGATACCTTGCTGTTTGAACCTGATTTGCGGCGTCTCGGTCCGCTGGACGGGTATCCCCAGAGGGCTACCACGCTTCATGGCCCGGTGAGCGAGTGCCTGCTTTTACTCCTGGAAAACAACGACCAGGTCGTGACGCAGCGGGTTCTGTTTGCCTCCATTTGGGAGAAACAGGGGGCGATTGTCAGTACCAATGACCTTTACCAGACCATTTCCCAAATCCGCAAGGCGCTGAAATTTGCGGGGTTGGAAGAAAACATCATTAAGACCCTGCCTAAAGAGGGGTTTAAGTCGATTGCGCAGCTGCGCGAAGGGGAGCTGGACGCGTTTATTCGCCCGCAGACAACGGCGCTGGTTTCGGTTTTGCCCGAAGAATATCCCGTCGCCGAGGTTACGGCGGTGGCTGTTTCTGAGGTGATTCGCAAACCCTCTTTTTTCCCGGCAAAGCTTGCCTATGGGGTGGCAGGCATTCTTTTTCTGCTCTCCTGCGCGATATCGTACTTTCTGATTAAAGAGGATAAGTCCTCTCTGACGCATTATCAGTCGGTGAGTCAATTTAACGGGTGTGACGTATATTCTTCCTGGCGGGATAAAGAGAAAACCAGTGAAATGCTGGCGGGGCTGGCGAAACGCTATCCCATTCAGTGCAAATCCGGAGGGGTACTTTGGATGACCAGCAGTTTTTCCCAGCAGGCTCATTCGGTCATTATTTGCGACCGTCCGCTAAAGGACAAAAATGCGCAGTGTGATTCCATTATTTACAGGCCGCAAAATCATGATGATGAATAAAATAACGCTGCGCTGGACGTTTATCGTTCTGGCCATTGCCGCACCCTTGCTTTATGCGTGGTATATTCATTACCAGCGTAATCACTTCAGCTGCGAAGCGCATGTAACGGTGGTAGACGATAATTATCTTCTCGACGTCATGATGGATTATTCATTTATGAACGGGGAGGGTAGCTATGCAACGTCCGGGGAATATACCCAGAAAGGCCAGCCACCTGTCGAAGTCAGTAATAAAATTGCGTTTAATTACTGGCGAGAAGCGGGGGATATTATTATGGTGTCCAGCGACACCAGTGGACGCCCAAAAAGAAATGAAGCCTTCAGGTTGGATGTCCCGGACTTTTTCCGTCTGCGCGATCGCGGCCTTAAAGTTCAGATAACGCCAGCGAACGCCTCCAGCTATTTCATTATCTACAGAAACGCGCCTGTTATTTATTGCGCAAAAGAGTAGATGAGGTGACCTAACGCCCTCTCATCCCTGCTTGTTTTATCTTGTTGCCCATTTTTACGCTTGATCATATAAAGATAATGAGTATAGTTCTCATTCTCTTTAGTGTTTGTGGGCAGCGACGGACGATTCCCGCATCAACAGTGAGCGCAGATCTCACACGGAACACTGAGTGTTAACGGTGGACTCTGCACTGGCCTCACAGCCTGTAAAACAACCTTAATCGCACAGCAGCATGCGACGCAGTTTCCCGCCTGATTCTCTTTTTGAACGGTAAAGGATGTTCCTGATGACAAAAAAATTGTCCGCGCTGGCGCTGCTTGTGGCTGCCTCTCTTTCCGGCTGCGCCGCGCAGCATGCCACCAAACCTGCCCCTGAAGCCCACACCGCCGTAACCGCGCCGGCGGAAACCGGCGTGGTGAAGCGTGAACTGGCCGACGGCTTATACGAAATGGTGCTCAGTCCGAAAGGCGATGCGCTGTATGTCGCAAGCGCTGAAGGGTTCAAGGACGTGCAGGGCGGGGTGATCTACAAACTCGATCCCACTACGCTCAAAACCCTTGGCCGCAGCCATACGGATCTGAAAAACTTTGCGCTGGCGATATCAAAGGATGGCAGCACCGTCTATGCGACCAACTCGCTGGACGGCGGCATCAGCGCCATCAGCACCGCGGACGGCAAAGTGAAAAATCGTCTGCTGTTCACCGAGCGCAACAAAGAAGGCCTCCCGTACGGGGCGCGCCAGGTGCTGCTCCATGACGGCACCCTTTACATCGGCGGTGTCGCCGATCCGGCAGTGGTCTGGGTGGTGGATGCCGAAACGCTCAAGCTGAAAAAAACCATCAAAAATGCCGGGCAGTGGGTGACGGGGTTGCTGTGGTCTGAGCAGACTCAGCGCATATACGTGGCTAACGGCGGCGGCGAAATCCTGATTATCAATCCGCGCAACAATCGCATCGAAAAACGCTGGAAACCGCTCGGCGACAAACCGGCGCTGCTGCTTAACCTGGCAGAAGACAAGGCCACGGGCCGCCTGTTCGTGACTGATAACTCCAAAGCTAAAACCACGCTGGTGCTGGATATCCACACCGGCGAAGTGATTAAGCAGCTGGATGTGGGCGATTCGCTGGCGGTGAAATTCAACGCTAAACGCAATGAGCTGTACATCACCCAGCGCGAAAGCGGAAAACTGCTGAGCCTGGATGCCACGACCTATGCCGTCAAACAGAGCTGGGATCTGCCTCCGAATCCAAACAGCCTGCTGCTGTCGGAAGATGGCCAGACGCTGTACGTCACCGTCAAACAGGCGTTCAACAAAGACCACTCCACGAACGGACCGGACAGCGTTGTCAGAATTTCACTGAAATAAACTTCTTATAAATTATCAGGCCCGGCGACGGGCCATTTTGCGCGTATGTTGAACGAGTTAATCATGAACAACACCAGAATGAACAAAACGCTGCTGGCGCTCGCCATCGGCGCGGTTACGCACTCCGCCTTTGCGGCGGAGACCCCAAAAGAAGAGACCCTCGTGGTGCAGTCTGCGCCGGCCAGCGATTTCAAACCGGGCGGCGATCAGCTGGTGCCCGCCTTCCTTGACGGACAGGTCGCCAACGGTGGCCGCATGGGGATGCTCGGCCAGCAGAATGCGATGGACGTGCCTTTTAACATCATCAGCTACACCTCGAAGCTGGTGGAAGATCAGCAGGCCAAAACCATTGCCGATGTGGTCGCCAATGATGCGGGCGTGCAGTCGGTGCAGGGCTACGGCAACAGCGCGGAAAGCTATCGCATTCGCGGCCTGAAATTCGACGGCGACGACATGACTTTTGGCGGTCTCTCCGGCGTGCTGCCGCGTCAGGTGGTCGATACGCAGATGGTTGATCGCATTGAGATCTTCAAAGGCGCTAACTCCCTGATGAACGGTGCGGCAAGCTCCGGCGTCGGCGGGATGATCAACCTTGAGCCAAAACACGCGGGCGACACGCCGCAGGCCAAAATTGGCGTCGATTACACTTCTGATTCGCAGATTGGCACTACGCTGGACGCCGGTCGGCGCTTCGGGGAGAGTGACCAGTTTGGCGCACGCGTGAACCTGGTCCACCGCGAAGGCGAAGCACCGGTCGCCAACGACCGCCGTCGCACCACGCTGCTCTCTACCGGGCTGGATTTCAAAGGTGACACCTTCCGCACCTCGCTGGACATGGGCTATCAGAAGAAAACCTTCCATGGCAGCGAAACGGGCGTCAACATTTCCGGGGTCGATTTCGTGCCGACGCCTCCGAAAAACGATCGTAACTACTCGCAGAAATGGGCCTACAGCAATATCGAAAACGAATTCGGCATGTGGCGCAGCGAGTACGACATCACCGATAGCTGGACGGCTTACACCGGACTGGGCGCGCAGCACGCCCACGAAGAGGGGCTGTACAGCGGCGCGAAGCTGATGGATAAGAGCGGCAACGGCACGGCGACACGTCTGGATACCAATCGCATCAGCGACGCCGTGAGCGGCATGGCGGGCATTCGCGGTAACTTCGATACCGGTTTCGTGTCGCACAAGGTCAACGTGGGCTACTCCGCAATGACCAAAAACGAAAAAATCGCGTGGAAGATGTCGGCGGCAGCGGATAACCCGATCACCAACATCTATCACAATACCGGCGTGGATAAACCTGACAGCAGCAACTTCAATGGCTCCGGCGGTAACTACAGCGATCCGTTGACCAGCGGCCGCACCCGCACCCAGGGCTGGCTGCTCAGCGATACCCTTGGCGTACTCGACGACAAACTCTTGTTTACCGCTGGCGCGCGCCATCAAAAAGTGGTGATTCGCGGATACAACAAAATCACCGGTGCGGAAAACGACGCCGATGGCTTTGACGGCAGCCGCTGGATGCCAACTTACGGCGTGGTCTACAAACCGTGGGACGAACTTTCGCTCTACGCTAACCACACCGAAGCGCTACAGCCGGGTAAAACCGCGCCAGACACCGCGACTAACTACGGGCAAAGCACCGGGATTGTTCACTCAAAGCAGAACGAAGTGGGCGTGAAAGCAGACTTCGGACGGGTGGGCGGCTCTTTGGCCCTGTTCGAAATCAAAATGCCGTCGGCGATCCTCGACAGCGTGACCAAACATTACGGTCTGGATGCCGAGCAGCGTAACCGCGGCGTGGAGCTGAACGTGTTCGGGGAGCCGATGCTGGGTATGCGTCTGAATGCCAGCGCCACCTGGCTGCAGGCGGAAATGACCAAGACCAACAACGGGCTGAATCAGGGTAACAAGGTCATCGGCGTACCGAATTTCTATGCGGTGCTGGGGGCGGAATATGACATCAAACCGATCGACGGCCTGACGGCGACCGCGCGCGTGAACCACTCTGGCTCTCAGTACGCGGATCTGGCGAACAGCAAAAAACTCGACAGCTACACCACGCTGGATCTGGGCATGCGCTATCGCTTCGCGGTAAACCAGAACCAGAATCAAATGACCGTGCGTGCCGGTATCGACAACGTGACGGACGAAAACTACTGGGCAAGCGTGGACGATTCCGGAACTTACCTGTTCCAGGGCGAGCCGCGTACCTTCAAAGTTTCCGTCGGCTACGAGTTCTAAGTTTTACCCTCGTTATCAGGGGCACGGATGCCCCATCCATTTCTTAAGCGTGCGCCAGCGCAAACGCAATTGCGGCGTGAACGGTCACAATCTGCGCGCGCGTGCAGGCCTCTGGCGTGGTGCCAGGGCTGTCGGGATAGACTTCCGTGGTGGTGGTAAACGGCGCGCCGGTTAGGGTGGCGCACAGATGATAGGCATGAATGTCATATTCCACCACGCCCTCGCTGACGACGGTGAACTCCATCATTTTGCCATTCTCATCGGCAGGAGCGATATGGGTGACTTTCTTCACGGCGTCGATAATCGCCTGCTGGAAATCCAGGCGTGAATTCTGCGTATCGCTCACCAGATAGTAGCCATCGGGAATTGTCCCCGGCTCAAACGGCAGTCCGTCGCGCGCGGCCTTCGCCGGTCGGAACTCGCTCTCATCACTATCGGTGGTTTCGTGCAGATCAACGTGCAGCAGGAATTTGCCTTTCAGCGGGGCGGTTAACGCCATCAGCGCGCGGGCTTCTTCGCCTTCCCCTTGTGGCCAGAACTGGCGGTTGGTATCCACGGCTTCATAGGTCCAGCGAGTGATATGCTCGTAGGCCCACGGGCTGACGCACGGCACCACCAGTAAATTGATTTTCCCCGCATACTCATTCTGATACTCCGCCAGGAAGTTCAGCGCGCCCATCACGCCACTGGTTTCGTACCCGTGAACACCGCCGGTAATCAGCGCGACGGGAAGGTTGTCGTCCCAGTCTTGTGACTTCACGGCCATCAGCGGGAAGGTCTGGTCGCCGTAGTGTAATTCGCCGTACTGACTTACGTCGTAGCGAGGCTTCAGGGCGGTGATCGCGTCAAGTACGTCCGTCTGATAGCTGCGAAAACGCGTCTGGTTCTCGCGCCACTGCTGTTTTTCCGCCGCAGTCCATGGCTGGCCTGGCGTACCGATAGGGTAGAACTGTTTCTCAGTCATAGGTCACTCTGTCAGTGTAGGGTTCTCAATATCATACCCAGCCGCGCTTTTAAATTCATATGGGTATTTGAGCCGGGCCTGCAACTTGCTCCTGCTGACCCGAAGTGTTAAAAGGTGCCCCTTCCAATAAAAATACACAGGGGTCAGACGTGAAAGACGCGTCATCCGCTTCAGACAATGCGGTTTCTGAAGCCTCGTCGGAACAGACACCGACGCTGCAACGTGGTTTGCAAAATCGACATATTCAATTAATTGCCCTCGGCGGCGCGATTGGTACCGGACTGTTTCTCGGCATCGGGCCAGCGATTCAAATGGCCGGGCCTGCGGTACTGCTGGGATACGGCATTGCGGGCGTGATTGCCTTCCTGATTATGCGCCAGCTCGGTGAAATGGTCGTCGAAGAGCCGGTTTCTGGCTCTTTCGCCCACTTTGCTTACAAATACTGGGGGCCGTTTGCAGGCTTCCTGTCCGGCTGGAACTACTGGGTGATGTTCGTGCTGGTCGGCATGGCTGAACTCACCGCCGCGGGCATCTACATGCAGTACTGGCTGCCGGATGTCCCGACGTGGATCTGGGCCGCCGCCTTCTTCATTATTATCAACGCCGTAAACCTGGTGAACGTGCGTCTGTATGGCGAAACGGAATTCTGGTTCGCGCTGATCAAAGTGCTGGCGATTATCGGCATGATCGGCTTTGGCCTGTGGCTGCTCTTCTCCGGGCACGGGGGCGAGCGCGCGAACATCGATAACCTGTGGAAACACGGCGGTTTCCTCGCGACCGGCTGGAACGGGCTGATTATGTCCCTGGCGGTGATCATGTTCTCCTTTGGCGGACTGGAGCTGATTGGGATCACGGCGGCAGAAGCGCGCGATCCGCACAAAAGCATTCCGAAAGCGGTCAACCAGGTGGTCTACCGTATTCTGCTGTTTTATATCGGTTCGCTGGTGGTTCTGCTGGCGCTCTACCCGTGGGTAGAGGTGAAATCCGACAGCAGCCCGTTTGTGATGATTTTCCATGATATGAACAGCAACCTGGTGGCATCGGCCCTGAACTTCGTCATTCTGGTGGCGTCGCTCTCGGTCTATAACAGCGGCGTCTACTCTAACAGCCGCATGCTGTTTGGCCTCTCCGTGCAGGGTAACGCGCCGAAGTTCTTAACGCGCGTCAGCCGTCGTGGGGTACCGGTCAATTCGCTGCTGCTCTCCGGAGGCATTACCTCGCTGGTGGTGCTGATCAACTATCTGCTGCCGAAAGAGGCCTTTGGCCTGCTGATGGCGCTGGTGGTGGCTACCCTGCTGCTGAACTGGATCATGATCTGCCTGGCGCACCTGCGCTTTCGTGCGGCGATGCGTCGTAAAGGACGTGAGACGCAGTTCAAGGCGCTGCTCTATCCGGCGGGTAACTACCTGTGTATCGCGTTTCTCGGCATGATTCTGGTGCTGATGTGCACCATCGATGACATGCGTCTGTCGGCGTTCCTACTGCCCGTGTGGGTGGTATTCTTGTTTGTGGCTTTTACCTTATCGCGCAGTAAAGCGCGCTAACAAAAAGCCCGCTGGCGGAGTCGCTGGCGGGCTTTCACATCATCTCATCAGAACAGATAACTCATGCTCACTGAGACACTTCGCGGTTCGCCATACACCGCCGAGTCGTCGAGATACGAGTAATATTCCCGATCAAACAGATTGCTGACGTTGGCTTGTACCGCCAGCTGTTTGGTCAGCTGATACTTCGCGAACAGATCGACAAGCGGGTAGCTGCCCTGGTACAGGCGCTGGGTTTCGCCATCCGGCCCGGTTACGTCTTTATACACCCGGTTTTGCCAGTTCACGCCGCCGCCGACCGTCAGGTCCGGCAGTACCGGCACGCGATAGCGGCTGAAGAGTTTGAGCTGGGTCTGCGGCGCATAGCTGTTAAAGCGGCCATCCGTATCGGTGGCGACGTAGCGCGTGGCGCTGAAGGTCAGCTGCAGATCGTCGGTCACGGCGCCGTTCACTTCAAACTCGGCCCCTTTGCTCACCGCCCCTTTTGTTGCGCGATAGGCCTGCTCGCTGGAGCCGTTGACGAACTCTCCGCTGATCGCCTCCGCTGCGTTTTCCTGCTCGATGCGGAATACCGCAACGTTGGTGGTCAGGCGACCGTCCATCCAGTCGGCTTTCAGGCCGGTTTCGTAGTTTTTGCCGGTCACCGGCGAGAGCCACGCGCCATCTTTGCTGCGCTTGGTCTGCGGCGCGAAAATCGAGGTGTAACTGGCGTACGCCGAAAGCGCGTCGGTGATATCGAACACCAGGCCGCCGTACGGGGTGGTGTTGTATTTACGCATATCGCCGCTGCTGCCGTTAGTGCTGTACTGGGTGTAACGCGCGCCTAAAATCAGCGACAGGGGATCGGCCAGCGACAGGCGTGTCGCCGTGTAAGCCGATTTCTGGCGCACGATATCATCGGCGTTTTGATACCAGTCGCCCCACGCCGGTTCCGCCACGCTTCCATCCCAGTTGTTGTTAAAGATACCCACGCTGTCCATCGGGCCATCTTTACTGAAGGTGGCGTTATGCTGGCGGCTGTAGCTGGCCCCGGCCATCAGCTGGTGCTGGCGGCCAAGCAGTTCAAACGGGCCGCTGGCGTAGGAGTCAAAGGAGTCGAGGGTGCGTTTGCCGCGATCTTTGCTTCCCCAGCCGCTCGCGCCGTCGCCCGTATTCGCGTCCGGATTGCCCATCACATACAGCAGCGTATCGTTAAAGTTCTGCTCGCCGTGGGTGCCGTTGAAACGCACCGACCAGCCGTTGTCCCAGCTGTGGGAGAGGTTCGCGAACACCTTGCGGGATTCGATGGAATAGCCCGTCCAGTCCGCCGAGGTGTTGACGTTGCGATCGTAGTGGGTACGCGAACCGTTGCTGTAGAGGCTCGGCAGGCCGCCCCAGGTCGGGTTGGCGGTGTTGGTCTGCTGATAATCCCAGCCGAGTGAAAGGGTGGTGTGGTCCGTAAGATCCGCATCCATCACGCCGTAGAGAAATTTTTTGCGTTTACCGTAACGATCCAGCCAGCTGTCCTGATCCTGATAACCGGCGATCACCCGTCCGCGCAGGCTGCCGTCAGCGTTGAGCGGGGCAGAGAGATCGGCGACGTAGCGCTGCTTATTCCAGCTGCCATAGCTGGCGCTGACGTTGCCGGTCACGGTTTTGCTGTCGGCGCGTTTACGCACCATATTTACCGATGCCCCCGGATCGCCCGCGCCGGTCATCAGGCCCGCCGCGCCGCGTACCACTTCGATACGATCGTAAATCGCCGTATCTTCCGTCGCATCGCCAAAGTTCCACGCGTCGCCCATGGACGTCGGGATGTCATCGTAGGAGAAGTTGGTAATCTCAAAGCCACGGGAGAAATAGTTCGAGCGCTCGCTGTCGATCTGCTGCGACGACACACCGGTGGCGTTGGTCAGCACCTCATCGATGTTTTGCAGGTCCTGATCCTTCATACGCTGCTGCGTTACCACGCTCACCGACTGCGGGATATCGCGTGGGGCGAGCAACATTTTGGTCCCTGCGCGCGTGGTTTTAACCGCGTAATCCTGCTGCTCATCCATCGTGGTGTTTGCGTCGCCGTAAACCACCATCTCCTGTTCGCTTTTGTTATCTGCCGCCAGTGCCGGGTGAACGACGGTCTGGATTGCCAGCGCGATAAGTGAAACCGCGAACGGTTTCGTGATTTCCTTGCCATTAAAAGAGGTCATGTTTCCTGTCCGGAAGAGTTGTTATGTGATTTTTTTGAATGAGAATCGGAATCATAATTATTTAATGAATTAAGCGCAGACTAATTTATCGGGCAAATGTAACTAAATATGTAAATTCGGAGAAAGCGTGGGAGAAGGGGGCGGAAATTTAGATCGTGACCGTTCTCGCAGTTCTGTTTTGATCCGCAGGATCTTTATTTTGTAATCGATTACTTTTTAGTTGACGAGGTTTGTAATCGATTACTTTTTGAGGGTGAGGCTTATCATGGTGTCAACAACTGAAAGTAGTGGAAAGGCGATAGCCCAGCATCGGCTGCTGGTGCCGCGGCTGTCGCTGATGATGTTCTTACAGTTTTTTATCTGGGGAAGCTGGTCGGTCACGCTCGGGCTGGTGATGACTCAGCACAACATGTCCCTGCTGATTGGCGATGCGTTCTCCGCCGGGCCCATTGCCTCGATTCTGTCGCCGTTTGTGCTCGGGATGCTGGTGGACCGCTTCTTCGCCTCGCAGAAGGTGATGGCCGTGATGCACCTCGCCGGTGCGGCGATTCTGTGGTTCGTGCCGGGGGCGCTGATCGCGGAAAACGGCGCGCTGCTGATCGGCCTGCTGTTTGGCTACACGCTCTGCTACATGCCGACGCTGGCGCTGACCAACAACATCGCGTTTCACAGCCTGGCGAACGTCGACAAAACGTTCCCGGTGGTGCGCGTCTTTGGCACTATCGGCTGGATTGTTGCCGGGATTTTCATCGGCGTGACGGGCGTGGCGTCGAGCGTGACCATTTTCCAGGTCGCGGCGGTAAGCTCCGTTCTGCTGGCGCTCTATAGCCTGACGCTGCCGCACACGCCAGCTCCGGCAAAAGGCATGCCCGTTGCCGTGCGCGATTTGTTCTGTGCGGATGCGTTCGCACTCCTGAAAACGCGCCACTTCTTTATCTTCTCCCTGTGCGCGATGCTGATCTCCGTTCCGCTGGGCACCTATTACGCGTATACCGCCTCCTATCTCGCCGACGCCGGTATCCGTGATGTCAGCACCGCCATGTCGTTCGGGCAGATGTCCGAGATCGTCTTTATGCTGGTCATCCCGCTGCTGTTCCGCCGCCTCGGGGTAAAATACATGCTGCTGATCGGCATGCTGGCGTGGTTTGTGCGTTACGCCTTCTTTGCGCTCGGCGTCAGCGAAGAGGGACGCTTCCTGCTCTATCTCGGCATTTTGCTGCACGGCGTGTGCTATGACTTCTTCTTTGTCGTCGGCTTTATCTACACCGACCGCGTGGCGGGTGAAAAGGTAAAAGGCCAGGCCCAGAGTATGGTGGTGATGTTCACCTACGGCATCGGCATGCTGCTCGGCTCACAGATTTCTGGCGCACTGTATAACAGCCTGGTGGCGGGGCAGGCCGTGCCGCAGGCGTGGGTCACATTCTGGTGGATCCCGGCGATAGCTGCCGCCGCGATCGCGCTGATTTTCCTTATCGCATTCAAATATGATGAAGATAAGGCGTAATTTTCTGGAGGTGTTATGAGGACGATTAAGGGACCGGGCATTTTTCTTTCGCAGTTTATTGGCGAGCGCGCGCCGTTTAACTCCCTCGACGGGCTGGCGGGCTGGGCGGCAGCGAAAGGCTATAAAGCGCTGCAAATCCCCTGCAACCATCCACAGATTTTCGATCTGGAGCTGGCGGCGACCAGCCAGACCTACTGCGATGAGATCACCGGGATACTGGGCGGGCATGGGCTTGTCATCAGCGAATTGTCCACCCATCTGGAAGGGCAGCTTGTAGCGGTCAGTCCGGTCTACGGCGAGGCCTTTGACCACTTCGCGCCGCCTGCGGTGCGCGGTAACGACGGGGCGCGCCAGGCGTGGGCAACCGCCAAAGTGAAACAGGCCGCTGCGGCGTCGGCGAAGCTTGGATTAACCGCCCACGCCACCTTTTCCGGTTCGCTGGCGTGGCCGTTTTTCTACCCGTGGCCGCCGCACAACGAGCAGCGTTTTCGCGATGCCTTCGCAGAGCTGGCACGCCGCTGGCGTCCGATCCTCGACTGCTTTGACGAGCACGGCGTCGATCTCTGTTTTGAGCTGCATCCGGGGGAGGATCTGCACGACGGCGTAACCTTCGAGCGCTTCCTCGCGCTGGTCGACAACCATCCGCGCTGCAATATTCTCTACGATCCGAGCCACATGCTGCTGCAGCAGATGGATTACCTGTCGTTTATCGACATCTATCACGCACGCATCAAGGCGTTTCATGTCAAAGACGCCGAGTTTCGCGCCAACGGACGCAGCGGCGTTTACGGCGGCTATCAGCCGTGGATCAACCGCGCCGGGCGTTTTCGCTCGCTGGGCGACGGGCAGATCGACTTCAACGGTATTTTCAGCAAGCTCACGCAGTACGATTACGACGGCTGGGCGGTGCTGGAGTGGGAGTGCTGCATGAAAGACGGTGACGTGGGGGCGAGCGAAGGCAGCGAGTTCATCCGCCGCCACATCATTCCGGTCTCTGGCCGCGCATTTGACGATTTCGCCGCAGGAGGCGCGCATGATTAACGTCGGGATCGTCGGCAGCGGCTTTATCGGCCCGGCGCATATCGAGGCCCTGCGTCGGCTGGGTGTTGTGCAGGTCGTCGCCCTGTGCGACGGCTCGCTTGAGCAGGCGCAGGAAAAGGCGCGGGCGCTGAATGTGCCTCATGCCTATGGCAGCGTGGACGAACTGCTTGCCCATCCGGGATTGCAGGTGGTTCACAACTGCACGCCCAACCATCTGCACGCGCAGATTAACCGGCAAATTCTGGCAGCGGGCAAACATGTGTTCTCTGAAAAGCCCCTGTGTATGGCGCCGGAAGAGGCGCGGGAGCTGGTGGACCTGGCCGGGCAGGCGGGGGTGATCCACGGCGTGAGCTTTGTCTATCGCCACTTCGCGATGGTGCGCCAGGCGGCGAGCATGATGCGCGAGGGGAGCGTGGGGCGGCTGTTTGCCTCGCACGGCAGCTATTTGCAGGACTGGATGCTGCGGGAGACTGACTACAACTGGCGCGTCGATGCCGCCCTCGGCGGGGCCTCGCGGGCGGTGGCGGATATCGGTTCGCACTGGTGCGACACGGTGCAGTTTGTCACCGGACGACGCATTGTCGAGGTGATGGCCGATCTGTCGATCGTCTGGCCGACACGTAAAGCGAACGTGGCGGGCGACCAGACCTTTACCCGCCAGGCCGACGCCGTGTATGCGGATAAAGCCGTCACGACGGAGGATTTTGGCTCGGTCCTGTTCCGCTTTGACGACGGCAGCAAAGGCAGTTTCAGCGTCTCGCAGGTCAGCGCCGGGCGCAAAAACCGCCTCAGTTTTGAAATCAACGGCAGCGAGCGTTCTGTGGCCTGGGAGCAGGAGATTCCGCAGCAGCTGTGGATCGGGTATCGCGAGCAGGCAAATCAGACGTTGTCAGACGATCCGGGCCTGATGAATGCAGATGCCGCCGACAGCGCCCACTTCCCCGGCGGGCACATCGAAGGCTGGCCCGATGCGTTCAAGAATATGATGGCGCAGTTCTATCGTGCCGTGCAGGCAAATGCCCTGCCCGAGAAGCCACTTTTTGCGACCTTCCACGATGGCGCAAACGTGATGTATATCATTGATGCCATTGTTAAAAGCCACCAACAGCAGCGCTGGATACGCGTTGAGCGGTAACGTGCTGCCCGGTTCGCCGGGCAGCAAAATTATGTTAGCCTGATGAAAACGCTAACTGCAGGATGTGCCGTCGTTATGTCAATTCAGAAAATCGCTAAGCTCGCCGGTGTCTCGGTGGCGACCGTGTCGCGCGTGCTTAACAACAGCGACTCGGTGAAAGCGAAGAACCGCGAGCGCGTCTTGCAGGCGATTAAAGAGAGTAACTACCAGCCCAATCTGCTGGCGCGCCAGCTTCGTACCGCGCGCAGCTACATGATCCTCGTGATGGTCTCGAACATCGCCAACCCGTTCTGCGGCGAAGTGGTGAAAGGCATCGAAGAAGAGGCCGAGAAAAACGGCTACCGCATTTTACTGTGCAATTCCGGCTCGGATCTGCAACGGTCGCGCTCCGGCCTGAGCCTGCTGTCGGGCAAAATCGTCGACGGCATCATCACCATGGACGCATTCTCGAAACTGCCGGAACTCTCCGCCCTCATCGGCAGTGCGCCCTGGGTGCAGTGCGCGGAATATGCCGACTCCGGCACCGTTTCCTGCGTGGGCATTAACGATGTGGACGCGTCGCAGCACGTGGTCAGCCAGCTGGCGGACGGCGGGCGTCGACGGATTGCGCTCATTAACCACGATCTCAGCTACAAATATGCCCGTCTGCGCGAGCGCGGCTACAAAAGCGTGCTGCATCTGCGCGATCTCGAGTATCAGGTGGTGGAGTACGCGAGCGATCTCAGCTCCAGCGCGGGCATGGCGGCAATGAATAAACTGCTGGCGAACAACCCGCCGGATGCGGTGTTTGCCGTATCGGACACCCTGGCAGCGGGTGCTCTGCGCGCCATCGAACAGGCCGGGCTGCGGGTTCCGCAGGACATCGCGGTGGTCGGTTTTGACGGCACGGAGCTGTCGGAGATGGTTTCCCCGCCGCTCAGTACCATTGAACAGCCGTCGCGGGATATCGGGCGCAAAGCGGTCGATCTGCTGCTGAATAAAATCGATAACCCGGATGCGCCGACGGAAAGGGTGATGATGGACTGGCGCTACGTGGCGCGCGCCAGTACCTGAGGGTTATTTCGCGAACGCGCCCGCCAGCGAGCGAATATCGTTCCCGGTGGGCGACTGATGAATTCGCAGGCCAAACTCTTCGACCACGGCGTAAATATGGTCGAAAATATCTGCCTGAATGGATTCATATTCCGCCCAAACCACGGTATTGGTAAACGCATATATCTCAATGGGTAAACCATTGGCGTCCGGTGCCAGCTGGCGCACCATCAGGGTCATATCTTTACGAATACGCGGATGGTTGCGAAGATATTCATTCAGGTACGCGCGGAATGTACCAATATTGGTCATTTTGCGCAGATTTAATACCGATTCCCCTTCACCATTTTCCTGATTCCAGAGATGAATTTCTTCGTGACGCGCCGCCATATAGGGCTTCAACAGTTTCGCCTGAATTAAACGCTGCTGCTCGTGCTCATCAAGAAAATGAATGCTGGTGGTATCAATGCTCAGGCTGCGCTTAATTCGTCGACCGCCCGAGGCTGACATGCCGCTCCAGTTTTTAAAAGAGTCCGACACCAGTGCCCAGGTAGGAATGGTGCTGATGGTGTTATCCCAGTTGCGCACTTTCACGGTGGTCAGGCCGATATCCGTCACCGCGCCATCCGCGCCGTATTTCGGCATCTCCAGCCAGTCGCCGAGCTTGAGCATGTCGTTCGCCGAGAGCTGAATACCGGCGACCAGGCCCAGAATCGGATCTTTAAAGACCAACATCAGTACCGCGGCCATCGCGCCAAGACCGCTGATCAGAATCGCCGGAGACTGACCAATCAGCAGGGAGATCATCAGAATGCCGACGAGGATCGCACTCACTAACTTCACGCCCTGGAATATTCCTTTGAGCGGAAGCTGAGAGGCGGTTGCCAGCTTTTGCGACAAATTGAAAATCACATCTAATAACGAGAAGAAGGAGAGAAGGGCATAAACCATGACCCACAGTCGGGCGCAGGTGGTTAATATTTCAGCCGCTTCGCTGCCTTTTTGTAACCACAGCGCCGCCTGAACGTTGACGATTATCCCCTGAAGGGTAAAGGCCAGACGGTGAAATAACTTATTCTGGGTAATGATTTGCAGCCACAAATGAGAGCTGGCCTGCGCCCGTTTTTCAAACAGACGCAGCACCACTTTGTGCAATATCAGATGGACAATAACGGCGGTGAGTAAAATGATGCCAAAGATTAACACCAGCGAAGTGGTGTGATTAATTTCAATTCCAAGCTCTTCAACCTGAGCAATTAATTCCTGCATAACGTCTCCTGAATATCCTCCTTTTATCATGACGGCTGCGTGTTTATTATGCAACCCGCGACGCTATGCAGGTGGTGTCTATGATGCGGCAGGTAGCGGGCCGGCCTCCAGGCGGTGGCGTAACCACAGGGCAATGCCGCCAAGCGCCAGCATCATCACCACTTCAATACTCAGAAAACCGATCATTGCCTGCGGGTAATGGCCGCCGTTGTGACGCGCAAAGGTCAGGAACAGGGTGCCAAGAATGGCAGGGCCGAGACCGAGCGTGGCCTGTTGCAGCGTGCTCAAGATTGCGCTTCCCGCGCCTGCGTCGCAGCTGCTGATATCGCGCATCCCAATCCTGTAAAAACTGTTGACGATCAGCGCCTGACCATAGCCAATCAGGATTGTGGCAGGGGCCAGCGTCAGCGCCGTATTTGCCTGGCCGAAGCGCCAGAAGGTGGCGATCAACAGCAGCAGACCCGCGATCTGTACCGTCAGGCCGGTCATCAGAATGCGCCCCATGCTGTAGCGGGCAATCAGTTTTGGCGCGTACCAGGCGGAGACAAAATAGGCCACGCCGAGGGCGATGAAGCTATTTCCCGACTGCCACGGCGCCATCCCCAGCCCAGCCTGCATGGTCAGTGCCATACAGAACATAAAGCCTGACCAGGCGCTGAAAAACAGCAGGGCGATCACCATCCCAAAGCGGATGCTGGTGAGTTTCAGCAAACGCGGGGGCAGCAGGGGATGTTCGCCGCGCTGCTGCTTACGCAACGCGCTGGCGCGCATCCACAGCATCAGCGGAACCACCGCGATCAGCGCCAGTTGCAACACCAGCGGCCAGTGGAGTTCCGGCCCGAGCGCCATCGGGAACAGCAGGCAGCACAGGATCACTGCCAGCAGGGTGGTCCCCTGCCAGTCGATGCGCGACGGCGTTTCGCGGCGAGTTTCCGGCACGTAGCGACGGCTCAGGGCCAGCACCAGCAGGCAAATCGGCACGTTGATAAAGAACGCGTTTCGCCAGCCCAGCCCGGCGATATCCGCCGACACCAGCCAGCCGCCGCCCATCTGGCCGACGATAAACGCAATTCCGCCGATGCCGCCAAACAGACTGATGGCTTTGGCGTGGGCCGTGCCTTTCAGGGTGACGTGCAGCGTGGCGAGGATCTGCGGCACGATCAGCGCCGCGCCTGCGCCCTGCAACACGCGAGCGCCCAGCAGTTGCTCCACGCTTCCCGCCAGGCCGCACAGCAGCGATGCCGCGCCAAAGGAGGCCACGCCCCACATAAACAGACGGCGGCGGCCAAGGTTATCGCCAAGCTTACTGCCCAGCGCGAGACAGACGGCGAAGGCCACGCCGTACAGCGCCACAATCAGCTCCAGTTCGGTGGCCGTGGCGTGCAGTGAGTGGGTGATCGAATCCAGCGCCACGTTGGTGATTGAGGTATCAATCAGCGGCAGCATCTGGCCTGTAAGCAGCAATATCAGGCCTGCGCGACCCGGTGAAACAACAGACGTATTCATGGTGACTCCATTGCGTCATTCAGCAGATGGACGTAGCATCGGTGATAATAAAAACGGGTACCAGTTCTTGCTTATACTGGTACTGGCACTACCACGCAGGGGGCTGTATGACGCTAATGACCGAACCCACTTCCTCTTTGCAGGACGACAACCGCAAGCAGCTTGGGGCCTTTTTACGCGCGCGCCGCGAAAGCCTCGATCCCCAGCGGCTGGGCCTGCCGCGCAGCGGTCGGCGCCGCACGCCGGGGTTGCGTCGCGAAGAGGTGGCGATGCTGGCGGATGTGGGGGTGACCTGGTACACCTGGCTTGAGCAGGGCAGGGACGTCAATCCCTCCAGCGCCGTCATGGTGGCGGTGGCGAAAGCCCTGCAATGCACCGCCACGGAAACCCGCCATCTGTTTGTGCTGGCGGGGCTGCCGCCGGGCGAAGCGCCGCAGCAGACCGTGTGTGAGGGGATCAGCGAAGGCACGCGGCGTCTGCTGGATACGCTGATGCCGAAACCGGCCAGCATCCAGAAACCGAACTTCGACATCGTGGCGTGGAACGACAGTTTTGGTCATCTGATGGGGGTGGATTTCAACGCCATTCCGCCGGAAGATCGTAACTGCATCTACCTCTTTCTCACCCATCCGGCGTGGCGCAGTCGACTCGGCAAACGCGATGACGTGCTGCCGATTTTCGTCTCCTACTTCCGCGCGGCAATGGCCGAGCATCGTGGCGAACCGCAGTGGGAAGCGCAGCTGGCGCGCTTCTTTGCCGTCTCCGCAGAGTTCGAGGCCCTGTGGCACCAGCGCTATGACGTGCGCGGCGTGGAAAATCAGCTGAAACTCTTTAGTCATCCGCAGCTGGGGGATTTTCAGCTTCAGCAGATGTACTGGTACTCCGCTCCGCGCAACGGCTCGCGGCTGCTGGTTTATCTCCCGGTGGACGACGCGGGGGAACATGCGCTCACGTGGCTGGCGGAACAGGCTGTTATACTCAACTAAATTTCACTCATTCAGGGACAGAACATGAACGTGACTCGCAAACAGGAACGCCTGCTGCGTCGGGCGCTCGTCGAATGGGAGCAGGAGGGCGCGCTCAGTACCGATGAACACCAGCGGCTGGCGGGCACCCTCAAACGCGTGGCGATGGACTGGCAGCGACTCAGCCGTTACGCCTTCTGGACCGCGCTGGCCTGCGTGATGATCGCCTTCGCCAGCCTGTTTGCTGACAGCGAGCTGATGGAACGTATCATCGCCTTTTTCTCCTTCTCTTTCGTTGCCCGCATCGGGCTGCCCGCCGTGCTGGCGGTGGCCTTTTATCTCTGGGGATTCAGCCGCCAGCGGCGAGAAACCCAGTGGCACTACAGCACCGAAGCAATTCTGTTTCTCGGCGTTCTCTTCACCGCCATTGCGCTCTGGCAGCTGGGCGAGCGGCTGGATAACGGCAGCGGGCATATCGCGCCGCTATTCCTTGCAGGCTGCGTGGTTTACGGGCTGGTGGGCTTCTTTGGGCGCTCGGGTCTGGTGTGGCTCTTTTTCCTGCTGTCGCTCGGCAACTGGTTTGGGGCTGAAACCGGGTATATGTCCGGCTGGGGGGCCTACTGGCTGGGGATGAACTACCCGGTGCGGTTTATCTTCTTCGGCGGGGCGCTGCTGGCGCTGTGCTGGCTGCTGCGGGCGATGTTAATCAAACGTCACTTGTACACCACCAGTAAAGCGATGGGGCTGACGTACCTGTTTGTGGCCCTGTGGATCATGTCGATTTTTGGTAATTACGATATCGACAGCTGGTATGGCGTCACCCGCGCCGCGCTGCTGCCGTGGGCGCTGCTTTTCGCCGTCGCCGCCATTGTCTGTATTTATATCAGCCTGAAAACCGACGACGGCATGCTGCGCGGTTTTGGCCTGACGTTTCTCGCCATCAACCTCTATACCCGCTATTTCGAATACTTCTGGGACGGGATGAATAAAGTGATTTTCTTCCTGATTCTGGCGGCGTCGCTGGCGGTGATTGGGCGTTATGCGGAGAGAATTTGGCACGCCGGAAACCAGCGTGCCCCTGTCGATTAGCACTCAGTAATAATCGTGCTCAACGGCAGACGAGATTTTGGCAGAGCGGCGTTGAAATCTTCCACGCTGTGGTGGCCGACCGGCACAACGACCAGGCTGGTGAAGCCCTGCGCTTTCAGGCCGAACTCTTCGTCGAGGATGGCGGCGTCGAAACCTTCAATCGGCACCGCGTCCAGACCCAGCGCACCCACGCCCAGCAGGAAGTTACCGACGTTCAGGTAAACCTGTTTGGCCATCCACTGATCGTCATCTTTTAGATCGACGCGATGCATGTCGGCAAAGTAGCAGCGGCCCTTGTGGTTTGCGGCTTTCGCTTCTGGGGTCGCAAAACGCCCGTCGGCTTCTTCCTGATCCACGACGCGCTCGAGCCACGCATCGTCCATCGCGGTTTTTGCGCAGAAGACGACGACGTGGGACGCATCCAGCATTTTACGCTCGTTGAACACGTAAGTGCCTGCCGCTGATTTTGCCACGCGCGCTTTGCCCTCTTCGGTACTGGCGACGATGAAATGCCACGGCTGTGAGTTGGTGCTGGACGGGCTGAACTGCAGCAGCGTTTTGATTTGTTCTGCCTGTTCTGCGGTCAACTTTTTGGTGGGATCAAATGCCTTGGTCGAGTGACGCTTCAGGGCAACTGAAATGATATCCATAACAACTCCTGGTCAATAAATTCGCCGTCTGCGGGCGAGAAAAGAGAGCAGATTACAAGGACTCACGGGAAAAGATAAGTGCCAGATATGCGCTTATACTGTTCGTCTGACATGAACAATCAGGCAGGGCGAATGCGCTTCTGATCTTTTTTCGGCAGCTTATCCACCACCAGATTCCACGAGTCGAGAACCAAATCCGCCACCAGTTCTGGCGTGATATCGTCGGCTTCGTAGAGGGAGATCCAGTGTTTTTTATTCAGATGATAGCCGGGTTCGATGCCGCGATAGATCTGCTGGTTGAGCAGTGATTTCTCCGGATCGGATTTCAGGCTGACATGCGCCCGCCCGTGGGCGACCGCCATCAGCATGAAGATCTTCCCGTTGATCTTAAACACGTCATATTCTGGGCCAAAGGGCCAGCAGTGCTCGGTGAAGGGCAATTCCAGCGCGACGCGTTTGGCGCAGGCCTGCAGGGATTTACTGTCCATTCACATCCTCAATGGCGAGCGCGCGCCACATGGATTCAAAGCCAAGGGATTTAAAATCACTGGCGCGGGACGGGTCGCGGGTGGCGAATTCCATCGTCGTTTCGGCAAGCGATAAGAAAATCGCATCGCCGAAGGTGCGAAACTCATCGGACATAAACACCTGGCGCACAGAGCGACGGCACAGCTCGTGCAGTTCCGGGAACATCTCATGCACCGCCTGTTCCGTTTCGGCGTTGATCTTTTCACTCACGCCGAGCTGGCGGATAGCGCCGTGGGCGACAGGGTTGCGAATCCCCCAGTCCACATAGCTGTTCCAGATATTGCGGGTATGTTCTTTCGGGGTGTTAATGGCGCGGTCCAGGTTTGCCAGCATGGTCTGGCAGAGATCCTGTTTCAGGTGCAGATAGAGGGCATTCAGCAGGTCGTCTTTAGTAGCAAAATAGCGAAACAGCGTGCCTTCAGCGACGCCCGCGTTACGGGCGATAAGCGCCGTCGATGCAGCAATCCCTGACTGCGCAAATGCAGCGGTTGCTGCCTCCAGTAACGCCTGTCTTTTATCTTCACTCTTCGGACGTGCCACTAAAATTCCCCTCCTGTCAATGTGTAAAACCCTGATTGAAACATGCTCTTTGCCACGCTGCAACGCGGAATGTCAAAGATCGAAAACGTCTTGACGACTTTATCATCATATCTATAATGAGTGCTTACTCACTCATAATCAAGTTCAACCCGCGCAAACCAACGGAAGGGGGCGCGTATTCGGGTCAGGATATGAAAAAGCCTCTTCTTCTTAGCGTGGTGTTTGTCATGATTATTGCTTCAGCGGCGAGTTTGCCCTTTGTGTTAAATGCCGGATTCGGCCAGCCGCCGCAGGGCGCACAGCTCAGTGAAGTGGAGGCCTCGCCACACTATCGCGACGGACAGTTCCACAATACGCTGCCGACGCCGGGCTACAACGGCGACAAAAATATGCTGGTGGCGATGTGGGAATTTCTGGTCAGCAAAAAGGAAAACGCCCGTCCCGCTCAGCCGTTGCCGCTGGTGAAAACCGATCTGGCGGCGATTCCGCTGGAGCAGGAGACGCTGGTCTGGCTCGGGCATTCGTCGTGGTATCTGCAGCTGGCGGGCAAACGCATTCTGATTGATCCGGTCTTCAGCAGCTACGCCGCGCCGTTTTCGTTCCTCAACAAAGCCTTTGCCGGGGAATATCCGTGGCGCGCGGAAACGATGCCTGAGATCGACCTGCTGATCATCTCGCACGATCACTACGATCACCTCGATTACGCCACCATCAAGGCGCTGATGCCGAAGGTGAAGCGTGTGGTCACGCCGCTCGGCGTCGGGTCGCATCTGCGCTACTGGGGAATGGACCCACAGATTATCGACGAGCGCGACTGGAATCAGTCGGTGCGTATCAGCGATGAGCTGACGGTACACGTGCTGCCCGCACGCCATTTCTCTGGCCGAGGACTCAAACGCAATCAAACCCTGTGGGGCAGTTTTATGTTCGTCACGCCTGAGCAAAAGGTCTACTACAGCGGCGATTCTGGCTACGGCCCGCACTTTAAAGCCATTGGTGAGCAGTTCGGCGAGGTCGATCTGGCGATCATGGAAAACGGACAGTACGACCAGGACTGGAAATACATTCACATGTTGCCGGAAGAGACCGCGCAGGCCGCCGCCGATATCAACGCTAAAGCGGTGGTGCCGGGCCATTACGGACGCTTTGTGCTGGCAAAACACAGCTGGAACGACCCGGTAATTCAGCTGACGCGCGCAAGCCAGGATAAAAAGTATCGTCTGCTGACGCCGGAGCTGGGCGAGCCGGTCAGGGTGAATGATACGACGCAGCAATTTCGTGAGTGGTGGGAATAATGTTTAACCGACAAGCAGTCGAGGGGGAGAGCAGCATGACTATTTCCGCTCAGGTCATCGACACCATCGTTGAGTGGATCGACGACAATCTACATCAGCCGCTGCGCATTGAGGAGATCGCCCGTCACGCGGGGTACTCCAAATGGCATCTGCAGCGTTTGTTTATGCAGTACAAGGGTGAAAGCCTGGGGCGGTACATTCGCGAGCGCAAACTGCTGCTGGCAGCGCGGGATCTGCGCGAGTCCGACGAACGGGTGTATGACATCTGTCTGCGCTACGGGTTTGATTCTCAGCAGACATTTACGCGGATTTTTACCCGTACCTTCAATCAGCCGCCGGGTGCGTACCGCAAAGAGAATCACAGCCGCACGCATTAAAAGACGTGTGAGTTTGTATGCCGGGTGCGGCGGTGCCGCCACCCGGCAATCGCTCACTACCAACGATAATTCACCGTCGCCGTCACCGTACGACCAATCCCGTAGAAACACGCCGTATCGCTGGCGCAGGACGCCACATACTTGGTATCCGCCACGTTATTGACGTTGAACTGCACGCTGGCCCCTTTCAGGCTGCTGTTCAGCTCGCCCAGTTCATAGCTCATCATCGCGTCATACAGATCTACCGACGCCACTTTGAAGGTGTTTTTCGCATCGCCATAGCTGGTGCCGATGTAGCGCATCCCCACGCCCGCCGTCAGGCTTTTCAGCGCCCCGCCAGGCACGGTGTAGCTGGCGAAGGCCGACGCCATGTGTGCCGGAATACGCGCCGGGGTTTTGCCTTCGGTGCCTGCCACTGTGGTGCTCTGCGTTTCCGCATCGGTGTAGGTATACGACCCGATGAGGTTGATGCTCTCCATCAGCGTTGAGTGGATCTCGGCCTCCACCCCTTTGGAGCGCACTTCGCCCGCGTTTTCGAACCAGCCCTGGGCGCTGTTGTATGTCGCCACGTTGCTCTGGGTCAGATCGTACAGCGCCAGGGTCATCAGCGTGGAATCGACCGGCTGATACTTCAGGCCGATTTCCGTCTGCTTCCCGGTGGTTGGTTTAAACGGTGCCACGCCCGGTGCACGGTTAGTTTGCAGGCTCGGCTCGAAGGAGGTGCTGTAGCTGACGTACGGCGAGAGACCAAAGTCGAACGCATAGAGCAGCCCGGTGCGCCAGGTGAACTTGTTATCGTTCTGCTGGGTCGGCGCGCCGCCGGTGAAATCGGTGGTCCGCACTTCGGTCCAGTCGTAACGCCCGGACACCAGCCATTCCCAGTTATTCCAGCTCAGCTGATCCTGCAAATAGACGCCCATCTGGTCGAGGTTTTGCTGCTCGTCCGTCGCGGTGCTGAACGTGCTCTCATCGACGTTGATGCCATATACCGGCTTCGTCCAGTCGAGGTCGTACTGTTTGCCCATCCCGCGTTCCAGCAACTGCTTATCTTTGCTGGTTTTGTAGTCCAGCCCGCCGAGCAGGGTATGGCTCACATCGCCGGTAGTGAAGAGGGATTCCAGCTGGTTATCGAGACCAAACTCGTTGGTGGTGCGCTCTTCATGCTGGGCGCGGCGGGTCAGCACCGTGCTGTCTGCCGCGCTGTTGGCGTACACCAGATAGCGATATTTCTGCTTGATGGAGGCGTAGCGGGCGTTCTGGCGGAAGGTGAGGTTATCGGCGAACTGATGTTCCAGCTCGTAGCCGATCATCGTCTGCTCACGCCAGGACTGGTTGTAATCCGGATCGCTGACGTTAAAGTCGCGCGGAATGTAGCGCCCGTTGGCGCTGGTCACGGTGCCATAAGCGGGCAGGAAGTTGCGATAGCCCGCGTCAGGATCTTTCTGGTAGCTGGTCAGCAGGGTAAAGCGCGTCTGATCGTTAGGGTACCAGGTGAGCGCCGGGGCAATCGCCATCCGCGTCTCTTTGTAATCCTCCACCTGGTTGTGCTGCGTGCGGGCTATTCCGTTCACGCGATACAGCACGCGACCATCGTCGCTGAGCGGGCCACCGAAATCAAACGCCCCTTCACCGAGATCGTGATTGCCGGTGCGGAACTGCACGTTGTGAACTGGCTCACTGGTCGGGCGCTTGCTGGTCATGCTGATCAGCCCGCCCGGGTTGACCTGACCAAACAGCACTGAGGCCGGGCCGCGCACCAGCTCGACGCGCTCCAGCAGCCACGGATCCACGGTGCCGGTTTGCGAGGAGGCCGTCGCGCCGTAGCTCAGCCCGTCGAGGAATTTCGGCACGTAGCTGAAGCCGCGCACGAACACTTCATCGTTACGGTTGGACGAGCCGCGATATTCCGTAAACACCCCGGCAGAGTAGCGCAGGGCCTGTGACACGGACGTGACATCCAGCTGCTCCATCTGATCGCGCGTAATGACGGAAACCGACTGCGGCGTTTTCACAATATCGGCACTGGTTTTGGTCGCCGAAAGGGTCTTCGTCGCCACGATCCCCTTCACCGGAGCGGTCGGCTCCTGGCTGATACTCTGCGTGACCAGAAGCGTTTCTTCATTTGTTTCTGCCTGAGCCGCCACGCTGACGCTGGCCAGACTCAGCAACCAGAGTTGCATTATCTTATTATTTTTAAACATTTTTATTAAAATCCCTTAATTGCTATCGCCATAAAAACACCCTAATAACGGCGTAGATGATATTGCAAATTATTACCATTTGCATTAGCGTTGCTAACAAATTTTGCAGGGGAACGAGTCGGTATGAAAAGGGCGTGGAGTGGGTTGCTGTTAGGGATAAGTACGCTGCCAGCACTGGCGGCAACGTGCGAGCATCCTTCCATTCAGGGGGAACAGAAAGGGAAATTCGATGCCAGCGGCGAGGTCTGTTTCGTCCTGCCCGCGCTCGATGAAAACTACGTTTCCGCGACGCTGAGCGGTGTAACCGATGCCAGGCTGCTGGACGGGCAAAACCGCCGTATTCGCACGCTGATTGAAAAAGGTCCCAGCGATGGTGAGCACTCACTGCTGTTTGCGCTGCCGGTGCAGCAGAGCACGTCTCTGGTGCTGCACGGGGAAGAGGGCAAGCCGTGGCGCTTTACGTGGCGGATGAAAGAGACGTCGCCACTCCCGCGCACGCAGATGCTCGAGCCAGAAAGCCCTACGCTGCAAACGCTGGCTAAAACGGTTGCTGCCGGTGGAGATACGCATGCGTTCTGGCAGGCGCAAATTCGGCAGGGAACGCCGATGGTGGAGCCGGTCGATGCCAGCCACAAGCGCGTGACGTTCTTATGGCGCGGCGCGCGGGATAACGTCTTTCTTCTCGGATCGCCCGCAGGCGATCACGATCCGCTGTTTCGTCTTGGCAAAACCGACGTCTGGTTCCGCAGCTACGTGGTGCCGGCGGATACAATCATGCAGTACAAACTGGCACCGGACGTGCCGCGCGTGGAGGGCAGCGCACGCGATCAGCGCCGCGCCATTCTGGTGAGCGCGCAGGCCGATCCGCTCAATCCACAGACCTACGGCGATCAGCAGGCCGATCGCTGGAACCGCTATTCGCTGCTCGATCTCAGCCCCGCGCGCTACTGTTCTGCGCAGGCCGCCGCGCAGCCGCTTACCCATGGCTCGCTGACGCGCCAGCCGTTTACGAGTCATATCCTCGGTAATGCGCGGGAAGTGATGATTTACAAACCGCGCGGCGCACAGCCCGCACGCTGGACGCTGATCCTGTTCGACGGGCAGATTTACCAGGATGAGTACCATTTTGCCAATGTGCTCGACGGACTGATAGCCCGCCATCACCTGCCGCCGATTAACGTGGTGTTTATTGATAGCCTCGATCACGCCCGTCGCGGCAAAGAGCTGCCGCCGAATCCGGATTACGCCGATTTTATGGCGCAGGAGCTGCTGCCGTGGCTGCGCGGACAGGGGATTGCGCTGCAGCGGCAAAAGACGGTGCTGGCGGGATCAAGTTATGGCGGAATTGCGTCGTCCTGGGTGGCGCTGCGTTATCCGTATCTGTTCGGCAATGTGCTGAGTTTGTCGGGGTCGTACTGGTGGGCGCCGCAAGAGGACGCGCCGGGCTGGCTCACGCGTCAGTATCAGCAGTCGCCAACGTATCCGATTCGCTTCTGGCTGCAGGCCGGGCGCTTCGAAACCTCCGGGCCGGGCGGGGGGATCTATCGCAATACGGAAAAGTTTGAGCAGGTATTACGCGAGAAAGGCTATCGCGTGAGCTTCCATCCGTGGTCCAGCGGCCACGATTACGCGGCCTGGTGCGAAGCGCTGATCCACGGAATGCGCGATTTCACGGGGCTACGCGGTCAGTGAAAACCAGCGGCGCCAGATGAAACGCAGGACGAAAAATTCGATGGCGCCGAGCAGGATAAACCACAGACAGAACACCAGAGTGTAAAGCTGGTTCAGATCCATCAGATGAAACAGAGCGACCAGTTTCTGCGCCAGCGCCAGTCCGAATGATGGCGCGGGAAGCAACAGGCAGGAGAGCAGTGCCATCAGCAAAATGCCTCCTGCCGTTAACAGCGATTCTAACGGGTGTTTCATATCAATGTTAATTGTCAGTTAAAAAAGTTATTGTCCGGCATCCTGCAACGTAAAGCAATATCATCCCGAAATTCACTTTCCTGATAAAAAAAGAATAATTATTCCGGGAATATTCCTGATTTAATTAAACCTCGAATGAATGAATTCAATTATTCTGTGGTTATGTAAATAACTGTCATCATCAGGTGAATAATTTTACAAACGTATATGTGCTGTATCCAATTAACGTCGCAATAACAATGGCAACAACTATGTACAAAGCCAGGCGGCGCCCGCGATAAATCCCAAACATGCTCTCTCCTCGTTTAGATTGCGTTTAGAAATATTTTGTAAAAATCATCTCATCGAAATATTGAATGTGTGTTTTGAATAAGCCGGCGCTAATTATATTGCGGCAGAACAATTTACACCGCAAGAATTAACGCCATAAAAAATGAATTTAATAAAGCCAGAAAGGAATTCAGGCTTCCGTCCACCGGATATTGAAGGAATTGCATCAATGACCAAAAAGACTCACTCCCAGAATCGGCCATACCAGCAGACCATCGAGCAGGTACTGGCGCAAAAAAAGAGCCACGCCAACGGACTGGACCGTGCAGAAGCCCAGGCGCGTTTGCAGCAATATGGCCCAAATGCCCTGCCTGAGAAAAAAGGCAAACCGGCCTGGTTGCGTTTTCTCGCCCATTTTAATGACGTCCTGATTTATGTTCTTCTGGCCGCCGCCGTATTAACCGCCGTGATGGGTCACTGGGTGGATACGTTGGTGATTCTCGGCGTGGCGGTAATCAACGCCTTAATTGGTCATGTGCAGGAAAGTAATGCGGAGAAATCGCTGCAAAGTATTCGCAATATGCTCTCCAGCGATGCGCGAGTTATTCGTAACGGCGTCCATGAGACCATTCCAACCACGGATATTGTGCCGGGCGATATTATTGTCCTGCGCGCCGGGGATCGTATTCCGGCGGATATGCGTCTGATCGAGGCGCATAATTTACGCGTCGAAGAGGCGATTCTGACGGGTGAATCGACGGTGGTGGATAAACATACCAATCCACTGCAGGGCGACTTATCGCTCGGTGACCGCACGAACCTGGTGTTCTCCGGCACCACCGTAAGCGCAGGTGGCGGTGTGGGCGTGGTTATCGCCACCGGCCAGGACACCGAGCTTGGTCACATCAACCAGATGATGGCCGGAATTGAAAAGCACCGCACGCCGCTGCTGGTGCAGATGGACAAGCTCGGCAAAGCGATCTTCGCCATTATTCTGGCGATGATGGCGGCGCTGTTTGTCTTCAGCCTGGTGTTCCGCGACATCCCAATGGGCGAGCTGCTGCTCTCTCTGATCAGCCTGGCGGTGGCCTCTGTGCCGGAAGGTCTGCCAGCGATTATCTCGATTATCCTGTCGCTCGGGGTTCAGGCGATGGCGCGCAAAAAGGCGATTATTCGCAAGCTGCCAACCGTTGAAACCCTGGGGGCGATGACCGTGGTCTGCTCGGATAAAACCGGCACCCTGACCATGAACGAAATGACCGTTAAAGCAATTATCACCGCCGACTGCTGCTACCGCGTGGAAGGCAACAGCTACGAGCCAGTGGGCAACATCTATCTGGACGGCAGCGACGAGCCGGTTCACGTTCAGCAGGGCACGGTGCTGGAGCACTATCTGCGCACCATTGACCTGTGCAACGACAGCCAGATTATTCAGGACGAGCGCGGCCTGTGGGGGATCACCGGCGGGCCGACGGAAGGGGCGCTGAAAGTGCTGGCCGCCAAAGCTAATCTTGAGCCGGTCGTCACCAGCCTGATTAACAAAATTCCGTTCGACTCGCAGTACAAGTACATGAGCACCCACTACCAGATTGGCAGTGAGGAGCAGATCCTGGTCACCGGCGCGCCGGACGTGATTTTCGCCCTGTGCGACCAGCAGCAGACTCGCCACGGTGTCGACGCGTTTGACCGCGCCTGGTGGGAAACCGAGATGGAGCGTTATGCCAGCCAGGGGCTGCGCATGGTAGCAGCCGCGTACAAACCGGCGGCGGCCGATCAGCAGGGGCTGAGCCACGACGACCTGAACAACGGGCTGATTTTCCTCGGCATCGCCGGGATGATGGACCCGCCGCGTCCGGAGGCTATCGACGCCATCCACGCCTGTCAGCAGGCCGGTATCCGCGTGAAGATGATCACCGGCGACCACCCGCAGACCGCAATGAGCATCGGGCAGATGCTGGGGATCACCAACAGCGCGCAGGCAGTTACCGGCTATCAGCTGGAGAAGATGGACGACGCCGAGCTGGCGGATGCGGCGGTGGAGTACGACATCTTTGCGCGTACCAGCCCGGAGCATAAGCTGCGCCTGGTGAAAGCCCTGCAGGAGAAAGGTGAAATCGTCGGGATGACCGGCGATGGGGTGAACGATGCGCCCGCGCTGCGTCAGGCGGATGTCGGGATCGCCATGGGCATCAAAGGCACGGAAGTGACCAAAGAAGCCGCCGATATGGTTCTGACGGACGACAACTTCGCCACCATCGCCAGCTCGGTAAAAGAGGGGCGTCGCGTCTACGACAACCTGAAGAAAACGATTCTGTTCATTATGCCAACCAACCTGGCGCAGGGTCTGCTGATTGTAATTGCCCTGCTGGCGGGGAACATTATTCCGCTGACGCCGGTGCTGATTCTGTGGATGAACATGGCGACCTCCGCCACGCTCTCCTTCGGCCTGGCCTTTGAAGCCGCCGAGCGCAACATCATGAAGCGTCCGCCGCGTCAGACCGGTCAGCACGTGATGGATGCCTTCGCCGTCTGGCGCGTGGCCTTCGTCGGCACCATGATTGCGATTGCAGCCTTTGCGCTGGAAGCTTGGCTCGCGCCGCGCGGCCACAGCGCCGAGTTCATCCGCACCGTGCTGCTGCAGATGCTGGTGTGTGCGCAGTGGGTGTACATGATTAACTGCCGCAACAGCGATGGTTTCTCTCTGAACCGCGGTCTGCTGGCGAACAAAGGGATTTGGCTGGTAACGGGTGTGCTGTTCCTGCTGCAGCTGGCGATTATCTACCTGCCATTTATGCAGATGCTTTTCGGCACCGAAGCCCTGCCGCTGCGCTACTGGGGTGTTACCCTGGCGCTGGCTGGCGTGATGTTCTTCATCGTCGAAATTGAGAAGCGACTGACCCGCAGGTTCCGTAAGGCTGCATAACTTTTTGCCCTCACCCTCATCCTGACCTTCTCCACTGGAGCGGGCCAGGGTGAGGGAGACAATCACCTGAGGACTTCCCCATGAAATCCACCTTCCTGCGCACCGCTCTGGCGGTCGCACTTCTTTCCTGCACCCTGCAAACCGCCCTTGCCGCCGCCATTCCGGTGCGCGTCGCCAGCGTCGAGCAGACCACCCACGCCGCTGAGCGCCAGATCCCTGGCCGCATTGAGGCGATCCATACGGTAGAGCTGCGGGCGCGCACGGAAGGGGCGATTGCCAAAATCCATTTCCGCGACGGGCAGTACGTCAAACAGGGCGATCTGCTGTTCGAACTCGACGACGCGGAGCCGCGTGCGGCGGTGCGTCTGGCGCAGGCGGAAGTGAAAAGTGCCGAAGCCACCCTGCGCCAGGCGCAGCAGCAACTCACGCGTTTTCAAAGCCTGAAAACCGGCAACGCTATCAGCCGTAATGACGTCGACAATGCACAGATGCAGCGCGACGTGGCTCGCGCGGCGCTGGAGCAGGCCAATGCCCGTCTCGAGGCGCGAAACGTCACCCTCGGTTTCACGCGGATAGTCTCACCCATCAACGGGCGTATGGGCCACAGCCGCTTCCATGTCGGCAGCGTAGTGAATCCATCGAGCGGCCCGCTGGTGGAGGTGGTGCAACTTGACCCCATCCGCATTGCCTTCGCCCTGGAAGAGGGGGCATTTGCCGCGAAAGCCGGGCAGCATGCGGATATCACGGCGCTAAAACAGGCCTGGCTGGCGCAGATTCAGAACGGCGAGCAGCGTGAAAACGGCACCCTGACCTCGGTGGATAACCGTATCGACCCGCGCACCGCCAGCGTAATGCTGCGCGCCGAATTCGCCAATCCGCAGCACCGCCTGCTGCCGGGGGGCAACGTGAATGTCTGGCTGCGACCGCAGAGCGAGCAGGATTCGCTGGTGATCCCGGCGGCTGCGGTACAACAAAATGGCGACGGATTTTTCACCTGGGTAGTGAACGCCGACGGAAATGCTGAAAAACGCGCGCTCACGCTCGGCGGACAAATGGGCCAGCAGTTCACCGTGCAAAGCGGCGTTGAGGCGAATGAGCGCGTGGTCACTGACGGCGCACCGCGACTGCAGCCCGGTGCTGCTGTCCAGATTCTGAATTAAGGAGCCACCATGCTGACGTTGTTTATCAAACGCCCGCGCTTTGCGATGGTGATTGCGCTGGTGATCACCCTGCTTGGGGCCATCGCCCTGAGGCTAATTCCGGTGGAGCAGTACCCGCAGATCACGCCGCCGGTGGTGAATGTGAGCGCCAGTTGGCCGGGTGCCAGCGCGGCAGATGTGGCAGAAGCCATCGCCACGCCGCTGGAAACCCAGCTTAACGGCGTGGATCACATGTTGTACATGGAATCGACCAGCTCCGATGAAGGCGCCTACAGCCTGAACATCACCTTTGCCGCAGGCACCGACCCGGATCTGGCGGCGATTGATGTGCAAAACCGCGTGGCGCAGGCTTTGGCGCAGTTGCCCGCCGAGGCGCAGCAAAACGGCGTGCAGGTGCGAAAACGCGCCACCAACCTGATGATGGGGGTAAGTCTTTACTCACCGGAAGGTACCCATTCAACGCTGTTTGTCAGCAACTACGCCAGCACTCAGGTGCGCGAAGCCCTGGCACGCCTGCCGGGCGTCGGGCAGGTCCAGCTGTTTGGCGCGCGCGACTACAGCATGCGCATCTGGCTTCGTCCGGATCGTATGAACGCTCTCAACGTCACCACGGATGATGTGGCCCAGGCGCTGCACGAGCAGAACGTGCAGGGCGCGGCAGGCCAGGTGGGAACGCCGCCGGTCTTCAACGGGCAGCAGCAAACGCTCACTATCAACGGGCTGGGGCGTCTCAACGAAGCCGACGCCTTTGGCGATATCATTATCCGCGCCGGTGACATGGGGCAACTGGTGCGCCTGAAAGACGTGGCAACGATCGAGCTGGGATCACGCAGTTACAGTTCTGGCGCGCAGCTGAACGGTCACGATTCGGCGTACTTAGGCATCTATCCGACGCCGTCGGCCAATGCCCTGCGCGTGGCCGAAGCGGTGCGCGGCGAGCTTGAGCGGCTCGCCACACGCTTCCCGGCGGATCTGACGTGGGAAGTGAAATTCGACACCACCGAGTTTGTGGCGGCGACCATCAAAGAGATTGGTGTCTCACTGGCCCTGACGCTGCTTGCCGTGGTGGTGGTGGTTTCCCTGTTTCTGCAAAGCTGGCGTGCGACGCTGATTGTGGTGCTGGCGATCCCGGTGTCGCTGATTGGCACCTTCGCGGTGCTCTACACGCTCGGCTATTCGGCGAACACCCTGAGTCTGTTCGCCATTATTCTGGCGCTCACCATGGTGGTGGATGACGCGATTGTGGTGGTCGAGAGCGTCGAAACGCTGATGGCGGAAGGGCAAAGCCGCACGGAGGCGACGGCCAACGCCCTGCGTCAGATTGCCGGGCCGGTGATCGCTACCACTCTTGTGCTGCTGGCGGTGTTCGTGCCGGTGGCGCTGTTGCCGGGGATTGTCGGCGAGCTGTATCGCCAGTTTGCGGTCACGCTCTCCACCGCCGTAACCCTTTCAAGTATTGTGGCCCTGACGCTTACACCGGCGCTGTGCGCCTTGTTGCTGCGCCCGCGCGTCGGGCGTCCTACGGCGGTGTTCCGCGGCTTTAACCGCGCGCTGGACGCCACGCGGCAGGCTTACACCCGTCTGGTGGAGGTCTTTAACCGTCGCCCTGTGGTGGCACTGCTGGCGACTGCCGGTGCGGCGGCCATCGTGGCGCTGAGTTTTACCGCCATGCCAAAAGGGTTCCTGCCGCAGGAAGATCAGGGCTACTTCTTCGCCAGCGTCCAGCTGCCGGAGGCGGCATCCCTGGAGCGCACCGAAGCGGTGATGACGACGGCGCGCGAGCTGATTGCCGCCAATCCGGCGGTGGCGGATGTCATTCAGGTATCGGGTTTTAATATTCTCAATGGCACCAGCGCCTCGAACGGCGGATTTATCTCGGTGATGCTGAAAGACTGGAGTGAGCGCCCGCCGCTCGACGAGGTGATGGGCGGGCTGCAAGGTCAGCTGTTGGCCCTGCCGGAAGCGACCATCATGACCTTCGCGCCGCCGACGCTGCCGGGGCTGGGTAATGCCTCCGGGTTCGATCTGCGTATTCAGGCCCAGGCAGGTCAAAGCCCGGCGGAGCTGGAGCGCGTCACCCGCGAGGTGCTTGCGAAAGCCAACCAGCATCCGCAACTCACCCGCGTGTTTACCACCTGGAGCAGCAACGTACCGCAGCTGACCCTTGAGGTGGATCGCGAGCGCGCAGCACGGCTGGATGTGCCCGTGAGCCGCATCTTCAGCAGCCTGCAAACCGCCTTTGGCGGCACGCGCGCCGGGGATTTCAGCATTAACAATCGCGTTTACCATGTGGTGATGCAAAACGAGATGCAGTGGCGTGAGCGTGCGGAGCAGATCAGTGAGCTTTATGTGCGCAGCAATAACGGCGAGCGCGTGCGTCTGAGCAATCTGGTGACTATCACCCCGACCGTCGGTGCGCCGTTTGTGCAGCAGTACAACCAGTTCCCGTCGGTGTCGGTGAGCGGCTCAGCGGCGGCGGGCGTGAGCAGCAGTACGGCAATGGCGGCGATGGGCCAGTTGCTGAACGATACTCTGCCCGCCGGGTATGACTACGCGTGGAGCGGTATGTCGTATCAGGAGCAGCAGACGGGCAATCAGGCGATCTGGATTGTGCTGGCGGCGGTGGTGATGGCGTGGCTGTTCCTTGTGGCGCAGTACGAAAGCTGGACCTTGCCCGCAAGCGTGATGCTCTCGGTGCTGTTTGCCATCGGCGGCGCGCTGGTCTGGCTGTGGGTTGCGGGCTTTGCCAACGATGTGTACGTGCAGATTGGGCTGGTGTTGCTTATCGCCCTGGCGGCCAAAAACGCCATTCTGATCGTCGAGTTTGCCCGCGCGCGGCGCATCGACGGCATGACGATTGTCGATGCCGCCCGCGAAGGGGCGTCGCGCCGCTTCCGCGCCGTGATGATGACCGCCGTGTCCTTTATTATCGGCGTGCTGCCGATGATGCTGGCCTCCGGTGCGGGGGCGCAGAGCCGCCGCATCATCGGGACCACGGTATTCAGCGGGATGCTGGTGGCGACCGTGGTCGGGATTGTCTTTATCCCGGCGCTGTTCGTGCTGTTCCAGCGTCTGCGCGAGTGGGGGCACTCACTTACGGGTGAGTAGTCCACAGCTCGCAGTGTTTTTGTACCAGCGAGGTCAGCGAACCGCCGTCGGCGATAAAATCCCGCATCCGCTGCGCCTCGCTTTTGCCCTGTTTTAACATCAGGGCAATTTCCGCAATCGCGCTTGTCGCGCCCACCTTATCGGCTGATGGCGCGACGCGCTCCAGCAGCCACGCGATATCCTCGGCAATGGTTTTTTGTTCGCCGCTGTTCACGTCGGTTAACAGGCCATCCAGCCCATAGCGGCAGGCCTGAAAACGGTTGAAGTTATAGAGCAGGGCATCCTGCGGCTGGTGCTTGTACGGACGTTCGGTTAGCAACCAGTGCGAAGTCGCCTGAATCAGCCCGGCGATGTTAATCGCGTGCGCCAGGGTCAGCGGCGTATCCATCACCCGCACCTCAACGGTGCCAAAATGCGGGCTGGGGCGGATGTCCCAGTGCAGATCTTTGATGCTGTCGATGGTGCTGGTATAGCTCAGGCGGCGAAACAGCCCTTCGAACTCCTGCCAGTTATTCACCCACGGCATTTTGCCGTTATCCGGAAACGCCGAGAAAATATTGAGCCGCGAGGAGGCGAATTGGGTATCGCTGCCCTGCATGTAAGGCGACGAGGCGGAGAGGGCGATAAAGTGCGGCACAAAGCGCGAAAGGCCATGCAGCAAGTAAATCGCCTCATCACCGTTTCGGCAGCCGACGTGAACATGCTGGCCGAAAACCGTCGCCTGCAAAATCAGATAGCCAAACATCTCCAGCGTGCGGTTGTAGCGCTCGTCGTCGCACACCTCCTGACGCTGCCACTTCTGAAACGGATGCGTGCCGCCGCCACAGATCTGAATATGCTGATCCGCCGCCGCGCGTAGGATCGCCTGTTGCATCGCGGAAAACTGCGCTGCCGCCTGATGAATGTCCTGGCACACGCCGGTGGCGATTTCGAGCATACTCTCGGTGATATCGTGTTTGACCTCACCGGCTTTGATATCGTTTTTCACGGCGGCAATCAGCGCCGAAGAGTCCTGGCTGAGATCGTACCCCGGCGGGTTCACCACCTGCAGTTCGAGTTCAATACCCAGCGTAAAAGGGTCGGATACATGGAAGTCGGGTAGGGGCATGGCGCGCTCCGGTTGCGGGGATGAAATGAGTATAGACATCTCCTGCAAGCGGCGTGATTTGCGGCACTGATTAGGCCGATGCGGTGGCTATGCGTGAAATAGGGTAACCGGTAGCAGATGCCAGCGCGGCTACGCGTTTAAAAGACGGATTCCCATTTGGAGAGAGTGATTTGTAGAGCGATTCACGGGAAACCCCCGCGCGCTTCGCGACAGCAGTCATGCCTCCAGTGGCTTCAATAACGTGGCGTAGTGCCAGCATGAATGCCTCGTAACCCCCTTCTTCATCGATCTCAATTAATGCCTGGTGAAGATAGACAGGGGCAAATGCCGGATCGTCTTTCAGCAGTTGTACCATCGCATCATCGTGGAGAAAGGATTTAGCCATTATTTCCTCTCATTACCTTGCTTTGTAGTCGTTAAGATAGATTAACGCAGTAGTAATATCGGCGTTTTGACTCTTCTTTGTCCCGCACAACAACACCAGATTTACGCTGCCATCACTGGAATCTGTTACATAACTAAAATACACCCGATACCCCGGCCCTTGAGCGATACGCAACTCTGATATACCGTCGCGACACACTTTACAATCTCCGTAGTTTCCGGTTGCCATTCGGGCGATGCGTGTCGCTATCATGGCTTTGGCTATCGGGTCTTTGATACTGCGAAAGTACTCGTCAAAAGGGTTACGATCGTCAGCCGTTTTATAGTGCTTCACTATCGGCATGATTGTAGCCTGTGATTAACACTCATTTATTGTATCCTATAAGTTACGATTTACAAGATAAACGCCTTTACAGCAGATTCTATCTGCCCGGCACTTCGCGAAAACATCATCAGTGTAATGGCGAGTAAATCGATAACTACCTATTTTTTAAAGTTAATCTTTGATTTGCGAGGCGCATTCCAGAGAGGAAACGCCGGTTGAGGGTTACACCTCACCAGGCTAATACCGAAGCGGTACGTAGGCCCGTGTTAGCAACTTCCCCACCGGGTAATGGACTCGCATCCCACAAATTTATCGTCCAGACTTAACCCAAAGACGTAGTCTGCGCAGGCAATGTGCTTTACACTGCGCGCTGCAAAATTTGTGTTGATAAACGATTAATCAGGCGGTAATGGCGATGAACGGAACGATCACAACGTGGTTTAAAGATAAAGGCTTTGGATTTATCAAAGATGAAAACGGTGACAACCGGTATTTTCATGTGATCAAGGTTGCCAATCCTGAGCTGATTAAGAAAGATGCGGCGGTCACGTTTGAACCGACGACCAACAACAAAGGCTTGTCCGCGTATGCGGTGAAAGTGGTGCCGGAAAGCAAATACATCTATATCGCGGGCGAGCGCATTAAGCTGACGTCGATTAAATCTTTCCTGGTCTACAGCGAAGAAGTGCCTGCGGACTCGGGCATCGATAAAGAAAATGCGATCCTGTCCGTTGGCCTGCTGCTGAACAATATTCGTCCGAAATCTGCGGCGAAACCGGGTGAGATGCGCTCGGTGAAGAAACTGGCGATCACCACCTTCCAGGGGACGACGCTGATCTTCTCTGAAGATGAGATCGACATCGAGGCCACGGTGAAACTCCTCAAGTGATCCTGTGCCGAAATTCTGTGCCATTCATCAGCAGAATTTCGGCCTCACTCCTGCCTCAGTGCGCCGTGATGTACGGCTCCTTCACAAAATCGGTCAGCAGCCAGACCATATCATGCAGCAGCCCCGTTAACTCTTTTGCCACATTCGGTGGCAGAGTCCCTGCCAGAATAGCGTTCGTTAGCGCCTGAATGTAATCCAACAGCGTGGCGGTTTCTTGCCACAGATCCGGCACGTTTGAGCTGATTTTCTCGCCTTTGATCAGTTGCTCAATCAGGTACGGTGGAAGATCTTTATCGCACAGTTCGCGCAGCTGGTTGAGCGCTTGCAGTAAACGCTCGCACAAGGCCTCGCGCGTTTTGCTGTCGTGGGTTTCGACCAGCACGCAGACAAATGAGGCGCAGAGATCGGCCACCTGGAATAAATCCGCCGTTTGCGGGAGCGGGGCGTTGAGAAGCTGCTGAATAACGCTTTCGTCAGATTGCGCGTAAAACAGGGTTGGGATAGTAGCCATTTGGCATCCTCATTATGCATGAAATTAATTGACCACCCTGTAAGTCCCTGCGCTCAGGGAGGGGCAGCGCTGACGGAGGTAGGAATACCGTGCACAAAGAAAACGGCCAGCGTTTGCTGCTCCGCCAGCGCCACCGTAAGTTAACGGGGTATGCGCTGTCGCGAAAAAAGTTATCGCTTTATGCCAACGGGTTCCTACGCCCGGTCGCGGATAAACCGCAACGCAGGCACTTTACGACCGAGGAAGGGCAAATAAAAGGCTAAACCCTGAGTTTCACAAGGTTACTTTTCGATTTGCGAGGCGCTTTCCAGAAAACACCTGCCGGGCGGTAGCCAGCCCGAAAGAGCACACACTGGCCCGCATGAAACCTACCCCATCCGGTGCTCGCCGTTTCGCATCGCTTCACGATCAAAGACCCGTTGAATCTCGCCGTGCGCCATAAACGCCGCGCGGTCTGACATATGCGCAATCACATCCGCGTCGTGGCTCACCAGCAGATAGGTCATACCGTGCTGCTGTTTCAGGCGGTTCAGCAGATTCAGGATCTCCGCCTGCACCGACATATCCAGCGCCGAGGTTGGTTCGTCCAGCAGCAAGAGCTGGGGGCGCAGCAACAGGGCGCGGGCAATCGCCACGCGCTGACGCTGGCCGCCAGACAGCTGATGCGGATAACGCTGGCCCGCGTCAGCCGACAGCCCCACCTGCTGCAACGCGTCGGCTACTTTCTCTGCAATCTGTGTTTCACCGTGAATTTTTAGCGGCTCTGTCAGCGTGCGTGAAAGGGTGTGATTCGGATGCAGGGACGCCCATGGATCCTGAAACACCATCTGCACGTTGCGCCGCAGCGCGCCGGTAAACCGGGCGTCGGGTTTCAGTTTTTCCCCGAGCAGCGTCACGTCGCCGCGCCACTGGCGTTGTAGCCCGGCCAGCACGCGCAGAATGGTTGATTTTCCGCAGCCGGATTCCCCGATAAGGCTGAAGGTTTCCCCTTTTTCGATGGCAAAGCTGGCCGACGATACCGCCGTTTTTTCGCCGAACGACACCTGCAACTGACGGACATCAACGAGTGCCATGGTGTATCTCCTTGCGATCCAGCGTCGGTAACATTTGCCCATAGGTGCTGGCATCCGGGCGGCAGGTCCACAGCGTGCGGGTGTAGGGATGCGTGGCCTGCGGCAGTTCCCGCGCGGCCATCTCATCGACTTTTTCGCCCTGATACATCACCAGCACTCGGTCGCAATGTTCAGCCACCAGCGGTAAATCGTGACTAATCAGTAACATCGCCATCTGACGCTCTTCGCACTGCTTCACCAGCAGTTCGAGGATTTGATTGCGCAGACGCGCGTCGAGGGCCGAGGTGGGTTCATCGGCAATCAGCACCTGCGGATTGTTGATGAGCGCAATGGCAATCATCACCCGCTGGCCCATCCCGCCGGAGAGTTCACCGGGATAGCGCGTCAACACGCTCTGCTCCAGCCCGACGGCGTGGATGATGTCGCGAATACGCTCCTGCCGCTCCTTGCGGGAGAGAGACTGATGCAGCGTCAGCGACTCTTCGAGTTGCGCGGCGACGTTTTTGGCCGGGTTGAGCGCATAGCGCGGGTCCTGCAGCACCATCGCAATGCCGTTGCCGCGAAGGCGCTGCCAGCCGCGATTATTCAGGGTCAGCAGATCGTGGCCCAGCACGTTAAGCTGCCGGGCACTGACCACGCCGGGCCTGCGCACCAGCCCCATCAGCGCCCTGGCCGACATGGATTTACCGGAGCCGGATTCGCCCACTAACGCCAGCCGTTCGTTGCCGAGAGTAAAACTCAGGTTGTTCACCACACGCGCGGCGGGGTAGTCGATATTCAGCGCATCGACGATAACGCGGGAGTCAGTCATGTTGCGGCTCCAGAATGTCGCGCAGGCCGTCGCCCAGCAGATTAAACGCCAGGCTGGCGAACAGGATCGCGCCGCCAGGAATAGCGGCGATCCACCATTGATCGAAAATCACCTGCATGCCGTCGGCAATCATCGCGCCCCATTCGGCCATCGGCGGACGCGCGCCCAGACCCAGGAAGCCCAGCCCGGCGGCGGCCAGAATAATGCCCGCCAGATCCAGCGCCAGTCGCACAATCGCTGACGGCAGGCAGAGCGGCAGAATATGCCCAAGCAACAGACGCCCGCCGCGAATGCCCATCATCTCGGCAGCCGCCAGATAATCGCTGTGACGCAGACGCTGAATTTCACTCCGGGCCTGACGCGCATAGGCCGGCCAGGTGGTGAGCGCCAGCGCCAGCGCGCCGTTCACAAGGCCAGGGCCGAGCATGGCGACAAAGGCAAAGGCGAGGATCAGGCGTGGCATCGACATCACCACGTCGGTAAAACGCATCAGCACACGCTCCAGCCAGCCGCCGTAGTAGCCTGACAAAATCCCGATCAGCAGCCCGGTGGGCAGGGTGATGATCGTCACCAGCGCCACCAGCCCAAGAGCGGGACGGCTGCCGTAGATCAGGCGTGAGAGCAGATCGCGCCCGAAACTGTCCGTGCCGAGCCAGTGCGTGGCGTTCGGTGCCTGCAGGCGTGCTGCCGCGTTCTGCCAGTTCGGGTCGAGCGGAGCGAGCCATGGAGCAAGCAGCGCGATCAGCAGCAACAGAACGATTGCGATAAGCCCGCAGAACGCAGCGGGAGAGCGGCGCAGTCGGCGCAGAAAAAGATAAAAAGGCATTAGCGCACCCTGGGGTCGGTGGCCCGCACAAGCAGGTCGGTCAGATTATTTATCAGCACAAAACAGACGCCAATCACCAGCGTACCGCCCATGATGGCGGTGGTATCGCCCGCGAATAATGCGGTGGTGAGATAGCGGCCAATGCCCGGCCATGAAAAGACGGTTTCGGTCAGCACAGCCCCTTCGAGCATACTGGTGTAAGCCAGCGCGATCACCGTCAGTAGCGTGCTGCGAATATTGGGCAGCACGTGGCGCAGCAGAATGGCCATCTCTCCGGCACCTTTGGTGCGCGCGAGCAGGATGTACTCTTTGTTCATTTCGCTGAGACACGCCGAGCGCGTCAGGCGAGTGATGCTCGCCAGGGAATAGTAGGCCAGCAGCAGCACCGGCAGCACCAGGTGGCTGACGGCATTTTTAAACGCCTCGCGGTCCCCTGAAAGCCAGGTATCGATCAGCGCAAAACCGGTGCGCGGCTCCACGGTGTATTGCCAGATATCGTCCAACCGGCCCGGCCCGGCGCTCCACTGCAGCTTCGCGTAAAACAGCGCCAGCATGAGCAGCCCCAGCCAGAAAACAGGCACCGAGTTACCGAGCAGGGTGAGGGTGCGGATGATCAGATCCAGCGGCGAACCGGCAAAACGCGCGCACAGCACGCCCGCAATAATCCCAAGCACGGAGCCGATAATCAGCGCCAGCGTGGCGAGTTCCAGCGTGGCGGGAAATGCGTGCAGCAGATCCTGCAATACCGGCTGTCCGGTAGCGCTGGCGGTGCCAAGATCGCCGTGAAACAGGTTCAGCAGGTAATGCCAAAACTGCACCGGCAGGGGCTGATCCAGCCCAAGCTGGTGACGAACCTGATCGTACGTCGACTGGCTGGCGTGATCGCCGACGATCTGCAAGACGCGATCGACGGGGGAAAAAGCGGAGAGCGCAAACGTGACGAGCAGCAGCCCGAACAGCGTGAGGAGCAGGGTGAAAAGGCCCTGAACAACACGCATCACGTGGGAAGATAGAGGTGGCATGGAGAGAGCGTTATTCCTTTTGCCCGGCGGCGTTGTGCTGGCCGGGCCGACGTTTCACTGTGTTGTAGGCCGGGTGAGGCGAACCCCACCCGGTCATCAGGGCAGATTATTTAGTCACTTTATCGTACCAGACCATATCGGCATTCAGCCCTTGCTGGTACCCCTTCACATTATCGCGCACCACGATCTGGGTTTTGCCCTGATCGACAAACACGTACGGCGAATTATGCTGCAACTCCTGCTGCATTTTGGTGTACAGATCCAGGCGTTTTGCCGGATCGGGCTCGGCCACGGCGGCCAGCGTGGCTTTGGTCAGATCGGGGATTTTCCAGCCGTTAAGACCGGCCACGGTGCTGGATTTTCCGTCGTTCCAGGCAAAGGCGCTGGCATTGGAGTGCGCATCGAAGTAATCCGGGATCCACAGGCGAATCGCCGCCTGATGCTGTTTGGCACGCACGCGCGCATACACCTGGCTGCCCGCAGCAGGCAGCAGATCCACCTTCACGCCGCCCTGGGCGAAGCTCGCCTGCATTGACTGCGCGATGGTGATAAACGGCGGTTTGTTCTCCACGTCCAGCGTGAAGTGCGCGTCTTTAATACCCGCTTTGGCGAGGATCGCTTTCGCTTTGGCCGGATCGAATTTGAATGGATTATCCTCCAGCGCGCCCGGCAGCCCGACCGGCAGGAAGCTCTGATGCACAAAATACTGGCCCTTCAGCAGATCCTTAGTGATACCGTCGTAATCCACCAGCCAGCGCGACGCTTCCCAGAACGCCGGGTTGTTCAGCAGCGGGTTCGCGCTGTTTCCGGCGTTAAACACCAGATAGTTCTGCTCGGCAGACGGGATGCTTAATACCTTCACACCCGCTTTGCCTTCCAGCGCGCTGATTTGGTCTGCGCCGAGATCGCGGGCCACATCCGCATCACCCTGCTGAATCAGCAGACGGCGAGAGGCCGGGTCCGGGACGTTTTTAATAATGATGCTTTTGAGCTTCGGCGCGCCGCCAGGGGCGGTGTCGTTAGCTTCCAGCACGATGGCCTGATGCGGCTGGTAGACGCGCATTTTGTACGCGCCGCTGCCCGCCGAGTGCATTTTCAGCCAGGTATTACCGAAGTCGTTGTCTTTCACATTCGCTGAAACCAGCTTTTCATCGACGATAGAGGCAATCGGCGTGGAGAGAATATTCAGCGCCACCGCCGGGCTGACGTCAGCCGTCCAGTGCAGTTGCAGCGTGTGGTCATCCACTTTTTTCAGCTGGCTGGCGATATTACCCGGCTCCCAGCCCAGCACGTTCAGAATAAAGGCCGGGGATTTGTTCAGGGTGATGGCGCGGGTGTAGGAGAAAATCACATCTTCCGGGCGCAGCGGGTTGCCGGAGGCAAATTTGGCGTCAGGCTTGAGTTTGATGGTCAGGGTTTTCGCTGCTGCGTCTGCTTCCCAGCTTTCCGCCAGAATTGGGGAGATTTTTGCCGGATTATCGCGGTCGGGCTGCACCAGACGCTGGTACAGGCTCGGCACGGTCTGGATGCTGGAAAGCTCGTTGGCCTCTGCGGGATCGAGGCTGACGATATCATCAAGCCCCTGAGCGACAACCAGCGTATTCGGCGGAGTAGCGGCGTTGGCGGCGGCTGACAGCGCGGCCAATACCAGTAACGGCAGCAGTTTTTTCGTCATAGCGATCCCTGAAAGAAAATGTGTTGTGATTGTTTTTGGCATCGCTACGTTAGGCCTGCCGTGAAAATCCTCAAAGTCTAAATTCTGCTTTGCTTATGCCATGGGGATATAACGCATGCAGATTGGCTATTAAGCGCTTTCCTTCACGCAGGGCTTTTCGCCTGCTTTTTGTCCTGATATAACAATTGCATTACATATCAGGGAGTCGCGGGCGTGCCGGAAATTAATCAACATGGTCAAGTCGTAAACGATATTGTTCCCCACTGGAAAGGTGCTTCGGTGTTGCGCCGCACGCCGCTGAACGGGCGATTCTGCCGTCTGGAGCCGCTGGACGCCGCGCGGCACGCCGTGGATCTGTTTGACGCGTATGCCCTGGGCGATGACAGCGACTGGACCTGGCTTGCCAGCACGCAGCCGGAGAGCGTCAACGCCACCGCGCACTGGCTGTTGGGCAAGGTGATGGACGATGCTCTGGTGCCTTACGCGGTCATTGATCTACGTTCAGAGCGTGCGGTTGGCGTGGTGAGTTATATGGCGATTGAGCGGCTGATGGGGTCGGTGGAGATTGGCCACGTGACCTGGTCGCGTCAGATGAAAAACTCTCCCATGGGAACGGAAACGGTCTGGCTGCTGCTGCAAAATGCCTTCGAACATCACTACCGCCGCGTGGAGTGGAAATGCGATTCGATGAATGTGGCGTCGCGGCGCGCGGCAGAGCGGCTGGGGTTTGTCTGGGAAGGGCGGCTGCGGCAAAAACTGATCCGCAAAGGGCGCAACCGCGACAGCGATATGCTTTCCATCATTAATACCGAGTGGCCGGAGCGCGACGCCGAACTGCGCGCGTGGCTGGCGGCGGAGAACTTCGACAGCGAAGGGCGCCAGATCCAGCGACTGGAAGCGTTCAGGCAAGGGGTTGCGGAGGAAATTCCCCGCTAAACTGCCCGGTCGGCTCCATGTTATTTAACGAAGAAATAAATAGCGGGTTTTGAAAGTAACAGGGAAGGCGGGTTAACGCTGAGGCGATTTATTCGCAGAGCAGCGTTATCACGTCGACGTTTTGCTGGCACCAGTGAAGGTGAAAAGCGTGGTTGTGCGAAAAACCGGCCAGCGGGCGAGCCAGCGACAGGGTGAGCGTGCTGCGAGTCATCGCCGTCACGCAGGCGCTGTCAAAACCCATATAGGCGTTAACGCGCGGGAACAGGGCTTTAAACAGGCTCTCTTTGGCGCTGAAGACCAGCGTCAGGGCGAGGGCAAACGGATATCCCGCGCCCAGCAGAACACGTTTTTCCTGCTCGTTGATAATCCCCTCCTGAATCTCTACGGCTTCCTTTTCTGCAATCAGCGTTTCGCAGTCAATCCCCACCAGCGCGTTGTCGCGGCGCACCGCCAGCGCCAGCGCCTGGGTGCCGCTGTGAGAAATACTGCCCGCAAAACCGGTTGGCCACAGCGGTTCGCCGTTCACGCCGATACCGGGCACCGTGGTGATACCAAAGGGCTGTAGCGCCTGGACGGCGGCGATGCGTCCGGCGAGGTGTTCCGCTTTGCGTTTGGCAGAGGCGTGGCTGAGGTAGGCGTGATGGGGCAGCCAGAGCAGATCGGCGTGATCAAAGGTGGTGGGATCGAAATCAATGCGGTGCAGCGAGACGCCGCCGAGTGTCAGCAGGCTGTGTGTGGTGTGCATCGGTCCCCCTGATAGAAAAAGCCCCCTTCGATGGAAGAGGGCTTACAGTCTATCAGAAGTGGGTGTTAACGCTCATGTACCAGGTGCGACCCGGTTCGTTGTAGGTGTAAGCACCTGCACCGTACATGTACGCGCCCGTGGTGGCATTCCCGGTGGTCTGGGCATTACCTGCACGCCACTGGCGTTTGTCGAAGACGTTATCCACGCCGCCGGTCAGGCTGACGTATTTGGTCACGTCCCAGGTCGCGCTCAGGCCCACGATGCTGTACGGGCTGACTTCGTCTTTTTCAGACCCGCTCACCGGCTGGCCTTTGTAGTTGTATTTCTTCGGCTGCTGCTTGCCGTACCAGGTGAAGGTCGACTGCACCGACACATCCTGCTGTACCTGCCAGCTCAGGGTTGAGTTCAGCGTGTACTCCGGGATGATTGACAGACGATCGCCGGTCTCTTTGTTCTTACTTTGCAGCATGTAGGTGATGTTGTTGGTCCAGTTGATCGCATCCGTCACCGGCACGTTCAAGGAGCCTTCCAGCCCTTCTACGACGGCTTTTGGCACGTTTTCCCACTGGTAAATATCGGTGGAGACTTTGCCGGTAGAGGTCTGGCCGATTGGCGCATAGCCCGCTTCGATTTTGTCGCGATAGTCGTTACGGAACCAGGTTGCACCCGCCAGCCAGCCGTCGCGTTTCCACTCGAGGCCAATTTCTTTGTTGATGCTGGTTTCGGCTTTCAGATCGTCATTACCCATCATGTAACAGCCGACGCCGTCGCCGCTGGCGTAGCAGCCCTGGCCTTTGCTGTAGAGCAGGTAATTCGGGTTGGTCTGGTACAGGCTCGGCGCTTTATACGCCCGGGCGATACCCATCTTCAGCGTGAAATCATCCCCCAGACCTTGCGACAGGTTCAGGGACGGGCTCCAGTTGTTGCCCACGATAGTGTGATGATCGAAGCGCAGCGCCGGGGTCAGCATGGTGCTGTCGGTCAGCTCCATGTTGTTTTCGGCGAACAGGGAGAAGATCTCCGCCTTCGAGTACGGGCTACGATCGTCGCTCATGCCAGGGATCGCGCCGCCCTGTTGGGTCTGGGAGTTAGAGGCGTAATCCTTCATGCGCTGCTGGTTCCACTCGGTCCCCAGAGTCAGGTTCTGGTTGACCAGGAAATCGAACGGCAGGTTAACTTCGCTGTGCAGGGTGACGTCGGAGAGATCCGTATCGGTAAATTTGTCGCTGTTGAACAGCCCTTCCAGACCGCCCGCCAGCCCTTCGCCGAGACGCGAGTTACGGGTGTGCTCGTATTGCGCCCAGTTGCTGGTGGTCACGCCGTTATCCCAGCCGCCGTTCCAGGTCACCGCCCAGTTCTGTCGGTAAATACGGTTGGTCTCTTTGCCGTAATTCTTCTTCACCAGCCCGTTCGAGCTGTTGTCGTTGTTGGTGTTCTGGGTATCGCCCGCGTAGAGGTTATTCTGGCGGCTGTAGCCCGCTTCAAATTCCAGAGACTGCATTGGCGCGAAGTCCCAGCGCACCACGCCGTTGATATCTTTGTTTTCCACGCCTTCACGACCGGCCGGCAGGGTATCGGCATACATTCCGGTACGGTCGGACTGATGGCCCTGGTTGATATCCCATGCGTCGGCCTGGGTTTTGTCCAGATTACCGAACATACGGAAGCTGAAATCGCCGCCCAGCGGGCCGCTCAGGCTGAAGTTGGTGCGCTTGGTGGAGCCTTCGTCTTTATGCTCCGGCGCGTTCAGGTAGGAGTTCCACGAACCATGCCACTGGTTGTCGAATTTCTTGGTGATGATGTTCACTACGCCGCCCGCTGCGCCGTTACCGTAGCGCGCCGCCGCCGGGCCACGAATGACTTCGATGCGCTCGATCATCTCAGGCGGTACCCAGCCGGTGTCGCCGCGCGTATCACGCTCGCCGCGCCAGCCGAGACGGATGGAGTTACGGCTGGTGACGGGTTTGCCGTCGATCAGAATCAGGGTGTTTTCCGGGCCCATGCCACGAATATCAATCTGGCGATTGTTACCGCGCTGACCGCTGGTGGAGTTACCGGTCAGGTTAACGCCCGGCATGGTACGAATGATTTCGGCCACGTCGCGAGCGGGAGGATTTTTACGAATTTCATCGGCCGTGATGGTTGAAACGCCCGGCGCCTGCAGGTTTTGCTCGGCGGCGGTGATCACCATAGTATCTTCGTGCGCGGCACTGCTGGTGGTTTTGTCGTCTGCCATGGCTGGCATGGCCACGCCGTAAATCCCCAGATTGACCAGCAAGGCCAGGGAGTGAATCTTCTTATTCATTGTACGTCCTGCTTTTCGTTGCCGCGTCCCCTTGGCTCCATTCCCTAACGGGAGAGGAGGCGGCATGAATTATCACCGGCACGTTGCGTAAGCAGCCCTGTCCTCGAGCGCACACAATGCGTGGCATGGTTATTTTATGAGCGCGCTTCCCACAGCGCGGGCACTACGCTATTGCAAATGCAAATAGTTATCAATAATATTATCAATAATTTTTGTCATATAACAAAAAAGACGCGAAAAACATGAGGTTAAACGGGTGACGGCGCTAACAACGGGAAGTGATGCCTGGTGGCAGTCAAAAAAAGGGCCGGAAGCGGTCCGCGAAGGGGATAATTATCGTGTCACTTTCTGGTGGCGCGATCCCGGCGGAACGCAACTCACCTCGACGGTGCAGCGGGTGTGGATCTACATCACCGGCGTCACGGATCACCATCAAAATGCGCGTCCCCAGTCGCTCACGCGCCTTCCCGACACCGACGTCTGGCAGTGGCAGGGGGAATTCAGCCCTGAGTGGCGCGGCAGCTACTGTTTTATTCCCTCCGATAACGCCCAGGATTTCGACGAAACCGTCTTCACCGCCGACGCGCCCGATCGCATGGCGCTGCGTGAGGGCTGGCGCAAACTGCTGCCAAACGCGATTGCCGATCCGCTGAATGCCCAGAGCTGGCGCGGCGGACGCGGCCATCCGGTGTCGGCGCTGGAGATGCCGAATGCGCCCGTTCAGCCAGGCTGGAGTCATCCCGAAACGCCGTATTCTGCGCCGCACTGCATTCAGTGGTACAGCCCGCGTCTGGGGAATTCGCGCCGGGTGTGGATCTTCACCACGGGCGAGGAGAGCGCAGCCGAGCGCCCGCTGGCAATTCTTCTCGATGGCCAGTTTTGGGCTGAAAGTATGCCTGTCTGGCCCGCCCTGACGGCGCTGACAAACGAGGGGCAACTGCCTCCTGCGGTCTACGTGCTCATTGATGTGATCGATACCGCCCATCGCAGCCGCGAGCTGCCCTGCAACCCCGATTTCTGGCTGGCGGTGCAGGAAGAATTACTCCCGCAGATTCACGCCATCGCGCCGTTCAGCCCGCGAGCTGACCACACGGTCGTCGCCGGGCAAAGCTTTGGCGGCCTGTCCTCTCTGTACGCCGGGCTTAACTGGCCGCAGCGTTTTGGCTGCGTGCTCAGCCAGTCGGGCTCCTACTGGTGGCCGCATCGCGGCGCGCAGCAGGACGGGCTGCTTATCGAACAACTCAAAGCGGGTGAAAAATCCGCGCAAAACCTTCGCATCGTTCTTGAGGCGGGCCAGCGCGAGCCGCTGATTTTCCGGGCCAATCAGGCCATTTACGCCCAACTACAACACACACAGCAGTCGATTTTCTGGCGTCAGGTTGACGGCGGACATGATGCGCTTTGCTGGCGTGGCGGGCTGACGCAGGGGCTTATCACCCTCTGGCAGCCACTCATTCACTAACGCCAGGCAGGCGATTTTTTTCGACAGGAGTTTGGTATGGAATTCAGTAATCCCTTCGACAATCCGCAAGGGCAGTTCTCTGTGTTGCAAAACGAAAACGGTCAGTACAGCCTGTGGCCCGCGCAGTGCGCACAGCCTGCGGGCTGGCGTGAAGTGTGCGCCCCGCAATCCCAGGAGGCCTGCCAGCACTGGCTGGCAGAAAACTGGCAGACGCTGATCCCGTCCTTTTTTGCCGAGGAGAACGTATGAGCACGCATCTTCCTCTCGTGGCCGCCCAGCCGGGTATCTGGATGGCAGAACAGCTCTCCACGCTGCCTAATGCCTGGAGCGTGGCGCACTACGTTGAACTGAAAGGCGAAATTAACGCGCCGCTGCTGGCGAAAGCGATTGTCGAAGGCATGATGCAAGCCGACACGCTGCGCACGCGCTTTAGCGAAGACAACGGCGAAGTGTGGCAGTGGATCGATGACGCCATGACGTTCGCCGAGCCGCAACGGGTCGATCTGCGCGACAGCGTCGATCCCCATGCCGCCGCCGTGGCGCTGATGGAGGCCGATCTTCAGCAAAACCTGCGCGTCGAGAGCGGCCAGCCGCTGGCGTTTCAGTGCCTGATTCAGGTAGATAATCACCGCTGGTACTGGTATCAGCGCTATCACCACTTAGTGGTTGATGGCTTCAGTTTCCCGGCGATTACCCGCCAGATCGCCGCCATTTACGCAGCCTGGTCGAAAGGCGAGCCGACACCGCCCACGCCGTTCACACCTTTTGCCGAGGTGGTGGAAGAGTATCAGCGCTATCGCGACAGCGACGCCTTTCAGCGCGACGGCGCATTCTGGGCCGAGCAGCGTAAACAGCTGCCGCCGCCCGTTTCGCTCTCCCCCGTGCCGCTGCCGGGGCGTGCTGCCACGACCGATATTTTACGCCTGAAGCTGGTCGCCGATCGTCGCGCGTTTAGCCAACTGACGGCCTCCTGCCCGCAGGTGCAGCGCACGGATCTGGCCCTCGCGCTGGTGGCCCTGTGGCTCGGGCGTTTAACCGGACGCATGGACTACGCGGCGGGCTTTATCTTTATGCGTCGCATGGGATCGGCGGCGCTCACCGCCACCGGCCCGGTGCTGAACGTGCTGCCGATGGCGGTCAACATTAACCCGCAGGACACGTTGCCGGAGCTGGCCCTGCGCCTGGCGAATCAGCTGAAAAAGATGCGCCGCCATCAGCGTTACGACGCCGAGCAGATTGTGCGCGACAGCGGTCGTGCCGCAGGAGACGAAGCGCTGTTTGGCCCGGTGCTGAACGTGAAGGTCTTTGATTATCAGCTGGATATTGATGGCGTTGAGGCTGTCACCCATACGCTGGCGACCGGCCCGGTGAACGATCTCGAACTGGCGCTGTTCCCGGACGAGCAGGGCGGTTTGAGCATTGAAATTCTGGCGAACAAACAGCGCTATGACCAGGCAACGCTCACCCGCCACGTGGCGCGCCTGAATGCGCTGATGGCGCAGTTTTCCGCCAATCCGGCACTCGGCTGCGGCGAGGCGGAAACCGTCTCGGAAGCGGAGTATCAGCAGCTGGCGCAGATCAACGACACCGGCGTGATGCTCAAGGCGACCACCCTGAGCGCGCTGGTGGCGGAACAGGCGCACAAAACGCCGGACGCCCCGGCGCTGGCGGATGCCCACCATGCGCTGAGCTATCGTCAGACGCGCGAGCAGGTCATCGCGCTGGCGACGCTGCTGCGTGAACGCGGGGTTAAACCCGGTGACAGCGTGGCGGTGGCATTGCCGCGTTCGGTCTTCCTGACTCTGGCGCTGCATGGGATTGTCGAGGCCGGAGCCGCCTGGCTGCCGCTCGATACGGGTTATCCCGACGACCGTCTGCGGATGATGCTGGAAGATGCGCGCCCATCGCTGCTCATCACCACCGACGATCAGCTCCCGCGCTTTAGCGACGTGCCGGGCCTTGATAGCCTGTGCTACGACGCGCTGCTGCCTGCGAACGGCAGTGAACCGCTGAATCTGAGCACGCCGGAACAGACGGCCTATATTATTTTCACCTCCGGTTCGACCGGACGTCCAAAAGGGGTGATGGTCGGGCAAACCGCCATCGTTAACCGCCTGCTTTGGATGCAAAACCACTACCCGCTGGGCGCGCAGGATGTGGTCGCACAGAAAACGCCGTGCAGCTTTGACGTCTCCGTGTGGGAGTTCTGGTGGCCGTTTATTGCCGGGGCAAAACTGGTGATGGCCGAACCGGACGCCCACCGCGATCCGCTGGCGATGCAGCACTTCTTTGCCCACTACGGCGTGACCACCACGCACTTTGTGCCGTCGATGCTGGCGGCATTTGTCGCCTCGTTAACGCCGGAAAATGCACATTGTTGCGCGAGTCTGAAGCAGGTGTTCTGCAGCGGGGAAGCGCTGCCGACAGATCTGTGCCGCGAGTGGGAAGTGCTCACGCACGCGCCGCTGCATAACCTGTATGGCCCGACGGAAGCGGCAGTGGACGTGAGCTGGTATCCGGCCTTTGGCGACGCGCTGGCGGCGGTGTCAGGCAACAGCGTGCCGATTGGTTTCCCGGTGTGGAATACCGGCCTGCGGATTCTGGACGCCATGATGCGCCCGGTGCCGTTCGGGGTGGCGGGCGATCTCTATCTGACGGGCATCCAGCTGGCGCAGGGCTATCTGGGTCGTCCGGATCTGACCGCCAGTCGCTTTATCGCCGATCCTTTTGCGCCGGGCGAGCGGATGTATCGTACCGGTGATGTCGCCCGCTGGCTGGACAACGGCGCGGTGGAATACCTCGGGCGTAGCGACGATCAGCTAAAAATTCGCGGCCAGCGTATTGAGCTGGGTGAAATCGACCGCGCGATGCAGGCGCTGCCTGACGTGGCGCAGGCGGTGGCCCATGCCTGCGTCTTTAATCAGGCGGCCGCCACGGGTGGCGATGCGCGCCAACTGGTGGGTTACGTCGTTTCCGAATCCGGCCTGCCGCTGGATCGCGATGCGCTGCTCGAAGCACTCAAAGCGCAGCTTCCGCCGCATATGGTGCCGGTGGTGCTGCTGCAAATCAGCGAACTGCCCCTGAGTGCCAACGGGAAGCTCGACCGCAAAGCACTGCCGCTGCCGGAGTTAACCAGCAAAGCTTCGGGCCGCGCGCCGGAATCGGACACTGAAATTGCAGTGGCGCAGGCGTTCTCCTCGCTACTCGGCTGCGAAGTAAATGATATCGAAGCGGATTTCTTTGCCCTCGGCGGCCACTCGCTGCTGGCGATGCGTCTCGCGGCGCAGCTCAGTCGTGCGTTCTCCCGCAAAGTCACGCCGGGGCAGATTATGGTCGCCTCGACGGTTAATCAGCTCAGCACGCTGCTGGAGTCGACCATCAGCGACGAGCAGGCTCAGCGTCTGGGGTACGAAACCCTCCTTCCGCTGCGCCAAAGTACGGGCCCGACGCTGTTCTGCTTCCATCCTGCGTCCGGTTTTGCCTGGCAGTTCAGCGTGCTGGCGCGCTACCTCAGCCCGCGCTGGTCAATTACCGGTATCCAGTCGCCAAGGCCAGATGGCCCGATGGCGCAGGGCGCGACGCTCGATGCGGTGATCGAACATCATCTGCAGACGCTACGCACTCAGCAGCCGAAGGGACCCTACTATCTGTTCGGGTACTCGCTCGGCGGAACGCTTGCACAGGGTATCGCGGCACGTCTGCGTGAGCAGGGCGAAGCGGTGGCGTTCCTCGGCCTGCTGGATACCTGGCCGCCGGAGACGCAAAACTGGGCGGAAAAAGAGGCTAACGGGCTGGACCCGGAAGTGCTGGCAGAGATCGAACGCGAGCGCGAAGCGTTCATGGCGGCCCAGCAGGGGCAGGCGTCCGGCGAGCTGTTTAGCGCTATCGAAGGGAACTACGCCGATGCGGTGCGACTGCTGACCACGGCCCACAGTTCACGCTTTGACGGCAAAGCGACGCTGTTTGTCGCCGAACGCACGCGCACCATGGACCCGCAGCAGGCGTGGGCCCCGTGGGTGAGTGAGCTGGAGGTCTATCGCCAGGATTGCGCCCACGTGGATATTATCTCTCCGCAGGCGTTTGAGCAGATTGGGCCGGTGTTGAAGGGCATTTTAGGGTAAGCACCGGTTTCTGCCCTCTTCTCAGGGAGAGGGCAGAAATGAGAGGAGTCAGACCGCGCGTTTCCCCAACGGTACCACCAGCGGCGTACCCGCCACCGGATCGTCAATAATCATGCAGCGCATGCCGTAAATCCGCTCGATAAGCTCCGGCGTGACAATCTCTTTCGGCGCTCCTTGCGCCACAATCTTCCCGTCGCGCAGGGCAATCAGGTGCGTGGCGTAGCGGCACGCCTGGTTGAGGTCGTGCAAAACTGCCGCGAGCGTATACCCCTGGGTGCGATTCAGATCGCTCAGCAGTTCCAGTAGATCAATCTGATGGCTGATGTCCAGCCAGGTAGTCGGCTCGTCGAGCAGCATGATCGCGGTTTCCTGCGCCAGCACCATCGCAATCCACGCGCGCTGCCGCTGGCCGCCGGACAGCGTATCGACACTCTGCGTCGCCAGATCCGTAATGCCTGTCGCCTGCATCGCGCGCGCAACGGCCTCTTCATCCTCTTTGCGCCAGCGGGTAAACAGCGGCTGATGCGGATAGCGTCCGCGAGCCACCAGCTCGTGCACCGTGATATCCCCCGGCGTGGTGGCGTTTTGCGCCAGCAGACCAATCCGACGCGCGACCTCTTTGCTGGCAAAACTCTGGATCTGCTCGCCGTCGAGAAACACGCTGCCGTGCTGGGGCGTCATTAGGCGGCTCAGGGTGCGCAGCAGGGTCGATTTTCCGCAGCCGTTCGGGCCGATAATCGCCGTGAAATGGCCGTCAGGAATCGAGACGCTCAGGTCGTCGACCACGATTTTTTTACCGTAGCCGAGGGTCAGTTTTTCGCCGCGCAAGCGGGAGGTGATGGCATTCATTTCTTGCGGGACTCCTGGACTAACAAGACGATGAGGTAAATCCCGCCAAGACTGACGGTCACCACGCCCACCGGAAGTTGATAAGGCATAAACAGCTGCTGGGCGCAAAGATCGGCGGCCAGTAAAAGTAATGCGCCGCACAGGGCTGCCTGGGTTACGCCCCAGCGCGCGGTGCCGCTGATGCGTCGCGCAATGTGCGGAGCGACCAGAGCAATAAACGAAATTGGGCCAGCGATGGCGGTGGAGGCGGCGGTTAATACCACGGCGACCAGCATCAGGGTCAGGCGCGAACGCTCCACGCTGACGCCCAGCGCACAGGCGCTGTCATCGCCCATCTCCAGCAGCCGCATTCGGCGCACCAGCAGCCAGGCACAGATAAACATCAGGGCGATAATCGGCGTGGCGGGCAGGGTTTTGGCCCACGTCAGGCCGTTGAGCGAACCGGCGTTCCACAACCCCGCAGAGAGGGACGTTTCCAGCGAGGCGTGCAGCAACAGCCAGGTGTTGAAGGCCATCAGCATGGCGCGAATGCCGATGCCGATAATGATCAGGCGGAAGGTTTCGATGCCGTTGCGCCAGGCGAGCGCCCAGACTAACAGCGAGGTGAGAATACCGCCTGCCATCGCCGCAAACGCAATCGCCGTCAGATGCTGACCAAACAGCACCATCGCCACCAGCACGCCGCTCCACGCCCCGGTGTTGAAGCCCATCACGTCCGGGCTGCCGAGCGGGTTACGCAGCAGAGACTGGAAAATTGCGCCGCTCACACCCAGCGCGGCGCCGACCAGAATCGCCATTATCACGCGCGGCAGACGCCACTCCGTCACCACCATGGTGATATTGCGCGGTGCGCTGCCGGTGAGGGCGTTAAACACCTGGCTGAAATCGAGGGTCACGGCGCCGCTGCGCAGACTCCAGACGGCAATCAGCAGGCTGGCGGCCACCAGCAGCAGGCAGGAGAAAACTAAACGTCGGGACGGGGCCATCACAGGGCACCTCCGCGCTGGCGTCGAACCAGGAAAATCAGCACCGGCGCGCCGATAAAGGCGCTGACCACCGAGACGCGCAGTTCGCCCGGTACCAGCACGCGGCCCAGAATATCGGCAAACAGCAGCAGCGTCGGCGTAGCGAGCAGCGTGACCGGCAGCAACCAGCGGTGATCGGACCCGACAATCCAGCGCGCCATGTGCGGCATCATCAGGCCAATAAAGGCAATCGGGCCGACGACTGCCGTTGCGCTGCCGCACAGCACGGTGATCGCCAGTAAACCGAGCAGCTGCGTACGCGCCACGCGGCTGCCGAGCGCGGTGGCGGTATCTGTTCCGAGACTCAGGCTGTTCAGCGCTCGGCTGGAGAAGAGCGCGATGGCGGCGGCGATCAGCACCGGCAGCGTCACCACTTTCAGGGTTTGTAGCGTGCGAATATCCAGCGAACCGGCCTGCCAGAAGCGCAGCTGATCCCAGACGTCCGGGTTGAGCAGGGCGATGCCGCTGGACAGACCTTCGAGTACCGCGCCGAGCGCCACGCCCGCCAGCGTCAGACGGACCGGGCTAAGCTGGCCGCCGCCCTGGCTGCCGGTAAAGGCCACCAGCAAGGACGCGGCGAGGGCGCCGCAGAAGGCCATCAGCAGTTGTTCGCCGGGGGAGGAAAAACCAAACAGCGCCGCGCCGAGGACGATAGCAAAACTGGCACCGGCGTTAACGCCGAGAATACCCGGGTCGGCGAGGGGATTGCGGGTCAGGGTTTGCATCAGCGCACCGGCGAGGCCAAGCGCCGCACCGGCCAGCAGCCCGGCAAGGGTGCGCGGCAGACGGGCGTCCAGCACAATAATGCAGTCTGCGCGTTGGCAGGTACCGGACAGGGCATCGACGATCGTGGATGCGGGCAGCGGTTTCGCGCCAACCAGCAGGCTGAGTGCAACAGCAAGAATGAGTAACAACAATAAAACGGGCACGGCAGCGGCGCGCACCGTCAAAGAGGAAGACGACATAGCAACATCCATGATTTGATAATGATAGTAATTATCGTTATCTATCTTATTTGGCTATGTTAGCATGTGCGGCCATGGAATTGGTAGAAAGTTAGACCACAAGGCCTTGTCATGAATCAAAAATCCTGGCTGCTCAACCTCAGCCTGCTGAAAACGCATCCGGCGTTTCGCGCCGTGTTTATCGCCCGTTTTATCTCCATTTTATCCCTTGGCCTGCTTGGCGTCGCCGTTCCGGTGCAGATCCAGGCCATGACTCACTCCAGCTGGCTGGTCGGGCTTTCCGTCACATTGACGGGCAGCGCAATGTTTATCGGCCTGATGGTCGGCGGCGTGCTGGCGGACCGCTACGAGCGTAAAAAACTGATCCTGCTGGCGCGCGGCACCTGCGGCGTGGGCTTCGTCGGGCTGTGCCTGAACGCCTTGCTGCCGGAGCCGTCGCTTATCGCCATTTACGCGTTAGGGCTGTGGGATGGATTCTTTGCCTCGCTGGGCGTGACGGCACTGCTGGCGGCGACACCGGCCTTGGTTGGGCGTGAAAATCTGATGCAGGCCGGGGCGATCACGATGCTCACCGTGCGCTTGGGTTCGGTGATTTCGCCGATGGTCGGCGGCCTGCTGCTGGCGACCGGGAATGTTGCCTGGAACTACGGCCTGGCGGCGGCGGGGACCTTTATTACCACGCTCACCTTGCTGCGTCTGCCGCTGTTGCCCCCTCCGCCGCAGCCGCGCGAACACCCGTTAAAATCACTGATGGCGGCGATCCGTTTTCTGTTCAGCAATCCACTGATTGGCGGGATCGCCCTCCTCGGCGGGCTGCTGACGATGGCGAGCGCGGTGCGCGTGCTTTATCCGGCGCTGGCGATAGAGTGGCAGATGAGCGCCTCGCAGATCGGCCTGCTGTACGCGGCGATCCCGCTCGGTGCGGCGTTTGGCGCCCTGACCAGCGGCAATCTGGCACACAGCGCGCGGCCTGGACTGATCATGTTGTCGGCGACGCTGGCATCGTTTATCGCCATTGCTTTCTTTAGCCTGATGCCATTCTGGGCGCTGGGCGTGGTGTGTCTGGCGCTGTTTGGCTGGCTGAGTGCGGTGAGTTCTTTGCTGCAATACACCCTGATTCAGACCCAGACGCCGGAAGGCATGCTCGGGCGGATCAACGGCCTGTGGACCGCGCAGAACGTGACGGGCGATGCAATTGGCGCGGCGATTTTAGGCGGGCTGGGGGTGATTATGACCCCGGTTGCGTCGGCGAGCAGCAGCGGTTTTGTGTTGGCCATTGTCGGGGTGATTTTATTGACGACGCTGGCAGAGTTACGCCGGTTCCGTCAGGAACCCGTTGTGATTGAAGAAGTATAAAATGCAGTGCCCGGTCAGGTGTAACCGCCACCGGGCACAACCGTCTTCGCTATTTGAATAACACCTCTAAACGCTGCAACACCAGCATCGCACTGTAGTAATCCAGGCGGAAGGTCTCCGTGCCGAGCGCCCAGACGCGTTTGTTTTGCACCGCCGGCAGATGGGCCAGCAGCGGGTTAGCGTAAATCGCATCCACATCTTTCTGGTCACCCGCAAACAAGAACAACCCTTGCCCGTTCAGACCCGTCGCCAGGTTTTCACCGCCCAGCTGGATAATATCGTGGCGTTGGCCCTGGCTTTTGGACGTGTGTAGCCCGGCAGGCAGTTCAGCCAGCTGGAAGCCGAGCTGTTGCAGGAATTTGCCCTGCGCCGATTCGGTTGTCCACAGGTTCGCGCTGTGCGCAGCGGCGGTGTAGACGATGGCGTTTACCGGCTGTGGCGGCAGCTTCATTTTCTGTTTCACCTGCGCCAGCTGCGTGTCGAATTCTGCGATGCGGGCGGCAGCCTGCTTTTCCTGCCCGGTGATCGTGCCGAGCTGCGTCAGCAGCTCCTGCCAGCTTTTATCGTCGTAGTTAATCACCAGTGTCGGCGCGATAGCTGAAAGCTGATCGTACAGTGCGAGGGCTGAATCGCCGCCGGTGGCGCTGATCAGGATCAGATCCGGCATTTGTGCGGCCACGGCTTCTGCGCTCGGTTCGCCGATATAGAGGCGAGAGAGTTTGCGTGCTTTGGCGATATCGCCCCACTGGCGCATAAAGCCCTGCGCATCCGCCACGCGGTTGTTAGGGGTGGTGGCACCGCTGGCAATGACCGGCGCGTCAATCGCCAGCAGCGAGCCGGTGAGGGTCACGCTGGTGGAAACAATGCGGGTCGGTTTGCTTTCGAGGGTGTGCGTACCGTGGCTGTCGCTCACCTGACGCGGCCAGTCGGCGGCGGTGGCTGAGGTTAGTCCTAAAACAAAAAGTCCTGCGAAAAGCAGGGTTTGACGACAAACGGCAGGGAGTTTCACAAAGCGGCATCCTGTTTTTGTTGAGGTTAATGCTTCTCATTTTCATGAATGCGCCGAAGGGATGCAAGCGATAGTCGCACAAGATGCGCTGTCGGCGGTTGACACCGTCGCGCTCTGCTATTAGGTTAGCCATCGAAAATATAAATGATAATTATTCGTACTGCGTTTATCATTTTTAAGGAGGATGATATGGATACGTCATTGGCTGAGGAAGTTCAGCACACCGCGACCACGCTGCAATCAGACAGCTTTTTCTTTATGTCGCCTTATCGCAGTTTTACCACGTCAGGCTGTTTTGCCCGTTTTTCTGAATCCGCCGTTGGCGGCGACGATCCGGCAGGTGCCTTCCAGCAAAAGCTGGCGCAGGCGTTTCAGCATGCCAAAGACAGCGGAATAAGCCATCCGATTATGGTCGGCGCTATTCCGTTCGATACCCGCAAACCGTCGTCACTGTTTATTCCGCAAAACTGGCAGATCTTTTCCCGCCCGGCGCGACAAAAATCCGCGCGCTATCTACCAGGGGCGCAGGAGCTGTCCGTCACCCGACGCACCGAAATCCCACCTCAGCCCGTTTTCGAAGAGATGGTGGCCCGCGCCGCTGCGCTCACCGCTACGCCGCAGGTCAATAAAGTGGTGCTGTCGCGCCTGATTGATATCGCCGCTGACCAGAAGATTGACAGCGGGGCGCTGCTTGAGCGCCTGATCGCACAGAACCCGGCGAGTTTTAACTTCCACGTGCCGCTCGAAGACGGCGGCGTGCTGCTGGGCGCAAGCCCAGAGCTGCTGCTGCGCAAAGAGGGGGCGCATTTTAGCTCTCTGCCGCTGGCCGGTTCCGCGCGTCGTCAGCCGGACGACATGCTGGATCGCGAAGCCGGAAACAAGCTGCTGGCCTCAGAAAAAGATCGCCACGAGCATGACCTGGTCACGCAGGCGATGAAAACCGTGCTCGAAAAACGCAGCCATCATCTGACCATGCCCTCTTCGCCGCAGCTGGTGACGACGCCGACGCTCTGGCATCTGGCGACGCCGGTGGAGGGCGAAGCGCACGACAACGAAAATGCCCTGACGCTGGCCTGCCTGCTACACCCGACGCCCGCCCTGAGCGGTTTCCCGCATCAGGCGGCGAAACAGCTGATCGCGGAGCTGGAGCCGTTCGATCGCGAACTGTTTGGCGGCATCGTCGGCTGGTGCGACAGCGAAGGTAACGGCGAGTGGGTGGTGACGATCCGCTGCGCGCGCATTCATCAGAATTCTGTTCGCCTGTTCGCGGGCGCGGGCATTGTCCCGGCCTCTTCACCGGTCGGTGAGTGGCGCGAAACCGGGGTGAAACTCTCCACCATGCTGAACGTTTTTGGTCTGCACTGAGGAACCATCATGAGCATTCCCTTTACCCGCTGGCCCGAAGACTTTGCCCGGCGCTACCGCGAAAAAGGCTACTGGCAGGATCTGCCTCTGACCGATATTTTGACCCGCCACGCCGGGAGCGAGGCGACGGCGATTATTGACGGCGAGCGTCAGTACACTTATCGACAGTTCCATCAGGCCGTGAACAATCTTGCCTCCGCGTTGCAGGCGCAGGGCGTGAAACGCGGTGAAACGGCGCTGGTGCAGCTCGGCAATGTCGCCGAGTTTTACGTGACCTTCTTCGCGCTGCTGCAGGTGGGCGTTGCGCCCGTAAATGCCCTGTTCAGCCATCAGCGCAGCGAACTGAACGCCTACGCCGCGCAGATTGAACCGGTGCTGCTGATTGCCGATCGCCAGCACGCGCTGTTCGCGGGCGATGAATTCCTGAATACCTTTCTCGACCAGCACCGCTCCGTGCGCGTGGTGTTGCTGCGCGGCGATACGGGCGAACATGCGCTGGAAGCCGCGATTGCGCGCCCGGCCGATAACTTTATCGCCAGCCCAACTCCGGCCGACGAAGTGGCCTTTTTCCAGCTCTCCGGCGGCAGTACCGGCACGCCGAAGCTCATCCCGCGCACGCACAACGATTACTACTACAGCATTCGTCGCAGCAACGAGATTTGCGCCATCAACAGCCAGACGCGCTATCTGAACGCGCTGCCTGCCGCGCATAACTACGCCATGAGTTCCCCTGGTTCCCTTGGCGTGTTCCTCGCGGGTGGCTGCGTGGTGCTGGCCAACGATCCGAGCGCCACGCTCTGCTTCCCGCTGATCGAAAAACATCAGATTAACGTCACCTCGCTGGTGCCTCCGGCGGTCAGCCTGTGGCTGCAGGCGATTGCCGAAGGGGCGGGCAATGCACAGCTCGCCTCGCTGGCGCTGCTGCAGGTGGGCGGGGCGCGTTTGTCTGCGACCCTTGCCGCACGTATTCCGGCGGAGATTGGCTGCCAGCTGCAGCAGGTGTTTGGCATGGCGGAAGGGCTGGTGAACTACACGGCGCTCGACGATTCCCCGGAAAAAATCATGAACACCCAGGGCCGTCCGATGTGTCCGGACGATGAAGTGTGGGTGGCCGATGAACAGGGCAATCCTCTGCCACGCGGCGAAGTGGGACGTCTGATGACGCGCGGGCCGTACACGTTCCGTGGCTATTTCAACAGCCCGGAGCATAACGCCAGCGCCTTTGACGCCGACGGTTTTTACTGCTCCGGCGATCTGATCGCCATCGATGAACAGGGTTACATCACCGTTCAGGGGCGCGAAAAAGATCAGATCAACCGCGGGGGCGAGAAGATTGCCGCCGAAGAGATCGAAAACCTGCTTCTGCGCCACGACGCGGTCATTCATGCGGCGCTCGTCAGCATGGAAGACAGCCTGCTCGGCGAAAAAAGCTGTGCGTATCTGGTGGTGAAAACCCCGCTGCGGGCGGTGGAGGTGCGGCGTTTCCTGCGTGAGCAGGGCGTGGCGGATTTTAAGCTGCCGGATCGTGTCGAGAGCGTGGATGCGCTGCCGCTGACGCCGGTAGGAAAAGTGGACAAGAAACAATTGCGCCTGTGGCTGGCCGAACGCGCCCAGGGCTGAGGAGTTAAAAATGGCAATTCCAAAATTAACCGGTTATGCGCTGCCAACGGCGGCCGATCTGCCAGACAACAAAGTGAGCTGGGCGTTTGAGCCGGAGCGTGCGGCGCTGCTGATCCACGATATGCAGGAATATTTCCTCAACTTCTGGGGCGATAACTGCCCGATGATGGAGCAAGTGGTGGCGAACATCGCCCAACTGCGCGATTACTGCAAAAAGCACAACATTCCGGTCTACTACACCGCGCAGCCGAAAGAGCAGAGCGATGAAGATCGCGCCCTGCTGAACGACATGTGGGGACCGGGCCTGACCCGTTCACCGGAGCAGCAGCGCATTGTCGCGGCGCTAACCCCGGACGAAGCCGATACGGTGCTGGTGAAATGGCGCTACAGCGCGTTCCACCGCTCGCCGCTGGAACAGATGCTGAAAGAGACGGGCCGCAATCAGCTGCTGATCACCGGTGTCTACGCGCACATCGGCTGTATGACGACCGCGACCGATGCTTTCATGCGTGATATCAAACCGTTCTTTATCGCTGACGCACTGGCCGATTTCAGCCGCGAAGAGCACCTGATGTCCCTCAAATACGTGGCGGGCCGAACCGGTCGCGTGGTGATGACTGACGAACTGCTGCCGTCCGTGCCGGCAAGCAAAGCGGCCCTGCGTGCCGTCGTGCTGCCGCTGCTGGATGAATCCGACGAGCCGATGGATGACGAGAACCTGATCGATTACGGTCTGGACTCCGTGCGCATGATGGCTCTCGCAGCCCGCTGGCGCAAAGTGCATGGCGATATCGACTTCGTGATGCTGGCGAAAAACCCGACCATTGATGCCTGGTGGGCACTGCTTTCCCGCGAGGTGAAGTGATGGCCGGATTCGATTTTACCGGCAAAACCGTCTGGGTGACGGGGGCCGGAAAGGGCATCGGGTACGCCACGGCGCGGGCCTTTGTGGACGCGGGGGCACGGGTGACGGGCTTTGATCTCGCTTTTCCCGAGCAGGATTACCCGTTTACCACTGAAGTGCTGAACGTGGCGGATGCTACCGAGGTGAACGAGGTTTGCGGGCGCGTGCTGGCGACCATCGATCGCCTCGACGTGCTGGTTAACGCGGCAGGGATTTTGCGCATGGGGGCGACGGATCAGCTCTCGCAGGACGACTGGCAGCAGACTTTTGCGGTTAACGTCGGTGGGGCGTTCAATTTGTTCCAGCAGACGATGGGCCAGTTCCGCCGTCAGCAGGGCGGGACGATTGTGACGGTCGCCTCTGACGCTGCGCATACGCCGCGCATCGGCATGAGCGCATATGGCGCGTCGAAAGCGGCGCTGAAAAGCCTGGCCCTGACGGTCGGGCTGGAGCTGGCAAGCAGCGGCGTGCGCTGCAATATTGTCTCGCCTGGCTCGACGGATACGGACATGCAACGCACATTGTGGGTGAGCGACGACGCCGAGCAGCAGCGCATTCGTGGATTTGGCGAGCAGTTTAAGCTTGGCATTCCGCTGGGTAAAATCGCGCGTCCTCATGAAATTGCCAACACCATTCTGTTCCTCGCCTCGGATCTGGCCAGCCACATCACGCTGCAGGATATCGTGGTGGATGGCGGCTCAACGCTGGGGGCGTAAATGATCTGGAAACGTCATTTGTCCCTCGAAGAGCTGAACGCCACCAGTCACAACACCATGGTGGCGCACCTCGGGATGGTTTACACGCGTATCGGTGACGACACGCTGGAAGCGGAAATGCCGGTCGATGCGCGAACGCATCAGCCGTTTGGTCTGCTGCACGGCGGGGCTTCGGCGGCGCTGGCGGAGACGCTCGGTTCAATGGCCGGTTTTCTGATGACCCGCGACGGGCAAAACGTGGTGGGTACGGAGTTGAATGCCACCCATCATCGCGCTGTGTCACAGGGCAAAGTGCGCGGTGTGTGTCAGCCGCTGCACCTGGGGCGTCAGAACCAAAGCTGGGAGATCGCGATCTTTGACGAGCAGGGGCGGCGCTGCTGTACCTGCCGGTTAAGTACGATGGTGCTCGGGTAATTTGGTTGCGTGGGATTGCCCGGTAAGCGTACAGCCACCGGGCAATCTTCGTCTTACAGCATTGAAATCACCCGCTTTAACAGGCGAATGCGTGGCTCAATCGAGGCTTTATCCAGCCACTCGGCAGGGCTATGGAAACCGGCACCGATCGGCCCGAAGCCGTCGAGAGTCGGAATGCCGAGCGCTGCCGTATGGTTGGCATCGCTGCCTCCGCCCACGGCCTGCCAGGTGATATCGATACCTTCCTCTTTGCCAGCCTTTTCCACCTGCCGCATCAGCGCCTGAGTCGCTTCGCTGGCCGCCATTGCAGGCTTGTGATTAACGCGGGTAAGCGTGGTCGTCACTCCCTTCAAAAAACCGTTTTCGCACAGGGCGGTGAGCGCACGATGCACACGGGTGTCTTCGTCATTTTCCCAGAAACGCACATCAAGCTCCGCGACGGCGCTATCCGCCACCACGTTTGCCGCGCTTCCGCCGTTGATCACCCCGACGTTGAGGGTGGTGCCGCGATCCCAGTCTGCCAGGGCATTGATGGCAATAACGCTGTTAGCGAGGGCGGTGATCGCCGAACGGCCTTTCTCCGGGTCGTTCCCCGCGTGCGCCGCCACGCCGCTAAACGTCAGATGATATCCGGCCATCCCTTTACGGGCTTTCACCAGTGAACCGTCGGCGCGGGCGGCTTCGCACACCAGCACGCAGCGGGCGCGTTTCGCCAGTCCGCCGATCCATTCGTGAGAGTAAACTGAGCCGGTCTCTTCGTCCGGATTCATCGCCACGGCAATAGAAAGGCGCGCTTTGTCGGCGGCATCCAGTTCGCGCATCGCCCACAGAATATTGAGTAACCCGCTTTTCATGTCCGAGACGCCCGGCCCGTACAGACGAGTACCATCCTCGCTCATCGGGCGCTCCGCGACGGTACCCGGCGCAAAGACCGTATCCAGATGGCCCACCAGCAGGACATCCAGCTTTTCTGCGTCGGGTTTGTTGCAGACCAGCACGCCAGGACCGACCTGCTCGCCTAGATTCACCCGCTCGGTGTGCCAGCCCTCCTGCTGCCACAGTGATTCCATAATGCCGGCAACGGTGGCAACGCCTGCCAGAGTCTGGGTCCCGCAGTCTACGTTCACCAGGGTTTTCAGTTCGTTGATGTAATGGTCAAGATTCATGGTTCCATCCTGTTCAGAGAATAATGCGCATCAGCAGCATGGCTAAGAAGGCGTTGATGACCGAAATGGCAATCATCAGAGGAATACGTTTGGCGCGGGTTCCGATCACGCCAAGAATGCGGCCCAGATACTGGACCTGAGAACCCATCAGATAGATGGCCGGGGCGAGGATCGCCAAATGTTCGCCGCTCAGAATGCCTTTATCAAACAAGCCGATAGCGACGCCAATACCGCCGCCCATCGACATCCAGCCGCCAATCAGCACTGCGGCCGCTTCACCCGGCAGGCCGAACAGCCCCATCAGCGGGGCGAAAATCATCCCCAGCCCTTTGAGTGCGCCGGTGATCTCCAGCGCTTTAATGATGATAAAAGCCATCACCACGTTCGGCAGGGTGCTGCTGGTGGCGATGCTCCAGCCTTTACGCGCGCCCTCAACAAAAACATCGGTAATGACGGGATTGGATTGCGGTGCACTCATGAGGCTTCTCCTTCTGCCTGTTGGGCCACGGCGGCTTTGTTACCGGTGAGTAAGAGGATCAGGCGCAGGATGTTGGCGCCGACGATTTTCATGATGAACATCACGGCGACACAGGTGCCGATGGAGGTCGGGACGGCGGCGGTGCCGTCTATCGCGATCAGGGTGAATAAAATGGCGCCGGAGGAGAAGAAGTTGGTGATCATCGCCCCGGCCGAGAACTGGAACATTGCAAAGACGTCTTTCTCGTTTTCGCTGATTTGCCCTTCATCGGCAAGATTACGGGTGAGCGACGCGCCGACATCGGTGCTTTGCAGGCTGCCGATCAGCGCCAGCCCGGTGGTGCCCGGAATGCCAATCAGCGGGCGCAGCAGAGGCGTCAGCAGTTTACGCGCCGCCCGCAGCGCGCCGTAATGTTCCAGCACGTTGATCATGCCGAGTGCGAACATCACCGCCGGAATCAGCCCCAGCGCAAACAGAAACCCGTCCATCGCGCCGCTGCCGCCGGTACCGCGAAAGGCGCTGGTCGCCGTGGTCAGGGTACCGTCTTCGAGGCTGGCTTTACTGACCACTTTGCCGAATGCCCCGTTGAGCGTGGTGAAATCAAACACGCCGTACCACTCTTTTCCCCCTAACAGGCCGGAGAAGAAAACGGCGGCGAAAGCCAGCGCAAAATAGGCGCCGGGCCCTACCTTATAGTCCTGAGGTATTGAACTTTTCATATCCTTTTCCTTGTTAACGTGCGAATACACAAGGGTATTTTGTTGATTATTTGCTCAGATAAGATGATTCAAATCATTTCGACAGGGGGCTTTGCCAGGAAAAAACCAAAAATGTGACGGGGGAGGAGAGAGGAAATCGCACGCGGAAGGCACGAAAGTGATCCGCTTAACACTGTGGCGTAAATATCTGGTTTGACCACACATTATTGCGTTTCAGAGTTGTTAAATTTTAAGCAGTGATCTAGAAAAAAAATGTAACATCTCACTGTTTCACGCTAACGGACAACAACTATGAACAACTCAGGGAAATACCTCATCTGGGCAGTGCTCTCCGTTGTGGGCGCATTTGCTCTGGGCTATATCGCCCTCAACCGTGGTGAACAGATCAATGCGCTATGGATTGTCGTCGCTTCCGTCTGCATTTATCTGATCGCGTATCGTTTTTACGGGCGCTTTATTGCTGACAAAGTGTTGGCGGTAGATGGCACGCGCATGACACCTGCGGTTCGTCATAATGACGGGCTGGACTACGTACCGACGGATAAAAAAGTGCTGTTCGGCCACCATTTTGCGGCGATTGCCGGGGCGGGGCCGCTCGTCGGGCCGGTGCTGGCGGCGCAGATGGGCTATCTCCCTGGGATGATCTGGATCCTCGCGGGCGTGGTGCTGGCCGGTGCGGTGCAGGATTTTATGGTGCTGTTCGTCTCGACCCGCCGCGACGGGCGCTCGCTCGGTGAGCTGGTGAAAGAGGAGATGGGCGCAACGGCCGGAGTGATCGCCCTGATCGCCACCTTTATGATCATGGTGATCATTCTGGCGGTGCTGGCGATGATTGTGGTGAAAGCCCTGACCCACAGCCCGTGGGGAACGTACACCGTGGCCTTTACCATCCCGCTGGCGATTTTCATGGGGATCTACATTCGCTATATCCGCCCTGGGCGCATTGGTGAAGTGTCGGTGATTGGTCTGTTCTTCCTGGTCTTCGCGATTATCTCCGGCGGCTGGGTAGCGGAAAGCCCGACCTGGGCACCGTACTTTGACTTTACTGGCGTGCAGCTGACCTGGATGCTGGTGGGTTACGGTTTTGTGGCGGCGGTTCTGCCGGTCTGGCTGCTGCTGGCACCGCGCGATTACCTCTCCACCTTCCTCAAAATCGGTACGATCGTGGGGCTGGCGATCGGGATTCTGATCATGCGCCCGACCCTGACGATGCCGGCGCTGACCAAATTTATCGACGGCACCGGCCCGGTCTGGACCGGTAACCTGTTCCCGTTCTTGTTCATCACCATCGCCTGTGGTGCCGTCTCCGGCTTCCATGCCTTGATCGCATCAGGTACCACGCCGAAGATGCTGGCCAATGAAAATCAGGCCTGCCTGATTGGCTACGGCGGTATGCTGATGGAGTCCTTCGTCGCGATTATGGCGCTGGTCTCTGCCTGCATTATCGATCCGGGCGTGTACTTTGCGATGAACAGCCCGATGGCGGTGCTGGCGCCGGCCGGAACCGTTGACGTGGTAGCTTCTGCGGCGCAGGTGGTGAGCGGCTGGGGCTTTGCGATTACGCCGGAAACCCTGACCCATATCGCTAACGAAGTGGGGGAACAGTCGATTATCTCCCGTGCAGGTGGTGCGCCGACGCTGGCGGTGGGGATGGCCTATATTCTGCACGGCGCGCTCGGCGGGCTGATGGATGTGTCGTTCTGGTATCACTTCGCCATTCTGTTCGAGGCGCTGTTTATTCTGACGGCGGTGGATGCCGGGACGCGCGCGGCGCGCTTTATGCTGCAGGATCTGCTGGGGGTGATTTCGCCGAACCTCAAACGCACGGATTCGCTACCCGCCAACCTGCTGGCAACGGCGCTGTGCGTGCTGGCGTGGGGTTACTTCCTCCATCAGGGGGTCGTCGATCCGCTCGGCGGGATCAATACCCTGTGGCCGCTGTTCGGTATCGCTAACCAGATGCTGGCAGGCATGGCGCTGATGCTCTGCGCGGTGGTGCTGTTCAAAATGAAGCGTCAGCGTTACGCGTGGGTGGCGCTGCTGCCAACGGCGTGGCTGCTGATCTGCACGCTCACCGCAGGCTGGCAGAAAGCGTTTAGCCCGGACAACAAAGTCGGTTTCCTCGCGATCGCCAATAAATTCCAGGCGATGATCGACAGCGGCAAGATCCCGGCGCAGTATACGGAGTCGCAACTGTCACAGCTGGTGTTTAACAACCGTCTGGATGCTGGGCTGACAATCTTCTTTATGGTGGTGGTTGTGGTGCTGGCGTTGTACTCTCTGAAGACCGCGCTGGCGGCACTGAAAGAAGACAAGCCGACCGCGAAAGAGACGCCATACGAGCCGATGCCAGAAAATCTGGATGAGATTGTGGTTCAGGCAAAAGGGGCACATTAATCATCATGCCGGGTGGGGCTTGCGCTCACCCGGCCTGCTATTTTCACCACTCCGGGAACCGAATCATGTTCGATACCTTATCCAAAGCAGGGAAATACCTCGGCCAGGCGGCCAAAATGATGATCGGCGTGCCGGACTATGACAATTATGTCGAGCATATGCGGGTTACGCATCCGGACCAGACGCCAATGACCTACGAGGAATTTTTCCGCGATCGTCAGGACGCCCGTTACGGCAGCAAAGGTGGGGCGAAGTGCTGTTAACCCTCTTTCGGGTGATACAGACTGATCTGCTCCTGCGTGCAGCCATAAATGGCCGCAAGTTTTTCACGCGTGCGCTTTTGCGGGCGTGAGTCGAGCGCCTCGAGCTGTGAAACGGCAGACTGACTGATGCCCAGTTTGTCGGCAACGTCCTGTTGAGATAAGCCGCGCAAAATACGCCATGCAGCCTGCAGACTGACATTTTCTTTATGCATCACGTCGCAGACATCACCCGGTAGCTCGACATCATCATCGGTATCGTGCTCACACTCGATATCTTCCAGATCGCTATCCCTCTCGTCATCGTTTTCCGACAGCTGTAAACACATGCGCGAATATTCATGCCAGGGGATCACCGCAAACTGCGTTGTTCCTTCATCATCCTGAATTAGCTGAACAGCCATATGGCACAATCTCCTCATGCAGATAAGTGGTTGAGGTTTTGCGTTTTTTGACCAACAAATCGATTTGAATCTACGCACTTTACACCCACAGTTTTTATAAGGAAATAATAAGACTATTAGACAATTTCCGAATTTCTTTTGGGCACTGTAAGGCACAGAATTTGCTGGTGAAAGAGGCAAAATAGAAGGCTGCGAGACCCCTCGCAAGCGCCTCTGTCAGGCGACAGAGGCGTGCAAAAAACCTGGAATCAGGGCGGCAAAAAAGTCTCAGGCATTGAGGCCGCCATCCACATCCAGACCGGTGCCGGAGATTTGCCCTGCCGCCGGGCTTGCCAGGAAGGTGACCGCCGCCGCGATATCTTCCGGCTGGCCGTAATGACCGATGGCGATCAGCTGGCGCTGGGAGTCGGCCTGCTCGCCATCTTCCGGGTTCATGTCGCTGTTGGTAGGGCCGGGATGGACCAGATTGACGGTGATGCCGCGCGGTCCCAGATCGCGGGCCAGACCTCGGGTCAGGGAGTTAAGCGCCGATTTCGTCATGGAATAGACTGCTATGCCCGGCTGGGCGACGCGGTTGGCGAGACAACTGCCGATATTGATGATGCGCCCGCCATCAGACAGATGGACCAGCGCGGCCTGGGTAGCGATCACCACGCCGCGAATGTTGACGTTGATAAGGGCATCAATGTCCGCAAGCGTCATGGACTCCAGCGGACCGCCGCGCGCAATCCCGGCGTTATTGACCAGAATATCCAGCCCACCGAGCGTGCGTGCCGCCTGCGTAACGGCATCCTGAATGGCCTCTGCGCTGGCGCTGTCTGCCTGAATGGCTTCGCTGTTGCGCCCCAGCGCCGCTATCTCTGCGGCGACGGCCTGGGCTTTATCGGCGGATTTTTCATACGTAATAACCACGTCGGCCCCGGCCTGAGCCAGGGATAGCGCGATGGCACGGCCCAAACCACGACTGGCGCCAGTAACCAGCGCCTTCTTACCCGTTAAATCGATCTGCATGATGACCTCGTTGCGAGAGTGGTGAGAATCATCATTAGGTATAGACGGTCGAAGCGATTAGCGGCTGAGGTTTTCCACCTTCACCAATGCGGCGTAAAGCGACTCGGGCGTAAGCGTCACCGGCAGAGAGTGAATCGACTCTACCGGGCGCAGCGTATGGGCGATCACCTTATCCAGTTCAGCGCGGTTGTTAATATCCACCTCCAGTTCGCGAAGGGTCGTTGGCAGATGAAAACGCTGATACGACGCAATTAACTGCGCGAGAACATCGTCCTGACCGAGCAGGGCGCTCTGCACCAGAATGCCGTAGGCCACTTTGGTGCCGTGGAGGAATTTTTCGGTCTGCGGCAGAACCGTTAAACCGTTATGCACCGCATGAGCTGCCGCCACGCGGGTATAGCGCTCGCCCAGCCCGCCAACCATCCCGCCACCGGCGATAATGGCGTCGACCACATCGCGAAACGCCTGGGTCTGTTCGCCGCGCGCCTGATCGGCCAGCGCCTGCTCGCTGCTCTCCAGCAGCACGTCGCGGATCGCCAGCGCGCCGTTAATGCCAAGCCGCACCGTCAGAGGCAGCGCTTCCGGTTTTGGTGCCAGCACCACCGCTTCGTACCATTTCGCCAGCGTGTCGCCGATACCCGCCAGCAGGTATTCCGCCGGGGCGTTGAGGATAATCTGTGGCTCGACCAGCACCAGGAAGTTGGCGTCATCGAATATCTCAAACTGAAGCGCCTGACCGGCGTCGTTGTACCACACGGACAGCGGCGTCCAGGCCGCGCAAGTGGCGGCGATAGTCGGAATGCCGACGAACGGCGCACCCAGACGACGCGCCACGGCTTTGACCGTGTCCATCACTGCGCCGCCGCCCACGCCGATCACCACGCTGACATCATCGCACGCGTCATTCACCAGATGGGTGACATCCCGCTCGCTGCAGTGGCCCTTAAACAGCAGATGCTTCGCGCCTGCGGCGTGGAAGCTGTCAGGCAGGAACGGGCGGGCACCTTCGATGGCGCGTTCACCGTAAATCCACACCGCGCGGGACAGCTGTTCCGGGGTGAAGAAATCGCTCAGGCGCGCAAGGCTGCCGTTGTGGGAGAAGTAGTTTGCCGGGCCGGGTACGACGCGAATATCAGTGTGACTCATGAGGGTGTCCTTTTTGCGAAGCGCTAACCCGATGTTATGTCTGGACATCCGGATGGCTAATAATATTTAGCTTTATCTTATGCCTTTTCTATCATTGCCAGTCAACCCGAGCTGTGAAAAATTCCATAAATCAAAATATTAAATAAGAAGGAATGACAGCGGATGGGTTCCAGTCGCCTTGAGATGCGCGGTATCAGCCTGGCCTTTTCCGGCTTTCAGGCGCTGTCGCGCGTGGATTTCACCCTGACGGGCGGTTCTGTCCATGCGCTGACGGGGGCCAACGGGGCGGGAAAATCGACGCTGATGGCGGTGCTCTGCGGCACGCATGACCACTACGAGGGCGAAATCAGCATTAACAATCAGCCGGTGGCCATTCGTGAACCGCTGGACGCCAAACGGCTGGGCATTCACCTGGTGCAGCAGGAGGTGGACGTGGCGCTGATCCCGGGCCTCAGTATCGCCGAAAACATTATGCTCGATAATCTGGCGCAGCCGGGCCATCGCTACCGCTGGCGCGCGATTCGCGAGCAGGCGCAGCAGGCCCTGGCGCAGCTGGATATCTCCCTTAATGTCCGTCGTTCCATCGATAGCTGCACCCTCGCCGAAAAGCAGCAAATTCTGCTGGCGCGGGCATTGTCGCATCACTGCCGTTTTCTGATTCTGGATGAGCCGACCGCACCGCTGGACACGCACGAAAGCGAGCGCCTGTTCGCGGTGGTCCGACGCCTGCAACAGCAGGGGATCGGCGTGGTGTTTATCTCCCATCGCATTCATGAGCTGAAAGCCATTTGCGACACCCTAACCGTGCTGCGCGACGGGAAGCTGATTGAGTCCGGGCCGATGGCTTTACTGTCCGGCGAAGATATCGTCGAGAAGATGCTCGGTCATGAACTGAGCGACATCTATCCGCCTGCGCGACCGCCGCACAGTGATGAAACCTTGCTGCGCGTGGAAGGGCTGCACGACGAAGCGCTGTTGAAAGATATCTCCCTGCACCTGCGCAAGGGCGAAATTCTTGGCATTGCCGGGCTTGCCGGGGCGGGAAAAACCGAGCTGTGCAAAGCGCTGTTTGGCGCCTCGAAAAGCCGCGTCGATCGCGCAGAGCTGAACCATCAGCCGTGGCAGCCGCGCGATCCGGCGGATTCTGTGCTGCGCGGGCTGGCGCTGGTGCCGGAAGAGCGGCGCAAAGAGGGCATTTTTATTGACGAGCCGGTGAGCATGAATCTGGCCGTTAGCGCAGATCACAGCTTTTCGCGCTGGAGCCTGTTTGGACATCGTCAGGCGTGGCGCTGGGCTGAGGAGGTGATCGCCCGCGTCGGTATTCGTGCACGGGGGCCGGGGCAGGTTTTACGTCGTCTGTCAGGCGGCAATCAGCAGAAAGTGGCGATTGGCAAATGGCTGCGCGGCAACGCCAGCGTACTGATTTTTGACGAGCCGACCAAAGGCGTGGACGTGAAGGCCAAAACCGATCTGTTCCAGCTGATTGATGGCCTGGCGCGCGAAGGCAAAGGGGTGATTTATGCCTCTGGCGAATTCGCCGAGCTGGTGGGATTGTGCGATCGCATCTGCGTGCTGTGGGACGGGCGCATCGTGGCGGAAGTCGCCGGGGCACAGGCCCGCGAAGAGACATTACTTTATTATTCAACCGGAGGTACGGCGTCGTGAGCAAGGCCCTTTCAGTGAATGCGACGGCGTCGGGCCGTCAGCAGTTTTTCGATTTTCTCTACAAATGGGGCATGTTGCTGACCGTTGTCGCGCTGGTGGCGATTTTTGGCATCGCATCGGACAACTTCCTCGATCCTTTTAACATCATCAATATCTTACGCTCCATCGCCATTGTGACTGTGATTGCCATCGGGGTGTCGATCTCCCTGACCGTCGGCGGGTTTGATCTCTCTGTAGGCTCGACGGCGTCGCTGGCCAATGCGCTGGTGATTTCACTCTTCGTCTGGCACGGCTACGGCACCACCGAGTCGATTCTGATCACCCTGGCGCTCTGTACGCTGGTCGGGCTGTTTAACGCCTTCCTGATTGTCATCCTCCGGATTCCGGACATGCTGGCGACCCTCGCCAGTCTGTTTGTGATTCAGGGCGTGGCGATGACCTACAGCTACGGCGGATCGATTACCGAAAACATGGTACTGCCGAGCGGCGACATGGCTGAAGGGACCATTCCAGCGGCGTTCGGGCTGCTCGGCCAGGTGCCGACCATTGTGATCATCATGCTGGTAGTGACGGTACTGGCGCAGCTGGGCCTCTCCCTGACCACCCACGGACGACGCATGTACGCCATCGGCGGAAACCCGGAAGCGGCGCGTCTGTCTGGAATTCGCACCACGCGCTACAAAGTGGCGGCGTATGTGATTGCCTCTCTGCTGGCCGGGTTAGGCGGCATTTTGCTGGCGTCACGCATTGGATCTTCGCAGGTCAATGCGGGCGGCGGTTATCTGATGGATGCGGTAGCCGCGGCGTGGATTGGCTTCTCGCTGGCGGGTTCCGGTAAACCCAACGCACTGGGAACTCTGGTGGGGGCGGTGATTTTAGGCGTGCTGTCGAACGGGCTGGTGATGCTCTCGGTTCCGTATTACGCCATGGACATTATAAAAGGGCTGGTGCTGGCAGTGGCACTGGCGATTACCTACATACAAAAACGTTAACAACACAATGGGATAACAGAATGAAGAAAATAGCACTCTCTTTGGTGGCGCTGGGGTTACTGACCGCGTTACCGGGTTACGCGGCCACCCCAGCACCCGTTCCGGCGGCGATTGCAAACCATGACGGTCCGATTCGTATCGCGGTGATCCGCAACCTTGGCTCCGACGACAACACCACGCAGTTTGTCTCGGGCGCGATTCAGGAAGGGAAAAAGCTCGGCTTTAAAGTCAGCACCTTTTTAAGCAACGGCGATGACGCCAAATTCCAGGATTTCGTCAACCAGGCCATCAGCCAGAAATATGACGGGATTATTCTCTCCCAGGGCCGCGATCCTTACTCCACGGCGCTGGTGAAAAAGGCCGTGGATGCCGGGATCAAAGTGGCGGTGTTTGATACGGCCGTCAACGGTGAGATTCCGGGCGTGACCGTCACTCAGCAGGATGATGCCTCCCTGACGAATCTCTCCTTCGGCCAGCTGGCGAAAGATTTCAACGGCAAAGCCAATATTATCAAACTGTGGGTCGCGGGTTTCCCGCCGATGGAGCGTCGTCAGGCGGCGTACCAGGCGCTGCAAAAAGAGTATCCGGGCATCAAAGAGCTGGAGTCGATTGGTGCGGTGTCCTCTGACGTGCAGGGCGATACGGCGAACAAAGTGGGCGCGGTGCTGGCGAAGTACCCGAAAGGCCAAATCGATGCGATCTGGGGAACCTGGGATGCCTTCAGCCAGGGCGCTTACAAAGCGCTGAAAGAGAATGGCCGCACCGAGATCAAACTCTACAGCATCGATATTTCGAACCAGGATCTGCAACTGATGCGTGAATCCGGCAGCCCGTGGAAAGTGAGCGTGGCGGTTGACCCGAAACTGATTGGCGCCACTAACGTGCGCCTGATCGCCAATAAAATCGCAGGTGAAACCACGCCAGCGACCTACGACTTTAAAGCGGCGGCAATTCCACAGGCACTGCTGGCGGCCCAGCCGGGTGCGGTCAATGTGGCATCACTCGGAAAAATCATTCCGGGCTGGGGCCAGACCGAAGATTTCGTCGCGCCGTGGTTTGCGACCCTGGAAGCGAAGAGCAAATAATATTGCCCGGTGGCGCTGCGCTAACCGGGCCTACGTTCTGTAGGCCGGAGAAGGCGTAGCCGCCATCCGGCAAAAGGAACGGATATGTCCTCTCAATTACCTACACCGGAATACAGCCGCAATATGCGGCTCATCGGTCACAGCGATCAGGGCGGTCGCCCGGACGGCGTTCAGCTGATGGTCCATCGCGGCTTTGCCTACATCGGGCATATGGTGTCGCAGGGCTTTTCCATCGTCGACGTACGTGACCCGAAAAATCCCAAAGCGGCGGGCTACGTGGCTGCGCCGCCCGGCACCTGGAATGTGCATCTCCAGGTCCATGACGATCTGTTACTGGTCATCAACGCCCGCGATCTGTTTGCCGACGCCCGTTTTGCCGATGAAAAGGTCTACTACACCCGCCAGGTAGGGCACACCGTCAGCGACGTGCAGGACAAAGGCTGGAGCGCAGGGCTGCGAATTTTTGATATCTCCACGCCGGACAAACCGCGTGAAATCAGCTTCTTGTCGCTCGACGGGATCGGTATTCATCGCATCTGGTACGTCGGCGGGCGCTGGGCGTATGTCTCGGCGCTGATCCATGGCTTTACCGACTACATTTTCCTGACTATCGATCTTGCCGATCCGCGCAAACCGGAAGTGGCAGGCCGCTGGTGGCTGCCGGGGATGAATCAGGCGGCAGGCGAACAACCGAACTGGCCGGAGGGCAAACGCTACGCGCTGCATCATGCGATCATCGCGGGCGATACGGCCTACGGCAGCTGGCGCGATGGCGGGCTGACCCTGCTGGATGTGAAGGACAGAACCCAGCCGAAATTGATTAGCCATCGCAACTGGAGCCCGCCGTTTGGCGGTGGAACGCATACCGCGCTGCCGCTGCCCGATCGGGACCTGCTGGTGGTGCTGGACGAAGCGGTGCTCGACAACCAGGAGGACGGCGAAAAGCTGATCTGGCTGTTTGATATCCGCGAGCCGTCGAACCCGGTCAGTATCTCGACCTTTCCGCAGCCGGAAGAGACAGATTACGTGGCGAAAGGGGCGCACTTCGGGCCGCACAATCTGCACGAAAACCGGCCCGGGAGTTTTATCAGCTCGACGCTGATTTTCGCCACCTACCAGAATGCAGGCGTGCGCGCGTACGACATTTCGAATCCGTACCGCCCGGTGGAAACCGGCGCGCTGGTTCCGGCCGCGCCGGAGAAGATGATGGACACGCGCCCTCATCGCCCGCAGGTGATTCAGTCATGCGATGTGTTTGTGGATGCGCAGGGGATTATCTACAGCACGGATTACAACGGCGGGCTGTCGGTGATTGAGTATCTGGGATAAGTGTGACAGGCCGGGCAGGCGACATCGCCACCCGGCAAGGGTTACGGAATCAGCTGTACTGGCGAACACGCGCCACGAGTTCTTCGGCGCTGTCGATTCGGTCGGCAATCACAATCAACGCTCTGCCGAGCGTAATGGCGTGGCGCAGGCACTCGTGGCGCATTGCTTCGTCCGCAATGGTGTCGATATCCGCCACGTGCGACAGCCCAACGCTTCGGCGAATCAGCTCGGTGCCGCAAAAACCGATAGCATCGGTCCAGACCTTTTTCAGAAATTCTGACGCATAGCCCGGCACGCTCAGGGCCGCATCGCGGGTTTTTTCACGCGCCAGGGCCTGGAAACGTTCCGCGAAGGTGTTCCACAGCTCCTGAATATCCGTCAGGCGCTGCTCGCGGGCGGCAGCGGCATCGCGAATACCCAGATGGCCCGGCAGACCGCAGAAGTTCAGCAGCAGATTGCCGATGGCGGTGCCGATATCGAAACCGATCGGCCCGTAATAGCCGAACTCGGCGTCAATCGCCTTCAGGCTGCCCTCCGCGACAAAAATCGAGCCGCTGTGAATATCGCCGTGCAGCAGCGCTTCGGCCTGCGAGAAGAAACGGTGCTTGAGCGAGGCGACGGCAATTTTCAGCCGATCGTCACTGCGCAGGGCGGCCACGTCCGCTTCCAGTGCCGCCGGATAGTTATTGCGCTCGTGGATCTGGTACGGATCGTTAAAGAACAGGTCCTCGGTGATCTCACACATTTCCGGGTTGATGTACTTCGCCACCTGCGCCTTTTTGACGTGCGGATGGAGGTAAAAATCGCTGGTGTGGAACAGGGTGTGAGCGAGATATTCCCCCAGCTGACGCGAAGCCTGCGGGTACCAGACGCCGCTAATCAGCTCGCCGCGCCAGATTTTATGGCTGGAGAGATCTTCCATCACCATCACCGCCAGCTCCGGATCGTAATGGTGGATTTTGACCGTGTGCTGCGGGCTGTGCTGGTAGTGCTCGACCAGGGTTTGCGCTTCGAGGCGGGCGCGATCCAGCGTGAGTGGCCAGGACTCACCCACGCAGCGCACGTAAGGCAGCGCCTGCTTGACGATGATACGGCTGACGCCGTCGGCATCGAAAATTTTAAACACCAGATTGAGGTTGCCGTCGCCCACTTCCTGCGCCTCCACCAGCGATGATGGGTCATCAAGGCCGCCGAACTGCTTTGCATATTCCACGGCATCCTGGGCGGTAAAGGTACGGTATTGCGACATTGCCTGTTCCTCATCAGTTCTGGTAATAAAGACATTTAGACGTCTATACATCTGAATTTTATCCTGACACAATGTGATACAACAACGCAACAGAGAATTAACGACATGCAGACATTACAGACGACAAGCCTGCGGGTGGCGGGTAATCAGCTATTTATTCTCGACCAACAGGCGCTTCCGCAGGAGAAACGCTGGCTGGATGCCTCCACAGTAGAGGCGCTGGTCGGCCACATTCACGCGCTCAGAGTGCGCGGCGCGCCGCTGATTGGGCTGTCTGCGAGCCTTTTGCTGGCGCTGCTGGCCGAGGCAGGGAAAAGCCGCGACGAGCTGGCGTTGGCCCTCGACACTTTGCGGGCGTCACGCCCAACGGCCGTGAACCTGATGAACAATCTCGATCGCATGAAGCAGGCGCTGTGGCAGGAGGATTTTGTCCCTGCGCTGAGCGCTGAGGCCCTGCGTCTGATCGATGAGGATAAGCAGCTTTGCGACGCCATCGCCCGCGCCGGAAGCGAACTGGTGAAGCCTGGAAGCCGTCTGCTGACCCATTGCAATACCGGTGGGCTGGCGACTGCGGGCGTCGGTACGGCGCTGGGGGTGATTGCGGTTGCTCATCAGCAGGGAAAAATCGCCAGTGTCTGGGTGGATGAAACGCGCCCGCTGTTGCAGGGCGGCAGACTCACCGCCTGGGAACTGGGCGAATTGGGCGTGCCGTATCAGCTGATCACCGACTCCATGGCTGCCAGCCTGATGGCGAAAGGGCTGGTGGACGCAGTGTGGGTTGGGGCGGATCGCATTGCCGCCAACGGCGATGTGGCGAACAAAATCGGCACTTACTCACTGGCGGTACTGGCGAAATTCCACGGGATTCCCTTTTATGTCGCAGCACCGCAAACCACGCTGGACCCGAACTGTCCGAACGGTGATGCCATCCCTATCGAACAGCGCGCGGCCAGCGAAGTAACGGGTGTTGCCGGGAGTTTTGGCGCGGTGCAGTGGGCACCGGAAGAGGCGAAAGTCTACAACCCGGCGTTTGACGTGACGCCTGCGGCGCTGATCAGCGGGTGGGTGCTGGATACGGGCGTAGTGTGGCCGGAAGCGGTGGCAAAAGTGAAATTCGCCTGAGTGCGGTTATGCTTTTAGGGCATCCTTTGAGGAAGACCGAAACGTGATGCGTGATCCTGATTTAACACTCAAACGCGTGGTGGATGGGGCATCGTGCTGGAGCGGCTGGTTGTTGATGCGAACGGACTGAAGCGCTGAAGGCATCTACCGCTGAACAAGCCGGGTCAGCGTTCGCGCCGCCCGGCAAAGCGCTTAAGCCAGTCGCGGATAGCCATCCGCGATTTCACTTCCCGTGAACTGCGCAATCCATCCTTCCGGGTTATCGAAAATGCGGATCGCGGTGAAGTTGGGTTCGGAACCCATATCAAACCAGTGCGGCGTGCCGGCGGGTACGGAGATGAGGTCATTTTTCTCACACAGCACCTGGTACACCTGGTCTTCGATGTGCAGACAAAACAGCCCGGCACCCTCGACAAAGAAACGCACTTCATCTTCGCCGTGAGTATGTTCGTTGAGAAACTTCGCGCGCAGCGCCTCTTTCTGCGGGTTATCCGCGCGCAGGCTGATAACATCCCAGCTCTGATAGCCTTTCTCCGCCACCAGTTTATCGATCGCGTGCTGATACGCATTAATCACCGTTTCCGGTGCGGGATCGCGGCCTAAATCGCGGTCGGCTTCCCAGCGTTCAAAACGCACACCGCGGGCGTTGAGCTTTTCAGCGATATCACGGGGATCGGTGCTGTGCCACAGCGGGGCGCGGGTGTCGGTGTCGGAATAAATGGTCAAAGCGCTCATGAAGGGATCTGCTCCGGATTAATCTCGTCGAATTGGTGTACCTGATGGTGGTGGCTCGCGCCATCGTCATCACCGCGAATCAGCTGCAGGGTACGAAAACCTGCCTGCTCAGCGGCGTCCAGCTCCTGGTGAATGTCCGAGAGGAACAGGATTTGCGACGGGGCGGCGCCGATCTGCGCGGCAATGGTGGTGTAGGACTGCACATCACGTTTAGCGCCCACGTGGGTATCGAAATAACCGCTGAACAGATGAGTAATATCACCTTCGTCGCTGTAGCCAAATAACAGTTTCTGCGCTGCGACAGAGCCAGAGGAATAAATATAGAGATCAATCCCTTGCGCTTTCCATTTTTCCAGCGCAGGCAAAACGTCCGGGTAGAGATGGCCCGTGAAATCGCCGTTAGCGTATCCGTCGTGCCAGATGATCCCTTGCAGGGCCTTCAGGGCGGTGGATTTCCTGTCTTCATCCATAAACGTAAACAGGGTGTCGATAAGTTCGCTGATGCTGGCGTGGGGGCTGGCAATTTCATCACGCAGATTGTCCAGAATGGATTTCACCGGTTCGGCGTACTGCTGGGCGGTGACAAACGCCGCCAGCCGCTCGCGCGCATAGGGGAATAGCACATTGTGGACAAAACGAATATCGCTGGTGGTCCCTTCAATATCCGTCACAATCGCGCGAATCATAATCTCTCCAGTTGTCGTAAACGCATTTCGCATTCAAATAAGAATTCAAGGCCTTCAAGGTGACGGCGGGCTTCGGCCACATCGCGTCCCCAGCAGGTTAAGCCATGACCGCGCAGAAGAAAACCATAATTAAGTGGGGTTTCCTGTGCGTAATGGGCGATTCGTGAGGCGAGGGCGTCAATATCCTGGTCGTTGTCAAACACCGGAATAGCGAGGGTATCCAGATGGGTGGTCTGCCCGCTGAGGGATTTTTGCATCTCAAAACCGCTGATGCGCAGCTCGGCCGTTTTGGTCAGGCGCGACAGCACGGTGGCATTGACCGTATGCACGTGCAGCACCGCGTTGGCCTGCGGAAACAGGCGATAAATCAGCGTGTGCAAGCCCGTTTCCGCCGACGGTTTGCGCCCGGACGGCGCGCGGTTGGTGGCGATCTCCACTTGCAGGAAATCATCCGTTGTCAGGCTGCCCTTGTCTTTGCCAGATTCGCTCAGCCAGCACAGCGTGTCGTCCTGTCGCACGGACATGTTCCCGCCCGTCGCGGGGGCCCAGCCTTTGGCACCAATCCAGCGGCAGGCGTCGACGAGTTGTGTGAGTTGCAGGTGGTCTGTCATTTTCCTTTACCCTCTCGGCAGGAATAATTATATGATTTAGACGTCTAAGCGTCTTGATTGCCAAAGACTAACATCGTGTTATAGTGGCAGCAACATAAGTATTACATGCAGGCACGACACAATGAGCAATAACCCGTTGATTCCGCAAAGCAAACTTCCCAATCTTGGTACCACCATCTTTACGCAGATGAGCGCGCTGGCCCAGGCCCATAACGCCATCAACCTTTCGCAGGGATTCCCTGACTTTGACGGCCCGACCTATCTGCAGGAGCGCCTGGCGCACCACGTGGCGCAAGGGGCCAATCAGTATGCGCCGATGACGGGCGCGCAGCCGCTGCGAGAGGCGATTGCCGATAAAACGGCAGAACTCTATGGCTACAAGCCGGACGCCAACAGTGAAGTGACGGTGACGGCGGGGGCGACAGAGGCGCTGTATGCGGCGATTACCGCGCTGGTGCGTACCGGTGATGAGGTGATTTGCTTCGATCCGAGCTACGACAGCTATGCGCCAGCCATTGAACTCTCCGGCGGCGTGGTCAAACGTGTTGCGCTTCAGCCGCCGCATTTTCGCCCCGACTGGCAGGCTTTCGCCGCGCTGCTGAGTGAGAAAACCCGTCTGGTTATCCTTAATACGCCGCACAACCCGTCGGCAACTGTTTGGCGCAAAGCGGATTTCGCGGCGCTGTGGCAGGCGATTGCTGAACGTGAAATCTATGTATTGAGCGACGAAGTCTACGAGCACATCTGTTTTGCAGACGAGGGGCACGCCAGCGTGCTCGCCCATCCGCAGCTTCGCGAACGCGCCATCGCGGTGTCATCGTTTGGTAAAACCTATCACATGACCGGCTGGAAAGTGGGCTATTGCGTCGCGCCTGCGGCGATCAGCGCCGAGTTGCGTAAAGTGCATCAGTATCTGACGTTTGCTGTAAACACCCCTGCGCAGCTGGCGCTGGCGGATATGCTCCGCGCCGAACCGGAGCACTATCGTGAATTACCGGCATTTTATCGCGCGCGACGGGATCGGTTTGTGAATGCGCTGAGCAACAGTCGGCTGGAAATTCTGCCGTGCGAAGGGACTTACTTCCTGCTGGCGGATTACAGCGCGATTTCCGATCTGGACGACGTCAGTTTTTGCCAGTGGCTGACCAAAGAGGCGGGCGTCGCCGCGATACCGCTGTCGGTATTTTGCGCCGATCCCTTCCCGCATAAACTGATTCGTCTCTGTTTTGCGAAGCAGGAATCGACGCTGTTAGCGGCGGCCGAGCGCCTGAACGCGCTGTGATTATTTAACGGTCCAGGCGTCTGAATAACGACGGTCTGCGAACAGTTCCAGCAGGCCGTTGATCTGTTTCAGGCGCAGCACTTCGTCGCTGTCCATCCCAAGCTCCAGCCCGATTTTCTCATTGTCCCAGCCGAGCAACATCAGTTCCCGGACAATCTCCGACATCGAATGGATTTGATGGCGCCCGCGCGCACGGTTGTGACGAATGGTGGCGGCCATCCGGTCGAACTTCTCCTGACGTTCTTTACGCAGGCAGGTGACGGGCAGATAGCCTTTCAACTGACGTTTTAACGCCGCCCGGTGGCTGCCAAGCTCACGCCGATGGAAACCGTCCACGATCTCGTAATTGTGCGGCCCGTTTTCAGTGACCAGGATCGGCTGCGTAAACCCATCCAGCTCCAGCGATTTGCTGAGCAGGCGTTTTTCCGGCGGGGCCACGGTATTGGGGTTGTAGTCGTTAGCGCTGATCTCTTCTTGTTTAATCCACAGTACGCAGTCAACGGGCTGTTCGTGAAAGGGGCTGAACTGGTGAATCGCCTGACGAAACGCGTTGATGGCCTCTATTTTCTTCTCTTCAGAAAGCGATTGCAGATAGTGCTCCATATCGTTAATTAATCGTTGTTGCATAAAATTCCCCACTGCTGGCGTTTGGTTTTCATTCGGTCACTGTAGCGCTGGTAATGCTTAGGTTTATTTGGGCTAAATGATAACGCCCGACACCAATAATCATTATTAAGAAGTACCTTACAAATTCGCCGCCAGGAGGGAATGTCTTTTGAGCCAATATCCGCGTCCTGAGTGTCCGGTATATTTTCCATGCCCTGTTTTTGATACCAGTGCAAATAGACGGCGATTTTGTTGCGATAATGTTCCGCCGTGGCGACAGGCATACTGTCGAGTAATAACAGGGCATATTCCTGCCAGCAAAGATGATCGGGTTTGAGAATTTTACGATGGCCGTAAAAATGGTTGTCATGACCCGCGTATATGCCTCCGCTTCGCACACCGCTGACCCGCTCGCACATCGCCGCCCAGCGCTCCGGCTCCAGCACATGGTAGAGCCATAAGCCCTGGCGCTGCTCCGGGCCAAAAGGTTCGCAAATGCGCATATAGCGAAGGGGGACGCCCGCCTGGTACATCAGATTGTACAGGGGGTTATAGCTGCAGCCGGTTTTGGCAAACCAGGTCCAGATATCGGCGGTTTTCCAGTCGTAGATGGGATACATGTACCAGGCGTGTCCGCCGGGGGCAAAGGTGGTCCAGGGTTTGTCGTCCGCGAACCGCTGTTTGCGGGCGCTGGCGATACTCAGAAAGCGGTTATAGGACTCGTCGGCGCGAATGCCGATCAGCACCGCGGCAGGGCGTTTTTGCGCATACCAGTCGGAAAAGGCTCTGACGAACGATTCGAAGGTCATCCCTTGCTGATAGAAATCAAAATAGTGCGGATCGGTAATGGCGTCTTCCGGCGGCTGGCGGACCCAGTCGGTGCCCGGCTCCCAGCACTGCCACTCAGGCTGAAATTGTGACAGGGAGTTTTGCGTAGTGAGGGGCAGTGCCACCCAGTAAAAGTGATCGATGACGTCGGAATAGTGCGCCCGCATGTTCTCGACATGTTCGATGGTGTAAGTAAATTGCGCCTCCCAGTCGATAAACAGAACGCTAATTTTCCGTTTCTGTTTACGCGCCCGCTGCGCCGTAAGATGCAACATAATGGTGGAATCTTTTCCACCGGAAAAAGAGACGCAGACTTTCGATAAGTTTTCGAGCGTCCAGTCGATTCTCTCTATTGCGGCGTCGAGAACATTCAGTTTAAGAGGATATTTATAGATGGACATAATCAATCTCTTTATGACTTTTTTTGCCATATCATTACTTCGTCGGGAATGACGTGGTGATAATAAAGCAATTCCCCTGCATGTAAAAAGAAAGTTGTCCTTAAATAAAATTTGATTGGATAGTGCCCTGGTGTTTTGTGATAACACTCGGTTTTGTGCTGACTGAAATATTATGTTTCACAATGTGCTTTAAATAAAATACATCAATGAAAATGTTTCTGGCTATTAATAATAATTGGACTGCATGGGTTGCGGCGCATTAATAATAATTTTGTATTTTATAATGGGTAAATACAGCATCAAGGGCAAATTTATTTCCTCGGGAGAATAGAGGGCAGAAGGGGCGTGAAAATCGTTATTCGGAAAAACCTATCACAGCCATAGACAGGAATGACCCGGTCGTGGATTGCTCAATGCCTGCGCGGGTGGTGTAATCGATACCGCTGTTACGACCTGACTCAGGTTCTGTAGAGCGCAACGCAAAGCCAGCTTCGGCTGGCACTGAAGGTACCTACGGGGAATTCAGGTATCAGGGCCGCCCGTTGGGGCGGCCTTTTTACTTTTGGGCTACCCAACACCATTCACAACGTTGTCGGTTCGGGTTGTAAGGTATGACTGATTGATTTGATACGGCAAACGCATTAGCCCCATCAGTCAAAGTTCGTTACCTTACATCTCAACGAAAACACGGAGGAAGTACAGATGTCTTTGATTAACACTAAAATTAAACCTTTCAAAAACCAGGCGTTCAAAAACGGTGAATTCGTCGAAGTGACCGAGAAAGATACCGAAGGTCGCTGGAGCGTGTTCTTCTTCTATCCGGCAGATTTCACCTTCGTTTGCCCGACCGAACTGGGCGACGTAGCGGATCATTACGACGAACTGCAGAAACTGGGCGTGGACGTTTACTCTGTTTCTACCGACACCCACTTCACTCACAAAGCATGGCATGGCAGCTCTGAAACCATCGCGAAAATCAAATACGCGATGATCGGCGACCCGACTGGCGCCCTGACCCGTAACTTCGACAACATGCGTGAAGATGAAGGCCTGGCTGACCGCGCCACCTTCGTCGTTGACCCGCAGGGCATTATCCAGGCTATCGAAGTTACTGCTGAAGGTATCGGCCGTGATGCATCTGACCTGCTGCGTAAAATCAAAGCAGCACAGTACGTGGCGTCTCACCCAGGTGAAGTGTGCCCGGCTAAATGGAAAGAAGGCGAAGCGACGCTGGCTCCATCTCTGGACCTGGTTGGCAAAATCTAAGATTTCCCTCTTTTTCACGCTCAGGCGCGAAATCCAAAGGAAATTGACGACGATTGGCGGGTGCATTGTGGCACCCGCTTTTTTGAAATTTTTACGTTATCTCATGTAAGCCGCATCGCGGCGGCGCTATGCGAATCCCAGGAATAAGTGACCGGGGCGCGAAGGCCGCCAGCTAAGAGGCGGTTTACATGAGGAAACGTAAAGCAGGAGATTAACGATGCTCGACACCAACATGAAAACCCAGCTCAAGGCCTACCTTGAGAAACTGACCAAACCTGTTGAGCTGATTGCCACGCTGGATGACGGCGCTAAATCGGCAGAAATCAAGGAACTGCTGGCGGAAATCGCCGAACTGTCACCAAAAGTGACCTTTAAAGAAGATAACAGCCTCGCGGTACGCAAGCCGTCATTCCTGATTACTAACCCAGGTTCTGACAAGGGGCCGCGCTTTGCCGGTTCTCCGCTGGGGCACGAATTTACCTCCCTGGTGCTGGCGCTGCTGTGGACCGGTGGGCATCCGTCGAAAGAGGCACAGGCTCTGCTGGAGCAAATCAGCAACATCGACGGCGATTTTGAATTTGAAACCTATTACTCGCTCTCGTGCCATAACTGCCCGGACGTAGTGCAGGCGCTGAACCTGATGGCAGTGCTTAACCCACGCATCAAACATACGGCCATCGACGGCGGTGTGTTCCAGAACGAAATCACCGATCGCAACGTGATGGGTGTTCCGGCGGTATTCGTCAATGGTCAGGAGTTTGGTCAGGGGCGTATGACGCTGACGGAAATCGTCGCCAAAATTGATACCGGTGCCGAAAAACGTGCGGCGGAAGAGCTGAATAAACGCGATGTTTACGACGTGCTGATTGTCGGTTCCGGCCCGGCGGGTGCGGCGGCGGCGGTCTATTCTGCCCGTAAAGGCATTCGTACCGGTCTGATGGGTGAGCGTTTCGGTGGCCAGGTGCTCGACACCGTCGACATCGAAAACTACATCTCGGTCCCGAAAACCGAAGGTCAAAAGCTGGCGGGTGCCCTGAAAGCACACGTTAGCGATTATGAAGTGGATGTGATTGATAGCCAAAGTGCCAGCAAACTGGTTCCGGCAGCGCAGGAAGGTGGCTTACACCAGATTGAAACGGCTTCCGGCGCGGTGCTGAAAGCGCGCAGCGTGATCATCGCCACCGGCGCGAAATGGCGCAACATGAACGTCCCTGGCGAAGATCAGTATCGCACCAAAGGCGTGACCTACTGCCCGCACTGCGACGGCCCGCTGTTTAAAGGTAAACGCGTGGCGGTGATTGGCGGCGGTAACTCCGGCGTTGAAGCGGCTATCGATCTGGCGGGTATTGTGGAACACGTTACCCTGCTGGAATTTGCTCCGGAAATGAAAGCCGATCAGGTGCTGCAGGATAAAGTGCGCAGCCTGAAGAACGTCGATATCGTGCTGAACGCACAGACGACGGAAGTGAAAGGCGACGGCAGCAAAGTGACAGGCCTTGAGTATCGCGACCGCGTTAGCGGCGATGTGCACAGCGTGCCGCTGTCAGGGATTTTCGTCCAGATTGGTCTGTTGCCAAACACCACCTGGCTGGAAGGCTCCGTTGAGCGTAACCGTATGGGCGAAATCATCATCGACGCCAAGTGTGAAACCAGCGTGAAGGGTGTCTTTGCGGCGGGAGACTGCACGACGGTGCCGTACAAACAGATTATCATCGCCACCGGCGAAGGGGCGAAAGCGTCATTAAGCTCGTTTGATTATCTGATTCGCACCAAAACAGCATAATAAAAGAAAGTAAGGCACCACCTGCACCAGACAAAACCCCGCGCTAGCGGGGTTTTTCTTTTGGGCGTTAGCGAACGACCATCACCTGGGCGTTAGCGAACGACCATCACCGGAATATGGGTGTGGCGAATCACGCTTGAGGCATTCGAGCCGAGCAGGTGGGTGCTGATGGACGGATTACGCGAGCCGATCACCACCACATCGGCTTTCAGTTCGTTCGCCATTTCATTGACCGCATCGCGAACGCTGCCGAAACGCACGTGGGTTTTAATCCGTGACGGATCGAGGGTGAAATGGCCGACCATGGTTTGCAGCCGCGCTTCGGCTTCGTGCTGAAGATGCTCTTCAAAGCGGCGAACATCGGCTGCAAAGCGGTGCAGGCTCAGGCTGGCCGAACCGGGCAGGACGTGCAAGAGGTGAATCACGCCATCCTGCTGCGCCAGAAACTCAGCATGGCGGACGGCTTTGTCGCTCAGTTCCATTTCGAAAACATCAACCGGCATAATAATTGTCTGATACATACCCGTTTCTCCTTGTTTATAAACGCTCGATTCATTCAATCACAAAATAATATGGTTTTCTGATATCTGTCAGACACTTTTCATATCGTGGCGTTATTTGACGTTTCTTTGCGGAGTTGAGGTGGGAGTAAAGGCTACCAGTGACGCTCAAGATATAGCACGGCCGTGACGATAATCGCCAGTAAAATTAAATAGATAAGAGAAATGACTTCTATCTCATCCATAGAAGACCCTGGGCCGTTGAAACGGATTAAGCCTGGATGAAGATAATTTTGGCTTCTATAGGAAATAAAGGTGATTTTACGGAAAGAGGATGCGGGTGCATCCTCTGGGAAACGCGATTATGCGCTTATTCAGATGAGATTAACGAAGGTAATCGCCGGCCGCTTCTGGCTGGTAGAGCAGTTCCAGCACTTCCAGATGCGCGGAGGCGCCGCCCGGTAACTCCCAGTGAATGGTGTCGCCGGTACGCAGGCCCAGCAGCGCGGCGCCGACGGGGGCGAGAACGGAAAGCTGCGTGCTGCTGTCGGTCATCTGTGCAGGATAGACCAGGGTGCGCGTGCGCTCATCGCCGGTGGTCAGATCGCGGAATTTTACCTGGCTGTTCATCGTCACGACGTCATGCGGCATGGTTTCCGGGGTACACATCTGTGCCCGGTCCAGCTCCGCGTTCAGGGCGTCGGCAACCGGCAGTGAAGCAAACTCTGGTTTTTCCAGAAGGCGGTCGATACGTTCTGCGTCGAGTTCATTAATGATAATTGTGGGTCTGGACATTTATTACTCCATGTCGTTAATGCTGCGTGTACCGCAGAAACCAATCCAAAAGAAAACCCTCGCCGTCTGGCAGCGAGGGTTTTATCTGTTCTGATGATACTGGCTGTGCACGCAACTTTGAAGTGATCAATGTCACATTCGTTGCGCAGATGAATTTTATGAACGGAATGATTTCATCGCGGCTGCTGTACCGGGCCAAATCCCACGGCATAATGAGGTTCTGACTAATCACCGGAGAGCGTAATGTACTTTTATCAGCCTTCGCAGGGACATGGTTTACCGCACGATCCTCTGAACGCCATTATCGGCCCTCGGCCCATCGGCTGGATTGCCTCACAGAATGCCTCGGGGCAAACCAATCTCGCACCCTACAGTTTCTTTAACTGTTTTAATTACCGTCCGCCTATTATTGGGTTTGCCAGCAGCGGCTGGAAGGACAGCGTGCGAAATATCGTCGAGACAAAAGAGTTTGTCTGGAACCTTGCCACACGTGAGCTTGCAGAGGCGATGAACGAAACCTCGGCCAGCCTTCCTCACGGAGAAGACGAATTTGCCTTTGCCGGGCTGACAAAAGCCGATAGCGCGCTGGTCAAAGTGCCGCGCGTGGCGGAAAGTCCGGTGAACTTTGAGTGTAGGCTGTCGCAATGTATTCAGTTGACCGGCGCAGATGGAACGGCCATCGATAGCTGGCTGGTACTGGGTGAAGTCGTCGGGATCCATATCGCCGAGTCGCTGCTGGAAGAGGGCATCTTCCAGACCGCGAAGGCCAACCCGATTCTGCGAGCGGGAGGCCCAACGGCTTACTATTCGATAAGCGAAGATCACCGCCTGGATCTGGTGCGCCCGGATGCGCGCAGGGGATAGTATGGCTGAGCGCCCCTTGCCCGCCGACCAGCAGTTTTTTGCCGACCTGTTGAGCGGTCTGGTACTCAATCCGCAGCAACTGGGCCGCGTCTGGTTCGCGCATCGACCTGCCACGCTGCCTGCGGGCAGTGTGAGTATTGAGTGGCCACGGCTGGAGGTGGTGCTGCGTGGTGAATACGAGAACCGGCTTATCGCGGAGCAAAAGCTGATTGGGCAGGGGGAGATGCTGTTTCTTCCCGCCCGTGCCGTGACGATGTCGACGTTTGAAAAGCCGATCATGCTGCTGAGTCTTGTCTTTGCCCCTTCCTGGCTCGGTCTGGCGTTTCACGACTCCCGTAGTGGGCAGACCGGGTATCCGCAGCGAAAAATAGAGTTGCCGCATCCGGAGCGGGGCGAGCGCACGGCGATGCTGATGGCGCTGACTCATCTGAGCGCCTCGCCGCAGGACCAGGCCATTATTCAGCCCCTGACGCTGAGCGTATTGCACTGGTGCCGGAAGGTGGTGTCCACGAGGCCAGAGGCGGGTTTATCGCGTGGGGATTTTCTCTATCAGAGCATCTGCAATTGGGTACAGGAAAATTATGCCGGGCCGGTAGCGCGTGAGAGCGTCGCCGCGCTGTTTACCATCACCCCTAATCATCTCTCCCGCCTGTTTTCGCAGCATGGAACCATGAGTTTTGTCGATTATGTGCGCTGGGTGCGGATGGCAAAAGCCCGTACGATTTTACAAAAGTACCACCTGCCCGTGGGCGAAGTGGCGAAACGCTGCGGCTACCCCGACAGCGACTATTTTTGTCGACTGTTCCGGCGCCAGTTTGGCCTGACGCCGGGTGAGTACCGCGCACGTTTTCAGTAGCGGTCAGAAGCTGAGTTCAGCATTGAGCAAATCGAGGATCTGCTGCGGGGTATTTGCCGCAAACAAAGACTCGCGGAATGCTTTGTTCACCAGTTTTCGCGCCAGCTGAGAGAACACTTTTACATGGTTTATCCCTTCCTGCGCGCCGAGCGTCAGCATAATCACCAGCTCCACGTCGCCCATATCTGACTCCCAGTCGATGGGCTTTTCCAGGCGTGCAATGCTAATGCTGGAGTGGCGTATCCACTGGGATTTGGTATGCGGAATGGCCACACCGAAGCCCACGGCGGTGGTCACAATTTCTTCGCGCTGCCAGAGATCTTCTTCCAGCTCTAGCGGATTCTCCGTGCGCCCCTGAATAGCCAGATTGCCGCACAGAAACTGCAGAACCTGCTCCTTTGACGCGAGCGGTTCGTTCACCACGATATTCTCCAGCGCCAGCAGCGGGCGGGCCGGCTCTTGCGGTGTAAATTCGGCGAGCAGCGTCTCTATCTCCTCGGCGCTGCGGCATTCGCAGGCACTGTCGGCCAGCGCCTGGCAGGCACCGCTCTCAAGCTGGCGTAGCTGCGCTTTTACCGGCGGAATGCGCGGGCCGCTCATACTGAACTCATCAATCCCAAGCCCCAAAAGCAGTGGAAGATAGCGGCGTTCTCCGGCGAGTTCTCCGCAAATTCCCACCCATTTTCCGTGGCGGTGGGCGGTGGTAACGATCTGGCGCACCATGCGTAAAAATGAAGGCGTGATCGGATTATAGAGCGGCGACACGCGCGGGTTGTTGCGATCCACCGCGTAAAGATACTGGGTCATATCATTCGATCCGATGCTGAAAAAATCCACCTCATCGCAGAAGTGATCGATGATATAGCAGACCGAAGGCACCTCGACCATAATGCCCAGCGGCAGGTGGGAGGTATGGCGTAGCCCTTGTGCTTTCAGCGCTTCCTGTACGTTTCGCAACTCCTGTTTCACCCATAAAATCTGATCGAGGCTGTGCACCATGGGGATCATCAGCAGGGCGTTACCGCTCGCACCGGCCCGCAAAATGGCGCGCAGCTGCGTGCGAAAAAGGTCGACAAACTCAGGGTAAATACGCACCGCGCGGTAGCCGAGAAACGGATTCTCCTCTGGCGGAATATTGAGCCAGGGGATCTGCTTATCCCCGCCGATATCCATAGTGCGGAAGATGACCGGCTTGCCTTCGGCAGACAATAGCACCTGCTGGTAGGCTTCAAACTGCTCCTGCTCGTCCGGGGCGGCGTCGCGATCCATATACAGCATTTCTGTGCGAAACAGTCCTACGCCCTGCGCGCCATTGGCAAATGCGCCGGGTGCCTCCAGCGCGCTGCCGATATTGGCGGCGATCGCCACCGGGATATTATCCCGCGTCACTGCGGGAAGCCCGGCGTCTTTGATCTGCTGATGATGACGTTTGTCGGCGAGGCGCTGCGCCACGCTGTAGTACTGGCTGACGGCCTCGTCAGGGGCCACCACCAGCACGCTGCACACGCCGTCCAGAATCACCTGTTTGCCGATATCCGCAGCCAGCGATGCCACCGTGATCCCGCTCATCACCGGCACTGATGCCGCACGCGCCAGAATCAGGGTGTGCGAGGTGCGCCCGGTTTTCTCCAGGATCATCCCCTTAAGCTGGCGGGTGTCGAGGCTTAAAAACTGGCTGGGCGTGAGGTCTTCTGCCGCCAGAATGGTCGGCGTCTCGAGGGTCAAGGGGGTTGTTTGCTGAAGCTCAGGCCAGGTAATACTCAGCAGTTGTTCGCTGATGTCGCGGATATCGCTGACCCGCTCGCGAAGATAATCACTGGCGGAAAGCGAGAGTTTGTCGCAGATCTGCTCCATATTGCGAATGATGGCATTCGCCAGGCTCAGGCGTTCTTCGACGATCAGACGACGGATATTCGCACCAAACTCGTCATCCTGAATAAGTGACAGATGAGCACTGATGATGGTTTTACTCTCGCCATCAAGCCCGCGCAGGCGCTGGTTGAGCTGTTCAGCGAGGGTCGCCAGGCTGTGCTCCAGACGCGTGATATCTTCCGGGCTTGCCGGACGCTGGCGATAGCGCTCGAGGTTATCGCTTTGCAAGCGGCGAAGGGTGCCCGAGCCAATGCCGCTGGCAAGCGTAATGGCCTCGCGTAAATGGGGATTGAGCCGCACCAGCGAGCGGGGAAGGGGATGCGCGATATGAGGCGCATCGCCAGACGGGATGCTGTCGCTATCAATAAACGCGACATTGAGGTAATGCTCCAGCACGCGTCTGGCCTGCTCTTCGTCGCTACCGTTGATTTCAAGCACACAGCTGTCGTTAAAGAGCGTACCGGTACTGATAAGCGCAAGCGAGCTTTTGGCATCCGCGTGGGTGTTCAGGCGCTTGTTAATAAAGCGGATGTCGCTACGCCATGCGCTGCACTGCTCTTTCAGCGCCCAGGCCGGGCGAGCGTGCAGGCCGTTTGGCAACGGACAAAAAAATTCAATCGATAACATGTTTACCTCCGTTCAACGTGAGATCAGCATCTGAAGTCCGTCAGATGATCCACGGTCTCACGATTCAGACGAGCCAGCAGGGCAACCAGCAGCTGGTGGGTATGGTCAATATCCTGGATGTCAGCAATGGATGCGGCACAATGACCGTGCCGGGTCGGCGGCCCGAGTACCACCGCCGGGACGCCGGTTCCGCAAAGATGGATTGCGCCTGCGTCGGTGCCGCCGTTGCTGAACATATCTTTTTGCAGCGCAATGCCTTGAGCCAGAGCTACCTCCTCAACGAAAGCGGTGAGCTTCGGCGGGGCAATGTGTGATTTGTCATACAGCACCAGCATGGGGCCGGCTCCCGTCTGGCGGTGATTTGCTGAGCTGTAGTCGAAGTTTTTGGACCAGCAGGCGGTGTCCAGCACCAGGGCGAGGTCAGGATTCACGACCCTGCTTGCCGTCTGTCCGCCGCGCAGCCCGACCTCCTCGCTTGAGCTGGCAACCAGCCACACTTCACAGTCCAGCGGTATAGCGTGCAGTTCACGCAAAAGGGTAATCAGCAGATAGCAGCCGAGACGGTCGTCAAACGCTTTGCCCATCACCCGGCCGTGAGGAAGGGGCTGAAAAAGGGTGTCGAAAGTCACCCGATCGCCCGCATCAATGCCTGCCGCCAGCACCTCGTCGGCGCAGGTCGCCCCGATATCAACGCGTAAATTCTCTACCGTCTCGCCTTTCGTCTCGCCGTTCAGTAATCCGGGGATTTTCCGGCCGTCGCGCGTAGTGATTCTTACAGGCTGCAGAGTGCGGGCCATCATGCGGACATTGCCGACAGGCAACACCTCGATGGCCCCCTCTTTTGTCACGGAGCGCACGATAAAACCCACTTCATCCATATGGGCGCACACCATCACCTTCGGCCCGTCGCTGCGGTTGACGCGAATGAGCACCGAGCCTAGCCCGTCAAACCGGACCTCTTTCGCGTAACGTTGCGCTTCAGCCAGCAGGATATCGCGCACCTCTTGTTCAGAGGCGGCGATGGCATCGGCCTCACTCAGTTTGCGCAGAAGTTCTGTGTCCATTAACGTTCCCCTGTTGTCAGTAGCGTTTTGTCCATGGTGTAGAGAACCTCAGCGCCAGTGGGCGTCACCAGTACCACATCCTCAATACGCACCCCGCCCAGCCCGTCAAGGTAGATCCCCGGCTCAACGGTCAGCAGCATACCGGGCTGAAGCAGGGTGGTGTCGGTGGGAGAGAATCTCGGATTCTCATGCACATCGATACCAATCGCGTGCCCGGTATTATGACCAAACTGCGGGCCGTACCCTGCGCGTTCGATAATCGTTCTGGCTGCAGTATCAACCTGGTGACAGGCGACGCCGGGGCGAATGGTGGCGATGGCGGTGAGCTGTGCCTCAAGCACCGTCTGATACACGCAATAGAGAGGATGGTCCTCAGGCTTCTGGCCGTGTCCGGCGACAAGGAATGTCCTCGTCATGTCCGAACAATATCCCTGGTGTTGGGCGCCAAAATCGAGAGTGACCATCTCTCCTGCGTTTATCACTTTGTCGGAGGCCTTACCATGCGGCAGCGCGCCGCGCGTTCCGCTGGCGACGATGGTATCGAAGGAGGGTTTATCTGCCCCCTGTTGCTTCATAAACCATTCCAGTTCCGCTGCCACCTCGCGCTCGCGCATACCGGGCTGAATCACGCGACGAATATGCTGCGCCGCGCTGTCAGCAATCCCGCAGGCCGCGCGAATCGAGGCGATCTCCTCAGCGGTTTTGATCTGCCGTAAGACGTCGAGGGAGATACTGCAAAGCTTCGCATCCAGCGTATTGCGCCAGTGGGTCCCGGTCTGCCAGCTGACCTGTTCGCCTTCAAAACCCAGTGTGGCGATCCCTTCGCGGGCAATCAGCCTGTTCACTACCCTGGTGAGCGGGTTTTCTGCATCCAGCAGGTGCAGGTGATAGCCGCTCACACGGGAGGCGATGTCGCTGTAATAGCGAAAATCCGTCAGGATATGCGCGCTTTTATCTGTTATCAGAACAAAACCGGAACCGGTTGAAATACCCAGATGCGGCTGCTTGTTCTGGCGCGAGGAGATCAGCACGCCATCCAGATTTTCTGCTGCAAGCCAGGCGCGTAGCCGTGTCAGTAATTCCATCTCATGACCTCGTTACAGCGTATCGACGGACAGTTTTCCGCGCTTATGCATGTTGTTACGTATCAGCACCACCAGCAGGGCGGTGATCGTCGCGCCAACCAGAATGCTGAGCATGTAGGCTCCCAGGTTGGTAACCAGCGGCCATGCCCAGATAGCGGATTCCGGGAACCACTGCACGGCACCGAGCGCCGTTGCCGTCATCGCTCCGGCAATGGCGCCCACCATATAGGCCGGTAGCGTGGCGAGCGGGTTTTCCAGCAGGAAGGGAATTGCCCCTTCGCTGATACCCATGAACGCCAGAAACATTGCCGTTTTTCCCTGCGGGTAAAGCTGCGGGCTAAACAGACGTTTGCCGGTCAGACGATGGTCGATTAACGTCGCCAGCCCCAGACCAATCGGCGGGATAACAATCGCGACGGCGCGGGAGGTGATCGGTAATACGTGATCGGTGGTTAGCCCAAGCCCGACAAATCCCGCCGCTTTGTTGATCGGCCCACCGAGATCAATGGCGGTCGCCGCCGCCATGCCGATGGCGTACATCATCGAGCCAGACTCGCCTGCGGCCAGCAACAGCGTGCGCATGCCTGCGTTCAGCCAGCCGCCAACAGGCGTAATGACGTAATACATCGCCAGCATCACAAATAGCGCGGAGAGGATCGGAATCAGAAAGGTGCTTTTAAACGCCAGCAGATACTGAGGAAGGTTAATTTTGTTGTTCAGCCATTTGACCAGATAGCCCGCCGCAATAGCGATAATCAACGCGCCAATAAAGGTAGAAGGCACTGGTTTGGTGGCAAGCCAGGTGAGTTTTTCCGGGTCGAAATTTAGCACCAGCGTCGGCTGGGTGGAGACTAGCCCGCCGATAAAACCGGCCGGGAAGGCCAGCTTGCCGCCGATAGAGTTGGCGACAAAGGCAGAAAACATCGGGATCGCGAAGCTGAACAGCAGCCCGCCGAAGGATTCCGTCAGGTAACCAAACTTCAGCACCGACAGATTAAAACCCGTGAAGTGGCCGGAGTTCAGCGCATCGAGAATGCCGGTATCTGGCGGGATCTCCAGCCAGACATAGGCGATGAGCTGCGAAATGGCGAGGATCACCCCGCCCATGATCAGCGTAGGTACCATGCGGGAAATTCCCGACATAATGTGCTGTGGAAGTTCTTTCCAGAAGGTATTGCCCGTTGCGGCGGGCGCGGGGGTAAGTGCGAGGGTATCGCCTTCGTGACCGTCCGACCGAACCGCACTGCGTTTTTTAATTGCCATAACCAGGACCCCTGAGGTGGAGGATTATTGTTGTTCTGCAGCAATCATTTCTTCGATTTCTTTCAGGGTTCCCGCCGCGTTTTTAATGGCGTCCTGAAGGGTAATTTCGTACACGTCCCGCGTTTCAAAGCGTTCGTTGTCTTCCGGGGTGATCGCGATGGCGTGAATAATAATGTCCGCCCCGGCGATATCCTGTGGCGTTAAGCGGTTCTGGATGCCATCCGCCCCCTGGGTTTCAATTTTGACTTCGTAGCCTGCTTCTACCGCGGCCTCTTCCAGCGCCTGAGCCGCCATAAAGGTATGTGCCAGACCCATCGGGCAGGCGCACAACGCAATCAGTTTTTTAGCCATGTGAACATTCTCCTGTAGATGACACCGCGATTATGGCGGGGAGGTTTCAGGGTTGTTTACCGGATAAATAATGCATTAGCTGGAGAGATGAGGCGTGAGAGCAGAAGTGTGACGCTTATCGTCATATAAGGGAAAAGGATGAAACGCCGGGTGCGGCTGCACCCGGCAGAAGATCAGTAGCCGACTTTATCAATGACAAACTGCTTGCCGCAGTTGCCAGGGTGCGGCTGGGGCGCAAACGACGCCGATGAGAGCGGCGCGTTGATGGTCGCTGCTTTGAGCGAAAGCTGCAGTTCGGTGAGATACGCCGGGTTATTGTTGCAGGTCAGCTTGACGGCTTTAACGGATTCGTTGCCCCAGCTTTTGGCGACGGCCTCGTCAAAATCGCGGCGAGAAACCGTTTTGCCGTAATGATCAGCAAGGAATTTCCCCAGCGCGCTGCTTTTCACTTCCTGATTCATGCGCACCATGGTGCCAAAATAGGCGTCAGGATCGAACCCAAAGCAGACGCCGTGCTTGGCGTATTCATAGCGTTCCAGACAAGACTCTCCGCCCGCGCCCGGCATTACGCCGTTGAGTTTTGCGGCGGCTTCAAAGGATAGCCCGGTTTCGGCAGCGGCGCATTTACGGCTGGCTCTGGCTTCTGGCATGTTGGGGACGGGGCGAGTGGCGCAGCCAAATCGCATCCAGCGGCGATCGTCCACCCCGCGCGAGGCGATAGATTTGGGCAGGCTCGGCCACAGGCCGTGAACCGTCAGAAAATCCGTTTTGGTTGTGCTCTCTTTTTGCAGGCGGCACTCGTCAGGCTCATTGCGGTTGCGTTCGTGCATGCTCTGGCAAAAACCGGTCTGCCAGGAGAGGGCAAGGACGTAGCGATCAAAATCGGCATATTGTGTGGCCTGAAGCGGCGCGGCATGTGCTGAGAAGGCGCACAGGGCAAGGGCGGTTGCACTGAACCGGAGAATGATATCCTTCCTGAACATTTGAATTCCTGATGATTAAAGGGAAATTAATTCCAGGAACTTATTAAAGCACAAAAAGCGCCCGCAGGCGCTTTTTGTGCCCGGCGGCGCGGGCTGAGGGTAAGGCAGGCCTGGCTAGCGCAGTGCCACCAGCCCATTCTTTTATCCCGCGACCGTACCCGGCACCAGGATTTCTGTTGCGATAATCACAATGACCAGGCCGACCAGCACCGGAACCGAGGTACGTTTCACCACTTCGAATGGGGAGATTTTAGCCATACCAGCGACCGCAACCACCACGCCGGAAACCGGGGAGATAGTACGGCCCAGGTTGGAGGCCTGCAGCATTGGAATCGAAAGATAGGCCGGGTTGATGCCGGACGAGTGCGCCAGTTTTGGAATCATCTCGACGAACGCATAGAACGGGGCGTTACCGGAGCCGGTCGTCATGGCGGCCAGCATCGTCAGGACAACCAGCACCAGCATCAGAATAATGCTGGCAGAGCCGAAGGAGGTGGCGATCGAGATCAGGCTCTGGATAAAGCCGATGGTGCTCAGACCCTGGGCGAAAACGCCCGCCGCGACCAGCAGCATCACCACGCCCGCAAAGGCGTCAGCCATCCCGCGATACGCCACTTCCAGGCCGGAGAAGACTTTCTGAGTGTTAAAGCCGCGTACGAATTCCAGCACCGCCGCCAGCAGCATGCAGATCACCAGAATGGTAATAATGTGCAGCTGTGGGCCCCATTTGCCGTCGAAAATCAGCACGCCAATGATCGGCGTAAACGGCAGAATGGCGTAGAACGATGGCGCGGTGGTGGTGATTTCACTCACGTCCAGCATCTCGTGGCTGATGTTTTCTTTTTTATCGAGATACTTCTGCCAGAAATAGTGCGCAACCGCCATACCGATAATGGCGGCGATAGAGATCGGGAGGGTGGTTTTAAAGGCAAAATCAATCAGCGGCATTTCGGCGGCTTTTGCAGCCAATACCACGTCACCGGATGTTGGGGAGAGGATAATCGCGGCAGGGGAGGCGCAAATCGCCGCCGCGGCACCGCGGCTGATACCCACGTTCACCATCACCGGGAACAGCGTCGCCATCAGCAGAACACCGAGACCGGTAGCGGAGGAGACCGCCAGCGACATCAGGCACGCCACGAAATAGGCGGCAATCATCAGAATGTAGGGGGAGTTAATATATTGCAGCGGCTTTGAGGCCAGTTTGACAACCATATCATTGGCGCCGATATGGGTCATATACGCGGCGAAACCACACAGCATCATAATCATCATGCCGAGATCGCCACCGCGGCTCATCAGCAGAATTTTAATATATTCCACAATATCGGTGGCGGTATAACCGGTGCTGGTTTCGCTGGCCGGTAACACCTGGTGGCCCATTAGCGCACTAATAATAAGCAGCGTTAAACCGCCGACGAATAATACCCCGGTGGCGGAATAGCCTTTAATGATGTAGCGCGCAACGCCGACAATGACGACCACTCCGATAAGGAGTTCGATAACGGTAAGCATGGTTTCCCCTGTACGTGCGCTCCCCAGAGAGCACGGAAAATCAAAAAAATGAAGTGTTGAAATGTGCCGAATAAATGGGCAGTTCTTGCTGACTAAAATCAATAAAATGACTACTAAAACGGCCATCAACGATATTTTGCCACCACTACGTCATTTGTGTCACCACACTATTGACCGAAGCTATGATTATTATATGTCATTAAAATGATAATTAATTGTTGTGATATTTAGAGGGTTTTATCCGTGAAAGGATTAAGAACGTAAAACTATTTAAAATAGCTTTAATTTCAACACGCGCTGTTCTTATACTCGGCTTCCTTTTGCCACCCGACGACGCGAATATGCATGCCAGCTGGAGTTACCGCCTGCGCTTTCTAAAAAAACATCTGCTGATGTTTTTGTTCGCGTTCGGCTGGCTGCTGATTCAGAGCCAGGTCGCGGTTGCGTCCCATGATTGCTCCCTGAGCCCGCGCGGCGAAAGCGCCATGATCCAGCATATGGACATGATGACCACGCCGCTTCATCACGAGCTCAGCAACATTTCGCCTCTGTGTGAAAAACACTGCGTTCCGGATCAGGCGCAAAAAGATCCCGGCCAGACGCAGGTGGTCGCGCTTCCTGCGACCATGACCATCACCTTAAATACCCCTTCATGCAGCGACGTTTCGCCGTCCGCATGGTCACTCACCCCTCCCGCAGCGGGGCCGCCGGCAACGATCCGTTTTTGCCGGTTCCGGGAATAGCTCTCTGTTAATTCGTTGAATTTATTTTTCTTTTACGATTAACAGGAGTTTTATCATGCGTGCAATTTTTGTCTCTGCGCTTACGGGCGTGCTGTTTTCCCTTATCTCTCTTTCCGTTCAGGCCACCGATCCGTCACCTGCAGCCCAACACTGGCAAGGCCAGGGCGTGGTTCAGGAGATCGCGCCACCCCAAATCATCCTTCAGCATCAGGCCATTCCTGAACTGCAGTGGCCCGCGATGACCATGCCGTTTGTGCTGGCGAAAAGCGTGGATACCGCTTCGCTGAAGTCCGGCGATCGCGTCACCTTTACGCTCGAACGCGCGGGTGACGGCTTCCAGATTATCTCCCTGACGCCGCTGCGCTAAGGGATAAGACCATGAAATATCAGACACTGAGCCTGTGGCTCGGTGGGGTGCTGCTCGGCTTTTTAAGCTCAGCGGTTCAGGCCCAGTCCTGGACGCTCGCGCAAACCCTGACCGAAGCCCAGCGCTATTCTGCGGAGCTTTCTGCCAGCCGCAACGAAGCGCAGGCGCTGGATATGATGGCGGATTCCGCCACTCAGTTGCCCGACCCTAAACTCAAATTCGGCATCGAAAACGTGCCGGTGCAGGGGAGTAATGACCAGCGGTTTACCCGCGAAGGGATGACGATGCAGCGCATTGGCATCATGCAAAGCTACGTGAGTGCGGAAAAGCGGGAGCGTAAATCGCAAACGTTACAGGCCCAGGCGCGGGGTGTGGAGGCGAAGTCCGAGGCCATTCGCGCCGCGCTCCAGCGTGATACGGCGCAGGCATGGCTTGACCTTGCATTATCAAAGCAGGCACTCGCGACCGCCAAAAATCTGGTGAATGAAATCGAGCGTCAGCAGGGCGTGCAAAAGGCCAGCGTCGGCGCAGGAAGTGCATCGCCCGACAGCGTGCTTTCGCTGCAGATGACCCTGAGCGCGATGCGCGACAAAGTGACGCTCGCGAGCCGGGATGTTCAGCTGGCGCAAAGCCGCCTGTTCCAGCTCACCGGGCAAGCCATTACCGATGTGCAAGGCCCGCTGCCGCGCTATCAACGTTTACCTGCCGACGAAAAGACGCTGGTGGAGGCGATTGTCCGTCATCCGGAAGTGGAGGCCGCGCAGCGCGAGTCGGAAACGGCAAAAGCCCGCTCGGCCCAGTCGGCGATAGCGGCGATCCCCGACGTCGATGTGGAGGTGTTCTACGCCCATCGCGCCGAAGGGTATGACGATATGGCGGGCGTGATGTTTACCGTCGATCTGCCGCTGTTCCAGTCGCGCCGACAGGACAAGGACTATGCCGCTGAGGTGTCGCGCTCGATGCAGGCCGTGGATCAGCTGACGTTGATTCAGCGCGAGCATGTCGCGCAGGTGCAGTCGCTGGTGGCGCAATACCAGGCCGCGCAGACCCTGTGGCAGCGCCAGCGTGATGATCTCCTGCCGCTCCAGCATCAACGGCTGGCGGTGCTGGCCGCACAGTATCGCTCCGGGCAGTCGGAACTCCCGGCGCTCCTGGAGGCACGTCGTAACGTGCTCGACACCGAACTGGCTGCCAATCAGGCCGAGCGCGAGATGGCGCGGACCTGGGCGGCAATTCAATGGCTGATCCCGCAGGACATCACACAATGAAAATACTGACGTTAAGCGCAACCGCACTGGCCGTTCTGCTGGCTGCGGGCGGCGGCTATTACGCGGGGCAGCGCACGATGCATGCCGCTCCCGATGAGGCAAAACCGGCCGAGCGAAAAGTGCTCTACTGGTACGACCCAATGATGCCGGGCCAGCGTTTCGATAAGCCCGGAAAATCGCCTTTCATGGATATGGATCTGGTGCCGCGTTACGCCGACGAAGAGAAAGCGGCGACGGGCGTGGGGATCAGTGCCGAGCAGCAGCAAAACCTCGGGATGAAAACGGGCAAAGCGCAGAAGCGCGCGCTGGCGCAGCCTTTCTCGGCCTATGCGACGGTCTCGACTAATGAACGCAGCCTGACAATTTATCCGGCACCCGCTACGGGGGTGATCGCAAAACTCTACGTGCGTGCGCAGCAGCAGCAGGTCAAAGCCGGTGAACCGCTGGCAGAGATCTGGGTTCCCCAGTGGACAACGGCGCAGCAGGAGTATCTGGCCGTACGTCAGCTCGGGGACGCGACGCTCACCCGCGCGGCGCGGGAGCGGCTGGCGCTGCAGTTTATGCCGGAAGATACTATTCGCGCCGTCGAGCGCAGCGGGAAACCGCAAACCCGATTAACCCTGCGCGCCGACCGCGCCGGGTATGTCGTCAAGCTGGACGCGCGGGAAGGGGCGCAGGTGGCGGCCACCGCGCCGTTATTTGAGATCGCCGCGCTGGATACGGTCTGGCTGGTTGTGGATTATCCGCAAACCCAGGCGCAATCCCTGACGGTCGGCAGCGAAATGAGTGCCACGTCCGAAAGCTGGCCGGGCGAGCGTTTTCACGGCACCGTCAGCGAACTGTTGCCACAAATGGAAGCGACCACGCGCACGCTTCAGGCGCGAATCGTACTGGAAAATCCAGGCAATAAACTGAAGCCAGGTATGTTCCTGAATGTTTCTCGCGCAGAGCAAACGCGCGGCGCTGCGGTGCTTGCTGTCCCGGAAGAGGCGGTGATTAACAGCGGTGAATCGCAGCGTGTTTTACTGGCAACGGGCGATGGATATTTCCGCCCGGTTAAGGTGACAACGGGAATGACGGCTGAAGGCTGGACCGAAATCACCTCCGGCGTGCAGGAGGGCGATACCGTGGTGACCTCCGGGCAATTCCTGATCGACTCGGAAGCGAGCCTGCGCAGCGCGCTGCCGGAGGTGACGCCATGATCGCCGCCGTCATTCGTGCTTCATTACGTAACCGGCTGCTGGTGATCCTCGCAGCCGCGATCATGGCTGGCTGGGGCTGGTGGGCGGTACAGCGCGCGCCGCTGGACGCACTGCCGGATCTCTCGGACGTGCAGGTGATCGTCAAAGCCAGCTATCCAGGCAAAGCGCCGCAGGTCATTGAGGATCAGGTGACCTGGCCGCTCACCACTTCGATGCTCTCCGTGCCGGGGGCCAAAACCGTGCGCGGTTTTTCAATGTTTGGCGATGCCTATGTCTATGTGCTGTTCGAAGATGGCACCGATCTGTACTGGGCGCGCTCAAGGGTGCTGGAGTATCTGAGCCAGGTGCAGTCGCAATTCCCGGCGGGGGTGAAAGTCTCTCTTGGGCCGGATGCGACAGGGGTCGGCTGGATTTATGAATATGCGCTGATCGACCGCACCGGCAAGCACAGCCTCGCCGATTTGCGGGCGCTGCAGGACTGGACCTTAAAGTTTGAGCTTAAAACCGTGCCGAACGTCTCGGAAGTCGCCAGCATTGGCGGCATGGTGCGTCAGTATCAAATAGTGGCGTCGCCCGAAAAAATGCGTGCGCTGAATATCACCCACGGTCAGCTGGTGAGTGCCATTCAGGCGGCGAATAAGGAGAGCGGCGGCGCGCTGCTGGAGATGGGGGAGGCGGAATACATGGTGCGTACCACCGGTTATCTGCGCTCGCTGGATGATTTCCGCAATGTGGTGCTTACGTCGCGTGACGGCAAACCGGTGCTGCTCAGCGATGTCGCGACGGTGAGCTACGGGCCAGAAATTCGTCGCGGAGTGGCGGAGCTGAACGGTGAAGGTGAAGTGGCGGGCGGCGTGGTGGTGATGCGCTACGGGCAAAATGCGCTGGAAACTATTCATGCGGTGAAAGATAAACTTCAGGCGCTGCAAAAAACGCTGCCGGAAGGGGTGGAGATTGTGCCGGTTTACGATCGCTCAACGCTGATTGAAGAGTCGGTCAAAACCCTGACCCATAAACTGCTGGAAGAGTTTGCGGTCGTGGTGCTGGTGTGTGCGTTATTCCTCTTCCATTTCCGCTCGGCGCTGGTGGCAATCGTCTCGTTACCCTTAGGGATTCTGGGGGCGTTCGTGGTGATGCACTACCAGGGCATCAACGCCAATATTATGTCGCTGGGGGGGATTGCGATTGCGATTGGCGCGATGGTCGATGCAGCGATTGTGATGATTGAAAACATGCACAAAGTGCTGGAGCAGTGGCGACACGATCATCCGGATCAGGAGCCTACCTCCGGCGATTACTGGCATCTGGCCGAGCGGGCGGCGGTCGAAGTGGGACCGGCGCTGTTTTGCAGCCTGCTGATTATTACGCTGTCGTTCATCCCGGTCTTTTCCCTCGAAGCGCAGGAGGGCCGCATGTTCTCGCCGCTGGCTTTCACCAAAACCTGGTCGATGGCGGTGGCGGCTGGGCTTGGTATCACGCTGGTTCCGGTGCTGATGGGCTATTTCATTCGCGGCAAAATCCCGGATGAAAAGGCCAACCCAATAAACCGCTTTTTGATTCGGCTGTATGAGCCGTTGCTCGATCACGTTCTGCGCTTTCCCAAAACAACCCTGGCGCTGGCGCTGGCGCTTTTACTGGTGACGCTGTGGCCACTCAGTCGGCTGGGCAGCGAGTTTATGCCGCCGCTCAATGAGGGGGATCTGCTGTATATGCCGTCGACGCTGCCGGGCATTTCGGCGCGCGAGGCCAGTCGTCTGTTGCAACAAACGGATCGGTTGATCAAGAGCGTTCCGGAAGTCGCGAGCGTGTTTGGTAAAGCCGGACGGGCGGACACGGCAACGGATCCGGCGCCGCTGACCATGATAGAAACCACGATCCACTTTAAGCCGCGCGACCAGTGGCGGCCGGGTATGACGCCTGAAAAACTGGTGGAGGAGTTGGATAAAACCGTCTCGGTCCCTGGTATTGCCAACGTCTGGGTGCCGCCGATTCGTAACCGTCTGGACATGCTGGCGACGGGGATCAAGAGTCCGGTGGGGATTAAGGTGAACGGCAACAATATTGCCGATATCGAACGCGTCGCCGGGCAAATTGAGTCGATTGTGAAACAGGTACCGGGCGTGACGTCTGCGCTGGCGGAGCGGCTGGCGGGCGGGCGCTATGTCGATATTCGTATCGACCGGCAAAAAGCGGCGCGCTACGGTGTCTCCGTTGATGAGCTGCAGAGTATGGTCTCGACGCTGGTGGGCGGTGACAACATCGGAGAGGTGATTCAGGGGCGCGAGCGCTATCCCATCAACGTGCGCTATCCCCGCGATCTGCGGGATAACGTCGATAAGCTGCGGGTTCTGCCAGTAGTGACGGCAAACGGCAGCCAGATCGCGCTGGGAGAACTGGCGGATATCCAGGTCACAGAAGGGCCGCCGATGCTGAAAAGCGAGAACGCACGGCTCTCAAACTGGATTTATGTCGACCTGCGCGGGCGGGATTTGAAGTCCGCTGTTGAAGAGATGCAGCATCGCGTCGCCGAACAGGTCACATTGCCGCAGGGGGTTTCTCTGTCGTGGTCCGGGCAATTTGAATATCTGGAACGCGCCACGGAAAAACTGAAACTGGTGCTTCCGGTAACATTGATGATTATCTTTATTTTGTTGTGGCTGACGTTTAAGCGGATCGCGGATGTCTTATTAATAATGGGGACTTTGCCGTTTGCACTTATAGGCGGCGTATGGCTGTTGTGGCTGCTGGGATATAATCTTTCCGTCGCGGGTGCTGTCGGATTTATAGCCCTCGCCGGGGTGGCTGCAGAATTCGGCGTTATTATGGTGCTGTATCTCAATCAGGCTCTGGATAAATATCCTGAGGGGGGAAACACGCAACTGATGCGTGCGATTCATGAAGGTGCAGTGCTGCGCGTGCGGCCAAAAGTGATGACGGTTGCCACGATCATGGCGGGATTGCTGCCCATCATGTGGGGCGGCGGAAGCGGCTCTGAGGTGATGCAGCGCATTGCGGCACCAATGATCGGCGGTATGGTCACAGCACCCTTATTATCCATGCTGGTTATTCCTGCTTTGTATAAATTGTTACATAAACGTTAATTAATCTTTGCGCCCCGATTATTTCGGGGCGTTTTGCTGTTATTCACCAGGAATATTCCCACTTTTGAAAGTAAATAATTCGGATTAAGGGCGATGTTATTCAGTCTTCATTTAATTAATATTTGTTAAAATCGCCCCGAATACGAAAAATGGTAATTTCATTGTGACGATAAGAAATAATATTTTCCTGGTTATGTTGTTTGTTTTTGCTCAGCTCACCTTATCGGCTTCGGCGATGGCAGATGAGAAAGCGACGGATAAAGGATGGTTCTCAACCTTCACCGACAACGTAGCGCAGACCTGGAACGAACCTGAGCATTATGACCTGTATGTTCCGGCAATCACCTGGCACGCCCGTTTTGCCTACGACAAAGAGAAAACGGATCGTTACAACGAACGCCCGTGGGGTGCTGGTTTTGGTCAATCCCGCTGGGATGATAAAGGCAACTGGCACGGCCTGTACTTGATGGCGTTTAAAGACTCCTATAACAAATGGGAGCCGATTGGTGGTTATGGTTGGGAGAAAACCTGGCGTCCGCTGGCTGATGACAATTTCCACATGGGCCTGGGGTACACGGCGGGCTTTACGGCGCGTGATAACTGGAAATACATCCCGATTCCCGTGCTGCTGCCGCTGGCGTCAATCGGCTACGGCCCGGCGACATTCCAGATGACCTATATTCCGGGTACCTACAACAACGGTAACGTTTACTTCGCCTGGATGCGCTTCCAGTTTTAACTGAAAAAAACCTGTTGATTGGCTGAAAAATGCACGCTTTTTGAATCGCAAAGCACAAACAGCCAGTCGATAAAATTAACGCGACTTTTGTCACTTTTTAACAAAGAACCGCTGGACAAAACGGCCCACAATTGTTGTACTGATACCCGACACAGCATTTGTGTCCATTTTTCATGTAAAGGTAATTTTGATGTCTAAGATTAAAGGTAACGTTAAGTGGTTTAATGAGTCCAAAGGATTCGGTTTCATTACTCCGGAAGATGGCAGCAAAGACGTGTTCGTACACTTCTCTGCAATCCAGACTAATGGTTTCAAAACCCTGGCTGAAGGCCAGCGCGTTGAGTTCGAAATCACTAACGGTGCCAAAGGTCCTTCTGCTGCTAACGTAACTGCTCTGTAATTCGAGCCGTTCAGCAAGAACTCCAAAACCCGCTCATTGAGCGGGTTTTTTTTTGTGCTTTTTTTAGAGCTAAAACAAATACATTTTCAGAAAGCTGGCGACGATAAGTACGCTCAGTAACATCATGCCTGCGCTCATCACTTTTTCTTTCATCTCATCACCCCTGGTCGATTTGTCGACAAGCGTGACAGAGAAAAATTAAGCTAACATTAATATGCCAGTGATTAATGCGCGCTGGCGGCAGAAAATAACCAAAATGCGAGCGCGGTCATCGCAAACGAGCCGAGCATGTTGACGGCAATGTTTGTCAGTGCCCAGCCAAAACGCCCGTCCTGGAGCAGAAATACCACTTCAGCCGAGAAGGTGGAAAAGGTCGTTAATCCGCCGCAAAAACCGGTGGTGATCAATAATTTCCACATCGGATCGATGTGCGTCATGCGGTTAAACCACGCTAATCCCATACCAATGATAAACGCGCCGATCAGGTTCGCGGTGAGTGTACCCATCGGAATGGCCTGATGCATGGGGTTAAAGCGCATGCTGAGAAACCATCGCGCAACACTGCCCGTGCCGCCGCCAATAAATACGGCTAAAAGGAGTTGTAACACTGTCAATTCCTGCTATTGAATGAGTCAAAGTATTGAGTGTATCGCTAAGTGAAGCAGGGGGAAAATATGTATGTTGCGGTTGGACAGTTCGCGGTTAGCCCATTCTGGGAGGAAAACGCCCGGCAGTGTGTCTCATTGATGGCACAAGCGGCGCGCCAGGGAGTCGCGCTGCTGGTTCTCCCGGAGGCGCTTCTGGCTCGTCATGATCAGGACCCGGACCTTTCGGTAAAGTCGGCGCAGCCCCTGGACGGCGGCTTTTTACAGCTGCTGCTGGATGAGAGCCAGCACAACCGGCTCACAACGGTGCTGACGGTGCATGTCCCGACGACCGAGGGTAGGGCAGCCAATACCCTGGTCGTACTGCGTGAGGGGAAAATCATCGCGAATTACGCCAAGCTCCATCTCTATGATGCCTTTACTGTTCAGGAATCCCGCCTGGTTGATCCCGGCAGCCAGATCCCACCGCTGATAGACGTCGAGGGCATCAAGCTGGGGCTGATGACCTGCTACGATTTACGCTTCCCGGAGATGGCTCTGAACCTGGCACTGGCCGGGGCGGAAGTCTTGGTGTTGCCCGCCGCGTGGGTCAGAGGGCCGCTCAAAGAGCATCACTGGGCGACGTTATTAACCGCACGCGCGCTGGACACCACCTGCTACATTGTTGCCGCCGGAGAGTGCGGTAATAAGAATATCGGCCAAAGCCGGATTGTTGATCCCCTGGGCGTGACGATTGCGGCAGCAGGTGAAGCGCCTGGCCTTTTCTTAGCCGAGATCTCTTCTGAGCGAATCGCGCAGGCGCGGCGGCAATTACCGGTTCTGACCAACCGACGGTTTGCGCCACCGCAATTAATGTGATGTTTTTTTCATCAAAGCTTGATTCACCTTGTTACAGATTGCTATTGTGTGCGCGCGTCGAATGTCCGTTAATAACATCAGGTTTTCTGGCGCTGTTTGCAGCCTGTTTTAAGTGAAGAAGGTATCTATGGGTGAGATTAGTATTACTAAACTGCTGGTGGTTGCGGCGCTGGTCGTCCTGCTGTTTGGTACCAAGAAGTTACGTACTCTGGGCGGAGACCTGGGTACAGCCATTAAAGGCTTCAAAAAAGCGATGAACGATGACGACACCACTGCTAAGAAAACGGCAGAGGGCGACGTCCCGGCTGAGAAGCTGTCGCACAAAGAGTAATGGCACTGTCCTTCCAGTTCTCTGGAAAGAAAAAAACCGGCGTAATAGCCGGTTTTTTTATGGGTGAAGTGTAATAAATTATTACTTCACTTCTTCGCCTTTCGCCTGCATATCCGCATGGTAGGAAGAGCGAACGAATGGACCACAAGCCGCGTGGGTAAAGCCCATCGCCATCGCTTCGGCTTTCATTTCATCGAACTCATCCGGGCTGACGTAGCGCTGTACCGGCAGGTGATGACGGCTAGGCTGCAGATACTGACCCAGGGTCAGCATCGTTACGCCATGGCGGCGCAGATCGCGCATCACTTCAATAATTTCGGCATTGGTTTCGCCCAGACCGACCATCAAGCCAGATTTGGTTGGAATGTGCGGATGCGCTTCTTTAAAGCGTTCCAGCAGCTTCAGTGACCAGTTGTAGTCTGCGCCCGGACGCACCTGACGGTAAACGCGCGGCACGTTTTCCAGGTTGTGGTTGAACACATCCGGTGGCGTGGCGGTGAGAATATCCAGCGCGCGATCCATACGACCACGGAAATCGGGCACCAGCGTTTCAATCTTAATGTTCGGGCTTTTCTCACGGATGGCGGTGATGCAATCTGCAAAGTGCTGCGCACCGCCGTCGCGGAGATCGTCACGGTCAACGGAGGTAATCACCACGTAGCGCAATGCCATGTCGGCAATGGTCTGGGCCAGCTTCAGTGGTTCGTTGGCGTCAGGGGCAACCGGGCGACCGTGTGCTACGTCGCAGAACGGGCAGCGACGGGTGCAAATCGCGCCCAGAATCATAAAGGTGGCCGTACCGTGGTTGAAACATTCCGCAAGGTTCGGGCAAGACGCTTCTTCACAGACAGAGTGAAGGCCGTTCTTACGCATCGCCGCTTTGATACCCTGAATGCGTGACGAGTCAGCCGGAAGTTTGATTTTCATCCATTCCGGTTTTCTTAACAGCGCTTCGCGCTCCGTAACCACGTTTTTAACCGGGATAAGGGCCATTTTATCGGCGTCGCGGTACTTAACACCGCGTTCCATCACAATGGGTTTACTCATAGCGTGCGTGTTCCAGTTGCGAAATTCGAGGGAAAGCGTTTCAATTCAAGGGAATGTTGTATTTATCAACTATTTTTGAACGAACGACAGGCAGTATATCATTGATAAGGGCGATAAAGCAGCCTGTGAGGTCGCCAAATTGTAAAATAGTTGTTGTTTTGTGCCCTATGTCCCCTGCGGGGCAGGGGCTTGCGCTGGAAGGGGCTTTAAAATGCCTGACGGATAATGTTAATCACGTTTTCCAGAACCGGATCGCGCAGGCTCAGTTTATTGTAATGCAGCGCAATCTCAATAGATTCAGCATTTAGCGGCGCGTAGGGGATCTGTTCCAGCGGCCAGCACTGGCGCAGCAGGGTATAAAGGCGCGAAGGCATAATAGTGATCATGTCGCTGTTGCCCACCAGCGCCGCAATCGTAAACATATTGTAACTGCTGAAGTTCACCAGGCGATCCGGGAACAGTTCGTTAACGCGCTGGTGCAGCTGATTCAGGTTGTGCCCGTCATTCATGAACAGGGCGTACTCATATTCACGCAGATTTTCAGCCGTTGCCGTCTGGCTGAGGGCCGGATGATTTTTGCGACACACCAGCAGCAGCCCGTCGGCGTAAAGCACGCTGTGGGCCAGCGACCGTGCGCCAAAAGCATTGCTGTCGATAATCAGGTCAGTCTGGAACTGTGCGAGCTGGGTTTCCGTGTCGTTAACCGGAATATTGCGCAGCATCAGCTGCGGGGCTTCACGCTTAACCGCCTGATAGATAATCGGCAAGACCATCGCGCCGACGGAAGGCGATGTGCCTATGGTAATGGTGCGTTGTTTGTCATAGCTGCCAGTGAGATCCAGTGCACCGAGAATCGACTCCAGCCCCTGGCTGATGTACTCGTGAAGGTGCGTGGCGTAAGCGGTAGGGGTGACACCCTGGCCTTTACGAATAAACAGCGGGTCAGGAAATATAGCGCGCAATTTCTGAATTGACTGGCTAATTGCTGAGGGGGTGAGATTAAGAATTTTCGCAGCATTAACGATACCCTTATGGACATATACGGCCTCAAAGATCGTCAATAAATTGAGGTCAATATTACGTAAAGTCCTAAAAACTTGCGGCTTGTCCTGACCGCCTGGCTCATTCAGTCGTTTAGCCGGTAAATTATTATAATCCACGCTGTCACTCCGTATTCATTCACAATATGAATGATAGTTGAATTTATATATTGTGCTTGTAGTGATTGGTAAAGTATTTTGTGGATGTCAATTGTTTAGGGAAATCAACTAACTGTGTAATTTTCAATCAAATGAAGGCCAGTTCGCAAGGTGGTATTCACGTACTGAAATTAAACGCAGCAAAATATGTGAACCTGCTCAAGCGCTTCGAAAATATAGAAACTATGGATTATTGTAAAGCGTAAATGCGGTAAATACGCGAAGGTCCATAAAATAAATGGACCATCATGTATAATATATTAAGCGGGAATATATTCGTGTGGTGGATTGTTTAGCAGCGCTAAAAGATTACTTACCAGCGTCGGGCGAATAATATCTGGGGTGACATTTTCTACCCATTGGTGCATTTGGGTCATTTCCATTCCCGCATAACCACACGGATTGATGCGCAGGAAAGGCGAAAGATCCATATTGATATTGAGCGCGAGGCCGTGGAATGAGCAGCCCTTGCGGATGCGCAACCCGAGCGAACAGATCTTCATCTCCCCGACATACACCCCCGGCGCATCGGCACGCGGATGGGCATCGATGCCGTATTCTGCCAGCGTATCCACTACGGTTTGCTCCAGCAGCGTGACCAGTTCGCGTACCCCGAGTTTGCGGCGTTTCAGATTCAGCAGGACATACATCACTTGCTGACCCGGTCCGTGGTAGGTCACTTGCCCGCCGCGATCGCTTTGAATAACCGGGATATCACCGGGAACCAGTACATGCTCCGCTTTACCCGCCTGCCCCTGGGTGAAAACCGGCAGGTGCTCAACCAGCCAGATCTCATCGGGCGTGTTGTCATCGCGTGAGTCAGTGAAATCATGCATAGCCTGAGAGACAGGCTCATAAGGTTGCAGCCCGAGATGGCGGACAAGAATTTTATCCTGATACAAAACAGCAACTCCGGGGGAGGTAGCGAGAAAAGGGTGTGGGGAGTATATCACAGAGAGGGGAGCGGGTTACCCGGCAAAGCGGGTAACCACGAGGGGACTACAGCACCATACGGACGATTTCGATATTGCCGAGCTCTTCGTACAGGGTTTCGACCTGCTCAATATGCGTGGCAGTAATGGTGATGGAAACCGAGTGGTAGTTGCCCTTGCTGCTTGGTTTTACCGTCGGAGAGTAGTCACCCGGCGCATGGCGCTGTACCACTTCAACCACCTGGTCAACCAGCTCCGGCAACGCCTGACCCATTACTTTGTAAGTAAACGGGGTAGGGAATTCAAGCAGTTCGTTAAGTTTGGTTTTCATGTCAGCTCCGGCATTACATCAAAAAAATAATAACTCCCACGTGCGGGTGGGAGTTATCAGGATACCTAGTATATGGGGATCAAAATCACACTTTCAAGTGTTCAATTTTTAACCAAACCAGTGATGGAACATCAATTTAATGTAATCAATGATTTTGCCGAAGAAATTGCCTTCAGGAATTTCATCCAGCACCACCAGCGGACGCTGATCGATGGTTTTACCGTCGAGCTGGAAGTTAATGGTTCCCACCACCTGGTTCTTCTGCAGCGGCGCGTGAAGTTCGCTGGTGTTCAGCACATAGCTGGCTTTCAGGTCTTTCATGCGACCACGAGGAATGGTCAGGTACAGATCTTTATCTACACCCAGGGATGCGCGGTCGTTGTCGCCAAACCACACCGGCTCTGACGCAAATTCTTTACCGGCCTTCAGCGGATTCACGGTTTCGAAGAAACGGAAGCCCCAGGTCAGCAGTTTTTTACTTTCCGTCTCACGGCCTTTAAAGGTACGACCGCCCATTACCGCAGAGATCAGACGCATCTGGCCTTCAGTCGCGGAGGCCACCAGGTTGTAGCCTGCTTTATCCGTATGGCCAGTTTTGATGCCGTCGACGTTCAGGCTGTTATCCCACAGCAGACCGTTACGGTTGGTCTGACGGATGCCGTTAAAGGTGAACTCTTTTTCTTTATAGATGGTGTATTCGTTCGGCACGTCACGAATCAGCGCCTGGCCAATTAGCGCCATATCACGTGCGGAGCTGTACTGACCGTCTGCGTCCAGGCCGTGTACGGTCTGGAAGTGGCTGTTTTTCAGGCCCAGCGCTGAAACGTAGCTGTTCATCAAGCCGACAAAGGCGTCCTGGCTACCGGCGGCGAAATCGGCCATGGCCACACAGGCGTCATTACCGGACTGCAGGTTAATGCCACGGATCAGCTGAGAAACGGGCACCTGCATCCCGGGTTTCAGGAACATCAGGGAAGAGCCTTTGAACACCGGGTTACCGGTCGCCCAGGCATCGTTACCCACGGTGACCAGGTCAGTCTCTTTGAATTTACCCGCTTTCATCGCCTGGCCGATGACGTAGCTGGTCATCATTTTGGTCAGGCTCGCAGGGTCACGGCGCGAATCAGCGTTCTGTTCTGCCAGCACTTTGCCGGAGTTGTAGTCGATCAGGATGTAGGATTCCGCGTCAATTTGCGGAACGCCAGGGATCATGGTCTTGATATTCAGGTCATCGGCGTGAGCGGCTGAGAGAGCGGCTGCGCAAAGGGCCGTGGTCAGCGCCATGCGCTGCAAGAATCGAGCGGAGAGAGTGGTCTTCATGGTCAGAACTACGACATCCGTGATGGAATTAAAAAAAGTGCCTTACTATAGCAAATGCTATACAGGCAGGCATCCGACTTTCAGCATGAGATTGTGAACGTTGGTTACACAAACTGACAATTCGGATACCGCCGATTCATTACTTCGCAACAGCGATAAACGACTGTAACTGCGCTTCGTTTTGCAGACGCTGCTGCAACGACGCGGCCTGCGATTTGCTGGCAAACGGCCCCATCTGGATACGCCAGACGGCACCGTTTTGCTCAACGCGGCCAGGTACGCCAAATTTCTGGCTCAGCTGCTGCTGATACTGCTGCGCACGCGCTTGATCGCTTACCGCACCGACCTGAACCACAAAATTGCCGCTGGCAGAGGTCGCCGCTGGCGGCGTCACCGCAGCAGGCGCGGTCACCGGCGCTGGCTGAGTGACAGGCGTGGCCGCAACGGGGGCTGGCGTTGGCTCACTGCCTTCCAGCACGCCGGAGGCCAGCGGTGTCGCTGCGCCCAGGAAACCGCTGCTGCTCACCGGTGCACCGGTGGAGTCGTCACTTTTCAGCGTATCGTTGCTGATGGCGCGCACATTATCCGGTGGCGTGGTGTCCTGCGGCAGGGAAGAGGCGCTCCCCATTCCACCGTTCAAATCCGGACGAGCGGGCAGGGCATAGGTCTGTTTGGCGACGGTGGTACATACGGTCCCTGGGCCAGACAGCGTGCCGTCCTGGGCCACGATAATCGGATCGATGCGGACTTTAGTATTGTTGGAGGTATTCAGACGATCGGCTGCCGCGCGAGAGAGCGAAATCACGCGATCGTTACCGTAAGGGCCACGGTCGTTAATGCGCACCACAATCATGCGGCCATTCGCCAGGTTGGTGACGCGCACATAGCTTGGGATAGGCAGCGTCGGGTGCGCGGCTGTGATCTGCGCCGGGTCGAAGGTCTCGCCAGAGGCGGTCAGGTTGCTGCCTGGCTCCGCGTCATAGATGGCGGCAAAACCGGCCTGACTGAAACGGGACGGGTCCTGAACGATCTTATAGCTCTTGCCGTCGCGTTCGTAATTCTGATTGGCGCCCGCGTTCAGCGGCTCATAAATCGGGTCCGCGCCACTGATTTCAACAACCGGACCGTTACAGACCGCAGGCTGCGGCGGCGCGATGGTTGCCTGTTGCTGACCATCATCACTTGAACAAGCTGCAAGTAAACTTGCTGCGATGCAGATACCCAGCCACTGCTTACGCATGGCGATCCCCTTATTTTTATACGCTTTTGGACAACATTTTTCTGTGGGTATGGATAGACATTACTATCCCAAACCCGGCCATCAACACGATCAGTGCCGAGCCTCCGTAACTCACCAGCGGCAATGGCACGCCTACAACCGGCAGAATCCCACTCACCATACCAATATTTACGAAGACATAAACGAATAAAATCAGCATCAAACCGCCTGCCATGACGCGACCGAAGGTGGTCTGCGCGCGCGCGGCGATCCACAGTCCACGCATGATCAGCAGGAGGTACAGGGCCAGCAAAATCAAAATACCGACCAGGCCAAGCTCTTCCGCCAGAACGGCGAAAATAAAGTCCGTATGGCGCTCCGGCAAGAACTCCAGCTGTGACTGTGTTCCGTGCAGCCAGCCTTTACCGCGCAAACCACCCGAGCCAATTGCAATCTTAGACTGAATAATATGATAGCCCGCACCCAGCGGATCGGTTTCCGGATCGAGCAACATCATGACGCGCTGACGTTGATAGTCATGCATCAGGAAGAACCAGAGTATCGGGATAAAGGCGGCCACCAGCACCACCGCGATACCGATTAATCGCCAGCTCAGGCCGGACAGGAACAGCACGAACAGGCCGGACAGCGCCACCAGAATCGACGTTCCCAGATCGGGCTGCGCCGCAACCAGCAGGGTCGGCAGGAAGATCAGCACCAGCGCGATGGCGGTATTTTTCAGCGACGGCGGACAGACGTCACGGTTGATAAAGCGTGCGACCATCAGCGGAACGGCGATTTTCGCAATCTCGGAGGGCTGAAAACGCACAATCCCGAGATCGAGCCAGCGCTGCGCACCTTTCGAAATCGCCCCAAATGCATCCACGGCGATTAGCAAAATAATACAGATAAAATAGAGGTAGGGCGCCCAGCCTTCATAGACGCGCGGCGGGATTTGCGCCATCACCACCATGATCACCAGCCCCATCGCGATCTGGCCAATCTTGCGCTCCATCATGCCAATATCCTGGCCGCTGGCGCTCCAGATAACGAGGGCGCTGTAGGTCAGCAATGCCAGCAGGATCAGCAGCATGGCCGGGTCGATGTGGATTTTGTCCCACAGCGATTTCTTATTTGGATTATCCGTCATGATTATTGGTCCTCCGCCGCAGAGGCGGCTGGGGTTTCAGCCGGCAGGTCGGTGTTGTTGTCGCCCAGCATAATGTGGTCGAGGATCTGGCGCATAATCGTACCTACCGCCGGACCAGCGCCGCCGTTTTCGAGAATAATCGCTACCGCCACCTGCGGCTTATCATAAGGCGCAAATGCGGTCATAAGTTTATGGTCACGCAGACGCTCAGCGATTTTATGCGCATTATAGGTTTCGTTGGCTTTCAGGCCGAAGACCTGTGCGGTACCGGATTTCGCCGCCACTTTATACGGTGCGCCCGCAAAATACTTATGCGCGGTGCCGTTTGGACGGTTGGCGACGCCGTACATCCCGTCTTTGGCGATTTCCCAGAAGCCGGAGTGGATATCACCCACCGGTGCTTCATGGGGCTGTGACCATGGAACCTGTTTGCCATCTTCGACGGTACTCATCAGCAGGTGCGGTACTTTCACCACGCCGTCGTTGATGAGGATCATCATGGCTTTGTTCATCTGGATTGGCGTGGCGGTCCAGTAACCCTGGCCGATACCGACCGGAATGGTGTCGCCCTGATACCACGGCTTTTTAAAGCGTTTCAGCTTCCACTCGCGGGTTGGCATGTTGCCTGAACGCTCTTCCGAGAGATCCACGCCCGTGTAGTGGCCGTAGCCAAATTTGCTCATCCACTCCGAGAGGCGGTCAATCCCCATGTCGTAGGCGACCTGATAGAAGAAGGTATCCGCCGACTCTTCCAGTGATTTGGTGACATTCAGGTGGCCGTGGCCCCATTTTTTCCAGTCACGATAGCGTTTTTCTGAGCCGGGCAGCTGCCACCAGCCGGGGTCAAACAGGCTGGTATTGCGGTTGATTACGCCAGCGCTCAGGGCGGAGACGGCAACATACGGTTTGACCGTGGATGCTGGCGGATAGACGCCCTGGGTGGCGCGGTTCACCAGCGGGGTGTTCGGATCGTTCAACAGACCGGAATAGTCTTTGCTGGAGATGCCATCGACGAACAGGTTCGGATCGTAGCTTGGCATAGATACCAGCGCCAAAATACCGCCGGTACGCGGATCGGTGACAACCACCGCTGCACGGCTGCCTGCCAGCAGGGTTTCGATATACTGCTGGAGCTTAAGATCGAGCGTCAGATAGACGTCGTGACCGGCTTGCGGCGGCACCTCTTTTAGCTGGCGGATCACGCGGCCACGGTTGTTTACTTCAACCTCTTCGTAGCCCGTTTGTCCATGCAGCACATCTTCATAGAAGCGCTCAATGCCAAGCTTACCGATATCATGGGTAGCGGCGTAGTTTGCCAGTTTGCCGTCTTTGTCGAGACGATCGACGTCTTTATCGTTAATTTTGGAAACGTAGCCAATGACGTGAGTCAGCGCGGAGCCGTAAGGGTAGAATCGACGCTTATAGCCTTTGACCTCAACGCCGGGGAAGCGGTACTGGTTCACCGCAAAGCGGGCGACCTGGACTTCCGTCAGATTGGTTTTCACGGCGATGGAGGTAAAGCGATGCGAACGCGAACGCTCTTTCTTGAAGGCGGCGATATCGTCATCCGTGAGATCGACCACGCCTTTCAGCGCATCCAGCGTGTCCTGCACGTTATCGACTTTTTCCGGCATCATCTCGATTTGGTAGATGGTGCGGTTTAACGCCAGCGGCGTGCCGTTACGGTCGTAGATAATGCCGCGGCTGGGTGCGATGGGTACCAGCTTGATGCGGTTTTCGTTGGAGCGCGTTTGATAATCGGTGAAGCGGACGATTTGCAGATTGTAGAGGTTGGCGACGAGTACGCCAGACAGCAGCAAAATCCCGGTAAAAGCGACCAGCGCCCGGCGCACAAACAGCGCGGACTCAGCCGAATAGTCGCGAAAAGAATTCTGTAGTTTCATCCGCTGCTTAATTTGCCCTGGTCAATCATTACTCACGGTGATAAGGGTGGTTGGTAGTAATGCTCCACGCGCGATAGAGGCTTTCTGCGACCAGCACCCGAACAAGCGGGTGGGGCAGCGTCAGCGCGGAGAGGGACCAACTTTGTTCTGCGGCCGCTTTGCAGGCGGGGGACAACCCTTCCGGACCACCAATCAACAGACTGACGTCGCGGCCATCCTGCTTCCAGCGCTCTAATTCGTGCGCCAGCTGCGGCGTATCCCAGGGTTTGCCTGGGATATCGAGGGTTACAATGCGGTTCTTGCCAGCCGCTGCCAGCATTAACTCACCCTCTTTTTCGAGAATACGTTTGATATCCGCGTTCTTACCGCGCTTTCCTGCTGGGATCTCCACCAGTTCGAACGGCATGTCTTTGGGAAAACGGCGCAGATATTCAGTAAAACCCGTCTGTACCCAGTCCGGCATTTTTGTGCCGACGGCTACCAGTTGCAACTTCACGCATTAACCCCAGAGTTTTTCCAGCTCATACAGACGACGGCTCTCTTCCTGCATGACGTGGACGATCACATCGCCAAGGTCCACAACAACCCAGTCAGCAATGGCTTCGCCTTCTACGCCCAGCGGCATCAGGCCAGCTGCACGCGATTCCTGAACCACATGATCGGCAATAGAAGCAACATGACGTGTGGATGTGCCGGTGCAAATGATCATGCAGTCGGTGATACTGGATTTACCTTGAACGTCGATAGTGATGATGTCCTGACCTTTCAGGTCATCAATTTTGTCGATAACAAAATCCTGGAGTTCTTTACCCTGCAAGTTTTCCCCCTGGTGAGTGAAGTTGAGCAACGATTAAATGGATAGCCTGGCAGTATACCTTAACTGGCGGCTGTGTCGGGACAAATGTCACCTGACGGACTTGTAAAGGCGGGTATCATCCCATCCCCGGCCTGACAATGCATCGCCATTTTTGTAAAACAATTTCTATTTGGCAACGACTGGCAGGAAGTCAGGCTGCGGAGGATATCAGCCTGAAGAGGGCTGTCAATGGCGCGGCGGTGAATAACGCGAATTTTCGCGCTTCCCCTCATTCATCTGCGCTTTTCTGATACAACCCGTGTTGATGGATATAGTGGAGCACTGGCGCGGGCAGCATATCGTCGCAGGATAAATCCTGCTGAAGCCGTTCGCGAATCAGGGTGGCGGAGATATCAAACCAGGGCGTCTCGGCCAGATAAATTTTACCGGCAGGCAGGGTGTGCAGATCTTCCACATCGTTCGTCAGATGGGCGTTCAGCCAGGCCTGATGCTGCTCTTCCTTCATGGTCAACGGATAACCAGGGCGACGGCAGACGATAAGATGGCTGTTTTGCAGAATGGTTTCATATTGATGCCAGGAGGGGAAATTGAGCAAAGAGTCCTGGCCGATGATAAATCCCAGCGGTTGCGTCGGGCCGCGCTCAGCGCGCCACTCCTGCAACGTTTGCGAAGTATAGGAGGGCGTATCCCGGCGCAGTTCGCGCTCATCAAGCTGAAACAGCGGCTTATCGGCGATGGCCAGCGCCAGCATCTCTTTACGCTGTTCACTGGTCGCTTCAGGTTGCGGGCGGTGCGGGGGAACATTATTCGGCATGATGATCACGCGCTGCAGGCCAATCAGATTCGCCAGAATTTCGACCGGCTTCAGATGTCCATAATGGACCGGATCGAAGGTGCCGCCATACAACGCCTGTAAAGAACTCATATCAACCATCAATAAAGACGTCTGCCAGCGCCTTATGGCACAGCAGAAGGGAAAGACTTTCCAGCTCCGCCCAGACCGACTGACCGTAATCCTGCTTCAGCGTCAGTTCGGCGCGTGTCAGCAGATGCACCGCTTGACGAAGCTGCTCGGCGCTGAGGCGATTAACTGCCTCGGTGGTCATGGCGCGGCGGTTTTGCCAGACGCGATGTTTATCGAACAGGGCGCGCAGCGGCATGTTGGCCGACTTGCGTTTCAGGGTGTTGAGCAATAACAGTTCACGCTGCAGCGTGCGCAGCAAAATCACCGGCTCACTGCCTTCGAGCCGCAGCTGCTGCAAAATGTGCAGTGCGCGTTTGCTCTTCGCCGCCAGCAACGCATCGACCCAGTGGAAGGGGGTAAAGTGCGCCGCATCGTTCACCGCCTGTTCAACGCGCGGTAACGTCAGTTTGCCGTCCGGCCACAGCAGTGACAGGCGATCCAGCGCCTGAGCCAGCGCCAGCAGATTGCCTTCATAGCAATAGCACAGCAGCTGATTGGCCGCGTCATCCAGCTGCAAATTGAGCTGCTTCGCCCGGACTGCCACCCACTTCGGCAGCTGCGCCTGTTCAGGGGTTTGGCAGGTCACCTGCACAGAATGGGCCGCGAGCTGGGTAAACCAGGCCGCATTTTCCTGCGCTTTGGTGAGTTTATTCCCGCGAACAATCAGCAGTAAATCGTTGTGCAGCAGGCTGACCAGCGTGGCGAGCTGTTCGTTAATCGCCGCATTCGGGCCATTTTCCGGCAGCTGGACCATAATCGTCTGGCGCGAGGCAAACAGGCTCATCGCCTGGCACAGGGAAAAGAGTGTCTGCCAGTCGGTGCTGTTGTCTATCTGGAAAGCGTGATGTTCATCGAAGCCCTGAGACGCGGCGACCTGGCGCACGGCATCCTGGCTTTCCTGAAGTAAAAGGGGATCGTTTCCGAGGAGCAGATACGCCGCGCGCAGCCCTTCATTGAGCTGCGCGCGGAGTTGTTCAGGATACAACCGAACCATTAGTTACCCAGCGTTCCGGTAACTTGCGGTGTGGTATCCAGTGGCACAGAGTGTTCCGTGCTGGTGTCTTTTGACGCCATCTGAATGCTTGGCAGTTTACGGATCAGCTGTTCCGCCGCCTTGTCGTACATTTCGTTGATGATAATTTGCTGCTCGGCATCTTTTGCCAGCGCAGTTTGTGGGTTATCAAAGAACGAACGGTAGACTTTGGTACTGATCGGATAAATGTCTTTACCCGGCACCAGCACGGCAGCACTCACCGACATCACCATCTGGTATTCCGCCGTACGGCCATCCTGGAAGATGGACGCCGTGTCTTTGCTCAGCACGGAGCTTAATACACGGAACGATGGAACATCCTGACGCAATGTGCCTTTTTCGATCAGCTCAACGCCGTTAAGACGCAGCTGGTTACGAATGGCGCGGCTCAATGGACCATTCGGATCCCCGGAATCGAAGATCATCGTTTTCATCTGAGGCGGCACTGCCGTGGTATTGCGCAGATGCCAGCCACAACCTGCGGTGACAAGCACCGCCAGAGATAAGAGTATTGTTGCCAGTTGTCGCACGTTTCCTCCCGCGCTTAGCCAACGACCAGATTCAGCAGTTTACCCGGTACATAGATCACTTTACGTACGGTAACGCCATCAAGGTACTTCGCAACCAGATGTTCCTGGCCTGCGCGTTCACGAACCTGTTCTTCCGTTGCATCGACGGCAACAGTAATTTTACCGCGCACTTTACCGTTAACCTGAACCACCACTAGCGTGGTGTTCTCAACCATAGCGGCTTCATCAGCAACCGGCCACGGTGCGTTATCGATATCGCCTTCACCTTTCAGCTCCTGCCACAGGGTAAAGCTGGCGTGAGGCGTGAACGGGTTCAGCATGCGAACGATAGCCAGCAGCGCTTCACGCATCAAGGCACGATCCTGCTCGCCTTCCTGCGGGGCTCTCGCCAGCTTGTTCATCAGTTCCATAATAGCCGCAATTGCGGTATTGAAGGTCTGACGACGACCAATATCATCGGTCACTTTTGCGATAGTTTTGTGAACATCACGACGCAGCGCCTGCTGATCTTCGCTCAGTGCTGCCACATTCAGTGCCGGAGCCTCACCCTGAGAGGTGTGCTCGTAAACCAGTTTCCAGACGCGTTTCAGGAAGCGGTTCGCGCCTTCTACGCCGGATTCCTGCCACTCCAGAGTCATATCCGCCGGAGACGCAAACATCATGAACAGACGCACGGTATCCGCGCCGTAGCGCTCTACCATGACCTGCGGGTCGATGCCGTTGTTTTTGGACTTCGACATTTTGCTCATGCCGGTATACACCAGCTCGTGGCCTGCCGCGTCTTTGGCTTTCACGATACGGCCTTTCTCGTCGCGCTCAACGATGGCGTCAACCGGGGAAACCCAGTTACGCTCGCCGTTTTCGCCGAGATAGTAGAACGCATCTGCAAGAACCATACCCTGACACAGCAGCTGTTTGGCTGGCTCATCAGAGTTCACCAGGCCCGCATCGCGCATCAGTTTGTGGAAGAAGCGGAAGTAGAGCAGGTGCATGATGGCGTGTTCGATACCGCCGATGTAGATGTCAACCGGCAGCCAGTAGTTGGCCGCTTTGGCGTCCAGCATCCCTTCCTGATACTGCGGGCAAGTGTAGCGCGCGTAGTACCAGGACGATTCCATAAAGGTATCGAAGGTGTCGGTTTCACGCAGGGCTGGCTGGCCGTTGACGGTGGTTTTTGCCCACTCAGGATCGGCTTTGATTGGGCTGCTGATCCCATCCATCACCACATCTTCCGGCAGGATCACCGGCAGCTGATCTTCAGGCGTTGGGATTACAGTACCGTCTTCCAGAGTCACCATAGGAATCGGTGCGCCCCAGTAACGCTGACGGGAAACACCCCAGTCGCGCAGACGATAGTTCACTTTACGCTCGCCCACGCCCAGCGCAGCCAGTTTGTCAGCGATAGCGTTGAAGCCCTCTTCGAAGCTCAGGCCGCTAAATTCGCCGGAGTTGAACAGGGTGCCTTTTTCAGTCAGCGCCTGCTCGGACAGATCCGGTTCAGAACCGTCGGCGGCCAGGATTACCGGCTTAATAGTCAGGCCGTATTTGGTCGCAAATTCGTAATCGCGCTGATCGTGGCCTGGCACCGCCATCACGGCACCGGTGCCATATTCCATCAGCACGAAGTTAGCCGCCCAGACCGGGATTGCTTCACCGGTCAGCGGGTGAATGGCGTTAAAGCCCGTCGCGACGCCACGTTTCTCCATGGTCGCCATTTCGGCTTCGGCCACTTTGGTGTTGCGGCATTCGTCGATGAAAGCAGCCAGTTCAGGATTGGTCGCCGCCGCCTGCTGTGCCAGCGGGTGACCGGCAGCCACGGCCAGATAGGTAGACCCCATGAAGGTGTCAGGGCGCGTGGTATAAACCGTCAGTTTTTGATCGCTGTTCTGCACGTCAAAGGTGATCTCGACGCCTTCAGAACGGCCAATCCAGTTGCGCTGCATGGTTTTAACGGTATCTGGCCAGTGATCCAGAGTATCCAGGTCGCGCAGCAGTTCGTCGGCGTAAGCGGTGATTTTGATAAACCACTGAGGGATCTCTTTACGCTCAACTTTGGTGTCGCAGCGCCAGCAGCAGCCGTCGATAACCTGTTCGTTCGCGAGAACGGTTTGGTCGTTCGGGCACCAGTTAACGGCAGACGTTTTCTTGTACACCAGGCCTTTTTTATACAGCTCGGTGAAGAATTTTTGCTCCCAGCGGTAGTACTCCGGGGTGCAGGTCGCCAGCTCGCGGCTCCAGTCGTAACCAAAGCCCAGCATTTTGAGCTGGTTTTTCATGTAGGCGATGTTGTCGTAAGTCCACGGCGCAGGAGCCGTGTTGTTTTTGACGGCCGCGCCTTCTGCTGGCAGACCAAAAGCATCCCAGCCGATGGGCTGCAGCACGTTTTTGCCCAGCATACGCTGGTAGCGTGCAATCACATCACCGATGGTGTAGTTACGCACGTGGCCCATGTGTAGTCGACCAGAAGGATAGGGAAGCATCGACAGGCAGTAATACTTCTCTTTGCTCTCGTCTTCAGTGACTTCAAAGGTACGCTTCTCGTCCCAGTGTTGCTGGACTTTTGATTCTATCTCTTCCGGGCGGTATTGCTCTTGCATGGCAGCCAGTGGTCCTGTTCTCAATACAGCTACAAACGTAGCCAATGGATGTGGTATTTCAGATCCGCATAGCATAGCCCAAACGCCTGCGTCAAAACAGCCTTTCACGCAAATGCGTTAACGTCACGCGATGTGGCCCTGGCGACCGGTTCGTCCGGCCAAAAGCGAGGGGCATCCATTTTTAGGTAGCAGGTTCGGCGCGCGTTTTATTATTCATATAGCGAGCGTCACTGGCGTTGACAATATAACTGACAGTAACCCGGTGTGAGGGGGTATCAGGTTTCATATTCAGATAATTGCCGCAGAGATTCGTTTTCTTTAATGTACTGAAAAGGCAGTAGATGAATTTTCTGCTCGTGGAAAAACCATTCGCAATCGTAGCGTTGAATAATTTCTCCAGGGTTAAAACAGATCCCGGACTCAGCGCGCACAATGGCATATTTCCCATTACTGAACATGACGCTGTGAATACAAAAAGGGTGGCAGGTTTCGCCAAGCCGTCGATTAGCAACAATATGACCTTCAATAAAAACAGCTTTCCTGGTTTTCATGATGATGGCCTCGGTTAAGGTTATCCTCCAATGCACCAGCATTCGGAGGGGCGGAAAAGTAATCCGCATGAGGGGCATTCAAGCACCGCATCCTTTCGCATCTTCCCCGCTTTTTGATCGGCCCTGTGGGAACAGACCGGGCAGGCCACGTGTACGGGCCGCTCTTTAAATTCCCGAAGGCCACTGGTATAGGACATAAATGAATACTCTTAAGGGTGGTTATTAATTATACGCTTTTATGCTGACGTTTACGGGTAATGTTTTCGCGCATTCATGGCGTAAAAGGGGACCGGGAATTCAGACAGGATTTATGATATAATACCCTTCCGTGAGAATTTTATAATGAAATCAGAAGACACTCTCGACTGGTACCCCGCACAATTACCGCCCGTCAAAATTATTTTAGGTGAAGCTGTCCTGGCTGTGGGTAAGCAGGGAAGGCCGATCAATACCCGAACGTTGCTCGAATATTTGCAAGTGATGCAAGCGCAGCAAAAAAAGCGGGATAATAAAATTGCGATGCAAACGGCAATTGATGTCCTCCGCGATAATCAGCGCATTAACGGCAGGTGTTAATGCGCCTGTTTTCAGAAATTAATTCTGAACAATCTCAACCGTATGAGATTGCCCATCCTTCATCAGCGGAATGCGGTCATCAGGCAGCATAACGCCATCAAGTCGTACCTGGTAGGCTTCACCACCCCGGGAAACCGTAATGTGATAATGACTATTCCCTTGCTGATAGCTCATGTTGAGTGACGGCCAGTCATGCGGTAACTGCGCATGTACGACAAAGGTTTCACCGTAGCGTTTTATCCCCAGCAACTCCTCTGTGAGCAGGCGATAGGCCCATCCCGCTGAACCGGTATACCAGCTCCAGCCCCCACGTCCGCTATGCGGCGCGACGCTGTAGACGTCGGCACTCATGACGTAAGGCTCGGTTTTATACCGTTCAACGTCATCGGCCGTTAAAGCGTGGTTGATGGGATTGATCATCGACCACAGCTGCCAGGCCCGCTCCGTATTGCCCATTCGGGCAAAGGCCATCACCGCCCAGATCGCACCGTGGGTATATTGCCCGCCGTTTTCCCGCACGCCGGGCAGATAGCCCTGAATGTAGCCCGGGTTCGGGCCGTGGCCATCGAACGGTGGCGTCAGCAGTTTGATAAGCCCGGCGTCATTATCAACCAGCAGCTTATCCAGCGATTGCATCGCCCGCGTGCTGCGCACCGGATCGGCGGCTCCAGAGAGTACCGACCAGCTTTGGGCAATGGCATCAATTCGGCAGTCCTGAGAGGCCTTCGACCCCAGCGGTTCGCCGCCGTCAAAATAGCCGCGACGATACCACTCTCCGTCCCAGCCGGAAGCCTCCAGGTTTTTCTGCAAACGTGACGCCTGGGTGCGGCACAGTTCCGCTATCGTCCCGTCCTGACGCTGTTCAGCCAGATCCGCGAAGCGCTGCAAAATGTCGTACAGGAAGAACCCAAGCCAGACGCTTTCCCCTTTCCCCTCGATTCCGACCCTGTTCATGCCGTCATTCCAGTCGCCCGCGCCCATCAGCGGCAGACCGTGCTGCCCGAACTGCAAACCATGACGCAGTGCTTTCACGCAGTGCTGCCACAGCGTCTCTTCGACGGCACTCACTATCGGTGTGTCGTAAACCGACTCTTCGCCGGGCTGAAGCAGACGGCCTTCCAGATAAGGGATCTGTTGCTCAAGCACGCCGTTATCCCCGGTAGTCTCGACATAGTGACAAACCGCCAGCGGCAGCCAGAGATAATCGTCCGAGCAGCGCGTGCGCACGCCGTTGCCGTGCGGTGGATGCCACCAGTGTTGCACGTCGCCCTCAATAAACTGCCGGGAAGCGCAGAGCACAATCTGGTCCCGCAGGCGTTCAGGCGCGGCGTGGCTAAGGGCCAGCGTATCCTGAAGCTGATCGCGGAAACCAAACGCGCCGCCGGACTGATAGTACCCGCTGCGCGCCATCAGACGACAGGCCACTGTCTGATACAGCAGCCAGCCGTTGGTCAGTAGATTGACGGCGCTGTCCGGGGTGTTAACCACGATGTTATCGAGCACGCTGTGCCAGTAACGGTGAACGTTGTTCAGCTCCTCGCGGGCGGCCTCTTCGTTGAGATAGCGATTGAGAAGCGTCTGCGCTTGCGCCGGATCGTCGCCCACTCCCAGCACAAAAATAAAGGTCTTGTGATCGCCGTCGATCACCGTGGTAGCCGATTGCACCGCACCGCAAGGGTCCAGCCCGGCTCCGGTTTTATCCGACAGTCTTTGCAAGCGCATCGCCAGCGGATCGTGCAGGGAGCCGTTGCGACCCAGAAACTCACGTCGATCGCCCGTCAGGGAGCAGTGGGCACCGCTGACGGCGAAAAATGCCGTACGGCCGCTGCCGTTGCCGCCGTAAAAGTTGTTCGCCATCACGCCGCAGCCGCCGTTGACGCTGGCCGCATGGGTCACAATATGGTGGGCCGACTGCGAGCGTGATTCACCCAGCGTCCAGGCCACGTATCCGGTGACGGAGAGTTTTCGTGTCCGCCCGGAGTTGTTGCTGAGCGTCAGGATCGCCAGTTTGACCGGCTCATGCTCGGCGACCAGCACCGTCAGCTCGCTGTCAATGCCGCTCTCCCGGTGGCCAAAGACGCTATAGCCGAACCCGTGGCGAGAGAGGTAATCCCCTTCACCGCGAAGGGGTAAGGTGGTCGGTGACCAGCACGCGCCGCTCTCTTCGTCGCGCAGGTAAAACACCTCTCCGCCAGGGTCGCTGACGGGATCGTTTTCCCACGGCGTGATGCGATATTCATGGGCATTTTCATACCAGCTGTAGGCTTGCCCGGCCTCCGACAGCACGCTGCCGAAACGGGCATTGGCCAGCACATTCGACCAGGGGGCGGGCGTCGGGGCATTTTCCCGAAGGACAATCTGGTACTCGCGGCCATCCTGAGAAAAACCGCCGTGGCCGTTGAAATGCAGCAGTTGCCCCGTATCCGGCGTCCAGGGAATATGCTGAATAACGCCCGATCCGCCGTGCACAATAAAGGGCGCAGGCACGGTTTTAAGACTATGAATGCGTTGATCCAACTGTTCGTTCAATCCGCCTGCACGATCGTCGAGATACAGGTGAGCAACACTCATCAGCAGCAGTTTGTCCTCGGTGGAGAGATGTTCGCCGTTACGGACAAAAATCCCGCCCGATTTATCCAGCAGGCTCGCTTCTGACCCGGCATAAATCAGATCCATAATCTGATTTTGCAGCGCTTGCTGATAACCGCCGGGGCTTTCATTCAGGATCACCAGATCCACCGCCAGCCCTTTCAGCCGCCAGTAACGGTGCGCCTGAATCAGGGTGGTAATCGACAGAATGCTCTCTTCGCTGCTGATGCTGAGCAGCACAATCGGCAGATCGCCGGAAATCGCCCAGCCCCACAGGCCCGACTGGCCGCGTCGATTGCGGCTGAGGGTCTGGCTGTCGGCGCGCAACTCCTGGCACGGATACAGAATCGCACCGGCGAGCCGGTTAAACAGGGCGGCGTCATCTTCGTTGGCGTTAATCTGGCGCAACACCACCAGGCTGTGCGACCAGGCAAGCTCAAAGACGCGGTCGGCGATCGGATGATCGCGATATTTTTCCAGCAGCGTCAGGCTCTGCTGGCGATTTTCGCTCACGCCATACAGGATATCGACGGTGACCGGCTGGCCGGGTTGCAGGGTGATCGACTGGCGAATGGCCAGCACCGGGTCCAGCACCGAGCCAGAGGAGTTACTGAGCGGCCCGCTTTGCCAGTTTGCCTGCGCATCTGCCGGATGCCTGCCGCGGCCAAGAAACGCCGCTCGGTCGGTTTCAAACGAGGCGTGAGGTTGACTACTACCCTGTATCACCATCATGTGGAACAGCCAGGGACTTTTTTCATCCGGCGCGCGTGGACGTCGGTGGCACAGAATGGCGTTCTGAGCAGGGACCAGCTCAGTCTGGATAAACAGTTTGCTGAATGACGGATGCGCCAAGTCGCTGGTGGCCGGTGCCAGTACCACTTCGGCGTAGGTTGTCAGCTCGATAGTGCGCGGCTGGCGGCCACGGTGCAGCAGCGTTACGCGCCGCAGTTCGATATCATCTTCCGGCGACACAACCACCTGAGTTTTCACACTCAGGGAGCCGAGCGTGCGGCGGAACTCCGCGCCCGCATCGGTAAAGATCACTTCGTCGCTGCTGTCCGCATCACCCATCGGCTGCCAGGAGTTGCTCCAGGTTTCGCCCGACTGCAAATCGCGGATATAGCAGAACGCCCCCCAGTTATCGCGGGTGGTATCGCTGCGCCAGCGGGTGAGGGCCAGATCGTTCCAGCGGCTATAACTGCCGCCGGTGTGGGTCATCATCAGATGGTAATGACTGTTTGAGAGCAGCTGAACTTCAGGGATCAGGTTGTCCGGCGTAGTGAAAATCCTCGGCTCGTAGTGCACCGGTTTAACGCGTCCTTCGTGAGACTCAAAATGACGACGCGGGCTATAGAGATCGACCGCGTCCGGTACTCGCTCCTGCAACAGCAGGCTGGCAGACTGGAAGGCGGTGCTGGCCATAAACCGGTCGGCCATCGGCGCATCCAGCATTACGTGCGCCAGCGCCTGAAACGCCATCCCCTGATGGTGCGCCATCCACGACTGTACCACCGCGTACAACTGTCCGGAGGCGAGACGCGACGGGGTGTAATCCAGCGCTTCATAAAAACCGAACTCCCCGCGCGCGCCGTTTTTTTCCAGACGGAGCAGGTTGTCACAGGCTTTTTGCGGCGCAATCATCAGCGCCAGCAGCGTGGCGTAAGGGGCGACGACCATATCGTCCGCCAGCCCACGACGCAGGCCGAGACCCGGCACGCCAAAGGCCTGATACTGATAGTTCTGCTGCACATCAAAGGCGTGATAGCCCGACTCCGACACCCCCCAGGGGACGCCGCGCTCTTTTCCCCAATGGATCTGGCGCATTACCGCCGACTGGCTCATCTCGTCCAGCAGACTGCCGGGCCAGGTGGGCATCACCAGATTCGGCATCAGATATTCAAACATTGAACCGCTCCAGGACATCAGGGCGGTTTCGTTCTCAATGGTGGTAAACAGCCTGCCGAGCGCGTACCAGCTCTTCTGCGGCAGCTGGTTAGTGGCGATGGCGAGGAAACTGGTCAGGCGAATTTCGGAGGGCAGCAGATCGTAGTGGCTTTTATCCAGCATATTGCTGTCGCAGTTGTAGCCGATGCTGAGCAGGCTGGTCACTTCGCTGTAGAGGAACGTGAAATCCATCCGCGCATGCTCGTTCAGCCGCTGTTCCAGCTCGGTAATAATATTCAGGCGCATGCGTGCCAGGGTAATCGCCGAGGTGGAGGGCGTGCCTTCACCGCGGTGCGTCGCCTGAGCAAGCTCGCTCAAAGACGGCAGCGTCGGGGAGTCATAGGCGGGCGTTAACCAGCCCAGCAGATGCGACCATTCATGGCACAGCTGCACCAGCTGGCGCTGCAAATGCTCGATCCAGCGCAGAACCAGTTTGTCATCCTGATGGCACAGCGCCGTCAGGTGGTTGCTTTGGGCTCGCATCTGCTTCAGTTCGAAGTAAACCTGCGCCGGAGACAGGGCGTTAGCGTTCAGACAGTGTTTACGCAACAGCCGCAGCCCGGTTGGGGCGTGCTGTCCCCAGTGTTTTTCGAGGATCCCCAGGGTATCGTTCAGCCCGGCCAGCACCTGCGTGCAATTTAACACGGGCTGATTTCGCATGGCGGTCAGCCCTTCGCGCAGGGTCAGCAGGTGGCCCGCCATATTGCCGCTGTCGACGCTGGATACGTAGCGCGGGCTAAGGGGCGCGAGGGTCTGGGTGTCGTACCAGTTATACAAATGCCCACGGAAATGCTCCATTTTATCCAGCGTGTCCAGGGTCAGTGTCACGCGCTGCAACACCTCGCCAATCGGCAGATAGCCAAAATCCCACGCCGTCAGGTTTGCCATCAACGAAAGGCCAATATTGGTCGGCGACGTTCGATGGGCAATAACCGGGTGGGGGATCTCCTGATAGTTATCCGGCGGCAGCCCGTTTTCTTTCGCGGTGGCAAAGGTTTCAAAAAAGGCCCAGATTTCGCGGCTCGTCTGGCGCAGCAGCAGCTTCTGTTCCTTGTTGGGGGAAAATGTCCGGCGCGCAGGCTGGCGGCTCATCCAGCTCAGCAGCAGCGGTGTCAGGCACCAAAGCAGGCTTAAGGGCAGCGCGATAAAGGAAAACATCGGCGCAATATGGGCGGTCAGGACGTTGAGAGCCACGCCGCAGGCGACATTCATCCACATCGCGCGATAAAAGCGGAGCGGTGAGGTTTTTGCCACATCGTCGTCTGGGCTGAAGCTGGCCCACTGGCTCAGGTTGCGGTGGCTGAATCCCAGACGCCAGAACGTGACGGCAATGGCATACAGAGAATAGCCAGCCTCATGAGGCAACGTCGCCACAGTCAGTCCGATGCGGGAAAGCCGCTTCAGGGCGCTGGAGGCGACCAGCAGCAGATGCTGCACAGTATGGCGCCGGGCAGGTTTATTGATCAGATCCCAGGCGACCGCCAGCCCGGTGGGCAAGAGCCAGACCAGCGCCAGCACACCCAGCCAGTACAGGGGATTCGGCACCCACAGCAGGGTGCAAAACAGCAGCGCCAACAGGGATGGGGCGACCAGGCTACGGCGCAGGTTGTCGAATAATTTCCAGTACGACAGGGCGGACAGCGGGTTTTTATCGCGCGTGCCATCGGCTTTTCTGACGCGCGGTTTGAGCCAGTTCAGCAGTTGCCAGTCGCCGCGGATCCAACGGGTGCGGCGCGCGACATCTGAAAGATAGTTATTCGGGTACTGCTCGTAGAGCAGCACTTCGCTTAACAGCCCCGAGCGGGCATAACACCCTTCCAGCAAATCGTGGCTGAGCACCAGGTTTTCCGGGCAGGTGTTTTGCGTGGCCTGCACAAAAATATCGACGTCGTAAATCCCTTTCCCGACGAAAGAGCCTTCGTTGAACAGATCCTGATAGATATCGGAAGACATCATTGAATAGGGGTTATTCCCCGCAATACTGCTGCACATGGCGGCATAGCGCCCTTGCCCGTTGCGGGGCATTTCTTCCGCCATGCCCGGTTGCAGAATGCCGTAGCCTTTGACCACCCGCTGGCGCGCGGCGTCATACTCTGGCCGGTTGAGTGGATGGGCCATGGTTGCAGCCAGCTTATGGGCGGTATCGCGCGGCAGAAGAGTGTCGCTGTCGAGTGTGATCACGTATTTGATCGGCGCCGGTCGCTGGTGGGCTGGCAGATCGGCGACGCTGGAAAATTGTTTGTCAGGATGGCGTAACCAGCTGTTCAGCAGCGCCAGTTTTCCCCGTTTGCGTTCATAACCCATCCACACGCCCTGCTGCGGGTTCCATTCTGGGTTCCGGTGAAGCAGATAAAACAGCGGGCGGCTGGCCGGATAGCGGCGGTTGAGATCCTGAACGTGTGACATCGCCTGGTCGAGCAGGGCACTGTTTTGCGGTGAATATTCCTCTGCCGAATCGGCAAAATCGGTCAGGAGAGCGAAACAGAGATGATCGCTCTGATTGCCCAGCCAGCACACTTCCAGACGGGTGATGAGCTTGCTGATTCCGTCGGCGCTGGTGAGCAGGCAGGGAATGACCACCATCGTGGCTGACTCCGGCGGAATACCGCTGGAAAAGTCCATGCGCGGCAGCGGGCGCGGCGTACGAAAACGGGTCGTCGCTTCACTCAACAGGTCGCTGGCAAGCTGGCTGAGCACAATAATCAGCGGCAGTGCGAGGAGGATCAGCAGCCAGCCCATCCCCTGCTGCGCCGTGCGGTGCAGGATTTCAGCCGTGGCGGCAGTGGTTAACAGACTCAGGCTGCCGAGCCATGACATCAGCGGGATCTGGTTGAAGCTGTGCCGCAGGCGAATCAGCCGCGACGCATCTGCCGTAAGCAGGATCTCCAGCTGCTGGCGGCCTTCGCCCTTCAGGTAATAGCCAATATGGGCGCCGGGTGTCTCGGGCGCATTTTCGCTTGCAAGCGCCAGCACGCGGCTGGCAACTTCCGGCTCGCTAAAGCGGCTGTCTCGCGCCAGAACTTCTATGACGTGACGATAGTGATCGCGCGTATCGAAGTGCATCAGCGGGTAAATGCCTGCCGGGTCCTGGCGCAGCGTCTGCTCGACGACGCTCATGGCTTCGGCAAAATCGGCCCAGTTGGTTTCACTCAGCAAACGCAAGCCGGCGATGCTGTTGCTCACGGACAGCTGGCTGGCGGCTAACTGCTGATTGAAACGGTGGATCAGGGTATCGGTGGTGACACCCTGTTCCGCCAGACGCTGTTCGACCCAGGTCAGCGGTAACGCCAGCATATTGCCGCGTCCCTGCAGGCGGCGCACCAGCTCGGCGACAAACGCGCTGGTGAGCGGTGGGCTGGAGCGCGCCAGATCGGCGATCACCATGATGAGATCAGCGGGCGTGTTCTCCGCACATTCGAAAATGCGGGTGACCCAGCTATCCGCCAGATTGCGCTCCTGCTGGGCTTTAACCACGTCGATACTGACCCGGCGCAGATTCTCGATCAGCGCCAGGCGTAGCATTCCGGGCAGTGCCCAGACTTCGCCCAGCGTCAGCGGCGTTTCCTGCTGATAGGCGCTGATATAGCTGGTGAGGCTGGTGGCGTCCCAGCGCCCGTCGCCATGGGCAATCGCCTCGGCGGCAATGGCGTAAATTCGCGGGCAGTCATGAGGGGAGGCCAGCGCCGGAAGCCCTTTGCCGAAATTCTTCGGCAGATGCTGGCGCACGATGCGGATCTGCTCCTCAATCAGGTAGTAGTTGTCGAGCAGCCACTCACCGGCGGGCATTATCGTCGCTTTTTTACCGGCATTGAGGTCGTAGCAGTTTTGCGTAATGACTGCCTCGTTATCATCGAGGCGTTTGAGCAGGTAATAGGGCAGTTTGTCGGGCGACAGCTTGTGCGAACGCGCCAGTTTTTGACCGTAGCGCGCCATCTGCGCCGTCGAAAAAAGCTCGGCCTGCAGACTATTTTCCGGTACAGGCTCGTGCCCCTTCAGGGCAGAGACGTTGACAGGCGGAAGTGAACGGGAACGACTCCGCCACGATTTAAGGCTCATTTTCATAGGGTTGCTCTGGTGCGACATGAACGCGCAGGAGCAGTTGTGAAATCAGATCAGAAACGTTCTCTCAGGATGGGTGTGGGGCATCTTGGATTTAACAGCTGCTGGACTCTTACTTCAGTATAGAACACCGATGTTGCGCCAAAGGGCGCGCGTGCAATCAGCGTGGAGCAACAAACAGGGCTTTACAGCCGGGGCACAGCATGGCCTGTTTGAGACGAATTTTGGAGGTCGGGTGGGAGGACTTGAGGCCGCAGTGCGGGCAAGTCACGGTGGTGGTTGATGCGCCACCGATAAGCTTCATTGCGTAATCGAGAAGAGACATGATGATTAACCTTTCAATGAATGAGCTTCATCCTAGCACGAACTGTTCAAATACTGTGCACGGTATCGCATCACGCCTTTGCAGGAATTTACCCGGTCTGTGGTCGACCTGACAAAGCAGCGGCAAAATAAGGTCTATTATTAGAGACAGTTACTTACCCGGGAGGCGAAAGGATGAACAAGGTTGCTCAATTTTACCGCGAACTGGTTGCCACACTGACGGAACGCCTGCGTAACGGCGAACGTGATATTGATGCTCTTGTCGAGCAGGCGCGTGTTCGGGTTGTACAGACGGGTGAGTTGACGCGCACCGAAGTGGAAGAGGTGACGCGGGCCGTGCGCCGCGACCTTGAGGAGTTCGCGCGAAGCTACGAAGAGAGTCAAAACGACGTTACCGACAGCGTATTTATGCGGGTGATTAAAGAGAGTCTGTGGCAGGAGCTGGCAGATATCACCGATAAAACCCAGCTGGAGTGGCGCGAAGTGTTTCAGGATCTGAACCATCACGGCGTGTATCACAGCGGCGAGGTGGTTGGGCTGGGCAATCTGGTCTGTGAAAACTGTCATTTCCATCTGGCGGTGTATACCCCGGACATTCTGCCGCGCTGCCCTAAATGCGGTCATGACCAGTTCCAGAGACGGCCTTTCGAGCCGTAACCTCAACGCCGGTGGCGCGACGTTTACCGGGCCTGCAAAACTGTAGGCCGGAAAAGCGCGGCGCCGCCCGGCGCACTGATTAGGCGTAAAACTTCAGTCTCTCTGCCAGCAAATCGACAAACGCTTCCCGGTTGATATCCACCATCAGCGTGGTATTTGGCGTATTGCCCGTCAGGAAATAATAATCCACCACCGTCATGCCCTGAGTGTATTTCCCCTGGGTTTCAACCCCGACCCAACGATCAACGGTCGTGAAAATCTCCGGTTTCAGCAGCCAGGCGATGGTGCACGGATCGTGCAGCGGCGCGCCCTGGAAGCCCCATTTCTCGGTTTTGTGGTATTCCATAAAGAAGTCGAGCAGCTCAGCGACCGTGGTGGCAACAGGATTGCCAATTGCGCGAAAACGCGCGATATCTGCTGCCATGATCTGCGCCCGGTGGGTGACATCCAGACCGGCCATCACAATCGGGATGCCCGACTGGAAGACAATTTCTGCGGCTTCCGGATCGACGAAGATGTTGAACTCTGCCGCGGGCGTCCAGTTCCCCAGCCCCATCGCTCCACCCATGATCACAATCCGCGCGATTTTCGCGTGCAGTTCCGGGTGGCTGTTGAGCAGCAATGCCACGTTGGTTTGCGGGCCTGTGGCCACCAGCGTCACCGGCTCGTCGCTTTCTCGCAGCACGTTCGCCATCAGCTCAACCGCCGTGCAGTTTTGCGGTTCAAAGCCAGGTTCCGGCAGCGCCGGGCCGTCCAGCCCGCTCTCGCCGTGGACGTTATCGGCGATGATCAGATCGCGCATCAGCGGTTTCACCGCGCCGCCCGCCACCGGGATATCCATGCGATTGAGCAGGGTCAGCATGCGTAACACATTACGCAGGGTTTTGTCCGGGGTCTGATTTCCGGCGGAGGAGGTGACGGCTTTGAGGGCTAATTCCGGTGAGGCGAGGGCAAGGACAAGCGCGATAGCGTCATCATGACCAGGATCGCAATCGAGAATGATCGGCAGTGGCATAGGGTGCTCCATTTTTGGCGTTATTTTGTGACAAGGTTAACGCCGCAAGATGAAGCAGACGAGAAGAAGAGACCCAAAGCGTGAAGTGGTGCGCAATCCGAAGATTGCGCACCCGTTTGATTAGTGCAGGATTTTGGCAAGGAAATCTTTGGCACGATCGGATTGCGGGTTAGCGAAGAAGTCCTCTTTCGGCGAATCTTCGACAATTTTCCCTTCGTCCATAAAGATCACGCGGTTGGCCACTTTGCGGGCAAAGCCCATCTCGTGGGTCACCACCATCATGGTCATCCCTTCGTGCGCCAGCTCCACCATCACATCCAGCACTTCGTTGATCATTTCCGGATCAAGCGCGGAGGTCGGTTCATCAAACAGCATGGCGATAGGGTCCATGCACAGCGCGCGCGCAATCGCCACACGCTGTTGCTGACCACCGGAGAGCTGGGCCGGGAACTTATCGGCGTGAGCAGACAGCCCCACGCGTTCCAGCAGTTTTAAGCCTTTATCACGCGCCGCTTTTTTGTCGCGTTTCAGCACTTTTACCTGCGCCAGCGTCAGGTTCTCGATAATCGACAGGTGCGGGAACAGCTCAAAGTGCTGGAACACCATTCCGACGTGGGAACGTAGTTTCGCCAGGTTGGTATTTTTGTCGTTCACCTTCGTGCCATCGACGACAATCTCGCCTTTTTGCACCGGTTCCAGGCCGTTGACGGTTTTAATCAACGTCGATTTACCGGAGCCAGACGGCCCGCATACCACAACCACTTCGCCTTTTTTCACTTCGGTGGAGCAGTCGGTCAGCACCTGAAAGTGCCCATACCATTTAGAAACATTTTTCAGGGAAATCATGAGACTGTCCTTTTCTTCAGCCAGGTAACCAACAGCGACGCGCTTAAACTAATTGCAAAATAAACTGCACCTGCGAACAGGATCATCTCAACCTGCGTACCGTCGCGTTCGCCGATAGTGGAGGCCGTACGGAAGAAGTCCGCGAGGCTCAGCACATACACAAGCGAGGTATCCTGGAAGAGAACGATGCCCTGCGTCAGCAGCAGCGGGACCATGGCGCGAAACGCCTGTGGCAGAATAATGAGCTTCATGGACTGCCAGTGGGTCATCCCCAGCGCCAGTGCTGCGCTCGATTGTCCGCGAGAGATGCTCTGAATACCCGCGCGAATAATTTCCGAATAGTACGCCGCCTCAAACATTGAGAACGCGACCATGGCAGAGATCAGGCGGATATCGGTTTTCGGCGACAGCCCCAGCACGTTTTGCAGCAGGCCGGGGACGATCAGATAAAACCACAGCAGCACCATCACCAGCGGAATAGAGCGGAAAACGTTGACGTAGGCGGTGGCGAACCAGGCGAAAGGCTTGAAGCTCGACAGGCGCATGACCGCCAAAATCGTGCCCCAGACAATACCAACCACGATCGCAATGGCGGTGATTTTTAAGGTAATAACCAGCCCGTCGAGCAGATAGGGCATGGCGGGAACAATGGAACTCCAGTCAAACTCGTACATTATTTGCCCCCCAGATTGCCCGGCAGGCGAGTTTTACGTTCAACCAGGTTCATCACCAGCATGATGAAAGCGTTAATCAGCACATAGGCCACGGTAATGGCGGTGAAAGATTCCCACGCGTGGGCGGAGTAATCCAGCAGCTTGCCCGCCTGCGCCGCCATATCGACCAGACCAATGGTGGAGGCGATGGCCGAGTTTTTCACCAGGTTCATCATCTCGGAGGTCATTGGCGGAACGATTACGCGATAAGCGTTTGGCAGCAGCACGTAGCGGTAGCTTTGCGGCAGCGTCAGGCCCATCGCCAGTGCGGCGTTCTTTTGCCCGCGCGGCAGCGACTGAATCGCGGCACGCACCTGCTCGCACACGCGCGCAGCGGTGAACAGGCCAAGGCAGAGCATCGAGGAGACAAAGAACTGAATATTCGGGTCCAGCTCAGATTTAAACCACATGCCGAGATTTTCCGGCAGCAGTTCAGGCACAACCAGATACCAGGTAAAGAACTGCACGATGAGCGGAACGTTACGGAACAGTTCGACGTACAGGGTACCCAGGGAAGAGAGAAAACGGTTCGGAACGGTACGTAAAATACCGAACAGGGAACCGACCAGGAAAGCGATTATCCAGGCCGTTATCGATAACGCAACGGTAACCTGAAAGCCGCTCCACAGCCAGCCAAGATAGGTGGTGTTGCCGAACGGAGCTTGTTGCAGAAAAATGCCCCAGTTCCAGTCTATTGACATAATAAACTCCAGAAAAAAAAGGGTAGCAGCGCTACCCTCGAAGATTGGTGAGAAGCTCAATGTTCGCGCTGAGTGGGGAACGACCACTCAACGTATAGTCTGTCCGCGCTTCCCGACAATCGAGAGGGCAGGAGATCCCGCCCCTTAATGGTTCTAATTAGTTAAGTGCTTTGTCGTTTGGTTCTTTGAACAGGGCTTTCATGTCGTCAGACAGTTCAAAGCTCATGTTGAGATTTTTTGGTGGAATCGGGTTCTTGAACCACTTATCGAACCATTTTTCTGCTTCGCCGGAGGTCTGAACCTGAGCGATGGTGTCATCGATCAGCTTTTTGAAGCCCGCGTCGTCTTTACGCAGCATACAGCCGTATGCCTCTTTCGACTGCGCCGTGCCGACGATGTCCCAGTTGTCTGGTTTCTTCGCTTTTGCACGTTCGCCCGCCAGCAGCGCGTCATCCATCATGAATGCCACCGCGCGGCCGCTCTCCAGCGTACGGAAAGAGTCACCGTGGTCTTTCGCGCTGATGATGCGCATATCCAGTTTCTTCTCGTCGTTAAGCTTATGCAGCAGCACTTCAGAGGTGGTACCGGAAGTCACAACAACCGCTTTGCCTTTCAGGTCTGCGAAGTCTTTAATCTCGCCGCCTTTTTTGGTCAGCAGACGCGTACCGACCACGAAGATGGTGTCGGAGAAGGCTGCTTGTTTCTGACGTTCGAGGTTGTTGGTGGTGGAACCACACTCAAAATCGAAGGTGCCGTTTTGCAGCAGAGGAATACGGTTTTGCGACGTAATTGGAATCAGCTTCACCTGCAGGTCAGGTTTGTTGAGCTTTTTCTTGACCGCTTCTACGATCGCGTTGGAGTAGTCCTGAGAGTAGCCTACGACTTTTTGCGTGTTGTCGTAGTATGAGAACGGGACGGAAGATTCACGGTGGCCGACCACGATCACGCCATTTTTGGCAATCTTGTCGAGAGTGCTCCCGGCAGCCGGAGCGTCTTCAGCGTGAACGACGCCTGCGGACATCCCCATTACCAGCATTGCTGTGGCCAGTTTACGTAATTGCATACCCAACTCCTTTATTATCTGCGCCAATGACGCATTGATACCCATTGTGATGTTGTTATATCTCGCGCGATGCGAGTGCAGTGTTATGCAAGCTTGTTAACATTTAGTCTGGCTTAATGTAAAGATTTTGCTGCGTTATTGTTTATTTTTGCGAAGCGCGCCGCACCATTCAGAGGCAAAAATATCTGCCTGCACCGTTTCGGTGCTACCGATGAACTGCGGTGGTGCGCCAACGTTGCACGTTAAGCCAAACCACTGAATCTGTGATTTAACAAAGCAATAGGCGTGCCAGAAATGGGAGTCGAGGGGGATTTGCCGGGTATCAGATGTGTCGTGCCAGGCCAGGCCTGGAAATGAGGGAATGAAGGCCCGGCAAGCGAAACGCCGCCGGGCACTGGGGGATTACTTACGACGCTGACGCAAACTCATTAACACAGCGCCAAAACCAAACAGAACCGTCAGGATCCACAGCGGCCAGTTGCCGGTGCGAGCATACGGCGTGAGGCCGGAGGTTGGCGTGACGGTGGTTGTCAGCACGGCGCGTGTGAATTGCGGGATCATCGCCTGGATTTCACCCTGCGGACCAATCACGGCGGTAATGCCGTTATTGGTGCTGCGCAGCAGCGGACGGGCCAGCTCCAGGGAACGCATGCGCGCCATCTGGAAGTGCTGCCACGGGCCAATCGACTTACCAAACCAGGCGTCGTTGGAGATGGTCAGCAGATAATCCGTATCGGGACGGAAGTTATCGCGCACCTGTTCGCCAAGGATGATTTCGTAACAGATCGCAGGGGTCAGCGCCAGGCCATGCGCATGAAGCTGCGGCTGGACATAAGGCCCACGGCTGAAGGACGACATTGGCAGATCGAAGAACGGCGCCAGCGGACGCAGAATCGTTTCCAGCGGCACAAACTCACCAAACGGCACCAGGTGGTTTTTGTTGTAACGATTCGCCGATTCGTAGCTGTACGGGTTGTCTTTGCCGAGCGTGATAATGGTGTTGTAGGTGTCGTAACGGTTCTGTTTGTTCAGACGCGCGTCGACAATCCCGGTGATCAGCGTGCTGTTCTTCGCGCGCAGCAGATCGTCCATCATGCTCAGGAAACGCTGCTGGTTGATCTCCAGATCGGGAATCGCAGATTCCGGCCAGATAATCAGGTCAGATTTGCCCATCTCTTTCTGCGTCGCATCGAGATAGATTTTCAGCGTATTGATCAGCTGGTTCTCATCCCACTTCAGCGACTGTGGAATATTGCCCTGTACCATCGACACCTGAGTCGCGCGCGCGGGCTCCAGAGTGAACCACTGGATAAAGCGCAGCGGGAAGGGAAGGGCAAACAGCACCACTGCCGCGACCAGCGGTTTCCAGTTGCGCTGCACCAGGGCCAGCACCAGCAGACCACTCACCACCATCAGCAGGAAGTTGATCGCCTCCACGCCCATCACCGGCGCCAGGCCTTTTAGCGGACCATCGATCTGGCTGTAGCCAAACTGCAGCCACGGGAAGCCGGTCAGCACCCAGCCGCGTAAAAACTCGGTGATTTGCCAGACCACGGGTGCCGCAATCGCCACGCGCAGCCAGCTGGTTTTCGGCCACAGGCGCGACAAAATCCCCGCGAAGAGACCGGTATACAGTGAGAGATACGCCGCCAGCAGCACCACCAGGAAGACGTTAACCGGGCCAGGCATACCGCCGAACTGCGCGATACTGACGTAAACCCAGTTAATGCCAGAGCCAAACAGGCCCAGACCCCAGAAGTAGCCGATGGCCGCAGCCTGAATCGGGCGACGATTCAGCGTCAGCCCTTGTAACCCCATCAGTGAGAGGAGGGCGGCAGGCCAGATGTCATAAGGAGAAAAAGCCAGCGTTCCGCTGGCTCCGAGCAACAGCGCCAGCAGCAAACGGACGCGCTGGCGTTCAAGCAGTGGGGCAAATGCCATTTACATTAATCTTCCAGTTTTGGCACCGGGGAGTCGTCCGGCATTCTGACGTGAACCTGAATAATACGTCGGCTGTCGGCCATAGCGACCTTGAACTGGTAACCATCGATGTCAACGGACTCGCCGCGCGCCGGAAGATGGCCAAAGGCCTGCATCACCAGCCCGCCAATGGTATCCACCTCTTCATCGCTGAAGTGGGTGCCAAAGGTGTCGTTAAACTCTTCAATGGAGGCCAGCGCGCGCACGGTCCAGGTATGGCGGCTCAGCTGACGGAATTCGATATCGTCTTCTTCATCGTACTCATCTTCGATTTCACCGACGATCAGTTCGAGAATATCTTCGATAGTCACAAGGCCGGAAACACCGCCAAATTCATCGATAACAATCGCCATATGGTAGCGCTGGGAGCGGAACTCTTTCAGCATGCGGTCAACGCGCTTGCTTTCCGGGACCACCACCGCCTGGCGTAACACTTTTTCCATGCTGAAAGCTTCGGCATCGCTGCGCATAAACGGCAGTAGATCCTTGGCCATCAGAATCCCTTCAATGTGATCTTTGTCTTCGCTGATCACCGGGAAACGCGAGTGGGCCGATTCGATGATCACATCGAGGCACTCGTCCAGAGTCTGGTTGCGTTTCAGGGTAATCATCTGCGAGCGGGGGATCATAATATCGCGAACGCGCTGGTCGGCGATGTCCATGACCCCTTCGAGCATTTCGCGCGTATCTTCGTCGATAAGATCGTTCTGCCCGGAATCACGAATCAGCTCCAGGAGTTCATCACGGTTTTTCGGTTCGCCGTGGAACAGCTGGCTCAGAATGAGGGAGAAAAATCCCTTCTTACTGGTTGTCGTGTCGCTACTGTGTGAATTGTCGTCGCTCATGGCGTTTGTTAAGGGTTCTCTTGTGAGTTTAATGCGCGCCGCCGCAGGAAAGGTCCATATGCGGCGGCCTGATCGGTCAATAAAGCCTGATGCTTAACTGACTATTCTTTCTCGGCAATGTACGGATCCTCATAGCCCAGAGCAAGCATTATCTCTGTCTCGAGGGATTCCATCTCTTCCGCTTCTTCGTCTTCAATATGATCATAACCCAGCAGATGCAGACTGCCGTGGATAACCATATGCGCCCAGTGAGCGTCGAGCGGCTTTTGCTGCTCTTTGGCTTCCTGTTCAACCACCTGACGGCAGATGATCAGGTCGCCGAGCAGCGGCATTTCGATGCCCGGCGGCGCTTCAAACGGGAAAGAGAGCACGTTGGTCGGCTTATCTTTCCCGCGATAGGTCAGGTTCAGCTCGTGGCTCTCCGCTTCGTCGACCAGGCGAATCGTGACTTCTGACTCTTCCTGAAACTGCGGGATCACCGCATCCAGCCATGTTTGAAACTGACGCTCTTCCGGCAAACCGGAATTGTCTTCACAGGCTAGCTGTAAATCGAGGATCACCTGACTCATTTATTCTCATGCTCCTGGGCTTCGCGTTTTCGTTCCGCGGCCTGTTCTGCTTTACGTTTTTGTTCTGCTTCTTCCCACGCTTCATAGGCGTTGACGATGCGGGCGACCACCGGATGGCGCACCACGTCTTCGCTGTTGAAGAAGTTGAAGCTAATTTCGTCTACTTCCGCCAGCACTTCGATGGCGTGACGCAGACCGGATTTGGTGCTGCGCGGCAGGTCGATCTGGGTGATATCGCCGGTAATAACCGCTTTCGAGTTGAAGCCGATACGCGTCAGGAACATCTTCATCTGTTCGATGGTGGTGTTCTGACTCTCATCGAGAATGATAAACGCATCGTTCAGCGTACGGCCGCGCATATAGGCGAGCGGGGCGACTTCAATGACGTTACGCTCGATCAGCTTTTCCACTTTCTCGAAGCCGAGCATTTCAAACAGGGCGTCATACAGCGGGCGCAGATACGGGTCTACCTTCTGGCTCAAATCGCCGGGCAGGAAGCCCAGTTTCTCACCGGCTTCTACCGCCGGGCGCGTCAGCAGGATACGACGAATATCCTGACGCTCCAGTGCATCGACGGCGGCGGCAACGGCCAGATAGGTTTTACCCGTCCCCGCCGGGCCGACGCCGAAGGTGATGTCATGGTCGAGAATATTGGCGATGTACTGCGCCTGGTTTGGCGTACGCGGCTTGATGACGCCACGCTTGGTTTTGATATTGATGGCCTTGCCGTAGTCCGGCACGCTTTCCGCGCTCTGCTCAAGCACTCGCGCTTCTTTAATGGCGAGGTGGATGTGCTCAGGCTCGATATCCTGAGTTTCGCCGCGCATCGGGGCGGTATCGACATACAGGCTGCGCAGAATGTCCGCAGCGGCGTTGACGCAGATGGCGCGTCCGGTGAGTTTGAAGTGATTATCGCGACGATTGATTTCGATACCCAGACGTCGCTCCAGTTGTTTGATGTTGTCATCAAACGGCCCGCACAGGCTCAGCAGGCGAGCGTTGTCTGCTGGCTCCAGGGTAAGTTCACGCGTTTCTGTATTCAAACTGTTCCTCTTAATGTGTGTAGGGTCAGAGAGCAACGTGCCGAACTGACTTACAGACGAGTCGTCTTTACGAAATTATTCACGCCACAGTTTAAAGGCGCAAGCTTATGGTTGCATATTGGGGACGCAGAGGGGAAATACAAGGCCTGCCAGAGCGACAGGCCTGAATGGATCAAGGCTGGTAAACACCGACACCCAAATCGTTTTCTTTACGCGTGCGGGCAATAACAGACTCTGGCGTTTCGGCGACGCGCAGGCCCATTTCCGCTTCCGTGCGCACCAGTTTGCCGCGCATGGAGTTGGTGAGCACTTCCTGGATTTCGATATCGACAAACTTACCGATCATGTCCGGAGTGCCTTCGAAGTTCACCACGCGGTTGTTCTCGGTTCGCCCAGAGAGCTGCATCAGGCTCTTACGCGACGTGCCTTCCACCAGAATACGCTGCGTGGTGCCGAGCATACGGCGGCTCCAGGCGTTGACCTGCTGGTTGATACGCTCCTGCAGAATATAGAGACGCTGTTTCTTCTCCTCTTCCGGCACATCGTCCACCATATCGGCGGCTGGCGTGCCCGGACGCGCAGAGAAGATAAAGCTAAAGCTGGTGTCGAAATTGACTTCGCCAATCAGCTTCATAGTACGCGCGAAGTCGTCGGTGGTTTCGCCAGGGAAGCCGACGATAAAGTCGGAGCTAATCTGGATATCCGGGCGCGCTTCACGCAGCTTGCGGATGATCGCTTTGTACTCCAGCACCGTATGCGTGCGGCCCATCAGGTTCAGCACGCGGTCAGAGCCGCACTGAACCGGCAGGTGCAGGAAGCTCACCAGCTCTGGCGTATCGCGATAGACATCAATGATGTCATCGGTAAATTCGATCGGATGGCTAGTGGTGAAACGCACGCGGTCGATACCGTCGATGGCGGCAACCAGACGCAGCAGCTCGGCGAAGGTGCCGGTGGAGCCGTCGTAGTTTGCGCCACGCCACGCGTTCACGTTCTGGCCGAGCAGGTTCACTTCACGCACGCCCTGGGCCGCCAGCTGGGCCACTTCAAACAGAATATCGTCGCAAGGGCGGCTGACCTCTTCACCGCGCGTGTAAGGCACGACGCAGTAGGTGCAGTATTTGTTGCAGCCTTCCATGATGGAGACGTAGGCGCTTGGGCCATCGGCACGCGGCTCTGGCAGACGGTCAAATTTCTCGATTTCCGGGAAGCTGACGTCAACCACCGGGCTGCGATCGCCGCGCACTGAGTTAATCATCTCCGGCAGGCGATGAAGAGTTTGCGGGCCAAACACAATATCGACGTAATGGGCGCGTTGACGGATCAGCTTGCCCTCTTGCGAGGCCACGCAGCCCCCGACGCCGATAATCAGGTCCGGATTTTTCTTTTTGAGGAGTTTCCAGCGACCTAACAGGTGGAAGACTTTTTCCTGCGCTTTTTCACGGATTGAGCAGGTGTTAAGCAACAGCACATCGGCTTCTTCTGCCACTTCAGTCAGTTGATACCCGTGGGTGGCATTCAGCAGATCGGCCATCTTCGATGAATCGTATTCATTCATCTGACAGCCCCAGGTTTTTATATGGAGTTTTTTAGTCATCGACTTGCTCAGGCTCAGGATTGCAAGCCGCGTATTGTAATGCTTTGGTGGGGTTGTGACCAGTATGAAGGTTGGCTGCCTCAAGGGAGAAAAAATCCGGTAAACTTAAGGGATTCTCTTCAAAGGATTATTGACCATGACACTCCAGAAAACCGAAATCGCCGTGGTCGGCGGCGGGATGGTCGGCGGCGCACTGGCGCTGGGACTGGCACAACAGGGATTCCAGGTAACGGTGATCGAGCAGGCCGCGCCCCCCGAATTTGACGAGGCTCAGCAGCCGGACGTGCGGATCTCGGCGATCAGCGCCGCGTCGGTCGATCTGCTGCGCGGGCTGGGCGTGTGGGAGGCGATCCTCGCGATGCGCGCCCATCCGTATCGACGGCTGGAGACGTGGGAGTGGGAAACCGCGCATGTGACCTTTGACGCCGCTGAACTGAAGCTGCCGCTGCTGGGCTACATGGTGGAGAATAACGTTCTGCAGCTAGCCCTGTGGCAGGCGCTGGAGGCGCATGAGAACGTGACGCTGCGCGTTCCGGATTCCCTGAAAGCGCTGCATCGCCATGAGGGCGGTTATTTGCTGGAGCTGGCTAACGGCGATGAACTGGCCGTGAAGCTGGTCGTGGGGGCCGACGGTGCGAACTCGCAGGTGCGACAGATGGCCGGGATTGGTATTCACGCCTGGCAGTATCAGCAATCTTGTATGCTGATTACCGTTAAATGTGAAAATGAGCCGGGCGACAGTACCTGGCAGCACTTTACCCCCAACGGTCCGCATGCCTTTTTACCGCTCTTTGGACACTGGGCGTCGCTGGTGTGGTACGACACGCCGGCGCGCATTCGCCAGCTGCAAAGTTTGTCGATGGATCAGCTGCAGCGCGAAATCGAAAAACACTTCCCGGCGCGTCTCGGCGCGGTGACGCCGGTGGCGGCGGGGGGATTCCCGTTAACCCGTCGTCACGCCCTGCAATATGCACAAGAAGGGCTGGCGCTGGTGGGGGATGCCGCGCATACCATTCATCCGCTGGCCGGGCAGGGCGTCAACCTGGGATATCGTGACGTCGAAGCATTGTTATCGGTGATGAGCAGCGCGCGTGACCATGCGGAATCCTGGGCGAGTGCGGCTGTGCTGAAGCGCTACCAGACGCGTCGCATGGCGGATAACTTTTTAATGCAGTCGGGGATGGATCTGTTTTATGCGGGATTCAGCAACGATCTCGGCCCGGTGCGAATTCTGCGCAATGTGGGTCTGATGGCAGCCGAGCGTGCGGGCGGATTGAAGCGTCAGGCATTGAAGTACGCGTTAGGTCTGTAAGTGCTGTCTCCTCCCTCGTTGTTTTGAGGGAGGGGGATATCTCCAGAGCACAAAAACAAAAAAGCCCGCAGAGCGGGCTTTTTTGCTATTAAGTGGCTGGGGTACGAGGATTCGAACCTCGGAATGCTGGTATCAGAAACCAGAGCCTTACCGCTTGGCGATACCCCAACAGGGTGCGTTAAACAAACAACAATCTAACGACTTTTGAAATTGGCTGGGGTACGAGGATTCGAACCTCGGAATGCTGGTATCAGAAACCAGAGCCTTACCGCTTGGCGATACCCCAACAATTTTTTCTAGTTTATCGAAATAATCGATAAATTTCTAATTTGGTGGCTACGACGGGATTCGAACCTGTGACCCCATCATTATGAGTGATGTGCTCTAACCAACTGAGCTACGTAGCCAGACTGCTTTCTTCGATGGCTGGGGTACCTGGATTCGAACCAGGGAATGCCGGTATCAAAAACCGGTGCCTTACCGCTTGGCGATACCCCAATAACCGCGGAGAACCGCTAAATCGAAGAAGATGGCTGGGGTACCTGGATTCGAACCAGGGAATGCCGGTATCAAAAACCGGTGCCTTACCGCTTGGCGATACCCCATCCGTGCAACGCAGAACTGGAAATGGTGCGGGAGGCGAGACTTGAACTCGCACACCTTGCGGCGCCAGAACCTAAATCTGGTGCGTCTACCAATTTCGCCACTCCCGCAAAAAAAGATGGTGGCTACGACGGGATTCGAACCTGTGACCCCATCATTATGAGTGATGTGCTCTAACCAACTGAGCTACGTAGCCATCTTTTTTTCGCGTTACCTTATCGGCGTTGCGGGGCGCATTATGCGTATAGAGCTTTGCAGCGTCAATACCTTTTTCAACGAAAATGGCCGGATTGTGACTGTTTGGTTAGGTTGCGAACAGCGTGGCCGAATAATCGGCAATTATTGGTTATTAATCGTTTTTGTTCTGCAAAACGCGAGGCATAAAAAAGGCCCCGAAGGGCCTGAGTACGATTCTGGCGATTACTTATAGGCCGACTGGTGAACCCCTACCGCGCGTCCTGATGGATCGTTCATGGATTTGAACGATTCATCCCACTCGATGGCTTTCGCTGAGGAGCAGGCCACTGACGGGCCGCCTGGCACACACTCTGCTGCGCTGGCGACCGGGAAAAGTTCTTCGAAGATTTCACGGTACAGATACGCTTCTTTCGAGCCAGGCGTGTTGTACGGGAAGCGGAAGCTGGCGGTCTCCAGTTGTTGATCGGAAACCTGCTTCGCCGCCACCTCTTTCAGGGTGTCGATCCAGCTGTAGCCCACGCCGTCGGAGAACTGCTCTTTCTGACGCCATGCGACGCTTGCCGGCAGGTAAGATTCGAAACATTCACGCAGGATATGTTTCTCCATTTTACCGTTGCCGCACATTTTATCCTGCGGGTTGATGCGCATGGCCACGTCGAGGAACGATTTATCGAGGAACGGCACGCGGGCCTCCACGCCCCAGGCAGACATCGCTTTGTTGGCGCGTGCGCAGTCAAACATATGCAGCGCCTGCAGTTTACGCACCGTCTCTTCGTGCAGCTCTTTGGCGTTTGGCGCTTTGTGGAAGTACAGATAACCGCCAAACACTTCGTCAGACCCTTCGCCCGACAGCACCATTTTAATGCCCATCGCTTTGATTTTACGCGACATCAGGTACATAGGAGTGGATGCGCGAATGGTGGTCACATCGTAGGTTTCGATGTGATAAATCACGTCGCGGATCGCGTCTAAACCTTCCTGCACGGTGAAGTGAATTTCATGGTGTACAGTACCCAGATGGTTTGCCACTTCCTGCGCGGCTTTCAGATCCGGTGCACCTTCCAGGCCTACGGCGAAGGAGTGCAGCTGCGGCCACCAGGCTTCAGAGCGCTCCCCGTCTTCCACGCGACGGGCAGCGAATTTTTTGGTGATCGCGGAGATCACGGAGGAGTCCAGACCGCCAGAAAGCAGCACGCCATAAGGCACGTCAGACATCAGGTGGCTTTTTACGGAATCTTCCAGCGCCTGACGCAGCGCGTTTTTGTCGGTGACGTTGTCTTTCACCGCGTCGAAATCGAACCAGTCGCGCTGGTAATACTGACGGATTTCGCCGTCTTTGCTCCACAGGTAGCTGCCTGCCGGGAACTCTTTAATGGTGCGGCAAACCGGGACCAGGGCTTTCATTTCAGAGGCGACGTAGAAGTTGCCGTGTTCGTCGTGACCCATATACAGCGGGATAATACCGATGTGGTCGCGGCCAATCAGATAGGCGTCTTTTTCGCTGTCGTACAGTGCGAAGGCAAACATGCCCTGCAGATCGTCCAGGAATTCGGGTCCTTTTTCCTGATACAGGGCAAGGATGACTTCGCAGTCGGAACCCGTCTGGAACGCGTAGCGATCGCCGTATTCTGCGCGCAGCGCCTGATGGTTGTAGATTTCACCGTTAACGGCCAGCGCGTGAGTTTTTTTCTCGTTATACAGCGGCTGGGCACCGGCGTTGACATCAACAATCGACAGACGTTCGTGAGCCAGAATCGCTTTATCGCTTGCGTACACGCCGGACCAGTCCGGGCCGCGGTGACGCATCAGGCGAGAAAGCTCCAGTGCTTTTTTACGCAGTTCGCCCGCGTCAGTCTTGATATCCAGTACGCCAAAAATTGAACACATAACCTTCTCCGTTAACCCTGTTGCAGTGTGATGTTGCTTGCTTATGAAAATGCCGCAAAACACGGTGCGCGCGCAAGACTTTTACGGGCAAAAACGCAAATAACGCAACAGTCATTGCTGAATGTTGAAAAAAGAGTATATCGTGAGCAGATTTATTGATGATTATGCAATGGATGGCGTTTTTTATTAGATGGCGTTGCGTTTTTAAGGCCTGAAAATGAGAAACCACGCTCAGCGGCGTGGTTTTTCGTCAGATAACGTCGATTTCAGCAACCGACGGGTAAATCCAGCTCGGCCTGAAAGGCATAGCGTCAATGTCATCCAGGGTGGAGACGCCCGAGAGCACAAGGATCGTTTCAAGCCCGGCCTGGAAACCGGCCAGAATATCCGTACGCAGGTTATCGCCGACGATCACCGTTTGCTCGGAGTGGGCCTGCATTTTGTTGAGCGCCGCGCGCACAATCCACGGGCTAGGTTTGCCTACCACGAAAGGTTTACGGCCAGAGATTTTCTCGATGCCCGCGCAGAGCGCGCCGCACGCCGGGTAATATCCGCGCCCGTGGGTATCCGGGTTGGTGGCAATAAAGCGCGCGCCTGTTGCCACAAAATAGGCGGCTTTGTGCATCATTTCCCAGTTAAATGAACGGGTCTCACCCACGATGACGAAATCCGGGTTGACATCGGTGATGGTGAATCCGGCTTTATACAGCTCATGGATCAGCGCGCCTTCCCCGACCACGTAAGCCTTTTTCCCTTCCTGACGTTTCAGGAAGTCGGCGGTCGCCATGGCGGAGGTGTAAAACACGCTGTCCGGCACGTCGACACCGGCGGTGGCGAAGCGGTTGGCCAGATCCTGGCCGGTCTGCGACGGATAGTTAGTCAGCAGAACCAGCGGCATTCCCTTTTCCAGAATACGGTTCAGAAACTCAGCGGCACCGGGCACCGCAACGTTATCGTGCATCAGCACGCCGTCAATATCACAAATCACATTCTGAATGGTCATGGACTACCTGGCATCTCAAAAAAAGAAGGCGTAACTATAAAGGGCTGTTAGCTTTCCAGCAAACGCTGGAGCAGCAGACCGTTAAGCATGGCGCGTTTCACCAGCGCAAAAGCACCAATGGCGGAGCGGTGATCGAGCGTCGAGCGCACGACGGGGAGGTTCTGGCGGAAGGCTTTCAGCGCCTGAGTATTGATGCAGCCTTCGATGGCCGGAAGCAGCACTTTTTCCGCTTCGGTAATTTCACCGGCAATCACCACTTTTTGCGGATTAAACAGGTTGATTGCGATGGCGATGGTTTTACCCAAGTGGCGGCCGACCTGCTCAATCACTTCGCAGGCAAGGGCGTCGCCTTTGTTGGCCGCTTTGCAGATAGTGTTGATCTTGCAATCATCCAGGGTGATACGGCTCTGATAGCCCTGTTCAAGCAGATGACGCACCCGGTGTTCAATCGCTGCATTGGCCGCGACCGTTTCCAGACAACCGAAATTACCGCAGTGGCAGCGCTCGCCGAGGGGGTCGACCTGAATATGGCCAATCTCACCAACGTTGCCGTTACGGCCAATGAAAATGCGGCCGTTGGAGATGATCCCGGCCCCGGTACCGCGGTGTACGCGCACCAGAATAGAGTCTTCGCAATCCTGACTCGCACCAAAGTAGTGCTCCGCCAGCGCCAGGCTACGAATATCGTGGCCGACATAACAGGTGACGTTGAAACGTTTTTCCAGCGCGCCGACCAGCCCCCAGTTTTCGACCGGGATATGGGGCATATAGCGAATCACGCCGCTCTCCGGGTCGACCAGACCTGGCAGGATCACTGAAATGGCGATCAGCTCGCGGATTTTACGCTGGCAGCTGTCAATAAACTGCGCGATGGTATTAAGCAGCGCGTGTTCAAGCGTCTCCTGAGTACGTTCGGGCAGGGGATAGTGCTCTTCCGCCACCACTTTGCTGCTCAGATCGTACAGGGTGAGCGTGGTGTCGTGACGGCCAAGACGTACGCCGATGGCGTGGAAATTGCGGGTTTCGGTAATGATGGAGATGGCGCGGCGGCCCCCGGTGGAGGCCTGCTGATCGACTTCTTTGATCAATCCGCGCTCAATCAGCTGACGCGTGATTTTGGTCACACTGGCGGGGGCAAGCTGGCTCTGTTCGGCGATCTGAATACGCGAGATTGGACCATGCTGGTCAATCAGGCGATAAACAGCCGCACTGTTGAGTTGTTTAACGAGGTCAACATTACCAATTTGAGCTTGTCCGCCAGATGTCATACTTTTACTTACTCAGTGACGACCTCGTTACCATTAACGATGGTCTTAATAATTTTATAATCGCGCGTGAAGGCGGTGAGGTTTGCCACCATGCCCGGTGCGATACCGCCCAGCTGTTTGTCCACGCCGATCGCGCGAGCCGGGTAGAGTGTTGCCATACGCAGCACTTCGTCCAGCGCAATGCCGCAATGTTCAACCAGGTTACGAACCCCTTCGATCATCGTCAGCGCAGAGCCGCTCAGCGTTCCGTTCTCATCTACGCACAGTCCATTGCGGTAGTATATTGTTTTACCAGCAAAAATGAACTGTTCAATATTTGCCCCTGCCGGTGCGGTAGCATCGGTGACCAGGCACAGCTTATCGCCTTTCAGGCGTTTCGCGTTGCGGATGTTGGTGTAGTCCACATGCAGGCCATCAGCAATAATGCCACAGTAAACGTCCGGCTCATCAAGAATCGCACCGACCAGCCCAGGTTCGCGGCCCGTAATGTACGGCATGGCATTATAAAGGTGCGTCGCAAAAGTAATGCCTGCGCGGAAACCGGTTTTCGCTTCGGCGAGTGTCGCATTGGAGTGGCCCGCAGAAACGACGATGCCTGACGCCGCCAGTTTGCTGATCACATCTGGCCCGGTCATTTCCGGTGCCAACGTGACTTTGGTGATCACATCGGCATTAGCGCACATGAAGTCGACCAGCTCGGGGTCTGGCTTGCGCACGTAATTCGGGTTGTGGGTGCCTTTCTTCACAATGTTCAGCCAGGGGCCTTCAAGGTGCAGACCCAGCGCCTGATGCGGATATTTCGCCAGGTATTCACGCATCACGCGGATACCTCGCTTCATCAGGTTGTCATCGGAAGTAATCAGCGTTGGCAGATAGCTGGTGCAGCCTGATTTCTCATTGGCTTTCTGCATGATCTCCAGCGTTTCAACCGTGACCGCCTCTGGCGTGTCATTGAACTGCACGCCGCCGCAGCCGTTAAGCTGGACGTCGATAAAACCGGGGGAGATGATTGCTCCATTGAGTGAGCGCTGTTCGATCTCTGGCGGTAATTCAGCCTGCGGGCAGACACGTTCAATCAGGCCATTGGCGATAACAATCGCATGGTCATCCAGAATTTCATGGCCGGTATAAATCCGACCGTGGGTTAAAGCGTACATAACGACCCCCGGTTTAAAAAATCGACCGCCTCTCAGGGAAGAGGCGGCTCATCAATTACAGACCTTTAATGTTTTCAGCTTCTAACTCGTTGAAGTATTTCAGCGTCTTCACTTTCAGTTCCATGGTAGACGGTTCATCGCACACCACAACGGCTTTCGGATGCAGCTGCAGGCAGCTGATGGTCCACATGTGGTTAACGTTGCCTTCAACGGCGGCTTGCAGTGCCTGTGCTTTCACATTACCCAGCACCAGAATCATCACTTCTTCGGCATCCAGCAGGGTGCCCACGCCAACGGTCAGGGCGTATTTTGGCACCTGGCTTACGTCGCCATCAAAGAAGCGAGAGTTTGCCACGCGGGTGTCATGGGTCAGGGTTTTAATACGGGTGCGAGACGCCAGAGAAGAGGCCGGTTCGTTGAACGCGATGTGACCGTCGTTGCCTACGCCGCCCATGAACAGGTTGATTTTGCCATAAGAGCGGATTTTTTCTTCGTACTGGCGGCATTCTGCGTCAATATCAGGCGCGTTGCCATTCAGCAGGTTAATATTTTCAGCTGGGATATCAACGTGATCAAAGAAATTACGGTGCATGAAGCTATGGTAGCTCTCCGGGTGCTCCTTCGGCAGGCCGACGTATTCGTCCATGTTGAAGGTGACAACGTGTTTGAAGCTAACCTGGCCTGATTTATGCATTTCGACCAGAGCTTTATACGCGGTCAGTGGTGTGCCACCGGTTGGCAGACCCAGAACGAAAGGACGATCGGCAGTAGGTTTGAACGCGTTGATGCGGTTAACGATATGGCGTGCAGCCCATTTACCGACTTGTTCAGCAGTCGCCAGGGGAATCAGTCTCATTGTTCACCTCTAAAGTTAAAGTTAAAAAAAGTGGGCGGATGGCGCGCCTTGACCTGAAATAAGCGTAACCTGGATCACGCGAGGCAGGGGGCAATCCGACTTGATTTTTTGAATGATAAAATAAGTTTTCACTGTTAGCCAGCAAAAGGGAGGGTTAATAACGATATTTGGTGACAAAACTCACAAAAAGTATGCATTTAATTTGCGATACGAATTAATTTTTCACACACTCAGAATGCCAGTGATTCATCAACTGTATTGATAAGTTAGTGACACAATAAAAAACAGCTGAGAACGTGCCTTAAACGGGGTCTCATAGGGGGAAGCACAAGTGAGTATTCTAGGTTATTTACAAAAGGTTGGTCGCGCACTGATGGTGCCGGTCGCCACGCTGCCGGCGGCAGCAATTCTGATGGGTGTGGGTTACTGGATTGACCCGGTTAGCTGGGGTGGTGATAACGCGCTTGCGGCGCTGTTCATCAAGTCCGGTTCCGCCATCATCGACAATATGTCTGTACTGTTTGCGATAGGTGTCGCTTATGGTATGTCCAAAGATAAAGACGGTGCAGCAGCACTGACCGGTTTTGTGGGCTTCCTCGTGTTGACCACACTCTGTTCTCCGGCCGCGGTTGCTATGATTCAGAAGATCCCGGTGGACCAGGTGCCTGCCGCGTTCGGTAAGATCAGCAACCAGTTCGTCGGTATCCTGGTGGGTATCATCTCTGCGGAACTGTACAACCGCTTCAGCGGCGTTGAGCTGCCGAAGGCGCTGTCGTTCTTCAGCGGTCGTCGTCTGGTGCCGATTCTGACCTCCTTCGTGATGATCGCCGTGGCGTTCATTCTGATGTACGTCTGGCCGGTGATCTTCGACGGTCTGGTGAACTTCGGTGAACACATTCAGAAACTCGGCTCTGCAGGGGCGGGTATCTACGCGTTCTTCAACCGTCTGCTGATTCCGGTCGGTCTGCACCACGCGCTGAACTCTGTGTTCTGGTTTGACGTTGCAGGTATTAACGATATCCCTAACTTCCTCGGCGGCGCACAGTCCATCGAAGCAGGTAAAGCGGTTGTCGGTATCACAGGTCGTTACCAGGCGGGCTTCTTCCCGATTATGATGTTCGGTCTGCCGGGTGCAGCGCTGGCCATCTACCACTGCGCACGTCCAGAGAACAAAGCAAAAGTTCTGGGTATCATGATGGCGGGCGCATTCGCGGCCTTCTTCACAGGTATCACCGAGCCGCTGGAATTCTCCTTCATGTTCGTGGCACCGGTTCTGTACGTTATCCACGCAGTGCTGACCGGTATCTCCGTATTCATCGCCGCATCAATGCACTGGATTGCAGGCTTCGGCTTCAGTGCGGGTCTGGTGGATATGGTTCTCTCTTCCCGTAACCCGCTGGCCACGCACTGGTGGATGCTGATCCCTCAGGGTCTGGTGTTCTTCGTGATTTACTACGTGGTGTTCCGCTTCACTATCACCAAATTCAACCTGATGACTCCTGGTCGCGAACTGGCTGTTGCCGGTAGCGAAGCAGATGGTCAGGACGTGAATGTGAGCGGTGACAAAGAGCAGGATGTTGCAGGTCTGGCGCGTCAGTACATCGCCGCTGTGGGCGGTTCTGACAACCTGACCGGTATCGACGCCTGTATCACGCGTCTGCGCCTGAGCGTCAAAGATTCTTCTCTGGTTAACGAAGCACTGGCAAAACGTCTCGGCGCATCCGGTGTGATTCGTCTGAACAAAACCAGCGTGCAGATTATCGTGGGCTTCGTGGCAGAAAAAATCGCTAACGCCATGAAAACCACTGGCCCGGTAGCCGCTTCAGAAGCTGCACCTGTCGCCGCTGCCCCCGCTGCTGCTAAACCGCAGGCTGTTCCTAATGCCACCACCATCGCCGCGCTGGTTTCTCCAGTCACCGGTGAAGTGGTTGCCCTGGAGCAGGTTCCTGATGAAGCGTTCGCCAGCAAAGCTGTCGGCGACGGCGTAGCCGTGAAGCCAACGGAAAAAACCGTGGTCTCTCCAGCAGCCGGTACCATCGTGAAAATCTTCAACACGAACCATGCGTTCTGCCTCGAAACCGAGAAAGGCGCTGAGATCGTAGTCCACATGGGTATCGACACCGTTGCCCTGGGCGGTAAAGGCTTCACGCGTCTGGTCGAAGAGGGTGCCGAAGTGGTGGCAGGTCAGCCGATTCTGGAAATGGATCTGGACTTCCTGAACGCCAATGCACGCTCCATGATCAGCCCGGTTGTTTGCAGCAATATCGACGACTTTAGCGGTCTGGTTCTCCAGGCGAAAGGTCAGGTTGTTGCCGGTCAAACGCCACTGTATGAGATTAAAGGCAAGTAATCGCTCCTGAGTAGAGTCATGCCTTAAGCGGCGGGGGATATCCTCCGCCGCTTTTTTTTGCAGCAATCCTCCCCAATATTCACTTCAAAGCCGTTTTTTGCATAACTAAAGGTTGTCACTACGTCCTGCTTATAAGATCATATGCCGTTATACGTTGTTTACGCTTTGAGGAATCCACGATGAGTGAGGCTGAAGCCCGCCCGAGTAACTTTATTCGCCAGATCATCGATGAAGATCTGGCCAGTGGTAAGCACACCACAGTTCATACCCGTTTCCCGCCGGAGCCAAACGGCTACCTGCATATTGGGCATGCGAAATCTATCTGTCTGAACTTCGGCATTGCGCAAGATTACCAGGGCCAGTGCAACCTGCGTTTCGATGACACCAACCCGGTAAAAGAAGACATCGAATACGTTGAGTCCATTAAGAACGACGTGCAATGGTTAGGCTTCAGCTGGTCTGGCGATATCTGCTACTCCTCGGACTATTTTGATCAGCTGCACGCCTACGCGATTGAACTGATCAACAAAGGCCTGGCCTACGTTGATGAGCTGTCTGCAGATGAAATCCGCGAATACCGTGGCTCGCTGACTGCGCCGGGCAAAAACAGCCCGTTCCGCGATCGCAGCGTCGAAGAGAACCTCGCACTGTTCGAAAAAATGCGTGCCGGTGGCTTCGAGGAAGGTAAAGCCTGTCTGCGTGCGAAAATAGATATGGCATCGCCGTTCATCGTGATGCGCGATCCGGTGCTGTATCGCATTAAATTTGCCGAACACCACCAGACCGGCAACAAGTGGTGCATCTACCCGATGTACGACTTCACCCACTGCATCAGCGATGCGCTGGAAGGCATTACGCACTCTCTGTGTACGCTGGAATTCCAGGACAACCGTCGCTTGTACGACTGGGTGCTGGATAACATCACCATTCCTGTGCATCCGCGTCAGTACGAGTTCTCTCGTCTGAATCTGGAGTACACCGTGATGTCCAAGCGTAAGCTGAACCTGCTGGTGACTGACAAGCACGTTGAAGGCTGGGATGACCCGCGTATGCCGACCATCTCCGGTCTGCGTCGTCGCGGCTACACGGCGGCCTCTATTCGCGAGTTCATCAAACGTATCGGCGTGACCAAGCAGGACAACACCATTGAGATGGCCTCTCTGGAGTCCTGTATTCGCGAAGATCTGAACGAAAACGCCCCGCGCGCAATGGCGGTTATCGATCCCGTTAAACTGGTCATCGAAAACTACCCGCAGGGTGAAAGCGAGCAGGTCACTATGCCTAACCATCCGAGCAAGCCGGAAATGGGCAGCCGTGAAGTGCCGTTCAGCGCGGAGATCTGGATCGATCGCGCCGACTTCCGTGAAGAAGCGAACAAGCAGTACAAACGTCTGGTGCTGGGCAAAGAAGTTCGCCTGCGCAACGCGTACGTGATCAAAGCTGAGCGCGTAGAAAAAGACGCTGAAGGCAACATCACGACCATCTACTGCACTTACGACGCCGAGACCCTGAGCAAGGATCCGGCGGACGGACGCAAAGTGAAGGGCGTCATTCACTGGGTCAGCGCGGCACACGCACTGCCGGTTGAAATTCGTCTTTACGATCGTCTGTTCAGCGTTCCTAATCCAGGCGCAGCAGAGGATTTCCTGGCGACCATCAACCAGGAATCATTGGTCATTAAACAGGGCTATGCAGAACCTTCCCTGAAAACGGCCGAAGCAGGTAAAGCGTATCAGTTCGAGCGTGAAGGTTACTTCTGCCTCGACAGCCGTTATGCAACCGCTACCAAACTGGTGTTTAACCGTACCGTCGGTTTGCGTGACACCTGGGCCAAGATTGGCGAGTAAGCCTGGTCAATGAGAGACAAACGCCGCATAACGCGGCGTTTTTTTTGCTTATCGATCATGCTTTTACTTTTCGCGTCTATTTTTAACATTAAATTTACACGTCAATGAGCTGCTACTTATTTTTTTTAATAAAGTTTCGCGTAACGTGAAATAAGCGAAATTAAAGTATGTAAGCGCTATCAATTATCATTACCTACTGAATTTAACCATTTTTTTCTGATTAAGCCTTGTCCCGAGTGATATGTTTCAAATCACTACCAATTATGTGCACTTCGTCATAATCCTGCATTTTGCCCACTGAAAAGCATTGATAATTCGCGTCGCGAAAAATAGTCTAAAGGCGGTAGTTAATTCGAGGGTATTACAGACTACCCCTGACCATTTGGTCTTTTAGATTTTTCGCCGTTTAAGGCGCTTTTATTCGTCAAAGAGGAACAATCTATGCGTACGTTCAGTGGCAAACGTAGTGCGCTGGCGCTGGCTATCGCCGGTGTGACAGCAGTGTCGGGATTTATCGCGGCTCCGCAGGCTCAGGCAGCAGGCTTTATTGATGATTCAACGCTCACGGGCGGTATTTATTACTGGCAACGTGAACGTGACCGTAAAGACGTCACCGAAAACAAATATAAAACAAACCTTTCTCACTCCACCTGGAACGCCAACCTGGATTTCCAGTCCGGTTATGCCGCTGATATGTTTGGCCTGGATATTGCCGCGTTTACTGCCATTGAAATGGCGGAAAACGGCGATAGCGCACACCCGAACGAAATCGCATTCTCCTCCAGTAATAAAGCTTACAAAGAAGACTGGTCGGGCGATAAGAGCGGTATAAGCCTGTATAAAGCGGCGGCCAAATTTAAATACGGTCCGGTATGGGCGCGCGGCGGTTATATTCAGCCAACCGGCCAGACTCTGTTAGCACCGCACTGGAGCTTCATGCCGGGTACTTACCAGGGCGCAGAAGCCGGGGCGAACTTTGATTATGGCGACGCTGGTGCGTTGAGCTTCTCGTACATGTGGACCAACGAGTACAAAGCGCCGTGGCACATCGAGATGGACAAGTTCTACCAGAACGATAAAAAGACGCGGGTGGAATATCTGCACTCACTCGGCGCGAAATATGACTTCAAAAATGATCTGGTACTGGAAGCGGCATTCGGTCAGGCAGAAGGTTACGTCGATCAGTACTTCGCCAAAGCCAGCTACAAATTCGATATCGTTGGCGGCCCGCTGACCACCAGCTATCAGTTCTACGGTACGCGGGACAAAGTCAGCGATGGCGGCGTAAACGATCTGTATGACGGCACCGCATGGCTGCAGGCTCTGACCTTCGGCTACAAAATTGGTCAGGTAGATTTACGCCTTGAAGGAACTTACGTTAAAGCGGAAGGGCAGCAGGGCTATTTCCTGCAGCGTATGACCCCAACCTACGCCTCGTCTAACGGTCGTCTGGATATCTGGTGGGATAACCGTTCTGACTTCAACGCCGACGGCGAAAAAGCGCTCTTCTTCGGCGCGATGTATGACCTTAAAAACTGGAATCTGCCGGGCTGGGCGGTGGGCGCATCTTACGCCTACGCATGGGACGCGAAGCCAGCTGACATGGCGACGCCAGATGCTTACTACGATCCAAACTATCGTCTGAAAGAGTCTTCATACAGCCTGGATGCAATGTATACCCTGCAGGATGGTCGCGCCAAAGGCACCATGTTCAAACTGCACTTCACGCAATACGACAACCACTCCGATATTCCGAGCTACTCGGGCGGTTACGGCAACATCTTCCAGGATGAGCGTGACGTGAAATTCATGGTTATCGCACCTTTCACCATCTTCTGATGAACGATCTGGCGGGATCACTCCCGCCGGAATGGAGACCGACATGTTGAAGAAAATCGCATTCGTTGCTGTGCTGGCCGCAGGACTGACCGCCTGCGCACAACCTCAGGCACAGAAAGAAGATTCTCGCCTGAAAGAGGCTTACAGCACCTGCATTAACACCGCTGAAGGCTCGCCGGAAAAAATCGAAGCCTGTCAGAGCGTACTGACGGTGCTGAAGAAAGAGAAAGCCCATGAGCAGTTCGCGACGCAGGAAAACATCCGCGTGATGGATTATCAGGCCTGCATTCAGGCGCGTAAAACCGGTAACGATCAGGAAGTGGCAAAACGTTGCGATCAGATCTGGAAAGAGATTCGCAGTAACAACGCACAGTAATTCGTTGTATTCAGCGCCCGGCCGCGAAAGCTTGCTGGGCGTTTTTGCATTTATTGCAGGCAAAAAAAAAGCCAACCGTCAGGTTGGCTCAGAGTTTGTAACACGATTATTTGGTATCGTGTGCGTGCTCGTTTTCGCGGCAATCGCCTTCAGCACAATGACCATACAGGTACAGGCTGTGGTTGGTCAGACGGATGCCATGTCGGGTGGCGATTTCACGTTGACGTGCTTCGATAGAGTCATCGCTGAATTCAATCACCTTGCCACAGTCGAGGCAAATCAGGTGATCGTGATGATGCTGTTGCGTCAGTTCAAAAACGGATTTACCGCCTTCGAAATTATGGCGGGTGACAATCCCGGCGTCATCGAACTGGTTCAGAACGCGGTATACGGTCGCCAGTCCAATCTCTTCGCCCATGTCGATCAGACGTTTGTATAAGTCTTCCGCACTGACGTGATGGTTGTCCGGCCCTTGCAGAACTTCCAGGATTTTTAAACGAGGAAGCGTAACTTTCAGGCCAGCCTTCTTTAATGCGGTATTGTTGTCAGTCATGCGGAATCTGTCCTGTTGCTAAACGATTCACTTCCTTAGAAGAAGTGACAGAAAATGCAGTTGGGATAATGCGTCTCATTATAGAACTGCCATGCCTAAATGAAAACTGCAAGTCTCAAGCAAAGTATGCTTATAAAAACGTGGTATCACCAACAAACTTGTTGGATGGCATCCACTTTAACCCGGGGACATTGTACAGGTATGAACACGAAAGTTAAAAATTTGTAGCAATTATTTTAATCGGTATTATCTATCAATGAGGTGCAACGTAGTAAGTTGCACCTCATCACTGCATTATGCGTTCAGGATGTCGTCGAGGTGCAGCTCTTCGCGGATCTGTTTTACCCACTTGTCGACGCGCTCAGCGGTCAGTTCTGGCTGACGGTCTTCGTCGATAGCCAGACCGACAAAGTGGTCGTCATCGGCCAGGCCTTTAGAGGCTTCGAAATGATAACCCGCCGTTGGCCAGTGACCGACGATTGCCGCGCCGCGCGGTTCAATGATGTCGCGGATGGTGCCCAGTGCATCACAGAAGTATTCCGCGTAGTCTTCCTGGTCACCGCAGCCGAAGAGGGCAACGAGTTTACCGTTGAAATCCACGTCTTCCAGCGTCGGGAAGAAATCATCCCAGTCACACTGTGCTTCGCCGTAGTACCAGGTTGGAATGCCAAGCAGCAGAATATCGTAACCTTCGAGATCCTCTTTGCTGCTCTTAGCAATGTCATGTACGTCGGCAACGTCTTTACCAAGCTGTTTTTGAATGTTTTTTGCGATGTTTTCGGTATTACCGGTATCGCTGCCGAAGAAAATGCCGATGATTGCCATGAGTAAAATAACCTCTTGAAACTTAATGGTATGGTGGCGCAAATTGTCCACGGATAAGGGCAATCATAGCAGAACAGAGAAGTCTGCGGAAACAGCTATCACGCGGGACTGCACTCTGTGCTACATGAAAGGGACAATTGAGGGGATTTTCAGACGATCACCTGGTGCTGCGCCATGCCTGAAGCTGCGCCATTAGCATCTCTTCAATCAGCTCGCTGCGGCTGATCTCGCGGGCATCGGCCAGTTCACTTAAGGCGTCGGCGGCCTCCGCGTTGAGTTTCAGCTCGACGCGTTTAAGCCCACGACTTTTGTCGCGTTTCAGCTGATTGCGCTTATTGATGCGCAACTGTTCATCACGCGAAAGCGGATTGGTTTTTGGTCGTCCCGGTCGACGTTCAGTCGCGAACAGATCTAGTGTCGTGCGGTCCGTTTGTTCTTTGGCCATGATTCAGAGACTTCGGGGAAAACGAGCGGCCCTGCTATTGCCGGGGCGATGAGCGCGACATCATACATCACGGATACCTGCACGCCAACGACTGGTAGCCTGCGGGCAACCGGTCGCTGGCTTTTTAATCAAATCGCTTTATCAGAGAGATAGCGACGGATCGCCCGCAGCACGGCTTCGGGTTTTTCAGCGTGAACCCAGTGCCCGGCTCCGGCAATCACATGCGCACGCGCCTGTGGGAATTGCGCCAGCAGCGTATCGCGATAGGCGTCGGTGACGTACGGAGAATTGCCGCCGCGAATAAACAGGGTAGGGTGTGGCCAGGCCGGAACGGTCTGCCAGCCGACAATCTGAGGATACTGATCCCACAGCACCGGCACATTAAACCGCCATGCGCCATCGACGAAAGATTTCAGCAGGAACTGCACCACGCCTTCTTCATCCAGATGTTCACGCATGATGGCTGCGGCCTGCTGGCGTGTAGACACGCCGGCCTCGGTCACGGCATTAATCGCCGCAAAGATCTCGTCGTGGCGACGCACGTCATAATCCACCGGGGCGACATCAATCACCACCAGCTGATCGATACGCTCCGGTGCCAGCGCCGTCATGGCCATCACCGCTTTGCCGCCCATGGAATGGCCAATCAGCGTCGCTTTTTCAATCTGATTCGCATCGAGAGTATCCAGCAGATCCTGGGCCATCGCGCTGTAAGTCATCTCCGGGCTGCGCTCGGAAAGCCCGTGGTTACGCATATCCACCTGCAAAATATCGCGATCGGCCACCAGATCGCGGGCCAGAACGCCCAGATTATCCAGGCTGCCAAAGAGGCCATGAACCAGTACGATGGGAGAATTATTGTTCGGCGATTGTGCAGATTGCGCTCGGCTATTCAATTTCATGGCAAAGTTCTTTTTTTACGTATGTCAGGTTAGGGTATTATGTTGACCATTCTGCCGCCCGGCTGCAAGGTTCCAGTTTAATCTGACTTTTGCCGCCACCCAGGTTTGACCCTATCCGCGGTTGGGATTAGCCCTTATAATCCCAACGACTTGTATTCAGATAAGATATTGCACTGGATTAAGATGAAAACAATCGAAGTTGATGATGAGCTCTATCAGTATATTGCCAGCCACACGCGACATATTGGCGAGAGTGCATCAGACATTTTACGGCGCATGCTGAAATTTTCCGCCGCCTCACAGCCTGCAACTCCGGTTTCTAAAGAGGTTCGTCAGCCAAATGTGGTCGCGGAAGCGAAAACAGTGGCTCCGGTGAAAGACAAAGTACGCGCGGTGCGTGAACTGCTGCTTTCCGACGAATACGCCGAGCAGAAAAAAGCGGTTAACCGCTTTATGCTGGTGCTGTCTACACTCTATTCACTGGATAACAAAGCGTTTGCTGAAGCCACTGATTCGCTTCATGGCCGTACCCGCGTCTACTTCGCGGGCGACGAACAGACGCTGCTTGCCAACGGCAATCAAACCAAACCTAAACATGTCCCTGGTACGCCGTACTGGGTGATCACCAATACCAACACCGGACGCAAATGCAGCATGGTCGAACACATCATGCAGTCGATGCAATTCCCGGCGGAATTGATTGAAAAGGTTTGCGGTACCATTTAACCCTTGCACAGGAAGGACCAGGCAATGGCAAATCACGATCGTGCGGGTCAGCCTGCACAACAAAGCGATTTGATTAACGTCGCTCAACTCACCGCGCAGTACTACGTACTGAAGCCGGAAGTGGGCAACGCAGAACACGCAGTGAAGTTTGGTACGTCTGGCCACCGCGGCAGCGCGGCGCGCCATAGCTTTAACGAACCGCATATTCTGGCCATTGCTCAGGCCATCGCGGAAGAGCGCGCTAAAAATGGCGTTACCGGTCCGTGCTATGTCGGGAAAGACACCCACGCGCTGTCCGAACCGGCGTTCATTTCCGTGCTGGAAGTGCTGGCGGCAAACGGTGTGGATGTCATCGTGCAGGAAGACAACGGCTTCACCCCGACGCCTGCGGTCTCAAACGCGATTCTGGTGCACAACAAAAAAGGTGGCGCGCAGGCTGACGGTATCGTCATCACCCCTTCGCACAACCCGCCGGACGATGGCGGTATCAAATACAATCCACCCAACGGTGGCCCGGCTGATACCAATGTCACCAAAGTGGTCGAAGACCGCGCCAACGCGCTGCTGGCTGACGGCCTGAAAGGCGTAAAACGTATCTCTCTGGATGCGGCGATGGCTTCCGGTCACGTGAAAGAGCTGGATCTGGTTCAGCCGTTCATCGAAGGGCTGGCCGATATCGTTGATATCGCCGCGATTCAGAAAGCGGGCCTGAAGCTGGGCGTGGATCCGCTCGGCGGTTCCGGTATCGAATACTGGAAGCGCATTGCCGAATTCTACAAGCTGGATCTGACTATCGTTAACGATCAGGTCGATCAGACGTTCCGCTTTATGCACCTCGATAAAGATGGCGCAATCCGCATGGACTGCTCCTCCGAGTGCGCGATGGCGGGTCTGCTGGCCCTGCGCGATAAGTTCGATCTGGCCTTTGCCAACGACCCGGACTATGACCGCCACGGTATCGTTACTCCTGCGGGCCTGATGAATCCGAACCACTACCTGGCTGTGGCGATTAACTATCTGTTCCAGCATCGCCCACAGTGGGGTAAAGAGGTGGCTGTCGGTAAAACGCTGGTCTCCTCCGCGATGATTGACCGCGTGGTGAACGATCTGGGCCGTAAGCTGGTGGAAGTGCCAGTGGGCTTCAAATGGTTCGTTGACGGTCTGCACGACGGCAGCTTTGGTTTTGGCGGCGAAGAGAGCGCGGGTGCATCCTTCCTGCGTTTCGACGGTACGCCGTGGTCGACGGATAAAGACGGGATCATCATGTGCCTGCTGGCCGCGGAAATCACCGCCGTCACCGGCAAAAACCCGCAGGAGCACTACAACGAGCTGGCGGCTCGCTTTGGTGCGCCAAGCTATAACCGTATTCAGGCCGGTGCGACCTCCGCACAGAAAGCCGCGCTGTCTAAGCTCTCTCCAGAGATGGTGAGCGCTAACACGCTGGCAGGCGACCCGATCACCGCACGTCTGACGGCGGCACCCGGTAACGGTGCGTCAATCGGCGGTCTGAAAGTGATGACAGATAACGGCTGGTTCGCCGCGCGTCCGTCCGGTACGGAAGATGCGTACAAAATCTACTGCGAAAGCTTCCTCGGCGACGAACACCGTAAGCTGATTGAAAAAGAAGCGGTTGAGATTGTGAGTGAAGTGCTGAAGAACGCGTAAGTCTGCGGTCTGATACCCTTAGCCGACAAGCGTGAGGGAAACATTAAAACGGCAACCTCGGTTGCCGTTTTGCTTTTACCTCGCAGGCCCGGTGAGCAGTAAGGCCCCCGGGCTTTTTTGTCGCTCTTAGCTGTGCTTATTCTTCAGCTCAAATCTTGGCGACACCAGACCGTACAACGTCCAGCCCATAAACGTCACCATCGCCCCGTACAGCATCGCTTCCTGGCCGGAAGAGTAGAGTGCATAGAAGCTGTATATCGCCCCAACCAGCGCCACGAAATTCGCAATCTTCGCTTTGCGGGGATCGACATTCGCCATTTTCTGGATAATCACCAGTGCGGCCATCGACAGAATGTACGGAATAATGTTGGTCACCACCGCCAGGTTCACCAGCACGTTGAACTGGCTATTCAGCGACGGGCTAATGGTCATCAGCGACAACCCACTCTGGAAAATGACAATCGCCAGCATCCCCTGAATCGGTGCGTCGGACTTGCTGACGCGGGAGAAGATTTTCGGAAAATATCCGGAGTCGGCAGAGGATTTAAACACCTGCGCAATGGTGAACTGCCAGCCGAGCAGCGAACCGCAGCAGGACATCACCATCAGGCCCATGATCACTTTCCCGACTTCCGGCGTGAACATCTGCGCAAACGCCAGGCCAAACGGCGCGGTCGAATTCGCCAGATCCATGTTTGGCACAATCCCGGCAATCACGTTGGTGGAGACGATGTAAATCACCGCAGCCCCCAGCGTCCCGCCCAGTACCGCGATCGGCACGTTGCGTTCCGGGTTTTCCACCACCTCGGCGTTCGCACAGGCCGATTCCAGCCCAAGGAAAGCCCACAGCGTCATGGCGATGGAGGAACCGACCGCCGCGAAGAACGGCACGTGGTGCGGGTTCCAGGAGTTGGCGTACAGCGTCGGACTAAACCAGAACCAGCCGATAATGCACAGACCCACCACCGGGATGATCACCCCCCAGACGGTGATACTGCTGATCTGCCCGGTGATACGGGCGCCGCCGAAGTTAGCGACGGTACACAGCCACAGCACGCCGATGGTCGCGATACCGATCTGCACCGGGCTCAGGGCGACGCCGAACAGCTCGGTGCCGTACCCGACCGCCGAAATCGCAATCGCGACGTTAGCGATCAGCAGCGACACACCGTAGGTATAGTTGGCCATAAAATTGCCCGACTTGCCGAAGGCATACTCTGCGTAACCGCCCATCCCGCCGGACTTACGGCTGAACATCCCGCATTTGGCGAAAGCCCACGCCAGCGCCATCGAGCCAACGGCGGTCACCAGCCAGGAGATAATTGAGATGGTACCGACTTCGGCGAGTTTGGTCGGGAGCATAATAATCCCCGAGCCCATCATATTGACCATGGTCAGGACGGTGAGCTGCACCACGCCCATCTTGTTGGATTTTTTAGTCATAGTGTTTCCCCTTTCAGCAGCGCGGGCTGGGCGGCTGGCTGCTTAATCACGTAACAGCGAACCTGTTTGCGCCCGTCGCACTCTTCGACGTACACACCCTGGAGTTCCGGCGCGAAGCCCGGCAGAAGGTTAATCCCTTCTTCCAGCGCCGTGAAATAGCGCAGAACCGCGTCGCCCCACACTTCCCCCGGGACCACGCACAGCACGCCCGGTGGGTAAGGGAGCGCGCCTTCCGCGGCAATACGGCCTTCTGCATCGCGCAGAGAGACCAGCTCCACTTCGCCGCGCAGATAGGCGTAGTTCGCCGCCTGCGGGTTCATTTTCACTTGCGGGAAATGCGCCTTGCGGAACATCTCTTTTTGCAGCTGTTTCACGTTGTGGCGGGCGTAAAGGTCATGCATCTCCTGGCAAATCTGGCGCAGAGAGTAACCGGCGTAGCGCTCAGGATGCTGCTTGTAGAGGGACGGCAGCACCTCTTTCAGCGGCGCATCGGTTTCCAGCAGCTTCTCGAAACGCACCAGTTGAGCGATCAGTTGCTGCAACTTGCCCATGTCTTCGGCAGGCGTCAGCAGGAACAGGATGGAGTTGAGATCGCATTTTTCCGGGACGATGCCGTTTTCACGCAGGAAGTTGGCGAGGATGGTGGCCGGTACGCCGAAATCGTCGTATTCCCCGGTACGGGCGTTGATGCCGGGTGTGGTCAGCAGGAGTTTGCACGGATCGATAAAATACTGATGCTCAGCGTAACCTTCGAAGGCATGCCAGTTTTCACCCGGCACAAAATGGAAGAAGCGAAGATCCGTGGAGATCTCTGCCGTCGGCCAGCTTTCCCACGGCTTGCCATCTACCGTTTCAGGCACAAACGGGCGGATGAACTGGCAGTTTTGTAGGATCAGCTTGCGCGCTTCGATTCCGTTCACCACGCAGTCCATCCACATGTTGCGTCCGCTCTGGCCCTCATGCATGCGGGCGTTGATGTCCAGCGCGGCAAACAGCGGATAGAACGGGCTGGTGGAGGCGTGCATCATGAAAGCGTTGTTCAGACGTTTGTGCGGAACGTAGCGCTGCTGGCCTTTGATATGGCTGTCTTTTTTGTGGATCTGCGAGGTCTGGGAGAAGCCAGCCTGCTGCTTATGCACCGACTGAGTGACCAGAATCCCCGGATCGTTCTCGTTCAGCTCCAGCAGCAGCGGGGAGCAATCTGCCATCATGGGAATAAACTGCTCGTAGCCGACCCACGCCGAGTCAAACAGGATGTAGTCGCACAGATGACCAATCTTATCGACCACCTGACGGGCGTTGTAGATGGTGCCATCGTAGGTGCCGAGCTGAATGACCGCCAGGCGGAACGGACGCTGATCGCGCATCCGGGCCGGAGCCACTTCGGCCACCAGCTCGCGCAGATAATTCTCTTCGAAGCAATGGGCGTCAATCCCGCCGATAAAGCCGTACGGGTTGCGAGCGGTTTCCAGATAGACCGGCGTTGCACCGGCCTGCAGCAGCGCGCCGTGATGGTTAGATTTATGGTTGTTACGGTCAAACAGCACCAGATCGCCCGGCGTCAGCAGAGCGTTCAGCACCACTTTGTTGGACGACGACGTGCCGTTCAGCACGAAGTAGGTCTTATCGGCGTTAAACACTTTCGCCGCATGTTTTTGTGCCGTACAGGGTGCACCTTCGTGAATGAGCAGATCGCCCATCGCCACGTCGGCATTGCACAGGTCAGAGCGGAACAGCGTCTCGCCAAAGAAATCGACAAATTGATTACCGGCAGGGTGACGGCGGAAGAACTGACCGCCCTGATGCCCCGGGCAATCAAAGGCGCTGTTACCCTGTTTCACGTAATCTACCAGCGCGCGGAAGAACGGCGGGCGCAGCTGAGTTTCATACTTCAGCGCGGCGGCTTCCAGCTGGCGTCCGTAGAAATCGTTGCTGGTGTCGTTGCACTCAAATACGCCGTGAATGCGCGGTAAATATTCGGCCGGAACCATCTCTTCTTTATGAGTCGCGATAAATACCGGAATTCCAAAACCGGTGGCTTCTATTTCTTCAATGGTGCCATTAAAAATATCGCCGACGGCCAGTACTACGGCTGCCACATCAATATAATCGGTCGCACTGGCATCGACCATTTCCCGAGTGGTGGTGAAGCAGTCCGGGCAAGCGCGGCTGGCAGCGATTTTTAGCATTTTCATATTTATCTCTTTATTTTAGGCAATATTTGTCCTTCGACTTCGTATAAATAAGAAATCGAAATAGTCCGGAAAAAAAAGCAAAGAGGAGCCGCTGATAAAAAATCAGTGAATTGCTTTTTGATGAGTTAAATCCCAGGCCGTCCGGAAACGGAATAGACAGGATTTAAGGAAAATGAGCGCAGCGCCCACAGGCAAATGCCTGTAAGTCAGGGTGTTTCAGGAAAACCTGTAAGCAGTCGCGCCCTGGGTCGAAGGACTACCGGGCGTTGAAGAAGTGAAAGTCAAAGCTATTGCGGTGGGCGAACATCATAATATGCGTTGTTCGCCTTATATGCGGCATTAAACGATTATTGTTTTCCATGACTGTTTTTCCTTTCAGTAATTGAAAGCAAGGCCATTTTATCCATGAAAAGGCAGCAAACCGTGAAGAAGATCACCAATAACCGATCAAATCAGAAATAAATATTCGTTTTGCGTGAATAGAGCAGTGCATAACGCTGCATTGTATTAATAATGTTAATACAATGTATTCTTGGTGTGTTTATTTAATTTAAAGTGGGAGGGAATACGTGTTTTCGTAATAATTAAAAAGGCAGAAATATGTTGTGTTAATTTAATTGAGTTAATTCTGAATAGTTATTCAAAGCATAAACCGATAACCGATACCGGTTTCAGTTAATAAATGGCGGGGGCGAGCGGGGTCAGCCTCAAGTTTTTGACGAAGGTGGCCCATATATATGCGTAAATAATGACTATGCTCAACGGCGTTCGGTCCCCAGACCTGATTAAGCAGCTGACGCTGGGTCAGCACTTTGCCGTGATTGTTAAGCAGCACGGCCAGCAGGCGAAACTCAATCGGGGTGAGGTGGATCTCTTGGGTACCGCGCAGAATTCGACGGGCAGGCAGATCGACCTGGATATCTGAAAAGGTAAACACCGGATCGGACGGCGTCGTCGCACTGTGGCGGCGCAGCGCCACGCGCAGGCGAGCCTGAAGTTCACCAATACCAAAAGGTTTGCTGAGATAGTCATCGGCCCCGGCGTCCAGCGCCGCAATTTTATCCGTCTCTTCAGCGCGGGCAGAGAGCACAATGATGGGCATTTGGCTCCACTGGCGCACTTCGCGGATAAAATCGAGACCGTCGCCGTCGGGGAGGCCTAAATCGAGGATCACCAGGTCGGGTTTGCGGGTGGCCGCTTCGATAAGTCCGCGCTGTAATGTCCCGGCGTCATACACGCGCAAGCCGTCTCCCTCCAGCGCAGCGCGCAGGAAACGGCTAATGGCGAGTTCGTCTTCAACAATCAGGACGTTAATCACAAATCCTCGGGTAATTCATTCATTTCTGGCGGGACATCCAGCGGAAGTGTAACACAAAAACAGGCACCTCCTTCCGGTCGGTTGTGGGCGGTAATGGTTCCGCCGTGCACATCGACAATCGCCTGACAGATGGCCAGCCCAAGCCCGACACCGGGAATGGCCGACTCTTTATTCCCGCGCGCAAACTTCTCAAAAATCGCGTTTTCCTGACCGGACGGAATGCCCGGCCCGTCGTCCCACACTTCAAGGCGCAGTGCCTGATGCGCGACGCCCGCCGTTAAACCAATTTCCGCTTTTGCGCCCGCGTATTTCGCCGCATTCTCCAGCAGATTAATCAGCACCCGCTCGAACAGCGGCCCGTCTACGTGGATCAGCGTGAGCGGTTCAGGCATGTCGAGGGTGATATGGCGACCGCCCAGCCCTGGCTCCAGCATTTGTAACGCGCTGCCGACCACCTCTTCCAGCGTCAGCCACTCTTTTTTAAGGTTAAACCCACCGGACTGAATACGCGCCATATCGAGCAAATTATTCACCAGCCGGGTGGTATTGAGCACGTGCTGGCGGATCTCGCTGGCCTGCAGAGCGTGAGGGGAATTCTCCGCCGCCAGATCGAGGGTCAGGATCTCCGACTGACCAAACAGCACTGTCAGCGGCGTGCGCAGATCGTGAGAGAGCGCCGCCAGCAGGGAGTTGCGAATACTTTCGCGCTCGCTCGCCAGCCGCGCTTGCTCTTCGCTGGTGGTCAGGGCCAGACGCTCCAGCGCGCTGGCAACCAGCAGGGTAAAGGTTTCCAGCAGACGCTGCTGTTCCGGGATCATCAGCTGTCGCAGATTCGACGGCTCAACAATCACCAGCCCCAGGGTTTTGTCGGCGCTGCGCAGGGGGAGAATCAGATAGGGCACACCGGGTAGCGTATCGGTTCCGGCACCGGCGGGCAGCCCTTTGTCAAAACTCCAGCGGGTGATGGCTTCATCCCACGGCGTCATGCCGTTGGCGGAGGTGAGCGGGCGCAGTTTTCCGTGCTCGTCCGGGAGCAAAATCAGGCTGCTGGCCTGGAACGTGGAGCGAATAAACTGCTCGCTGGTCTGGACGATATCCAGCGGCGTGCGCCCGACGGCGAGCGATTTCGACATCTCATACAGATGGCGCGTGCGCTGTTCGCGGTAGCGGGCGATACGCGCCTGGTAGCGAACGCCCGCGGTGAGATTACCAATCACCAGCCCGACGGTCAGCATCACGGCAAACGTCAGAATGTACTGCACATCCGACACCGCCAGCGTGCCGCGCGGGGCGATGAAGAAGAGGTCAAAGCTGGCGACGTTAATGATCGTCGCCAGTACCGACGGCCAGCGCCCGTAGAGCAAAGCCACCACCACCACACCGAGCAGATAGACCATCACCAGGTTGGCGGCGTCAAAGGCAATCAGCCATTGGCTGGCGACAATGGTGATCAGGGCGCAAAGCACCGTCGCCACCAGGCAGCCTCTGAGCTGGATGCGCCATTTATCGCCAAAGCTGCGGGCGTCAGGCGTGCGGCTGGGAAGGGGGGCCGGTTTTTCGTCGAGCGCGACAATCACCAGATCCAGATCCGGCGCGCGTTTCGCCAGTTTGTCAGCGAAAGATTCGCGGCTAAACCTGCGGCGATGCTGACGGCGCCCGATGACGATTTTGCCGAGATTATGTTCCCTGGCGTAGCGCAGGATGGCTTTATCTTCTGCCGGATCGGACAGGGTAGCGGTCTCTGCGCCTAACTCCTGGGCGAGGCGCAGGGCGCTGAGGATAGCGCGCCGCTGGTTTTCCGGCAGGGCGTGCAGGTGTGGGGTTTCGACGTAAACCGCATGCCAGGCGCTGCCGAATTTTGCCGCCAGCCGCGCGGCGGTACGCACCAGTTTCTCGTTGCCGCCGCTGTGCCCGATGCAGAGCAAAATAGCGTCGCGGGTATGCCAGACGCGGTCCTGCCCCTGTCGGTCGCGCCAGGCGCGCATCTGATCGTCCACCCGATCGGCGGTGCGCCGCAGCGCCAGCTCGCGCAGGGCAATCAGGTTCCCTTTACGGAAAAAGTGCTCGATAGCGCGTTCGGCCTGCCCGGCGATATAGACTTTGCCCTCGTGGAGGCGCTGGCGCAAATCGTCCGGGGGGAGATCGACCAGCACTACTTCATCGGCGGAATCAAAAAAGGGATCGGGGACGGTTTCGCGCACCTGAATGCCGGTGACGCCGCTGACCACGTCGTTCAGGCTTTCCAGATGCTGCACGTTAACGGTGGTAAAGACGTCGATACCCGCTTCCAGCAGCTCTTCGACATCCTGCCAGCGCTTGGGATGACGCGAGCCTGGCGCATTACTGTGCGCCAGTTCGTCCATCAGAATTAATGCCGGACGGCGGGCGAGGGCGGCGTCGAGATCAAACTCGGAGACCAGACGGCTACGATGGCTGATGCGACGCGCCGGCTGCGTCGCCAGCCCCTCCAGCAGCGCCGCCGTCTCTTTGCGCCCGTGAGTTTCCACCACGCCGATGAGAATATCCAGCCCCTGCGCCCGCAAACGCTGCGCCTCGGTTAGCATGGCGTAGGTTTTCCCGACGCCCGCGCAGGCGCCGAAAAACACTTTTAATTTGCCGCGATGCGCTTCAGCGGTCTGCTCAAGCAGCCGATCCGGATTCGGGCGCAGGGGCTCGTCGGTCATTTAGTTTTTCCTTAGCGCGTCCAGCGCCAGATTCAGCTCAACAATATTTACGACCGGCATGCCGATAAAGCTGACCAGCGGTTTTTGCGTGTGCTCAGCAACCAGCTTGCTGACCTGGTCAGTGGTCAGCCCGCGCGCGGCGGCCACGCGCGGGATTTGCCACGTCACAGCGGCGGGCGTCAGGCTATAATCCAGCCCGCTGGACGAAGCGGTGACCAGTTCAACGGGCACCGTCGGGTTCGCCTGCGGGTTAGCCGCGCGCAGGGCGCTGACGCGTTCACTCACGGCTTTATCCAGTTCAGGATTACTTCCTGCCAGGTTGCTGCCACCCGATGCCATTGGATTATACGGGGTTTCAGCGGTGGCGGAAGGACGCCCCTGAAAGTAGCGGGCATCGGTAAAGTTCTGCCCGATCAGGCGCGAACCGCGGCTCTCACCGTTTTGCATAATCAGCGAGCCGTTGGCCTGATCCTTAAACCACCACTGGCCCAGCGCGGTGGTCACCAGCGGGTAAAGCCCACCGGTAATCAGCGACAGCAGAATAAACAGAAGTATAGCGGGACGTAACATAGTCATTTGATTTCTCTCTTAAACCAGCCCGAACAGGGTCAGTAACAGGTCGATAATTTTGATCCCGATAAAGGGCACCACTAATCCACCAAGACCATAAATCCACAGGTTGCGGCGCAGCATCGCGGCCGCCGTCAGCGGTTTATAGCTCACCCCTTTCAGCGCCAGCGGGATCAGGAAAACAATGATCAGGGCGTTGAAAATCACGGCGCTGAGAATCGCCGACGCGGGCGAGTGCAGATGCATCACGTTCAGCGCGTTGAGCTGCGGATAGGTGGCAGCAAACGCGGCCGGGATAATGGCGAAATATTTCGCCACATCGTTGGCGATACTGAAGGTGGTGAGCGACCCGCGCGTCATCAGCATCTGCTTACCGATATGGACCACCTCGATAAGTTTGGTCGGGTTAGAGTCCAGATCGACCATGTTCCCCGCTTCTTTTGCCGCCTGGGTGCCGGAGTTCATCGCTACCGCCACGTCAGCCTGCGCCAGCGCCGGGGCATCGTTGGTGCCGTCGCCGGTCATCGCCACCAGACGGCCTTCCGCCTGGTACTGGCGGATCAGCGCCAGCTTCGCTTCCGGCGTCGCTTCGGAGAGGAAATCGTCCACCCCCGCTTCGGCGGCAATGGCGGCGGCGGTAAGACGGTTATCCCCGGTGATCATCACCGTTTTGATCCCCATTTTGCGCAGCTGGGCAAAGCGTTCTTTGATGCCGCCTTTGACGATATCTTTCAGGGCGATCACCCCCAGCACGTTAGCCCCTTCAGCGACCACCAGCGGGGTGGCACCCTGACGCGCCACGCTTTCCACCAGCTGATCGACCTGCGGTGGGAAGTGGCCGTTATTGGCTTCGATGTGGCGACGAATGGCGTCCACGGAGCCTTTACGAATCATGCGATCCTGAATGTTAATCCCGCTCATCCGCGTTTGCGCCGTGAAGGGCACAAAAGTGGCGTGCAGGCTCTGCACGTCGCGCTGGCGCAGATTGAAGCGCTGTTTAGCCAGAATCACGATGCTGCGGCCTTCCGGCGTTTCATCCGCCAGCGAGGAGAGCTGCGCCGCATCGGCCAGCGTTTTCTCATCGACACCCGGCGCAGGCAGGAAGTCCGACGCCTGACGGTTGCCGAGAGTAATGGTCCCGGTTTTATCCAGCAGCAGCACGTCCACGTCACCCGCCGCTTCGACCGCGCGGCCGCTGGTGGCGATCACATTCGCGCCGAGCATCCGGCTCATCCCGGCCACGCCGATGGCCGACAGCAGACCGCCGATGGTGGTCGGGATCAGGCAGACCAGCAGGGCCACCAGCACCGTGACGCTCACCGCCGTGCCGCCGTAAGCGGAGAACGGCCACAGGGTGGCGGTCGCCAGCAGGAAGACGATGGTCAGGGCTACCAGCAGAATGGTGAGCGCGATTTCATTTGGCGTTTTGCGACGCTGCGCGCCTTCGACCATGGCGATCATCCGGTCGAGGAAGGTTTCGCCCGGATTGACGCTGCACTGGATCACCAGCCAGTCAGAGAGAATGCGCGTCCCGCCCGTGACCGAGGCAAAATCGCCGCCGGACTCACGGATCACCGGCGCGGACTCCCCGGTGATGGCGCTTTCGTCCACTGACGCGCCGCCTTCGATCACCTCCCCGTCGCAGGGGATAATATCGCCCGCTTCCACCAGCACCACGTCGCCTTTGCGCAGTTCATCGGCCGGGACGTGATCCATCTGCGCGCCATATTTCGGTTCGCGCAATTTGCGCGCAAACGCAGTCTTTTTGACCCCTTTCAGGCTGTTGGCCTGCGCTTTGCTGCGGCCTTCCGCCAGCGCTTCGGCAAAGTTGGCGAACAGCACCGTAAACCACAGCCACAGGCTGATGGCCCCGGTAAACAAGGCGTCGCCCGTCAGGTGTCCGGTGCTCATGGCGATGGCAAGCGCGGTGGTGACCACGCTGCCAATCCAGACGATAAACATCACCGGGTTGTGCCACTGCACGCGCGGGCTGAGTTTTTTCACCGCATCCATCAACGCCTGGCGAACCAGTGTCGGTTCTAAGAGGGCCAGTTGTTTACGACTCATGACTGATATCTCCGCTCTGTTAGCGTAAAGAAAGATGTTCCGCGACCGGGCCTAACGCGAGGGCGGGGATAAAGGTCAGGGCACCGACCAGCAGGATGGTGCCAATCAGCAGGCCAATAAACAGCGCGCCGTGTGTCGGGAGCGTACCGGTTGAGGTGGGCTGAATTTTTTTACTCACCAGCGATCCGGCGATAGCCAGTACCGGCACGATCACCCCAAAGCGGCCCACGAACATGCAGAACGCCAGCAGGCAGTTCCAGAACGGAGAGTTGGCGCTTAATCCGGCAAAGGCGCTGCCGTTGTTGTTGGCCGCAGACGACACGGCGTACAGCACTTCGCTAAAGCCGTGGATGCCTGGGTTGAAAATGCCGCTGCGCCCGGCCTCGGTCATCAGGGCCAGCGCGGTGCCCATCAGCACCAGCGCAGGGGTTACCAGGATGGCGAGGGCGGTCAGTTTCATTTCGCGCACGTCGATTTTTTTACCCAGATACTCCGGCGTGCGGCCAATCATCAGCCCGGCGATAAACACCGCCAGCAGTACGAACAGCAGCATGCCGTACAGACCGGCACCGACGCCGCCGAAGACCACTTCGCCAATCTGCATCAGCCACAGAGGGATCATCCCGCCGAGGGCCGTGAAGGAGTCATGCATCCCGTTGACGGCGCCGCAGGAGGCAGCCGTTGTCACTACCGCGTACAGGCTGGTGGCGAGGATACCGAAGCGGCTCTCTTTGCCTTCCATATTGATACTGCTGTCAGCGCCCAGCTGCAGGAAATGGCTGTTGCCGTGCCACTCCGCCCACATCACCAGCGCCGCGCAGACCACAAAGATAATCGACATCGCCCAAAGCAACGTCCGGCCCTGACGGCGGTCATTTACCACATCACCAAAGGCGAAACAGAGCGCGGCGGGGATCAGGAAGATCGCCAGCATCTGCACGATATTGGTCAGCGCGGTCGGGTTCTCGAACGGATGCGAGGAGTTGGCGTTAAAGAAACCCCCGCCGTTGGTGCCCAGCATTTTGATCGCTTCCTGCGATGCCACTGGCCCCATCGGTAGCATCTGTTTCATACCTTCAAGAGAGGTATAAGACGAGTAGGGCAGCAGGTTTTGCAGGGTGCCTTGCTGAATAAAGAACAGGGCGATCAGCAGAGCAATCGGCAGCAGTAGCCACAGGGTAATGCGCGTGAGATCGACCCAGGCGTTGCCCAGAGTGCTGATTTTCTGGCGGGCGAAGGCGCGGATAAGGGCAAATATCACCGCAATGCCGCTGGCGGCAGAGAGGAAGTTCTGCACCGTTAACCCCACCATCTGGCTGAAATAGCTGAGAGTGGTTTCACCGGCATAAGACTGCCAGTTGGTGTTACTGACAAAGCTGACGGCAGTATTGAGCGCCAGGTGCCACGACAGGCCCGGCAGCTGCTGCGGGTTGAGAGGCAGAATACCTTGCAGCATCAGCATCGCGAACAGCACCACCAGCCCGACGATATTCAGCAATACAATGGCGATCAGATACTGCCGCCAGTTCATCTCCTGGGTGTTGATCCCAAGTACGCGCCAGATCCCGTTTTCGACGCCCCCAATCACCGGCAGTGCGCCGCCGTTAATCATCCGTGCCAGCCAGCTTCCCAGCGGCCTTGCGAGCAGGAAAAGCACCAGCAGGAAGCTGGCGATCAGTAAAAATGCCTGGGCCACCATCAGAACGCCTCCGCATTAATCAGGGCATAAATCAAATAGCCCAACAACAGGAACACCAGCACGATGCCAGCAATCAGACCTGCACTCACAATTCACCTCCGGGTGACTTTTGTCGTTGTGCAAAAGGTAGGATTTATGGCGCAAAGATTTCGCAAAAATCAGCGGGGTGGGTGTAAAAAAAGTATAAAAATGACAAGACCCTGATTTAACTAATGGTAAGTATCTTGTTAACTTTTATGTAACTTAATTACAGGCGGAGTGTAAATATTCACTAAACGGATGAAAATAAGTGGTCGGATGAGTAGTAAAATTACAAACAAAGCGGTACTATTTTAGCCAGATAACCACTTTTGAAATTTCCGGATAACGTTTCCGGCCAGCTATAGGGGAGAAAATCATGGACCTGTATAAAGAGTTTCCAGCACATGTTGTCTTTTTACGTCGCACCTTCGCCGTAGTGGCCGGGATTGTGGCGCTGCCAGTGATGTTGTTCTGGAAAGACCGTGCACGTTTTTATAGCTATCTGCACCGCGTCTGGGCGAAAACCAGCGAGAAACCGGTATGGATGGACCAGGCCGAAAAAGCGACCTGCGATTTTTACTAACAAATAGCCACACAGCAATGTCGAACCGCCACAGCGATGTGGCGGTTTTTTTGTGTCTGTCGCTTTCCGCTCGCCCGCCGGGCAAAGGTTACACTTGCTCCTGTAACATAACTTAAACATTATAGAGTCAGATATCCCACGTTTAGGGATAGACGACGCGGTTTCGGCCTGCGGTCAGAAACGCTACGCTTAGGTTATGGACAATTATTTAGGAGTGTTATGACCACGCATCTGGTCTGGTTTCGCGCGGATCTGCGCCTTCATGACAACATCGCGCTCGCGGCCGCCTGCCGCTCTCAAGACGCCCGCGTGCTGGCCCTGTTTATCGCCACGCCCGAACAGTGGCGTGAGCACGGCATGGCCCCGCGACAGGCGGCATACCTGCGTGCGCATCTCAATGCCCTGCAGCAGGGGCTGGCGGAGAAGGGCATTCCACTGATTTATGAGGAAGTGAGCGACTTTGCCGCGCAGAGCGACAAAGTGCAGCAGATCTGCGACGCGCACAACGTCACCCATCTTTTTTACAACTATCAGTACGAATTCAACGAGCAGCAGCGCGACCGACAGCTTGAAAACCGGCTTACTACGGTTGTGTGCCAGGGCTTTGACGACAGCGTGATGTTAGCGCCGGGCAGCGTCATGACCGGCAATCACGAGATGTATAAAGTCTTCACCCCGTTCAAAAATGCCTACCTGAAACGCCTGAAAGAGGGGCTACCGGAGTGCGTCGCCGCGCCAGCGGCCCGAGGAGAGGCGCTGACCGTTTCTGCGGAGATCAACGTTGACTACCCTCAGCGCGATTTCGACCCGGACCACTTCCCACCAACCGAAAAGGCCGCGATTGCGCAGTTGCGGCAGTTCTGCAAACAGCAGGCCGCTGAGTATGAAGAACAGCGCGATTTTCCCGCCATCGAAGGCACCAGCCGTTTATCCGCCTGTCTGGCGTTGGGCGTGCTCTCCCCGCGTCAGTGTTTGCACCGCCTGCTGGCCGAACAGCCGCAGGCCCTCGACGGCGGGCCGGGGGCGGTATGGCTTAACGAGCTGATCTGGCGCGAATTCTACCGTCATCTGATGACGTATCATCCTGATTTATGTAAACATCGTCCCTTCATCCGCTGGACGGACAAGGTGCAGTGGCAACAGGATGACGCCCGGCTACAGGCGTGGCAAAACGGGCAGACGGGCTATCCGATAGTCGATGCGGCCATGCGTCAGCTTAACGAAACGGGGTGGATGCATAACCGCCTGCGGATGATCGTAGCCAGCTTCCTGGTGAAAGACCTGCTGATCGACTGGCGCGCCGGAGAGCGATATTTTATTTCTCAGCTGATCGACGGCGATCTGGCGGCCAATAACGGCGGCTGGCAGTGGGCGGCGTCGACCGGAACGGATGCCGCTCCCTATTTTCGTATTTTTAACCCGACAACCCAGGGACAACGATTTGACGCTACCGGCGAGTTTATCCGCCAGTGGCTACCTGAACTGGCCGACGTGCCGGGAAAATCGATCCATGAACCCTGGGTGTGGGCGGATAAAACGGGTGAAACCCTCGATTATCCGCGCCCGATTGTTGACCATAAACAGGCGCGAGTCGCCACACTGGCGGCCTATGAAGCCGCCCGCAAAGCGTAAGAGAGTAATGATGAAAAACAGCGAACTGGAAACCTTAATCAATGAAAAGCTGAACAGCGCCAGCTTCAGCGACTACGGCCCTAACGGCCTGCAGGTGGAAGGGCGTGAAACGGTGCAAAAGATTGTCACCGGCGTCACGGCGAGTCAGGCCCTGCTGGATGAAGCGGTGCGCCTGCAAGCGGATGCGGTGATCGTGCATCACGGCTATTTCTGGAAAAACGAAGCACCGATTATTCGCGGCATGAAGCGCAACCGCCTGAAAACCCTGCTGGCGAACGACATCAATCTGTACGGCTGGCACTTGCCGCTGGATGCGCATTCGGAGCTGGGCAATAACGTTCAGCTCGCTCAGCTGCTCGGCATCACCGTGATGGGTGAAATCGAAGAGCTGCTGCCGTGGGGTGAGCTGTCCATGCCGGTTCCTGGCCTGGAACTTGCTTCCTGGATTGAGGCGCGTCTGGGCCGCCGTCCACTGTGGAGCGGTGATACCGGTCCGGATCTGGTGAAACGTGTGGCGTGGTGTACCGGCGGCGGCCAGGGCTTTATCGACAATGCGGCGCGCTTTGGTGTCGACGCTTTTATTACCGGTGAAGTGTCCGAGCAGACCATTCACTCTGCCCGCGAGCAGGGGCTGCATTTCTACGCGGCAGGGCACCATGCCACTGAGCGCGGCGGCATCCGCGCCCTGAGCGAATGGCTGACGGAAAATACCGATCTCGACGTGACCTTTATCGATATCCCTAATCCTGCCTGATGAGAGGTGTGTAAGTGCAGCGAGCGCGTTGTTATTTATTAGGCGAAACGGCAGTGGTACTGGAGTTAGAGCCTCCGGTCACGATGACGACGCAAAAAAGGATCTGGCGCTTAACCCAGCGGCTGGGCGAAATCCCTGAAGTGGTCGAGGCCATTCCGGGGATGAACAACATTACCGTGGTGCTGCGCAATCCGCAGTCGGTGGCGCTGGACGCCATCGAGCGGTTGCAGCGCTGGTGGGAGGAGAGCGAGGCGCTGGAGCCGGAGTCGCGATTTATCGAGATCCCGGTGGTGTACGGCAACGCGGCTGGCCCGGATCTAGGCGACGTGGCGCGTCATGCGGGGCTGTCGGAAAAACAGGTCGTCGAGCTGCATGCCTCGGTGGACTACGTGGTGTGGTTCTTAGGGTTCCAGCCAGGTTTCCCGTATCTCGGCGGATTGCCGGAGCCGCTCCACACGCCCCGCCGGGGCGAGCCGCGCCTGATGGTCCCGGCCGGTTCCGTGGGAATTGGCGGATCGCAGACCGGGGTTTATCCGCTCGCCTCGCCGGGGGGCTGGCAGCTTATCGGCCATACCTCCCAGGCGCTGTTTGATGCTAAACGCGAAGAGCCGGTGCTGTTGCGACCGGGCGATACCGTGCGGTTCGTGCCGCAGAAGGAGGGGGTATGTTGAAGGTGATTCGCGCGGGGTTATACACCTCGGTACAGGACGGCGGGCGCACCGGGCTGCGCCAGTCCGGGGTCAGCTACTGCGGCGCGCTGGACAAACCGGCGTTGCAGATCGCCAACCTGCTGGTGGGCAACGATCCGAATGCCGCAGCGCTGGAGATCACCCTCGGACAGTGCAGCTTTGAATTTGAACGCGACGGCTGGTTTGCCCTGACGGGCGCGGGCTGTGACGCGACGCTTGACGGCGCGGCGGTGTGGACCGGCTGGCGGCTGCAGGTGAAAGCAGGGCAGCGTCTGACGCTTCATCGCCCGACTCACGGCATGCGCAGCTATCTGGCGGTCGGCGGCGGGATTGACGTACCGGAAGTGATGAACTCGTTCAGCACCGATCTCAAAACGGGCATTGGTGGCTTTGAAGGGCGCCTGCTGAAGGATGGCGATAACCTGCCGCTGGGCAGCGAATCACGCCAATTTACCGACGCGCAGGGGGTGAAACAGCTCCTGTGGAGTAACCGCATTCGCGCCCTGCCGGGGCCGGAGTACCATGAGTTTGACCAGGCCTCGCAGGATGCCTTCTGGCGATTGCCGTGGCGGCTCAGCCCGCAGAGTAACCGTATGGGCTACCGTTTGCAGGGCCAGCAGCTGGCGCGTACCACCGATCGTGAAATGGTCTCCCACGGCCTGCTGCCGGGCGTTGTCCAGGTGCCGCACAACGGCCAGCCGATTGTGCTGATGAATGACGCCCAGACCACCGGCGGTTATCCGCGCATCGCCTGCATCATTGAAGCCGATATGTACCATCTGGCTCAAATCCCGCTCGGACAGCCGATCCACTTTGTGCCCTGTACCCTGGAAGAGGCTCTCGACGCGCTCCGTGTGCAGCGGCAATTCATCGAACAACTGGCATGGAGGTTGAATGATCGTCGTTGATTTAAATGCGGATCTGGGTGAAGGCTGCGGGAGCGATGCCGAGCTGCTGACGCTGGTGTCGTCGGCCAATATTGCCTGTGGCTTTCACGCCGGGGACGCGCAGACCATGCGCGAAAGCGTGCGAGGCGCGTTAAAAAACGGCGTGGCGATAGGTGCCCACCCGAGCTTTCCCGATCGGGAGAACTTCGGGCGCACGGCCATGAATCTGCCGCCAGAAACGGTTTACGCCCAAATGCTGTACCAGATTGGTGCGCTGGCGGCGATTGCCCGCGCCGAAGGGGGGCAACTGCGTCACGTGAAACCTCACGGGATGCTCTACAACCAGGCGGCGAAAGACGCGCAGCTGGCTGACGCTATCGCCCGCGCGGTGCATGCGGTGGACGGCAATCTGATTCTGGTCGGGCTGGCGGGGAGCGAGCTGATCCGCGCCGGTGAGCGTTATAGCCTGGTGACCCGCGAAGAGGTGTTTGCCGATCGCGGCTATCGGGCCGACGGCAGCCTGGTGCCGCGCAGCGAGCCGGGGGCGCTGATTGCCGATGAAGAGCAGGCGCTGGCGCAAACTCTGAACATGGTGCAGCAGGGGCGGGTGAAAAGTACGAGCGGTGAGTGGGCCTCTGTGCGCGCGCAGACGGTGTGTCTGCACGGAGACGGCGAACACGCGCTGGCGTTTGCCCGTCGCTTGCGCGCAGAATTTGAGTTAAATAATATAAAAATCAGTGCCTAAAGCACAAAACGCAAACACAACAAAACGCTATACAACAACAGGAAGGACAACATGGCAGAGACGCTTTCGCTCTGGCCACTCATCGGTATTGCGGTGATCGTGGTCGGGTTTATCTTACGTTTTAATCCGGTGCTGGTGGTGATTGTCGCCGGGATTGTCACCGGTGTGGCGGCGAATATGCCGGTCGCGACTATCCTCGAAAAGCTGGGCGAAGGGTTCCTGAATACCCGTAACCTGCCTTATATCCTGCTGATCCCGCTGGCCGTTATTGGCCTGCTGGAACGTCACGGTCTGAAAGAGCGCGCGCAGGCGTGGATTGCCAAAATCCACAGCGCCACAGCAGGGCGACTGCTGATTGTCTATCTGTTTGTGCGTGAAGCGACGGCGGCGATGGGGTTGACCAGTCTGGGCGGCCATCCGCAAATGGTGCGACCGCTGCTGGCTCCAATGGCAGAAGGGGCTGCGGAGAAAAAATACGGCGAACTGCCGGGCGCGGTGCGCTATCGCCTGAGGGCGATGTCGGCGGCGACGGACAACGTCGGGCTGTTCTTCGGTGAAGATATCTTTGTCGCCTTCGGGGCGATCATCTTTATGCATAACTTTATGCTGGAGTCCGGCGGAATTCAGACCGAGCCGCTGCACATTGCGCTGTGGGGCATTCCGACGGCGGTCTGCGCCTTTATTATCCACGCCACTCGCCTGTGGCGGCTGGACAAGCATCTTGAGCGCGAGCTGGCGAAAACCACGCACACGCAGGGAGATGCCTCATGAATTTCCAGCAAAGTTATCTTTACTGGCTGGCAGGGCTGATCCTGCTGATCGTCGCCGTGATGTCGTTTCGCGATAAAGCGAACCCGCGTCGCATCACTACCGGCCTGTTCTGGGGCGTGTACGGCCTGATTTTCCTGCTCGGTGACTGGACGTATCAGCTGGTGGGCGATAAGCGCACCGTGCATATTGCGGTCGGTCTGGCGGTGGTTGGGCTGGCGCTGATCGCCGGTTTTGGCGGCGTGCGTCTGGGCAGCTATCACCAGCGTAAACCCGAAGAGCGGGAGGCCAGCGCGAAGCGGCTCGGCAACCGTCTGTTCTATCCGGCGTTAGCCATTCCTGTGGTGACGGTGGTGGGCGTGCTGATGTTCAACCATGTGCCAGGATTGCAGGAAAATTTGTTCGGACCGGGTAACCATTCGACGCTGGTGACGCTGTTCTCGATGACCGCCGGGTCGCTGATTGGCCTCGCAATGGCGGTCAAAATGACGCACGAAAAAGTGCATCAGCCGTTGCAGGAGGCGCGCCGTCTGCTGGATTCCATCGGCTGGGCGTTTATCCTGCCGCAAATTCTGGCGACGCTGGGCCTGCTTTTTACCGCCGCTGGCGTGGGTGAGGGCATCTCCTGGCTGACGAAAAGCTACCTGGCGGTGGACAGCCGCTTTATCGCCGTGGCGGTGTACACGATCGGCATGGCGCTGCTCACGATGGTGATGGGCAATGCGTTTGCGGCGTTCCCGATCGTGACGGCGGGGATCGGCATCCCGATCCTGGTGCTGCAGCATGGCGGTAACCCGGCGGTGATGGCGGCGATTGGCATGTTCTCCGGCTACTGCGGAACGCTGATGACGCCAATGGCGGCGAACTTCAACATCGTGCCCGCCGCGCTGCTGGAGCTGCCGGATAAAAATGCGGTAATCAAAGCGCAGGTGCCGACCGGCGTGCTGCTGCTGATTGCCAACGTGTTCCTGTTGTACTTCCTGATGTTCCTGTAAGGAGAGACGATGCGTAATGTATTAGTCACCGGTTTTGAGCCATTTGGCGGCGAGACCGTTAACCCTTCGTGGGAAGTGGTCAGGCAGCTTGAGGGGAGTATCATCGACAGCTGCCGCGTGGTGACGCGCCAGCTGCCCTGCGTTTTTGGTGAGTCGTTAAGCGTGCTGAATGCGGCTATCGATGAACTTGAACCTGCGGTGGTGATCGCGGTCGGACAGGCGGGCGGTCGTGTGGATGTGACCGTCGAGCGCGTCGCCATTAACGTGGACGACGCCAGGATCGCCGATAACCACGGCCAGCAGCCGATTGATGTGGTGATCGTCCCGGATGGTCCCGCGGCGTGGTTCAGTTCGCTGCCGATCAAAGCGATGGTGGCGGCGATGCGCGAGAAGGGGATCCCCGCCTCCGTTTCGCAGACGGCGGGCACCTTCGTCTGTAACCACGTCATGTACGGGCTGCTGCATAAAATCAGTGGAAAAACCGCAGTGAAGGGTGGATTTATCCATATTCCGTACCTGCCTGAACAGGCTGCAGCGCATCCGGGCGCACCGAGTATGGCGGCGCACACGGTGAAAGCGGCGCTGATCGTGGCGGTCGAAGTGGCCCTGCGCCAGGCGTCTGACGTGAAAATCGTGGGCGGCGCGACGCACTAAACAAAGGAAGATAAAATGCCAGAAGGTCCGGAGATCCGCCGCGCGGCGGATAGCCTGGAGGCGGCGATAAAGGGCAAACCACTGACCGATGCGTGGTTTGCTTTCCCTCAGTTAAAACCGTATGAAACGCAGTTGATCGGGCAAACCGTGACGCACATCGAGACGCGCGGCAAAGCGTTGCTGACCCATTTCAGCCATAACCTGACGTTATATAGCCACAACCAGCTTTATGGCGTCTGGCGAGTGATCAATGTGGGTGAGCAACCGCAAACTAATCGTGTCCTGCGCGTCAGATTGCAGACGGCGGAGAAGGCTATTTTGCTCTACAGCGCGTCGGATATCGAGATGTTAACGCCGGAGCAACTGCTCACTCACCCGTTTCTGCAACGGGTCGGGCCGGACGTGCTGGATATGCGCCTGACCGCAGAAACTGTGAAAGCGCGGCTGCTGTCGCCTGCCTTTCGCAACCGACAGTTTTCCGGGCTGCTGCTCGATCAGGCGTTTCTCGCCGGGCTAGGTAACTATCTGCGCGTTGAAATTCTGTGGGAAGTGGGGCTGGCAGGTCAGCGAAAAGCGTCGCAGCTCAATGAGAGACAGCTCGATGCGCTGTCTCATGCCTTGCTGGAGATCCCACGCCTCTCCTACAACACGCGCGGCGTGGTGGATGATAAAAAACATCACGGGGCGCTGTTCCGCTTTAAGGTGTTTCATCGGGAAGGGAAGCCGTGCGAGCGGTGCGGCGGGGCGATTGAGCGAACGATGTTGTCGTCACGACCGTTTTACTGGTGCCCGGCGTGCCAGCAATAAAAACAAAACGGTAACCCGAAGGTTACCGTTTTTGGTATTAGCGTCCTCTCCAGTGTGAAGAAGATTAAGGTGCGGGCAGCAGGCCGCACCTCATGGCGCTTATTTGGTTTTCACATCAGACTTAAAATCACGCTGGTCGTAGCCGGTATACAGCTGACGCGGACGCGCAATTTTCATGCCTTCGCTGTGCATTTCGTTCCAGTGTGCAATCCAGCCGACGGTACGTGCCATCGCGAAGATCACGGTAAACATGGAAGACGGAATGCCCATCGCTTTCAGAATAATGCCAGAGTAGAAATCGACGTTCGGGTACAGTTTCTTCTCGATGAAGTACGGGTCGTTCAGCGCGATATGTTCCAGCTCCATCGCCACTTCCAGCAGATCATCTTTGGTGCCCAGCTCTTTCAGCACTTCGTGGCAGGTTTCACGCATCACGGTGGCGCGCGGGTCATAGTTTTTGTAAACACGGTGACCGAAGCCCATCAGGCGGAAGGAGTCGTTCTTATCTTTCGCACGACGCACGAACTCTGGAATGTGCTCAACGGAGCTGATCTCTTCCAGCATCTTCAGTGCCGCTTCGTTAGCACCACCGTGCGCCGGTCCCCACAGGGAGGCGATACCGGCAGCGATACAGGCGAACGGGTTCGCGCCTGAAGAGCCTGCGGTACGGACGGTAGAGGTCGATGCGTTCTGTTCGTGATCGGCGTGCAGGATCAGAATACGATCCATGGCGCGCTCAAGCACCGGGTTAACCTCGTAGGTTTCGCACGGTGTGGAGAACATCATGTTCAGGAAGTTGCCTGAATAGGAGAGGTCGTTACGCGGGTAAACAAATGGCTGGCCGATGGAGTATTTGTAACACATCGCCGCCATGGTTGGCATTTTGGACAGCAGACGGAACGCCGCGATATCGCGATGGCGTGGGTTATTCACGTCCAGAGAGTCGTGGTAGAACGCGGCCAGTGCGCCGGTAATCCCGCACATGACGGCCATCGGATGTGAATCACGACGGAATGCATGGAACAGACGGGTAATCTGCTCATGGATCATGGTGTGGCGGGTAACGGTGGTTCTGAACTCATCGTATTGTTCCTGCGTCGGTTTTTCGCCGTTCAGCAGGATGTAGCACACTTCCAGATAGTTGGATTCGGTGGCTAACTGATCGATGGGGAAACCGCGGTGGAGCAGGATACCTTCGTCACCGTCGATGTAGGTGATTTTGGATTCGCAAGATGCGGTAGAGGTGAAACCAGGGTCAAAGGTGAATACTCCTTTGGAACCCAGTGTACGGATATCAATAACATCCTGACCGAGCGTGCCTTTTAGCACATCCAGTTCAATAGCAGTGTCACCGTTTAGGGTGAGCTTTGCCTTTGTATCAGCCATTTACGGTCTCCTTAGCGCCTTATGCTTAAGACCACGTTTTTACCAACTTGCTTTCAGCTGTTTATCACATCGTTACCGGTTTGTTATTTGGCTTACCGCTCAGCTCGCGAGGAGGAACCAGGGTACAGAGCTATGGCGCCTTGCAGGTAAACGTGTGAAAAATCAGAGAAACAACAGCAAATCAGTGTCTTCGCAGTCCGAATTATTCAAACCTGTATACCACTAATAACTGTCCTGATAACTTCGGTCAATACCATCACACTGTTACATAACTAAATCTCAGGTGAAAGAGAGACCTCATAACTTTTGCGCATTATATGCCTTTTCTGCTGTAGTTTGTAACAATAATGTTTAATCTTTGTCAAATCCGATGATTAAAATTTAAAATAATGTTGTTATCGTGACTCTGATCACTGTTCCGCATAAAACCCGACAAACTGTATGTAGGTTAATTGTAATGGTTTTGTGAACGACCTATACTGCCGCCAGGTCTCCGGAACACCCTGCAATCCCGAGCCACCCAGCGTTGTAACGTGTCGTTTTAGCATTTGGAAGCAATGTTTACCATGACGCGCAGTTATAGATATGGACGCTGCTTGACCCGCACGCAGACCGGAGGAAGGAAATCCCGTCGTCTTTCACGCTACAGGTGTGTTGGCTGCGTCAGGTCACCCCGGTCACACAGTTTACTGTGATGCAGGGGATTCCCGGACTTGCCGCCTTCCTGTAACGCGAATTCAAAGGGAATTATAAGAACAGCATGTGGGCGTTATTCATGATAAGAAATGTGAAAAAACAAAGACCTGTCAATCTGGATCTCAAAACGATCCGATTCCCCGTAACGGCAATAGCGTCCATTCTGCACCGTGTGTCCGGTGTGATCACGTTTGTGGCGGTCGGCATTCTGCTGTGGTTACTGGGTACCAGCCTCTCTTCTCCTGAAGGATTCCTCCAGGCCTCTGCCATTATGAGCAGCTTCTTCGTGAAATTTATCATGTGGGGCATTCTGACGGCGCTGGCGTACCACGTTGTGGTGGGTGTTCGCCATCTGCTGATGGATTTTGGCTATCTGGAAGAAACCTTCGAAGCAGGTAAACGTTCTGCCAATATTTCATTTGTGATTACTGTCGTGCTTTCAATTCTTGCAGGAGTCCTCGTATGGTAAGCAACGCCTCCGCATTAGGACGCAACGGCGTACATGACTTCATTCTGGTCCGCGCTACTGCCATCGTCCTCACGCTTTACATCATCTACATGATCGGTTTCTTTGCGACCAGCGGCGAGCTGACGTGGGAAATCTGGAGCGGGTTCTTCGGATCTGCCTTCACCAAAGTGTTCACCCTGCTGGCTCTGTTCTCCATCCTTATTCATGCCTGGATTGGCATGTGGCAGGTGTTGACCGATTACGTTAAACCGTTAGGCGTTCGCTTGCCGCTGCAACTCCTGATTGTTGTGGCTCTGGTGGTTTACGTTATTTATGGATTTGTTGTGGTGTGGGGTGTGTGATGAAACTGCCAGTCAGAGAATTTGATGCTGTTGTGATTGGTGCCGGTGGCGCAGGTATGCGCGCGGCGCTGCAAATTTCCCAGAGCGGCCAGACCTGTGCGCTGCTCTCTAAAGTATTCCCGACCCGTTCCCATACCGTGTCTGCGCAGGGTGGTATCACCGTGGCGCTCGGTAATACCCATGAAGATAACTGGGAATGGCATATGTATGACACGGTGAAAGGCTCCGATTACATCGGTGACCAGGACGCCATCGAATATATGTGTAAAACCGGCCCGGAAGCGATTCTGGAGCTAGACCATATGGGTCTGCCGTTCTCCCGCCTGGAAGATGGCACAATTTATCAGCGTCCGTTTGGCGGCCAGTCGAAAAACTTCGGCGGCGAGCAGGCGGCACGTACTGCGGCAGCGGCTGACCGTACCGGTCACGCGCTGTTGCACACCCTGTATCAGCAGAACCTGAAAAACCACACCACAATTTTCTCCGAGTGGTATGCGCTGGATCTGGTGAAAAACGAAGATGGCGCAGTGGTGGGTTGTACCGCGCTGTGCATCGAAACCGGTGAAGTGGTCTACTTCAAAGCCCGCGCGACCGTGCTGGCGACCGGCGGCGCAGGCCGTATTTACCAGTCCACCACCAATGCCCACATCAACACCGGTGACGGCGTTGGTATGGCGATCCGCGCAGGTGTGCCTGTGCAGGATATGGAAATGTGGCAGTTCCACCCGACCGGCATCGCCGGTGCGGGCGTTCTGGTTACCGAAGGCTGCCGTGGTGAAGGCGGTTATCTGCTGAACAAACACGGCGAGCGCTTCATGGAGCGTTATGCCCCGAATGCGAAAGACCTGGCGGGTCGTGACGTGGTGGCGCGTTCCATCATGATCGAAATCCGTGAAGGTCGCGGCTGCGATGGTCCGTGGGGGCCGCATGCGAAACTGAAACTGGATCACCTCGGTAAAGACGTTCTGGAGTCCCGTCTGCCGGGCATCCTGGAACTGTCGCGCACCTTCGCGCACGTTGACCCGGTGAAAGAGCCGATTCCGGTTATCCCAACCTGCCACTATATGATGGGCGGTATTCCGACCAAAGTAACCGGTCAGGCGCTGACTGTGAACGAGCAGGGCGAAGACGTGGTGATTCCGGGTCTGTTCGCGGTTGGCGAAATCGCCTGCGTATCGGTCCACGGTGCTAACCGTCTGGGCGGCAACTCGCTGCTCGACCTGGTGGTGTTTGGTCGTGCGGTCGGTTTACATCTGCAAGAGTCCATCGCCGAGCAGGGCGATCTGCGCGATGCCCGTGAATCGGATATCGAAGCCTCTCTCGAACGTCTCAACCGCTGGAACGGCAACCGTGATGGCGAAGATCCGGTCGAAATCCGCAAAGCGCTGCAAGAGTGTATGCAGCACAACTTCTCGGTATTCCGTGAAGGCGATGCGATGGCTAAAGGCCTTGAGCAGCTGAAAGCGATTCGTGAGCGTCTGAAAAATGCCCGTCTGGACGATACCTCCAGCGAGTTCAACACGCAGCGCGTCGAATGCCTTGAGCTGGATAACCTGATGGAAACCGCCTATGCAACGGCCGTCTCCGCAAACTTCCGCACCGAAAGCCGTGGCGCCCATAGCCGCTTCGACTTCCCGGATCGTGACGACGAAAACTGGCTGTGCCATTCCCTGTATCTGCCAGAGTCGGAATCTATGACGCGACGTCAAGTCAACATGGAACCGAAACTGCGTCCGGCGTTCCCGCCGAAGATTCGTACCTATTAATGCGGAGACAGGATAATGAAACTCGAATTCTCAGTTTATCGTTATAACCCGGATGTCGATGACGCTCCGCATATGCAGGATTACACCCTGGAAGCGGAAGAAGGTCGCGACATGATGCTGCTTGATGCGTTAATGCAGCTGAAAGAACAGGACCCGACACTGTCGTTTCGTCGTTCCTGCCGTGAAGGGGTTTGTGGCTCCGACGGCGTGAACATGAACGGCAAAAATGGCCTGGCCTGTATCACCCCAATTTCAGCGCTACAGCGTTCAGGACAGAAAATTGTGATTCGTCCTCTGCCTGGCCTGCCGGTCGTTCGCGATTTGGTGGTGGACATGGGGCAATTCTATGCACAATATGAGAAGATTAAGCCTTACTTGTTGAATAATGGGCAAAATCCACCCGCTCGCGAGCATTTACAGTCGCCAGAGCAGCGTGAAAAACTCGATGGTCTGTATGAGTGTATTCTCTGTGCATGCTGTTCGACCTCTTGCCCGTCGTTCTGGTGGAACCCGGACAAGTTTATCGGCCCGGCTGGCCTGCTGGCCGCGTATCGCTTCCTGATTGACAGCCGCGATACCGAAACCGACAGTCGCCTTGAAGGATTAAGTGATGCTTTCAGCGTATTCCGCTGCCATAGCATCATGAACTGCGTCAGTGTATGTCCTAAGGGGCTGAACCCGACGCGCGCCATCGGCCATATTAAGTCGATGCTGTTGCAGCGCAGTGCCTAAGTAATACCACCGGATGGCGCTCCGCTTATCCGGCCTACTTTTATGTAGGCCAGTAAGCGGAACGCCACCGGGCAAAGAGACATTGTAGGAAACCTCTAAAAACTGCCCTGACAGGCAATAATTGAGGCGTTCAGAGCGAGGCACGGCGCGGTTAACTGACGTGAGTGAAAACCGCAACGACAACTCCGCCTGAACGACGAAGATTATACAGACAGTTTTTAAAGGTTCCTTCGCGAGCCCAAGACAACATAAGAGCTCGCAGGTGAACCCCGGCACGTACACGAGGTGTGCGTGGTAGTTTCTACGGCGAAATAAGCATAAAAATGCTTAAGGGATCACGATGCAGAACGGCGCAATGAAAGCCTGGCTGGACTCTTCTTTCCTCTCTGGTGCAAACCAAAGCTGGATCGAACAGCTCTATGAAGACTTCTTAACCGATCCTGACTCAGTGGACGCTAACTGGCGTTCCATGTTCCAGCAGTTACCTGGCACTGGGGTCAAACCGGATCAATTCCATTCCAAAACACGTGATTATTTCCGTCGTCTGGCGAAGGATGCCTCACGTTACTCTTCCTCGATCTCTGACCCTGACACCAATGTGAAGCAGGTTAAAGTCCTGCAGCTCATCAATGCTTATCGCTTCCGTGGTCACCAGCATGCGAACCTCGATCCGCTGGGACTGTGGAAACAAGAACGTGTGGCGGATCTCGATCCGGCGTATCACGATCTGACCGAGGCAGATTTCCAGGAAAGCTTTAACGTCGGCTCTTTTGCCAGCGGCAAAGACACGATGAAGCTGGGAGAGCTGCTTGAGGCGCTCAAACAAACCTACTGCGGCTCCATTGGCGCAGAATACATGCACATCACCTCCACGGACGAAAAACGCTGGATCCAGCAGCGCATTGAGTCGGTGACAGGCCACGCCAGCTTTAGCGTTGAAGAGAAAAAACGCTTCCTGAGCGAACTGACCGCAGCAGAAGGTCTGGAGCGTTACCTCGGTGCTAAATTCCCGGGTGCAAAACGCTTCTCCCTGGAAGGCGGCGATGCGTTAGTGCCGATGCTGAAAGAGCTGATCCGCCATGCGGGCAACAGCGGCACCCGTGAAGTGGTGCTGGGTATGGCGCACCGTGGGCGTCTGAACGTGCTGGTCAACGTGCTGGGTAAAAAACCGCAGGACCTGTTCGACGAATTCGCGGGCAAACATAAAGAACATCTCGGTACCGGCGATGTGAAGTACCACATGGGCTTCTCATCGGATATCGAAACGCAGGGCGGTCTGGTTCACCTGGCGCTGGCGTTTAACCCGTCGCACCTGGAAATCGTAAGCCCGGTGGTGATCGGTTCCGTGCGTGCGCGTCTGGATCGTCTGGACGAGCCAAGCAGCAACAAAGTACTGCCAATCACCATTCACGGTGATGCGGCGGTAACCGGGCAGGGCGTCGTTCAGGAAACCCTGAACATGTCCAAAGCGCGTGGTTACGAAGTGGGCGGTACCGTTCGCATCGTCATCAACAACCAGGTGGGCTTCACCACCTCGAACCCGCTGGATGCACGCTCTACGCCGTACTGTACTGACATCGGTAAAATGGTGCAGGCGCCAATCTTCCACGTGAACGCGGACGATCCGGAAGCTGTTGCTTTCGTTACCCGTCTGGCGCTGGACTTCCGTAACACCTTCAAACGCGATGTGTTCATCGACCTGTTCTGCTATCGCCGTCATGGCCATAACGAAGCGGACGAGCCGAGTGCAACCCAGCCGCTGATGTACCAGAAAATCAAAAAGCATCCGACGCCACGTAAGATCTACGCTGACAAACTGGAAGCCGACAAAATCGCGACCCTGGAAGATGCGACCGAGCTGGTTAATCTTTACCGCGATGCGCTGGATGCCGGTGAGTGCGTAGTGAAAGAGCTGCGTCCGATGAACATGCACTCCTTTACCTGGTCGCCGTACCTCAACCACGAGTGGGATGAGAGCTACCCGAACAAGGTCGAAATGAAGCGTCTGCAGGAGCTGGCTAAACGCATCAGCACGGTACCTGAAGCGATTGAAATGCAGTCCCGCGTGCAGAAAATCTACTCCGACCGTCAGTCAATGGCGTCCGGCGAGAAGCTGTTCGACTGGGGTGGCGCTGAGAACCTGGCGTACGCGACGCTGGTCGACGAAGGGATTCCGGTGCGTCTGTCCGGTGAAGATGCGGGCCGTGGGACCTTCTTCCACCGTCACGCGGTTATTCACAACCAGACCAACGGTTCAACGTACACCCCGCTGCAGCACGTGCATAACGGTCAGGGCCAGTTCAAGGTCTGGGACTCCGTGCTGTCCGAAGAAGCGGTACTGGCGTTTGAATACGGCTATGCCACCGCAGAGCCGCGCACCCTGACTATCTGGGAAGCGCAGTTTGGTGACTTCGCTAACGGTGCGCAGGTCGTTATCGACCAGTTCATCAGCTCCGGCGAGCAAAAATGGGGCCGTATGTGTGGCCTGGTGATGCTGCTGCCACACGGCTACGAAGGACAGGGTCCGGAGCACTCCTCCGCGCGTCTGGAACGTTATCTGCAGCTCTGCGCTGAGCAGAACATGCAGGTCTGCGTGCCATCTACGCCAGCACAGGTTTACCACATGCTGCGTCGTCAGGCGCTGCGCGGTATGCGCCGTCCGCTGGTGGTGATGTCACCGAAATCTCTGCTGCGTCATCCGCTGGCAGTTTCCAGCCTGGATGAGCTGGCGAACGGGACCTTCCAGCCAGCGATTGGTGAGATTGACGAGCTGGATCCGCAGGCCGTGAAGCGCGTTGTGATGTGTTCTGGTAAGGTTTATTTCGACCTGCTTGAACAGCGCCGCAAGAAAGATCAGAAAGATGTCGCCATCGTGCGTATCGAGCAGCTTTATCCGTTCCCGCATCAGTCGGTGCAGGAAGCGTTGAAACCGTACGCACACGTGCATGATTTTGTCTGGTGCCAGGAAGAGCCGCTCAACCAGGGCGCATGGTACTGCAGCCAGCATCATTTCCGTGATGTGATTCCATTTGGGTCTGCCCTGCGTTACGCAGGTCGCCCGGCCTCCGCCTCTCCGGCGGTAGGGTATATGTCCGTTCACCAGAAGCAACAGCAAGATCTGGTTAATGACGCGCTGAACGTCGAATAATTTAAGGATACATAATGAGTAGCGTAGATATTCTTGTTCCCGACCTGCCTGAATCCGTCGCTGACGCCACGGTTGCGACCTGGCATAAAAAACCGGGCGATAGCGTTAAGCGCGATGAAGTGCTGGTAGAAATCGAAACTGACAAAGTGGTACTGGAAGTACCGGCATCGGCGGATGGCATTCTTGATGCAGTGCTGGAAGACGAAGGCACCACGGTGACCTCTCGCCAGATCCTCGGTCGCCTGCGTGAAGGCAACAGCGCGGGCAAAGAGTCCAGCGCCAAGTCTGAAAGCAAAGAGTCCACCCCGGCTCAGCGTCAGCAAGCGTCTCTGGAAGAGCAAACTAACGATGCACTCAGCCCGGCGATCCGTCGCCTGCTGGGTGAACACAATCTCGAAGCCAGCGCCATTAAAGGCACCGGTGTTGGCGGTCGTCTGACCCGCGAAGATGTGGAAAAACATCTGGCGAAAGCGCCTGCGAAAGAAGAAGCCAAAGCACCGGCGGCAGCGGCCGCAGCGCCTGCTGCACAGCCAGCGCTGGGCGCACGCAGTGAAAAACGCGTGCCGATGACGCGTCTGCGTAAGCGTGTGGCTGAGCGTCTGCTGGAAGCGAAAAACTCCACCGCGATGCTGACCACCTTCAACGAAGTCAACATGAAGCCAATCATGGATCTGCGTAAGCAGTACGGTGACGCGTTTGAAAAACGTCACGGTATCCGTCTGGGCTTTATGTCCTTCTACGTGAAAGCGGTTGTTGAAGCGCTGAAACGCTATCCGGAAGTGAATGCCTCTATCGATGGCGAAGATGTGGTCTACCACAACTACTTCGACGTCAGCATGGCGGTCTCCACGCCGCGCGGCCTGGTGACCCCGGTTCTGCGTGACGTTGATACCCTGGGCATGGCAGATATCGAGAAGAAAATCAAAGAGCTGGCGCTGAAAGGCCGTGACGGTAAGTTGACCGTTGAAGACCTGACCGGCGGTAACTTCACCATCACCAACGGTGGTGTGTTCGGTTCCCTGATGTCTACCCCAATCATCAACCCGCCGCAGAGCGCGATTCTGGGTATGCATGCCATCAAAGATCGCCCAATGGCGGTTGACGGTAAAGTGGAGATCCTGCCGATGATGTATCTGGCGCTCTCCTACGATCACCGTCTGATTGATGGTCGTGAATCTGTGGGTTATCTGGTGGCGATTAAAGAGCTGCTGGAAGATCCAACGCGTCTGCTGCTGGACGTGTAGTAGTTTTTGCCTCACCTGCCCTGTAGACCGGGCAAGCGTTGCGCTGCCGGTCTACAGGTTTGAAAAAAACGATTACCTGAAGGATGGATAGAACACATGAACTTACATGAATATCAGGCCAAACAGCTGTTTGCCCGGTATGGCTTACCGGCTCCGGTGGGTTATGCCTGTACTACCCCACGTGAAGCAGAAGAAGCCGCATCTAAAATCGGTTCCGGCCCTTGGGTAGTTAAGTGTCAGGTTCACGCTGGTGGCCGCGGTAAAGCGGGCGGTGTGAAGGTTGTGAAGAGCAAAGAAGAGATCCGCGCTTTTGCTGAACACTGGCTGGGCAAACGCCTGGTGACCTATCAGACAGATGCGAACGGCCAGCCGGTAAACCAGATCCTGGTTGAAGCGGCGACGGATATCGCAAAAGAGTTGTATCTCGGCGCGGTTGTAGACCGTAGCTCCCGTCGCGTGGTGTTCATGGCATCCACCGAAGGCGGCGTGGAAATCGAGAAAGTGGCTGAAGAGACGCCACACCTGATCCACAAAGTGGCTATCGATCCACTGGCAGGCCCTATGCCTTACCAGGGTCGCGAGCTGGCGTTCAAACTGGGTCTGGAAGGTAAACTGGTTCAGCAGTTCACCAAGATCTTCATGGGCCTGGCGACGATCTTCCTTGAGCGCGATCTGGCGCTGATCGAAATCAACCCGCTGGTGATCACCACTCAGGGCGACCTGATCTGCCTCGACGGCAAACTGGGCGCTGACGGTAACGCACTGTTCCGCCAGTCCGATCTGCGTGAAATGCGCGATCAGTCTCAGGAAGATCCGCGTGAAGCGCAGGCTGCACAGTGGGAACTGAACTACGTTGCGCTGGATGGCAACATCGGCTGCATGGTTAACGGTGCGGGCCTGGCAATGGGCACCATGGACATCGTTAAACTGCACGGTGGCGAACCGGCTAACTTCCTTGACGTGGGCGGCGGCGCGACCAAAGAGCGCGTAACCGAAGCGTTCAAAATCATCCTCTCTGACGACAACGTGAAAGCCGTTCTGGTTAACATCTTCGGCGGTATCGTTCGTTGCGACCTGATCGCTGACGGTATCATCGGTGCGGTGGAAGAAGTGGGCGTGAACGTCCCGGTTGTGGTTCGTCTGGAAGGTAACAACGCTGAACTCGGCGCGAAAAAACTGGCTGACAGTGGCCTGAATATTATTGCAGCGAAAAGTCTGACGGATGCAGCTCAGCAGGTTGTTGCCGCAGTGGAGGGGAAATAATGTCCGTTTTGATTGATAAGAACACTAAAGTTATCTGCCAGGGCTTCACCGGAAGCCAGGGGACTTTCCACTCCGAACAAGCGATTGCTTACGGTACGCAGATGGTTGGCGGCGTGACGCCAGGCAAAGGCGGCACCACGCATCTGGGCCTGCCGGTGTTTAACACCGTGCGCGAAGCGGTCGAAGCGACGGGCGCAACCGCGACCGTGATCTACGTTCCGGCTCCGTTCTGCAAAGACTCTATTCTGGAAGCGATCGACGCAGGCATCAAACTGATCATCACCATTACGGAAGGCATCCCGACGCTGGACATGCTGACCGTAAAAGTGAAGCTGGATGAAGCGGGCGTTCGCATGATCGGGCCAAACTGCCCTGGCGTCATCACCCCAGGCGAGTGCAAAATCGGCATCATGCCGGGCCACATTCACAAGCCAGGCAAAGTGGGCATCGTGTCTCGCTCCGGTACCCTGACCTATGAAGCGGTTAAACAGACCACTGACTACGGTTTCGGCCAGTCCACCTGTGTGGGCATCGGCGGTGACCCGATCCCAGGCTCTAACTTCATCGATATCCTGAAACTGTTCCAGGAAGATCCGCAGACTGAAGCGATCGTGATGATCGGTGAAATCGGCGGTAGCGCGGAAGAAGAAGCTGCAGCTTACATCAAAGATCACGTCACCAAGCCGGTTGTTGGCTACATCGCGGGTGTGACGGCGCCAAAAGGCAAACGTATGGGCCACGCAGGCGCCATCATTGCCGGTGGTAAAGGCACAGCGGATGAGAAATTCGCCGCTCTGGAAGCCGCAGGTGTTAAAACCGTTCGCAGCCTGGCCGATATCGGCGAAGCGCTGAGCGCTATCATCAAGTAAATCCTCTCTGCTCTCCGCAAGGGGAGCTTTGACATAATAAATGTCCGTTTCGACATGGTTGGCCGCTGAAAAGCGGCCTTTTTTATGCCATATATTTCTCGTGCACCGTTTACCGGCCAGGTTTTCAGTGTCGGCGTTTCGCTACCAGCGTGAAGTTGTAGTCGTCACTGTTAAACACGTTACGGCTGAACTCAAACACTCTGCCGTCTTTCAAAAAACCGCGAGAGACTTTTTCGAGGATCGGTTTTGCCGGATCGAGCGACAGGGCGGCGATCGCCTCTTCTGAAGGCATGACCGGCAACAGCTCCTGCTCGCTGCGATCGATAATCATCTTTTTGATCTGCTCAATATAGTGATATTTCGAGTTTTCCATCACCTCCCAGGTGAGGTCGGCAAACAGCGCCAGCGGCATCCAGGTCTCTTCCAGATTCACCGGTTTTTGCTTGATAAAACGCACGCGTTTAACGTGCCAGACCTTGTCATCCGGGGCGAGCTGTAACTTTTCGGCAAGCCTTGCATCGGCTTTTATGACCTCAAACACTTTCACATCGCTGTGGGTGTCGACGTTGCGGTCCGCCAGTTTTTCGTAAAAACCGGTGAGCTGATAGATGTCGTAATTCACCCGCTCCTCTTTTACGTAAGAGCCGCTGCCCTGAATACTTTCGATGATCTGCTCTTCTGTCAGCCGCTTTAAGGCTTGCCTGATCGTCACGCGGCTAACGCTGAACATCGCCTGAAGCGCTGATTCGGTGGGGAGCGCGTCACCCGGCTTCAGTTCGCCGCTGCTGATCTGTTCGCGCAAGGTGTCGGCGATCTGGCGGTACATCGGTTTCTGACTCATAAACGTCCGTTTTTGTATTGTTCAGGTAATACCATTCTTTTGAATTATGCCCTGAGTATTCGGATTGTAAATAATACAACAATAATACAAATATGGTGTTTAAGTGAAAGTGATCACATAAAGGTATCATCTGGTGTGCCAGAATCTGCCGTACATTAAAACGACAATTCTGTGAGGATCTGATGAACCTGACGACTCTGACTCATCCCCAGGCGATCTTTCTGCATGCGCGATTTACCGATCGTGACGATGCGATCCGCCAGCTGGCACAGCGGCTACACGATCTGGGAAAAATAGCCGATCCGGAGCGTTTTCTGGCTGATGTTTTACAGCGCGAAGCGCAGGGACCAACCGCGCTGGGCGAGGGGCTGGCGGTTCCGCACGGTAAAAGTGCGGCGGTGAACGAAGCGGCTTTTGCGGTCGCGACGCTGCGCAATCCGCTTGAGTGGGAGGGGGTCGATGGGCCTGAAAACGTCGAGCTGATTTTCCTGCTGGCGATCCCGCCTGCCGAAGCAGGGACCACGCACATGAAAGTGTTGACGGCGCTGACCACGCGTCTGGCCGATGATGTCTTGCGGGCGCGTGTGATGGCGGCTGATACGCCCGACGCCCTGCTGGCCGCGCTGGACGAAGAACCCGAAGAGCAAACCGTGGCGCTGCTGTCAGATGCGCCGACGATTGTTTGCGTCACGGCCTGCCCGGCGGGGATCGCCCACACGTATATGGCGGCGGAATACCTTGAGAAGGCCGGGCGCAAGCTTGGCGTCAATGTGATTGTCGAAAAGCAGGGGGCGAACGGCATTGAAGGGCGCTTAACGCCCCAGCAGCTCAAGGAGGCGAAGGCCTGCATTTTTGCCGCCGACGTGGCGATTAAAGATCATGAACGTTTTAACGGCATTCCTGCGCTGTCGGTCCCCGTGACCGAGCCGCTGCGTCACGCCGAAGCGCTGATCACTCAGGCGCTGGCCCTGAAATCTTCTGAGGTTCAACGGCAGCAACAACCCGACGCCGACGGGCGAAAAAGCCTGAAAACTGAGCTGAAACAGGCCCTGCTGAGCGGGATTTCGTTTGCCGTGCCCTTGATCGTTGCAGGGGGCACGGTGCTGGCAGTGTCGGTATTACTGGCGCAAATGCTCGGTTTGCAGCACCTCTTCGATCAGGAGAATTCATGGCTGTGGATGTATCGCAAACTGGGCGGCGGGATGCTGGGCGTGTTGATGGTGCCGGTGCTCGCAGCCTATACCGCGTATTCGCTGGCAGATAAACCCGCGCTGGCCCCCGGTTTCGCGGCGGGACTTGCCGCCAACATGATTGGCTCCGGGTTTTTGGGCGCTATCGCCGGGGGCCTGATCGCGGGCTATCTGATGCGCTGGGTGAAAAATCACGTTCGCCTGAGCAATCGCTATAACGGTTTCCTGGTCTATTACCTCTATCCGGTGATAGGCACGCTCGGCGCCGGCAGCCTGATGCTGTTTGTGATCGGTGAGCCGGTAGCGTGGATCAATAACGCCCTGACTGCCTGGCTCAACGGACTGTCTGGTGCAAACGCGCTGCTGCTCGGGGCAATCCTCGGATTTATGTGCTCGTTCGATCTGGGCGGCCCGGTGAATAAAGCGGCCTACGCCTTTTGCCTCGGCGCGATGGCGAATGGGGTGTACGGCCCATACGCTATTTTTGCGTCGGTCAAAATGGTTTCTGCGTTTACCGTGACGGCCTCAACGCTCATCTCCCCGCGGCTGTTTAAACCTTTTGAAATCGAAACCGGAAAATCGACCTGGCTGCTGGGGCTGGCAGGGATCACCGAAGGAGCGATTCCGATGGCGATTGAAGATCCGCTGCGGGTGATTGGCTCGTTTGTGCTCGGCTCACTGGTGACAGGCGCGATAGTCGGCGCGATGGGAATGGGACTTTCCACTCCAGGGGCCGGAATTTTCTCCCTCTTTTTACTGCATCCCGCCGGACTGAGCGGCGTTGCGGCCGCAGCGGGCTGGTTTGGCGCCGCGCTGGTGGGGACCGCCATATCGACCAGCGTGCTGCTCCTTTGGCGGCGTCAGGCGGTAAAAAGCGGCAAATACATTCCCAATAGCATCATGCCTTAACTGGACAGGAAACGACGATGAAAGCTGTATCTCGCGTTCACATCACGCCGCACATGCACTGGGACCGTGAGTGGTACTTCACCACCGAAGAGTCACGCATTTTGCTGGTCAATAATATGGAAGAGATCCTCGTGCGCCTTGAGCAGGATGAGGAGTACAAATACTACGTTCTCGACGGGCAGACGGCGATTCTGGAAGATTACTTCGCGATAAAGCCGGAGAACAAAGCACGCGTCAAAGCGCTGGTGGAAGCCGGAAAGCTGATTATCGGGCCGTGGTACACCCAGACGGACACCACGATTGTTTCGGGCGAATCCATTGTGCGCAACCTGCTGTACGGGATGCGTGATTGCCTGGCCTTCGGCGAGCCGATGAAAATCGGCTATTTGCCGGATTCCTTCGGCATGTCGGGTCAGCTTCCGCACATCTACAACGGGTTTGGTATCCAACGCGCGATGTTCTGGCGCGGCTGTTCTGAACGTCATGGCACCGACAAAACAGAGTTTTTGTGGCAGAGCAAAGACGGCAGCGAAGTGACAACACAGGTGCTGCCGCTGGGCTACGCGATTGGTAAGTACTTACCGGAGGACGAAGCCGGGCTGCGTAAACGGCTGGACAGTTATTTCGACGTGCTGGAAAACGCCTCGCTCACGAAAGAGATTTTGTTGCCGAACGGACACGACCAGATGCCGCTGCAGCAAAACATTTTTACGGTGATGAAGACGCTGCGGGAGATCTATCCCCAGCGGGAGTTTGTCATGAGCCGCTTCGAAGAGGTGTTTGCGCATATCGACGCTCATCGTGATGCGCTGGCAACGCTCAACGGCGAGTTTATCGACGGGAAATATATGCGCGTTCACCGGACCATCGGCTCCACGCGTATGGATATCAAAATGGCTCACGCCCGCATGGAGAACAAAATCGTCAATATTCTGGAGCCGCTCTCTACGTTGGCCTGGACGCTGGGCTTTGAGTATCACCATGGGCTGCTGGAGAAAATGTGGAAGGAGATTTTAAAGAATCACGCCCACGACAGCATCGGCTGCTGCTGTAGCGATAAAGTGCACCGGGAGATCGCATCCCGTTTCGAGCTGGCGGAGGATATGGCCGACAATCTGATTCGTTTCACTTTACGTAAGATTGTCGACAACATGCCGCAAACGGATGAAGACAAACTGGTGCTGTTTAATCTGATGCCGTGGCCACGCGAAGAGGTGGTCAATACTACCGTGCGCCTGCGCGCGAGCGCGTTCCGCCTGCTGGACGATAAAGGAAATGAAATTCCCTACTTTATCCGCGCCCAACGGGAGATCGATCCGGGCCTTATTGATCGGCAGATTGTGCATTATGGCAACTACGAGCCGTTTATGGAGTTTGATATCCAGCTGCGCCAGATTTTGCCTTCGATGGGCTATCGCACCCTCTATATCGAACCGCACGTGGCAGGAAAAATATTGCCGGGCCATGAGGCGACGGCGGCGCTGCTGGAAAATGCTTTCTGGCAGATTGACCTGAATGATGACGGCACGCTTCGCCTGCGGGATAAAGACTCCGGCCTTATTTATGACCGCGTGCTGGAGATCGAAGAGAGTTCCGATGACGGGGACGAATACGACTATTCGCCGTCGCGGGAAGAGTGGCGGCTGACATCACGTGAGGCGCAGCATACCGTCGAGGTGATTCACGAAGCCTGGCAGAGCAGGGCGGTGATCCGAAGCCGCATGGCTATCCCGGTCAATCTGGCTGCGCGCTCTGCTCGCCTGCGTAACGGCCACCTGGGCATTGAAATTGAGGTCACGCTCAGCCATCACAGCCGACGTATCGACGTTGAGGTGCGCCTGGATAATCAGGCGGACGATCACCGGGTGAGGGTGCTCATTCCGACCCCCTTCAACACGGCAGAGGTGCTGGCAGACACCCAGTTTGGCTCGGTTGTACGCCCCGTGCGTGATGAAGCGATGGACCGCTGGCAGGAAGAGGGCTGGAAAGAGGCGCCGGTGCCGGTGTGGAACTTACTGAATTACGCGGTGTTACAGGAGGGGCGCCACGGCATGGCGTTGTTCACCGAAGGATTACGCGAGTTTGAAATTGTCGGTGAGGAGAAGAAAGCCTTTGCTCTGACGCTACTGCGCGGCGTTGGGTTACTCGGAAAAGAGGATCTGTTATTACGCCCAGGCCGCCCCTCTGGCATAAAAATGCCGGTGCCAGATTCGCAGGTGAGGGGAGCGCTGCAGTGTCGTTTCAGCCTGTTTAACTTTTGCGGAACGCCTCTCAATGCGGGCGTTGCCCAGCAGGCCAGGGCCTGGCTGACGCCGATCCAGTGCTATAACAAAATCCCGTGGGATGCGATGAAGCTTAACAAAGCCAGCTTCGTCACTCCCGCGACCTACAGCTTATTGACCATGTCTCCCGTTGGCTGCCTGGTGGGGGCGTTGAAAAAAGCCGAAGATCGCGATGAGATTATCCTGCGGGTGTTCAATCCTTCCGAGTCGGTTTGTTGTGATACCTCGTTCAGCTTCAGCCGTGAGATCAGCCGCTGTGCTGAAACGGGAATGGATGAAGAGATTCAGAAGGGCGATAGAGTCGTCAACGGGATGGCTGAAACCCTGTGGCCCTGCCAGTCCAGAACCTTTAGCATCAAACTTGCCTAAAAACCCGGCGAACGAATCAAAGGTCACATTTTTGTGACCTTTTCGTTTTCTAAATAGTCACGCCGTGGTGTTAATTTAAAGATTAATAAAAGTAAAATAGATGTTTCCGCTTCGACTGAAAACCTCGCGATGGAAAGTCACGTTAAAGCAGCTATCCTTAAGTGTTTGTCAGTGAAAATGACCAGGCGGCAAACAGCGTTAAAAAAAATCACTTCAATTTATTTTCATCCCTGTATTTGATAACCATCACCTTGCTTAAATCTACATATCATTAACATTGATTTTACTATGGCTACTGCATTTAAACACCATTAACATAAAGTCGCGTTTTTGATTTAAATCAATGTTTAATGCTTGGAAAAACACCTCAAAAGGCGCTAAATTGTCGGCGATCAAACTGGCTGAAAATGTGTAAATTCGCTATATATTGATCACCGTCGTAAAACGTAAATCTCCTTCAATAAAAACCTGTTTATTGTAAGGGCTTTGCAGCGTATTATATTCGCGGGATCAATTAGAGTTTTTTCTTAACGTATTTGTAACCTTTCATCATGACTTTTTCCTCTAGTGAAGAAAATAAGTCACGACGAAGGGAACAGATAACTTTGTATTGGGGCATGTGTGTGAACCCGTCTCAGGGATTCACTCTCGGAGTCTTCATGCGATGAGCAAGGAGTCATGATGTTAGATATAGTCGAACTGTCGCGCTTACAGTTTGCCTTGACCGCGATGTACCACTTCCTTTTTGTGCCACTGACGCTCGGTATGGCGTTCCTGCTGGCCATCATGGAGACGGTCTACGTCCTTTCCGGCAAACAGATTTATAAAGATATGACCAAGTTCTGGGGCAAGTTGTTTGGTATCAACTTTGCACTGGGCGTGGCGACCGGCCTGACCATGGAGTTCCAGTTCGGGACTAACTGGTCTTACTATTCTCACTATGTTGGGGATATCTTCGGTGCGCCGCTGGCCATTGAAGGTCTGATGGCCTTCTTCCTCGAATCCACCTTTGTAGGTCTGTTCTTCTTCGGTTGGGACCGTCTGGGTAAAGTTCAGCACATGGCAGTGACCTGGCTGGTGGCCTTAGGCTCCAACCTGTCCGCACTGTGGATCCTGGTCGCTAACGGCTGGATGCAGAACCCTATCGCGTCTGATTTCAACTTTGAAACCATGCGTATGGAGATGGTCAGCTTTGCCGAGCTGGTCCTGAACCCGGTTGCTCAGGTGAAATTCGTTCACACTGTGGCCTCGGGTTATGTCTGCGGCGCGATGTTCGTACTCGGCATCAGCTCCTACTATATGCTGCGCGGTCGTGACTTCGCTTTCGCCAAGCGCTCCTTTGCCATCGCGGCAAGCTTCGGTATGGCGGCAATCCTGTCTGTTATCGTGCTGGGTGATGAATCCGGTTACGAAATGGGTGACGTGCAGAAAACCAAACTGGCGGCTATCGAAGCCGAATGGGAAACTCAGCCAGCTCCGGCGGCGTTTACCCTGTTTGGTATTCCTGACCAGGATGCGCAGGAAAACCGTTTCGCTATTCAAATCCCTTACGCCCTCGGCATCATCGCCACCCGTTCTGTTGATAAGCAGGTGACGGGCCTGAAAGATCTGATGGTGCAGCACGAAGAGCGTATCCGTAACGGTATGAAAGCGTACGGGCTGCTGGAGCAGCTGCGTTCAGGCTCTACCGATCAGGCTGTTCGCGATCAGTTCAATGACGTGAAGAAAGACCTGGGTTACGGCCTGCTGCTGAAGCGTTATACCCCGAATGTGTCTGATGCGACTGAAGCACAGATTCAGCTGGCAACCAAAGACTCCATTCCACGCGTTGCGCCGCTGTACTTCGCGTTCCGTATCATGGTCGGTTGCGGCATCCTGATGCTTCTGATTATCGCGGCCTCCTTCTGGTCTGTGATTCGTAACCGTATCGGCCAGAAAAAATGGCTGCTGCGTACCGCGATGTACGGTATTCCATTGCCATGGATTGCTATCGAGTCCGGCTGGTTTGTTGCGGAGTATGGCCGTCAGCCATGGGCGATAGGTGAGGTGCTGCCAACGGCAGTGGCTAACTCATCCCTGACTGCGGGAGACCTGATTTTCTCCATGCTGCTGATTTGTGGTCTGTACACCCTGTTCCTGGTGGCCGAACTGTTCCTGATGTTCAAGTTCGCACGCCTTGGCCCGAGCAGCCTGAAAACCGGTCGCTATCACTACGAGCAGTCCAACGTGGCTACTCAGCCGGCACGCTAAGACAGGAGTCGTCAAATGATCGATTATGAAGTATTGCGTTTTATCTGGTGGCTGCTGGTCGGTATCTTACTGATTGGTTTTGCGGTCACGGACGGTTTCGACATGGGCGTGGGCATGCTCACCCGTTTCCTCGGTCGTAATGACACCGAGCGTCGAATCATGATCAACTCCATCGCCCCGCACTGGGACGGTAACCAGGTGTGGCTGATCACCGCGGGTGGCGCACTGTTTGCCGCCTGGCCGATGGTCTACGCGGCTGCGTTCTCCGGCTTCTATGTGGCGATGATTCTGGTGCTGGCATCCTTGTTCTTCCGTCCGGTCGGTTTTGACTACCGCTCGAAGATCGAAGATACCCGCTGGCGCAACATGTGGGACTGGGGCATCTTCATCGGTAGCTTCGTACCACCGCTGGTGATTGGTGTGGCGTTCGGCAATCTGTTGCAGGGCGTTCCGTTCCACCTCGATGAGTATATGCGTCTGTACTACACCGGTAACTTCTTCCAGCTGCTGAACCCGTTTGGCCTGCTGGCGGGCGTGGTGAGTGTGGCGATGATCATTACTCAGGGTGCCACGTATCTGCAGATGCGTACGGTGGGTGAACTGCACCTGCGTTCCCGTGCCACCGCGCAGGTTGCGGCGCTGGTGACACTGGTCTGCTTCGCGCTGGCAGGTGTTTGGGTCGTATACGGTATTGATGGTTATGTAGTGACGTCTGCTATCAACCATGCTGCGCCGTCTAACCCGCTGACCAAAGAAGTCGCGCGTCAGGCAGGGGCATGGCTGGTGAACTTTAACAGCACTCCTGCGCTGTGGGCTATCCCGGCTCTGGGTGTGTTGCTGCCGCTGCTGACGGTCCTGACGTCTCGTCTTGAGAAAGGCGCCTGGGCATTCGTGTTCTCTTCACTGACGCTGGCGTGCATCATCCTGACTGCGGGCATTGCAATGTTCCCGTTCGTCATGCCATCCAGCACCATGATGAATGCGAGCCTGACCATGTGGGATGCGACGTCAAGCCAGTTGACGCTTAACCTGATGACGTATGTTGCTTGCGTGTTCGTACCGATTATCCTGCTCTACACCACCTGGTGTTACTGGAAAATGTTCGGTCGTATCACGAAAGAAGACATCGAAAGCAACACTCATTCCCTGTACTAAGTAAGGAGCTGAATATGTGGTATTTCGCATGGATTTTGGGGACGCTTCTTGCCTGTGCATTTGGTGTCATTACCGCGCTGGCGCTTGAGCATATCGAAGCGACCAAAACCGGTGAAGAAAAGCACTGATGATGAATGTTATCGCAAAGCTATATGCGGTAATGGACAAGCGCCCGTTACGGGCGCTTTCCTTAGTGATGGCATTACTGCTGGCAGGCTGTATCTTCTGGGACCCGTCGCGCTTTGCGGCGAAGACGAGCGAACTGGAAATCTGGCATGGTTTCTTGATCATGTGGGCAGTTTGCGCTGGCGTCATTCACGGTGTGGGCTTTCGCCCGAAAGCCGTTCACTGGCAAGGCATTTTCTGCCCGCTGGTCGCTGATATTGTGCTTCTCGCCGGACTTGTTTTTTTCTTTAGCTGAATAAGAACTGTCCGTTAATCTTATGGGCTTACTCGAGCCCATAAAAATTTACTCTCCGTTTACTTTCCCCCATTCCAAACCATCATTCCCGCGCGTATAGTAGCGAAGTTTAAAAGCTCTAACTTTTGTTGCATTACCAGGATGTAAAGTGAATACAACGCTGTTTCGATGGCCGGTTAGGGTCTACTACGAAGATACCGATGCCGGGGGTGTGGTCTACCACGCCAGCTACGTTGCTTTTTATGAACGGGCACGCACTGAGATGCTGCGCCATCATCACTTCAGTCAGCAGGTTTTGTTGGCTGAGCGAGTTGCCTTCGTGGTACGCAAGATGACGCTGGAGTATTTTGCACCCGCCAGACTCGACGATATGCTCGAAGTCCAAACGGAAATAACATCAATGCGCGGGACCTCACTGGTTTTCACGCAGCGGATCGTCAACGCAGAGAACACAGTACTGAACGAAGCAGAAGTCCTGATTGTTTGTGTTGATCCACTCATCATGAAGCCTCGTGCGCTTCCTAAGTCTATTGTCGCGGAGTTTAAGCAGTGACTGACATGAATATCCTTGATTTGTTCCTGAAGGCTAGCCTTCTGGTTAAACTTATCATGTTGATTTTGATTGGTTTTTCAATCGCATCCTGGGCAATCATTATCCAGAGAACCCGTATTCTTAACGCTGCTGGCCGTGAAGCCGAAGCCTTTGAAGATAAATTCTGGTCTGGTATTGAGCTTTCTCGTTTGTATCAGGAAAGCCAGGGACGCCGTGATAACCTTTCAGGCTCCGAACAAATTTTCTATAGCGGTTTCAAAGAGTTCGCTCGCCTCCATCGCGCAAATAATCATGCGCCTGAAGCGGTCGTTGAAGGGGCATCGCGTGCCATGCGCATCTCGATGAACCGTGAGCTGGAATCACTTGAAACACACATCCCGTTCCTTGGCACGGTGGGTTCCATCAGCCCGTATATCGGTCTGTTTGGTACCGTGTGGGGGATCATGCATGCCTTCATCGCACTGGGTGCGGTTAAACAAGCTACGCTGCAAATGGTTGCACCGGGTATCGCAGAAGCACTGATCGCGACCGCAATCGGTCTGTTCGCCGCAATTCCGGCAGTTATGGCGTATAACCGACTGAACCAGCGAGTGAACAAACTGGAACTGAACTACGACAACTTCATGGAAGAGTTCACTGCGATTCTGCACCGTCAGGCGTTTACCAGCACCGAGAGTAACAAGGGGTAAACCATGGCCAGAGCGCGTGGACGAAATCGTCGCGAACTTAAGTCCGAAATCAATATTGTACCGTTGCTGGACGTATTGTTGGTGCTGCTGCTGATCTTTATGGCGACAGCGCCAATCATCACCCAGAGCGTGGAAGTTGATCTGCCGGATGCGACAGAATCACAGGCGGTAAGCAGCAATGATGAACCACCGGTTATCATCGAGGTTTCCGGCGTGGGGCAATATAGCGTTGTGGTAGAGAAAGATCGCATGGATCAGCTGCCGCCTGAGCAGGTTATTGCTGAAGCGCAGCGTCGCCTGACGTCGAATCCGAAAACGGTCTTCTTAATCGGTGGCGCCAAAGATGTGCCTTACGATGAAATAATTAAAGCGCTGAACTTGCTACATAGCGCGGGTGTTAAGTCGGTAGGCTTGATGACGCAACCGATTTAATCCTCTGCACAGTTTTTGGGAACCGATAGTGTCAAAGGCAACCGAACAAAACGACAAGCTTAAGCGAGCGATTATCATCTCCGCTGTGCTGCATGTGATTCTCTTTGCAGCGCTGATCTGGAGTTCGTTCGATGAGCATATTGACGCGTCAGCCGGCGGCGGTGGAGGCTCTTCCATCGACGCCGTCATGGTGGACCCAGGCGCGGTAGTGCAAAACTATAATCGTCAGCAACAGCAGCAGGCGAGTGCAAAACGGGCAGAAGAGCAGCGTGATAAACAGGCGCAACAGCAAGCCGAGGAGCTGCGTGAAAAGCAGGCCGCGGAGCAGGAGCGTCTGAAGCAGCTCGAGAAAGAACGTTTGCAGGCCCAAGAAGCGGCGAAGGAGCAGGCAGAACAGCAGAAGCAGGCTGAAGCTGCGGCCCAGAAAGCACAAGAGCAGCAAAAGCAGGCAGAAGAAGCGGCAGCCAAATCCGCTGCGGATGCCAAAGCAAAAGCAGACGCTCAGGCAAAACAAGCTGCTGACGCAGCGAAGAAAGCCGCTGCTGATGCTCAAAAAGTCGCAGAAGCGGAAGCCGCGAAGAAGGCTGCCGCCGACGCACAGAAAAAAGCGGAAGCAGAAGCCGCCAAGAAAGCTGCTGCCGACGCACAGAAGAAAGCAGAAGCGGAAGCCGCGAAGAAAGCAGCCCAGGAAGCGGAGAAGAAAGCCGCTGCTGATGCTGCGAAGAAAGCGGCTGCAGCAGAGAAGGCCGCTGCTGAAAAAGCCGCCGCTGCTGAGAAGGCTGCGGCCGACAAAAAAGCCGCTGCCGCTGAAAAAGCTGCTGCAGATAAGAAAGCCGCTGCCGATAAAGCAGCAGCCGCCAAAGCCGCCGCAGCCAAAAAAGCGGCAGCAGAGAAAGCGTCGGCATCTGATGTTGACGACCTTTTCGGTGACCTGAGTTCAGGTAAGAATGCGCCGAAGTCGGGCGGTGGGGCGAAAGGAAACGGCCAGCCAGCTAAAGACAGCGGAACGAGTGGGGCGAATGGTGGTGCATCGGGTGCGGACATCAGTGCTTACGCCTCGCAAATCCGTACTGCTATTCAGAGCCGTTTATACGGCGCTGATCTGTACGCCGGTAAATCTTGCGTCTTGCATATCAAGCTTGCGCCAGATGGACTGCTACTGGACGTAACCCAGGAAGGGGGCGATCCAGCGTTATGTCAGGCTGCTTTGACGGCTGCCAAAACGGCCAAAATTCCTAAACCGCCTTCACAGGCTGTTTATGAGAAGGTAAAAGATGCCAAACTGGACTTCAAACTGTGATGTTTTCCCGCTCAAAGTGGGAAATACAGGCTAAGGTTTGATGCTGGGGACGGGTAGTTTTGTCTATTTGAGTTTGTTAACATTCTGCTAAATTATCGTGGGTAACGTTACCCAGATAAGGGAGATATAATGAAGCAGGCATTACGTGTAGCAGTAAGTTTCTTTATGCTGTGGGCAGCCGTGCTGCACGCAGAGGTACGCATCGAGATCACCCAAGGGGTTGACTCTGCGCGTCCAATTGGCGTTGTTCCGTTCCAGTGGGCTGGCCCTGGCGCTGCCCCTGAAGACGTTGGCGGCATTGTGGCGGCTGACTTGCGTAACAGCGGCAAATTCAATCCCTTAGATCGTTCTCGTTTGCCACAGCAGCCGGGTACCGCTCAGGAAGTTCAACCGGCAGCCTGGTCTGCGCTCGGTATTGATGCCGTGGTAGTGGGTCAAGTGACTCCAAATCCGGACGGTGGCTACACAGTGGCTTACCAGCTGGTTGATACTGGCGGCGCTCCAGGTACTGTTCTGGCGCAGAACTCGTATAAAGTGAACAAGCAGTGGCTTCGCTACGCGGGTCACACTGCGAGTGATGAAGTGTTCGAGAAGCTGACCGGTATTAAAGGTGCCTTCCGTACCCGTATCGCCTATGTGGTTCAGACCAACGGCGGCCAGTTCCCGTATGAACTGCGCGTCTCTGACTACGACGGCTACAACCAGTTCACCGTGCACCGTTCACCACAGCCGCTGATGTCTCCGGCCTGGTCTCCGGACGGTTCGAAACTCGCTTACGTGACCTTCGAAAGCGGTCGCTCTGCGCTGGTGATTCAGACTCTGTCCAACGGCGCTGTGCGTCAGGTTGCTTCGTTCCCGCGTCACAACGGTGCGCCAGCGTTCTCACCTGATGGGACTAAACTGGCATTTGCTCTGTCTAAAACAGGCAGCCTGAACCTGTACGTGATGGATATCGGCTCCGGCCAGATTCGCCAGGTCACAGATGGTCGCAGCAACAACACTGAACCTACCTGGTTCCCGGACAGCCAGAACCTGGCGTTCACGTCTGACCAGGCCGGTCGTCCTCAGGTGTACAAAGTCAATGTAAATGGCGGTGCACCGCAGCGCATCACCTGGGAAGGTTCACAGAACCAGGATTCAGATGTAAGCAGTGACGGTAAATTTATGGTAATGGTCAGCTCTGCTGGTGGCCAGCAGCACATTGCCAAACAAGATCTGGTAACGGGTGGCGTGCAAGTTCTGTCGTCAACGTTCCTGGATGAAACGCCGAGTCTGGCACCTAACGGCACGATGGTAATCTACAGCTCTTCTCAGGGGATGGGATCTGTGCTGAATCTGGTTTCTACAGATGGGCGTTTCAAAGCGCGTATTCCGGCAACTGATGGACAGGTAAAATCACCTGCCTGGTCGCCGTATCTGTAAATAATAATTAATTGATTACTAAAGGAATCATAGAAATGCAACTGAACAAAGTGCTGAAGGGGCTGATGATCGCTCTGCCTGTAATGGCAATCGCGGCGTGTTCTTCCAACAAGAATGCAAGCAACGACCAGAGCGGCGAAGGCATGATGGGTGCCGGCACTGGTATGGACGCTAACGGTAACGGCAATATGTCTTCTGAAGAGCAAGCGCGTCTTCAGATGCAGCAGCTGCAGCAGAACAACATTGTTTACTTCGATCTGGACAAGTATGACATCCGTTCTGACTTCGCTGCGATGCTGGATGCGCACGCAAACTTCCTGCGTAGCAACCCATCTTACAAAGTCACCGTAGAAGGTCATGCTGACGAACGTGGTACTCCTGAGTACAACATCTCCCTGGGTGAGCGTCGTGCGAACGCCGTTAAGATGTACCTGCAGGGTAAAGGCGTTTCTGCTGACCAGATCTCCATCGTTTCTTACGGTAAAGAAAAACCTGCAGTACTGGGTCATGACGAAGCGGCTTACTCCAAAAACCGTCGTGCCGTACTGGTTTACTAAGAGAATTGCATGAGCAGTAACTTCAGACATCAACTCTTGAGTCTGTCGTTACTGGTTGGAATAGCGGCCCCCTGGGCCGCTTTTGCTCAGGCACCAATCAGTAGTGTCGGCTCCGGCTCGGTCGAAGACCGTGTCACTCAACTCGAGCGTATTTCTAACGCTCACAGTCAGCTTTTAACCCAACTCCAGCAGCAGCTCTCTGATAACCAAAACGATATTGATTCTCTCCGTGGTCAGATCCAGGAAAGTCAGTATCAGTTGAATCAGGTTGTCGAGCGTCAGAAGCAGATCCTGTTGCAGATCGACGGCATGAGTAACGGCGGCGCTGCAGCGCAACCTGCGGCGGGCGATCAGAGCGGGGCGGCGACAGCCACTCCGGCACCGGCAGCAGATGCGTCAGCTTCGACAGGCGCGCCTGTACAGAGCGGTGACGCAAATACTGACTACAACGCAGCTATTGCCCTGGTGCAGGATAAATCGCGTCAGGACGATGCCATTGCGGCGTTTCAGAACTTCGTGAAAAAGTACCCTGACTCAACTTATCAGCCAAATGCGAATTATTGGCTTGGTCAGTTGAACTACAACAAGGGTAAAAAGGATGATGCGGCGTTTTATTTTGCCTCTGTGGTAAAAAATTACCCAAAATCGCCTAAAGCCCCTGATGCCATGTTTAAGGTCGGTGTCATCATGCAGGATAAAGGCGACAGCGCGAAAGCGAAGGCCGTTTATCAGCAGGTGGTCGCGAAGTACCCTGGCACCGAAGGTGCGAAACAAGCGCAAAAACGTCTTGGATCGATGGGTTGAGTGTCGCATGACCAGAAATCGCGTTATTTCTGGTCGTGCCGCCTGATTCGTAAGCAGTTAAGTGATCTTCGTCGAAATTTTTGTTGCGCTGAATTCTTAAATCAGTAATATATGCCGCCGTTGCCAAGGGATATCGAACAGCCCGAAAGCCGCGAAAAAAGTGGGTCGTTAGCTCAGTTGGTAGAGCAGTTGACTTTTAATCAATTGGTCGCAGGTTCGAATCCTGCACGACCCACCACTTAAGATTTTCCTGTAGTGCCCTGTAGTACGGCGTTGGGTGATTAGCTCAGTTGGTAGAGCACCTCCTTTACACGGAGGGGGTCGGCGGTTCGAGCCCGTCATCACCCACCATCGGGTCGTTAGCTCAGTTGGTAGAGCAGTTGACTTTTAATCAATTGGTCGCAGGTTCGAATCCTGCACGACCCACCAATACTACAAAATTCAGGCAACACCCGAATGGGTCGTTAGCTCAGTTGGTAGAGCAGTTGACTTTTAATCAATTGGTCGCAGGTTCGAATCCTGCACGACCCACCAGCCTGAATAAAAATTTGCATGTCCCGAAAGGGGTCGTTAGCTCAGTTGGTAGAGCAGTTGACTTTTAATCAATTGGTCGCAGGTTCGAATCCTGCACGACCCACCAATGTTGAAAGGCGCCCTAAAGGCGCCTTTTTGCTATGCGCGATTCGGCAGGATGAGAACCTGCTGCAGGTTCGAGTCGAACGCAGTGAGACACCGGAGCCGCCTGCGGCGACGGTCCGAAGGGCGAGCGAAACGAGTTATCCTGCACGACCCACCAGTGTAGAAAGGCGCCCTAAAGGCGCCTTTTTGCTATCCAAATATTGTGACTTTTTTCCTTCAACGCGCTATCTTGTTTAGTATACAAAACACAATTGTCGTATCTTTCGTTCATAACGCAAAAGAGAGACATTATTGTTAAGCCAGTAAAACGAGAAGCAATGATGAGCGTGATGTTTGATCCTGAAGCCGCAATTTATCCTTTCCCGCCTAAGCCCGTGCCTTTAAACCGGGACGAAAAACAGTTCTACCGTGAAAAAATAAAGCGCCTGCTGAAGGAGCGAGATGCGGTAATGGTCGCACATTACTACACCGATCCCGAAATCCAGCAGCTGGCCGAAGAGACCGGCGGTTGTATCTCCGATTCTCTTGAAATGGCCCGCTTTGGTGCTAAACATCCAGCCTCGACGCTGCTAGTGGCTGGCGTTCGCTTTATGGGCGAGACGGCAAAGATCCTCAGCCCGGAAAAAACCATTCTGATGCCTACGCTCAATGCGGAGTGTTCTCTGGATTTAGGCTGTCCGGTCGACGAATTCAGCGCATTTTGCGATGCCCATCCGGACAGAACCGTCGTTGTTTACGCCAACACCTCTGCCGCTGTCAAAGCGCGTGCAGACTGGGTGGTCACCTCCAGTATCGCCGTCGAACTCATTGAGCATCTGGATAGTCTCGGGCAGAAGATCATCTGGGCGCCGGATAAACATCTGGGTAACTACGTGCAGAAGCAAACTGGCGCGGATGTGTTGTGCTGGCAGGGTGCGTGTACTGTGCACGACGAATTTAAAACCCAGGCGCTGGCACGCATGAAAGACCTCTATCCTGACGCCGCGATCCTTGTCCACCCGGAGTCACCTCAGTCGGTAGTCGATATGGCTGATGCGGTGGGGTCCACCAGCCAGCTGATCAACGCCGCGAAAACGCTGCCGCAGCAGAAGCTGATCGTCGCCACCGATCGCGGTATCTTTTATAAGATGCAGCAGGCGGTTCCGGACAAAGAGCTGTTCGAAGCCCCAACAGCCGGAGAGGGCGCCACGTGCCGCAGCTGCGCGCATTGCCCGTGGATGGCGATGAATGGTCTTAAGGCGATTGCCGAAGGGCTGGAGTCAGGCGGAGCGGCACATGAGATCCATGTGGACGCTGCGTTGCGTGAGGGGGCGTTAATTCCTCTTAACCGTATGCTCGATTTTGCGGCTACACTACGCTCCTGAGATGAGATAACGCGTATCAGTACGCTCTGGGGAAAAGATGGATTTTTTTAGCACGCAGAATATCCTGGTTCATATACCAATCGGGGCGGGCGGCTACGACCTGTCATGGATTGAAGCCATTGGCACCCTGGCGGGGCTGCTCTGCATTTGGCTCGCAAGTCTGGAGAAGATCAGCAACTACGCCTTCGGCCTGATTAACGTCACGCTGTTTGCGATTATCTTTTTCCAGATCCAGCTCTATGCCAGCCTGCTGTTGCAGCTCTTTTTCTTCGCCGCGAATATCTACGGCTGGTATGCATGGTCGCGGCAAAACAGCGCTCAGGAAGCGGAGCTACAGATTCGCTGGCTACCTCTGCCAAAAGCCATCGCCTGGCTCGCGGCCTGTATCGTCGCCATTGGCCTGATGACGGTCTACATCAATCCGGTATTTGGATTCCTGACGCGCGTGGCAGTGTCGGTGATGTCCAGCCTGGGATTAAACGTCACTATGCCTGAACTGCAGCCCGATGCGTTCCCGTTCTGGGATTCCTGCATGATGGTGCTGTCGATCGCGGCGATGATTCTGATGACGCGTAAATACGTCGAGAACTGGCTGCTGTGGGTCATCATTAACGTGATAAGCGTGGTGATCTTCGCGTTGCAGGGCGTCTACGCCATGTCGCTGGAATATCTGCTCCTCACCTTCATCGCCCTGAACGGCAGCCGGATGTGGATTAACAGCGCGCGTCAGCGTGGCTCCCGCGCGCTGTCCAGTTAATGGTGGTGATGGTGTGAATGGTCGGGCTGCGTCTCATTGAGATGGCAGTCCGGCCCGCTACAGGTCTGATACTCCATCTGAATAGTGGCGTGCGAAATCTCGTAGTGATGCTCCAGGAAGTGCTGAATGCGGCCCAGAAGTGCGTCGTGGTCGTGCGGAGGGATCACCTGGACATGCAGGGTCATCACCGGTTTCTCGCCCACCAGCCAGACATGCACATGATGAACATCGCGCACTTCCGGAATATCCCGGCACAGCTTGCGCTTCAGCGCCGAAATATCCAGCGAAACGGGCGCACCCTCGAGCAGTTCGTTCACACTCTCGCGTAACAATCCCCATGCACTGCGCAGCACCAGACAGGAGACCAGCACCGACAAGATGGGGTCGATCGGTGTCCAGCCGGTGGAGATAATCACCAGTGCCGCCACAATCGCCCCGACCGAGCCCAGCAGATCGCCCAGCACGTGTAACGCGGCCGCACGGACGTTGAGGTTTTTCTCTGCGCTACCGCGATGCAAAATCCAGAAGGCGAGGACATTGGCCAGCAGCCCGGCCACGGCAATCACCATCATCGTCATTCCGGCGACAGGCTGCGGATCGCGGAAGCGCTGGAACGCCTCCCAGACAATCAAAATCGTGATCACCACCAGCGCAATGGCATTGACGAAAGCGGCGAGAGTCGTGAGACGCAGCCAGCCGAAGGTGTGGCGCGCGTTAGGTGGACGGCGGGAAAACTGCACGGCGATCAGCGCAAACAGCAGCGCAGCGGCATCCGTGAGCATATGGCCCGCATCCGCCAGTAATGCCAGAGAGCCAGAAATCAGCCCACCGATAACCTCGATAACCATAAACGTGGCTGTGACGCCGAAAGCCAGCATCAGACGTTTAGCGTTTTCGTCCCCTGGAGAGTGTGAATGCGAATGCGTGTGCGCCATGAACTCTGTCCTGATGAGTAATCATTCTAAGTGTAGATTTTTTAACATTTTGCACAAAAAAGAAAGGAGAGCCTTCGCTCTCCTTCATTTATCCGATCCGACTCGTATTACTGCGTTGTGCCATCGGTTTTAGTATCAACATCGTTATTGATCCCGTTGCCGGTTTCAACTTTCTTGTTGATGTCCGGACATTTCCCGTCTTTACACATCGAGTTTTTGTGAATTTCGTCCTTGGTCATCCCGTCATGGTTCATGGTGCCCGAGTCGGTCCCGTTCGGGTGCAGCATGGTACCGCCGCTGGTTCCGCTGCCCGTGTTGATATTACTGTTATCAACATTGTTTGGCGCCACGTTCTGTTTGGCGTCCGGCGCGACCTGGCCTGCTGCAGCCGCAGCGTTCGCCTGGCCATTATTATCGGAACCCGTAGAATCTGCTGCAAGCGCTGCGCCGCTCGCCATGGTCAGGGTTGCTGTCAGGAAAAGGGTTGCCAGTTTAGTCATTTTCATCATGCTGCTCCTGTTCTGGTCGTTATTTGCTGGATAACTTCTTCCAACAGTGCATCCGCGAAATCAATCGCTGAGTGGTCAAAGATTCCATTATCTGAACTTATGTCAGGATGGAATCACGTTTAAATGCATAAACAGAGTGGTTACATTTAAAAAGTTTAGGGCAGATCTCGTTATTCGCTACTTTGTCGCGTTTTTTAGGGTAATTCCAGGAATTATCCGTGCGAAGTGTAAAAGCCCGTTTACACTTCCAGGCTGACAAGTTAGATTGAAAGGATTGCATTCATTACTAAAAATATGTCAGAGCCGGAACGATCATGAATTATCAGAACGACGATTTACGCATTAAAGAGATCAATGAGTTATTACCCCCTGTAGCGCTCCTTGAAAAATTTCCCGCCACGCAAAACGCCGCCAATACGGTTTCTCATGCCCGCAAAGCGATTCATAAGATCCTGAAAGGCAATGACGATCGCCTGCTGGTGGTGATTGGCCCTTGTTCCATTCACGATCCTGCGGCGGCAAAAGAGTACGCTGCGCGCCTGCTCACCCTGCGTGAAGAGCTGCAAGGTGAGCTGGAAATCGTCATGCGCGTCTATTTTGAAAAACCACGCACCACGGTGGGCTGGAAAGGGCTGATTAACGATCCGCACATGGATAACAGCTTCCAGATCAACGACGGGCTGCGCATCGCGCGCAAACTGCTGCTGGAAATTAACGACAGCGGATTACCGGCCGCAGGCGAGTTCCTGGACATGATCACCCCGCAATATCTGGCCGACCTGATGAGCTGGGGCGCGATTGGTGCGCGTACCACGGAATCTCAGGTTCACCGCGAACTGGCGTCGGGTCTCTCGTGCCCGGTCGGTTTCAAAAACGGTACCGATGGCACCATGAAAGTGGCAATCGACGCCATCAACGCCGCCGGTGCGCCGCACTGTTTCCTGTCGGTCACCAAATGGGGCCACTCTGCTATCGTCAATACCAGCGGGAATGGCGACTGCCATATCATTCTGCGTGGCGGTAAAGAGCCTAACTACAGCGCAAAACACGTCGCAGAAGTGAAATCGGGCCTCGAAAAAGCGGGTCTGTCACCGAATGTGATGATCGATTTTAGCCATGCAAACTCCAGCAAGCAGTTCAAAAAGCAGATGGAAGTGGGCGCGGACGTTTGCCAGCAGCTGGCTAACGGCGAGAAAGCCGTGATCGGCGTGATGATTGAAAGCCACCTGGTGGAAGGAAATCAGAGCCTGGAGAGCGGCGAGCCGCTGGTTTACGGGAAGAGTGTCACTGACGCCTGCATCGGCTGGGAAGATACGGACGCGATCCTGCGCCAGCTGGCAAACGCGGTTAAAGCGCGTCGCGGTTAATCCTTCTTAACCCAATAAAAAAGCGTGGATTGCTCCACGCTTTTTTTTATATCTGGCGAATCATTACTTCGCTTTACCCTGGTTTGCTACCGCCGCGGCTTTCGCTGCGATTTCGTCAGCGTTACCCAGATAGTAACGTTTGATTGGGTTGAAGTTCTCATCGAACTCATACACCAGCGGTACGCCCGTTGGGATGTTCAGTTCAAGGATTTCGTCTTCGCCCATCTTATCCAGGTATTTCACCAGCGCACGCAGGGAGTTACCGTGAGCGGCAACGATGACGCGCTCACCGCTTTTAATGCGCGGCAGAATGGTGTCGTTCCAGTAAGGCACAACGCGATCGATGGTCAGCGCCAGGCTTTCAGTCTGTGGCAGCTCAGCATCAGTCAGTTTCGCGTAACGCGGATCGTGGCCCGGATAACGCTCATCATCTTTGGTCAGCTCTGGTGGGGTTACCGCAAAACCACGACGCCACTGCTTAACCTGCTCGTCACCGTATTTTTCAGCGGTTTCAGCTTTGTTCAGCCCTTGCAGCGCACCGTAATGACGCTCGTTCAGCTTCCAGGATTTCTCAACCGGCAGCCAGGCCTGGTCCAGTTCGTCCAGCACGTTCCACAGAGTGTGGATGGCACGTTTCAGCACAGAGGTATAAGCAAAATCGAAGCTGAAGCCTTCATCTTTCAACAGTTTACCTGCAGCTTTTGCTTCGCTTACGCCTTTCTCAGACAGATCAACATCATACCAACCGGTGAAGCGGTTTTCGTTGTTCCACTGGCTTTCGCCGTGGCGCACCAGGACCAGCTTAGTTACAGCCATATTGCACTCCTTAAGCTTATTGAATGATAACAATTCTCATTATATTGCCGTGATCGCTCAGGCGGCAACGCTTAACCCTAACCATAGCGAAAATAGTGGCCCAGTGTAAGATGCTTGTGAATTGAGGGTTATGATTTTGTCCGCGATCGACGCTATTTTCAGCAAGACGGACAAAAAAAGCCCTCAGCATGAGGGCCTGGCGGGATGTCGTTCGGGTGGCCGGGGAAACAACACGCCACCCGACGTCATTAGCGGGCGATAAACTGATAAACGGTCTCGCTCACATATTCCAGGCCCGGACGCAGAATGCAGTCAGGCTGTGGCCACTCGGCATGGTTAGGGCTGTCCGGCAGAAACTCACTTTCAAGCGCCATCCCCTGCCAGTCTTGATAATCACCCTGTTCGCGCGCAGGCGTACCGCCGAGGTAGTTCCCGGAATAGAATTGCAGGGCGGGAGCGCTGGTATACACCGTCATCTGCAGCTTCTCATCGGCAGACCACACCTGAGCGGCAGGTTGGGTAGCATCTCCCTTCGCCTGCAGCAGGAATGCGTGGTCATAGCCTTTCACGTTGCGCTGATGGTCGTCGCTCAGGAAATCCGTTGCGACGGTTTTCGCGCTGCGGAAATCAAAGCTGGTGCCCTCTACGGACTTCAGTCCTTCAAGAGGAATTCCCATCGCATCGACCGGTAAATACGTATCGGCCAGGATCTGCAATTTGTGATTGCGCACATCCGTCTGATCGCCGTCGAGATTGAAATAGGCGTGGTTGGTCAAATTGACCGGACAAGGCTGGTCGACCGTCGCACGGTATTCAATACTGATACGGTTATCGTCCGTCAGGCGGAAGAGGGCAGAGGCAGAAAGATTGCCGGGGAAGCCCTGATCGCCGTCGGCGGATTCCAGCGCAAACAGCACTTCGCTGTCATTCTGCTGCACGATACGCCAGCGGCGTTTATCAAAACCTTCCATGCCGCCGTGGAGCTGATTCTCGCCCTGGCTTGGCACTAAGGAATAGGTTTTACCGTCCAGATCGAAGCGGCTTTTGGCGATACGGTTAGCGTAGCGTCCGACAGAGGCGCCCAGGTAAGCCGCCTGGTTGACGTACTGTTCCGGCGATGCGCAGCCGAGCAGGGTCTCGCGCACGCTGCCGTCTGGCATGGGTACGCGGGCAGAGAGTAGCGTTGCGCCCCAGTCCATCACCGTCACCACCATTCCTCCGCTGTTACGCAGGGTCAACAGGCGATACGGCAGACCGTCAGGGGCGAGGGTTGGCGTTTCGTTTAGCACTGTCCAGCTCCTTGGGTTGCTTTGCAGACATAGAAGGTCTCTTTAATACCGGTTTTGGCTTCATACTGTTTCGCCACGGCATCCTGAACGGCGGGAACCAGCTCTTCCGGAATCAGCGCCACAATGCAGCCACCAAAACCGCCGCCGGTCATACGCACACCGCCTTTCTCGCCGATGATCGCTTTCACAATCTCAACCAGCGTATCAATTTGCGGAACCGTGATCTCGAAATCATCGCACATGGAGGCGTGGGATTCCGCCATCAGTTCGCCGATGCGTTTCAGATCGCCTTTCTCCAGCGCAGAAGCTGCTTCCACGGTACGGGCGTTTTCGGTCAGAACGTGACGCACGCGTTTGGCGACGACCGGGTCCAGCTCATGCGCCACTTTATTGAATTCGTTTAACGAAACATCGCGTAGTTTAGGCTGCTGGAAGAAGCGCGCGCCGGTTTCACACTGCTCACGGCGGGTGTTGTACTCACTGCCGACCAGCGTGCGTTTGAAATTACTGTTGATAATAACCACCGCCGCGCCTTTCGGCAGGGAGACGGCTTTGGTGCCCAGCGTGCGGCAATCAATCAGCAGTGCATGCTCTTTTTTACCAAGCGCAGAAATCAGCTGGTCCATAATCCCGCAGTTACAGCCGACGAACTGGTTCTCCGCTTCCTGGCCGTTGAGGGCGATTTGCGCCCCGTCCAGCGGCAGATGATAAAGCTGCTGGAATACGGTGCCGACCGCCACTTCCAGAGAGGCAGAAGAACTCAGGCCTGCACCTTGCGGAACATTACCGGTGATAACCAGATCCGCACCGCCGAAGTTTTTATTGCGCTTTTGCAGGTGTTTAACCACCCCGCGCACGTAGTTTGACCACTGCTGGGTATCGTGAGCCACAATCGGCGCATCAAGGGAAAACTCGTCGATCTGATTGTCGTAATCGGCGGCAATCACCCGCACGGTGCGGTCGTCGCGTTTGGCGCAGCTGATGACGGTCTGATAATCGATCGCACAAGGCAGAACGAAACCATCGTTATAGTCGGTGTGCTCACCAATCAGATTAACGCGGCCAGGAGCCTGTATCGCGTGGGTGGCAGGGTAGCCGAATTTTTCAGCAAACAGGGATTGTGTTTTATCTTTCAGACTCATTTATTAGACTCCTGATTCGCGGTAGTGGACATCGCTGACGGCGCGCAGACGTTCTGCCGCCTGTTCTGCCGTCAGATCGCGCTGGGTTTCTGCCAGCATCTCATAGCCCACCATAAATTTACGCACCGTTGCGGAACGCAGTAGCGGCGGATAAAAATGGGCGTGTAACTGCCAGTGCTGATTCTCTTCGCCATTAAACGGCGCGCCGTGCCAGCCCATAGAATAGGGGAAAGAGCACTGGAACAAATTGTCATAGCGACTGGTCAGTTTTTTCAGCGCCAGGGCCAGATCGTCACGCTCGGCATCGCTCAAATCGGTAATGCGCAGGACATGGGCTTTTGGCAGCAGCAGCGTCTCGAACGGCCACGCCGCCCAGTACGGCACTACGGCGAGCCAGTGTTCGGTTTCAACGACCGTACGGCTGCCGTCAGCCATCTCGCGCTGAACGTAATCCGCCAGCAGCGCTGACTGGTTTTCGTCGTAATAAGCTTTTTGCAGACGATCTTCGCGCTCAACTTCATTTGGCAGGAAGCTGTTCGCCCACACCTGGCCATGTGGATGCGGGTTAGAGCAGCCCATCGCCGCCCCTTTGTTTTCAAAAACCTGCACCCACGGATAATCCTGTCCCAGCTCGGCGGTCTGCTGTTGCCAGGTGTTGATCACGTCGGTGAGGGCGCCCAGGCTCAGCTCCGGCAGCGTTTTGCTGTGGTCCGGCGAGAAGCAGATCACCCGGCTGGTGCCGCGCGCGCTTTCGCAACGCATCAGCGGATCGTCACTTTCCGGGGCATCCGGCGTGTCGGTCATCAGGGCGGCAAAATCGTTGGTAAATACATACGTGCTCTGATAATCCGGATTTTTATCGCCGGTGACGCGGGTATTCCCCGGACACAGGAAGCAGTCCGGGTCATGCTGAGGCAACGTCTGTTTCGCCGGCGTCTCTTGCGCGCCTTGCCATGGGCGCTTCGCACGATGCGGAGAGACCAAAATCCATTGCCCGGTTAACGGGTTATAACGCCGATGCGGATGATCGACGGGGTTGAATTGCGTCATGTCGGATCCTTAATCCGGATAGCCCTGGGGATGGCGTGACTGCCAGTGCCAGGTATCCTGTGCCATTTCATCCAGTGTGCGCGTGACACGCCAGTTCAGCTCTTTGTCGGCTTTAGAGGCATCTGCCCAGTACGCGGGAAGATCGCCATCGCGGCGTGGCGCGAAGTGATACGCCACCGGTTTGCCGCAGGCTTTGCTAAAGGCGTTAACCACGTCCAGCACGCTGCTGCCCACGCCAGCACCGAGGTTGTAAATATGCACGCCAGGTTTATTCGCCAACTGCTGCATCGCCGCCACGTGACCATCGGCCAGATCCATGACGTGAATGTAGTCGCGCACCCCGGTGCCATCTTCGGTTGGGTAGTCGTTGCCAAATATTGCCAGCGAGTCGCGGCGGCCCACGGCCACCTGCGCGATGTAGGGCATCAGGTTATTCGGGATGCCCTGCGGATCTTCGCCCATATCGCCTGACGGATGTGCGCCAACCGGGTTGAAATAACGCAGCAGAGCGATGCTCCAGTCCGGCTGTGCTTTTTGCAGATCGGCCAGAATCTGTTCCACCATCAGCTTGCTTTTGCCGTACGGGCTTTGCGGCGTGCCGGTTGGGAAGCTCTCGACGTAAGGAATTTTAGGCTGGTCGCCGTAGACGGTGGCCGATGAGCTGAAGATGAAGTTTTTCACGTTCGCGGCGCGCATGGCGGAGATCAGGCGCAGGGTACCGTTCACGTTGTTATCGTAGTATTCGAGAGGCTTAGCGACGGATTCGCCGACCGCTTTCAGGCCCGCAAAGTGAATCACCGTATCAATGGCGTGGTCGTGAAGGATTTCGGTCATCAGCGCTTCGTTGCGGATATCGCCTTCCACAAACGTGGGCTGTTTTCCGCCGAGGCGCTCAATGACGGGCAGCACGCTGCGCTTACTGTTGCACAGGTTGTCGAGGATGATGACATCATGGCCATTTTGCAGCAGTTGCACACAGGTATGACTTCCAATGTAACCGCTACCACCCGTTACCAGAACTCGCATATTTCGCTCCATTAGGCTTATGGTATGTAATAACCATAGCATAACAGAGACGTGAAAAGTGTGACATGGGATAAAATAGTGGAATCGGTTACACTGAATCACGCACGCGAATTTGTAATGAGATGGCCCATTATAAATCAAAGAGATAACAATGTATTACTGCAGGTTGTCTGAAAAAGAGGGGCACGCCCCTCTGAGAGAACGATCAGCGAATGCGGCTTAACTCATAGCGATACTGCTCGCCGTGAGGAACAAACTCCAGCCGGTGGGTGATACAGGATGGCGCATCTTCCGCATGGTGGGAAACGAACAGCAGTTGTGTTTCGCCTTCGCTGATTAAAACGTCCACAAAGCGGCGTATCAGCTGGCGATTAAGCGGGTCGAGACCCTGCAGCGGTTCATCCAGAATCAGCACCGTAGGGTGCTTCACCAGCGCGCGGACGATCAGCGCCAGCCGCTGCTGTCCCCACGATAAACTGTGAAACGGCGCATCCGCCACGCGTTTATCCATCCCCAGAATCTCCAGCCACTCCTGCGCCAGCTTGTGCTGTTTGTCAGAAACCGCCTGATAGATGCCAATGGAGTCGAAATATCCCGACAAAATCACGTTTCGCACCGTGGTGCTGACGCGGTAATCGAGGTGCAGGCTGCTGCTGACGTAGCCGATGTGTTTTTTGATATCCCAGATGGTTTCACCGCTGCCGCGACGACGGCCAAACAGCGTCAGATCGTTACTGTAACCCTGGGGATGATCGCCGGTAATCAGGCTCAGCAGCGTGGATTTCCCCGCGCCGTTGGGGCCGGTGATCTGCCAGTGCTCGCCGGGGTTCACCGTCCAGCTCAGCCGATCAAGGATCGGGCGATCGTTATAAGAGACAGTACCGTTTTTCAGCTCGATGCGCGGCTGGTGGTTGTCCAGCAAATGCCGCGCCGAAGGGGCGTCTGGCTCGGGGAGTGCAATGCCGTCGAGTTTTTCGCTGTGTGCCAGCTGGGCGATCAGGGCCTGCTGAAGCAGCGCCTCTTTTTCGCCGGTTTCCGTCAGACAACAATCCGCCAGCACGCCCGCGTACTGCACAAAATCAGGGATCTCATCGAAACGGTTCAGAACCAGCACGAGGGTATAGCCCTGCTGATTCAGCGTCGCGAGCAGGGAGGCCAGCTGTGCGCGGGATTGCACATCCAGCCCGTCGAACGGCTCGTCGAGGATCAACAGATCCGGCTCGTTCATCAGCGCCTGACAAAGCAAAGTTTTGCGCGTTTCCCCCGTCGAGAGGTACTTAAAGCGTCGCTCCAGCAGGCCAGTAATGCCGAAAAGTTCGGCCAGCTGCTGGCAGCGAGCAGCGTCTTTTCTTTCGTCCTGGATAATTTCTGCGGTGGTACGGCCCGTATCCTCTTCGCCTGGGCTGAGCAGATCGGTGTTATTGCGCTGCCACTCGTCGCTGACCAGTTTTTGCAGCTGTTCGAAGGAGAGGCGCGTGATGCGGGTAAAACTGCACTGACGTTCGCCCTTAAGCAGGGTGAGCTCACCCGCCAGCGCGCGAGCCAGCGCGGACTTGCCGCTGCCGTTGGTGCCGACAAACGCCCAGCTTTCGCCGGCGCGCAAGTTGAGTTCGGGCAGTGAGAGGGTTCGTGTGTCGCTAAGACGAAACGTGCCTTGCGAAATTTGCAATGATGACATGACTTATCCCATTTTTTGCAGCAATATGCATCAGGGATACTCACTGGCGGCAGGTTTGTCAACGCACTTAGCACAACGTGGCGATAATCACCCGGTCAGCATTAAAATATGCGGTGACGTCAGCGCCTTCCGATAAATCTTCTGCTTCGGCCAGCGGGACCGTGGCGCACAGCACTTGCCCGTCGGGCAGGGTCATAAGCACTTCGCTCTGTTCGTCGCCGCGCGCAATGTGGCTGATCTTTCCGTGCAACTGGTTATCGGCGTCTTGGGCCTGCTTTTCATCCAGGGTGATATTCACCCATGGCGCTTTCAGCAACACCAGCACCTCTTTGCCTTCGTCCAGCCCCAGCCGTTCGCCGCTCTGCGCGGTAATCGCCACTTTGAGCCGCGTCGTGCCGTCGGCCAGCAGAATATCCACGTGCTGCTGAACCTGGTCGCGATCGCGTGCGGTCACGGTGCCAAACCACTGGTTTCGCGCGCTGGTTTGCAGGGAGAAGCGGGAGATGGCGGCCAACAGGCTGTCGAGGGGTAACGCGTCGTCGTCGCTCAGTACATCGAAGGCTTTTTGCTGGATCTGCGCCAGCAGATCGTAGAGCTGAATCAGGCGCTGGCCGTAGCGGGTTAGCATCGCGCCGCCGCCGCCTTTGCCACCGGTCGCCCGATCCACCAGCGTCTGTTCGCTCAGGCTGTTCATCTCATTGATGGCGTCCCAGGCACTTTTGTAGCTAATGCCCGCATTCTTTGCGCCCTGGCTAATTGAACCGGTTTGTTCTATCTGTTTAAGCAGGGCAATACGTCGCGGATCGGCGAAAAGCTTCTGCTGAAGTCGAAGGGTAAGGAGAATTTCGGCCTGCATAGACGGTGTCCTGGCAAAAAGCGTATTGTGACCCAATTGCCCGACAGCGCAAAGCCTACCGCACAAAAGGGGATGTTTTTCTGACTTTTCAGGTTAGAATACGCCATTCACAGTGTCTGGAGAAAACCATGTTAGAGTTGTTGAAAAGTCTGGTATTCGCCGTGATCATGGTACCCGTAGTGATGGCCATCATCCTCGGCGCCATCTACGGCCTGGGTGAAGTGTTCAACGTCTTTTCGAACATCGGTCATAAAGACCAGCCTAAAAAGCAGCATTAATTCCTCCCAAAACGCCCGGTCAGTCCGGGCGTTTTGCTCTCAAGTTTCCGCCTCTCCCGCCGATAGTAGTTTCAGAATCAGCTTTGTTTACCCCTTAAACGGTACGATTTAACGCTAGGTTATCCCTGCAGTTATCGTTATATTTGTCTGTATATAACGACACTCACAGGAGCTACAAATGGCACGTACATGGTTACGCCTTTTCGCAGGGGCAACACTGACACTTACCGTCGCCGGGCAGGTACTGGCTGACGAAGGGAAAATCACGGTCTTTGCGGCGGCGTCGCTGACCAACGCGATGCAGGACATTGCGGCGCAGTATAAAAAAGAGAAAAACGTCGATGTGGTTTCGTCGTTCGCCTCGTCTTCTACTCTGGCTCGCCAGATCGAAGCCGGTGCGCCTGCGGATCTGTTTATTTCTGCCGATCAGAAATGGATGGATTACGCGGTGGAGAAAAAATCGATCGATACGGCCACCCGCGAAACCCTGCTGGGTAACAGCCTGGTGGTGGTCGCGCCAAAGGCCAGCGCGCAGGGGGAGTTCACCATCAACAAAGAGACTAACTGGACCAGCCTGCTGAAAGACGGGCGTCTGGCGGTGGGCGATTCGGACCACGTTCCGGCAGGCATCTACGCGAAAGAAGCGCTGCAAAAACTGGGTGCGTGGGCTACATTATCGCCGAAACTGGCTCCGGCTGAAGATGTGCGCGGCGCCCTGGCGCTGGTGGAGCGCAACGAAGCGCCGCTGGGGATTGTCTACGGTTCCGATGCGGTTGCCGGTAAAGGTGTGAAAGTGGTTGGGACCTTCCCGGAAGATTCGCACAAGAAAGTGGAATACCCGATCGCCATTGTTGATGGACATAAAAATGCGACGGTCAGCGCCTTTTACGACTATCTGAAAGGGCCTGAAGCGTCTGCCATCTTTAAACGTTACGGATTTACGACTCACTAATGATATTGACCGATCCTGAATGGCAGGCCGTGCTGCTGAGCCTTAAAGTCTCTTCCCTGGCAGTTGCCTTTAGTTTGCCCTTTGGGATCTTTTTTGCCTGGCTGCTGGTTCGCTGCCAGTTTCCGGGCAAAGCCCTGCTCGACAGTGTGCTTCATCTCCCTCTCGTGTTGCCGCCGGTGGTGGTCGGGTATTTATTGCTGATCGCGATGGGGCGACGCGGTTTTATCGGCCAGTGGCTGTATGACTGGTTCGGCCTGACGTTTGCTTTTAGCTGGCGCGGCGCGGTTCTGGCGGCGGCAGTGATGTCTTTCCCACTGATGGTGCGCGCGATACGCCTGGCGCTGGAAGGGGTGGACATCAAGCTGGAGCAGGCGGCGCGCACTCTCGGTGCCGGGCGCTGGCGGGTGTTTTTCACCATTACGCTGCCCCTTACGTTGCCGGGAATTATCGTCGGTACGGTACTGGCGTTTGCCCGTTCTCTGGGTGAATTCGGCGCGACCATTACTTTTGTTTCAAACATCCCCGGCGAAACGCGGACCATTCCGTCGGCGATGTACACCCTGATTCAAACGCCGGGCGGGGAAGGGGCTGCCGCACGGCTGTGCATTATCTCCATTGTGCTGGCGCTGGTGTCGCTGCTGATTTCTGAATGGCTGGCGCGTCTGAGCCGCGAGCGGATGGGGAAATAATCATGCTGGAACTCAACTTTACTCAAACGCTCGGCAACCACTGTCTGGTGCTCAACGAAACGCTGCCCGCCAGCGGAATTACCGCCGTCTTTGGCGTTTCGGGCGCGGGAAAAACCTCGCTGATTAATGCCATCAGCGGGCTGACGCGCCCGCAAACCGGGCGGATCGCGCTGAACAATCGCGTGCTTCACGACGCGGAAAATAAGATTTACCTGGCCCCTGAAAAACGGCGCATCGGCTATGTTTTCCAGGACGCGCGCCTGTTTCCGCACTATAAAGTGCGCGGCAATCTGCGCTACGGCATGGCGAAAAGCATGGCCGGTCAGTTTGATAATCTGGTCACGTTGCTGGGCATTGAATCGCTGCTGGACCGGCTCCCGTCGTCGCTCTCCGGCGGTGAAAAACAGCGTGTGGCGATTGGCCGCGCGCTGTTAACCGCACCGGAACTCCTGCTGCTGGATGAGCCGCTGGCGTCGCTCGATCTGCCGCGTAAGCGCGAGTTATTGCCTTATCTGCAACGCCTGGCGCGGGAAATTAACATACCGATGCTCTATGTCAGCCACTCGCTGGACGAGATTCTGCATCTGGCGGACAACGTGCTGGTGCTGGAAAACGGCAGTGTGAAGGCCTTTGGACCGCTAGAAGAGGTGTGGGGCAGCAGCGTGATGTATCCGTGGCTGCCGAAAGAGCAGCAGAGCAGCATCCTGAAGGTCAGCGTGCTGGAGCACCATCCGCACTACGCCATGACGGCGCTGGCGCTGGGCGATCAGCATCTGTGGGTCAATAAGATCGACAAGCCGCTGCAATCCGCGCTGCGTATACGCATTCAGGCGTCGGATGTTTCTCTGGTACTTCAGCCGCCGTTGCAAACCAGTATTCGTAATATTTTGCGCGCGAAAGTGGCCCAGTGTGTGGACGATAACGGCCAGGTGGAAGTGCAGCTGGAAGTGGGCAGCAGAAAGCTATGGGCGCGCATCAGCCCGTGGGCCAGGGATGAGCTTGGCATCAAACCTGGCCTGTGGCTTTACGCGCAGATCAAGAGTGTCTCGATCACCGCCTGATCACAGCAGATGGGTGTAAATGTACTGCGCGATGCTGTCGGTGGTGTTGTCGCCAATGACCACGTTGGCGCGCGCTTTCACGGCATCGTCGGCATTGCCCATCGCCACGCCAGTGCCGGCAGCCTCCAGCATGCTGATGTCATTGTAGTTATCCCCGAAAGCGATCACGTCTTTCATCGACCCGCCCTGAGATTCAACAAACTGCGTCAGGCGTTTGCCTTTGCTGTTGCCTTTACGCGCGATATCCACCTGATCGTGCCAGGACCATTCGCACTCCAGCCCCAGCGTCTGCTCAACATGTTTCGCGAATGCGTTCAGCTTGTTCGTATCTTCGTCCGTCAGGGCAAACTTCCAGATAGCATCGACGTCGGCAGCCGCCTGGCGTAGAGATGACACCTGCGTAAAGACCGGACGCTGGGCCTCGGGCAGTGACAGCGCCCAGTTGCTGGTACGGATGACATGCCCGGTTGGGCGCTCATAGACCATGGCGTTATCCACGTACATCAGGCCGTGAATGGCGTGCTCATCCAGCAGATCAATCAGTTGTAACGCCTCAGTCACCGGCAGCGGATCGGACTCAAGAACCTTTTTTGCATGATAATCATACAAATAAGTGCCATTACAACAAATTGCAGGTGTATCTAACGCCAGTGCCTGATAAAAAGGATGAATGGCAACGTGATGTCGACCGGTAACAATCAGGAGTTGATATCCCGCTTCCTGAGCACGTTTCAGTGCTTCGAGCGAAGAGGGGAGCAGGGTTTTTTGCGGGGTTAACAGCGTACCGTCTAAATCCAGAGCAATCACACGCGAGGTCATTTGTTCTTCCGGGTTAATGTTGAATTATGGTCTTAGGGGATGGTACACCGAGAGGCGTGACCCACAAAATGCCAGGCTAAAATTCAGCATTCACCGTTAAAAAGTTAATCACTTTCACGCGCAGTGAGGAGAGGAGTATTCATGAAACAAACCGTTTATACCGCCAGTCCTGAGAGCCAGCAGATCCACGTCTGGCGTTTGAATGCGGAAGGCTCGCTCACGCTGGTGCAGGTTGTTGATGTGCCGGGACAGGTGCAACCGATGGTTGTCAGCCCGGATAAACGTTTTCTGTACGTAGGCGTGCGTCCTGAGTTTCGCGTGCTGGCCTACCGCATTGCACCGGACGATGGTGCCCTGACCTATACCGCCGAAGCGCCGCTCCCGGGCAGCCCGACGCACATCTCGACCGATCGCAAAGGCCAGTTCATCTTCAGCGGTTCTTACAATGCGGGCTGCGTGAGCGTCACGCGTCTGGAAGATGGCCTGCCGCGCGACACCGTGGAAGTGGTTGAAGGGCTGGAAGGTTGCCACTCGGCCAATATCTCTCCGGACAACCGCACGCTGTGGGTTCCGGCGCTGAAACAGGATCGAATCTGCCTGTTTACCTTGAGCGACGACGGCCATCTGGCTGCGCAGACCCCGGCGGAAATCACCACCGTTGAGGGCGCAGGCCCGCGCCACATGGTGTTCCACCCGAATCAGCAGTACGCCTATGTGGTGAATGAGCTAAACAGCTCTGTAGACGTGTGGGCACTGAACGATCCGAACGGCAAGATTGAACGCGTTCAGACCCTGGACATGATGCCGTCAGACTTTACTGACACCCGCTGGGCGGCGGATATTCACATCACCCCGGATGGTCGTCATCTGTACGCCTGCGACCGTACTTCAAGCCTGATTACCATTTTCAGTGTCTCTGAAGATGGCAGCGTGCTGGCAATCGAAGGCTTCCAGCCAACCGAAACCCAGCCGCGCGGCTTTAATATTGATAACAGCGGTAAATTTCTGGTGGCGGCGGGGCAGAAATCCCACCACATCGCGCTGTATGAAATCAAAGGCGAGCAGGGCCTGCTGGAAGAGAAAGGCCGCTATGCCGTAGGCCAGGGCCCAATGTGGGTGGTGGTAAACGCGCACTAAGCGGCGTGAAAACAAAAAACCTCGCATTTGCGAGGTTTTTTTATGCCCGGCGTTCGGGATTACTGCTTCGGCTCTGCAACCACTTTGCTGCCCAGACCGCGGTTGTTGTATTCCCACATGCGGTTGAAGTTAGCGTCGTTCAGGTTGCGCTGCACGTTTCCTTTATCATCCATCGCGCCGGTGTTACCAGAGTAAGGACGTTTGGAGATCGCCGCGTCGGCCCATGGTTTTGCCATGTTAAAGCCTTCGTTAATCACGCTGTCGCGGATCACGACCTGACCGTTGGTGGCAGAGTCGATGTCCAGCGAACGTCCCAGCTGCGCCACGCCGTCACCGGCTGCGGTAAAGCGGCTGTTCACGGCCAGGAAGCCGTAGAACATGTTGGACAGCGTTGCGGGTGCAAACACGTAACCTTCTTGCTGAGTACGGGAGTTCACCACGCGGAATTCGGTGTTATCAAACACCACTGCGCCGCGACCGGAAACGATATCCACATCACCTTCGATATAGCTGTTGGTCACCTGAGTACGGGTCAGACGGTTATTCTGCAGGGTGTTCTGCACACCGCTGTTGGTCACGAAGAAGGTGTTCTGACGACCCAGAATGTTCACGTTGTTGATCTGCACTTTGTCGCCGTCAGTACGCAGCGCCACAGCCTGATGGTTACCCGCATCCACGCTGTCACCCAGGGTGTTCTGAATGGTCAGGTTCTGCAGTTGCAGGCCGTTGTTCTGCGACCAGAACACCGCCGAGCACATCATGCCGATAGTGGCGCTCTGCTTGCTCTGGCAGCTGTCGAACATATACCACGCTGGTTTGCCCGGCATATATTTACCGGCCGGGTTCACCAGGTGACGCCAGGTGTTGCGGTCGATTTCAGAGTCGATCGCCAGACCGATTTTCACGTCAATCGCTTTATCACCGGTACCGTAAATCGTAATGCTGCCCGGTGCGGCGGGAACGTAGACCGTCCCTTCGTACTCGCCTGGCAGAATTGCGATGTACTGGCGTGATGCGCTGTGTTTCGTGATGGCAGCGTCAACGGCAGCCTGAATGCTGGTGTGCGTCACGCCCTGCGTGCCTGCCGGGCCAACCACGAAGTTAGGCTGCGCAGGAACGTTAATAGAAGAAGGCGTCCACGGTGCCGCGTTCGGGTCCATGGCAGTGTAATAATGTGCGGCGGTAAAGTTCTTCGCTTCGCCAGCAGACAGAATAGGGCGAGATGCCGTGCCTGGTGCGGCCTGCTCAGAGGGCAGTTGATCAGGTGGCGTTGAGCTGCACGCTGACAGTGTCACGCCAAAGGCGAGTGCCAACGCCAGACGAGAAATCCTGGAAATGTTCAAGGGAAAGCTCCTTGCTTCGCGAGTCTTAACGGGATGATCGAAATAGCCTGCTTTTTTATACTAAGTTGAGCGAAACGGGAAGATGAAATACGAAAAAGTTGCATATTTCACCCGCGCCCGGCGGGGAAGTCGTCACAAATAAATAACAATTTCCGTAAAGCCGGTTGACACGGGCAAACGAATGAAAATAAATGTCTATACAACCCATGACAAGCGGAAGTCCTATGCATCAGCTTCATCCCGACGATCTTCTCTGGCGTAACGCACGACTGGCGACCATGAACCCTGATGAACCCGCACCTTACGGCCTGCGTGACAATGCGGCTCTGGTGGTGCGCGGCGAGAAGATTGTAGCGATTATCCCTGAAACGGAGGTCCCGGCCACGCATGCTCATCAGGTCAACCTCGGGGGACGACTGGTGACACCTGGTCTGATCGATTGTCACACCCATCTGGTGTTCGGTGGCGATCGCGCCGCGGAGTGGGAGCAACGTCTGAACGGCGTCTCTTATCAGACCATCAGCGCCCAGGGCGGCGGAATCAATGCGACCGTGGCCGCCACCCGCGAAAGCGATGAACCATCATTACTCAAGCGGGCGGAACAGCGCCTGCATCGCCTGATGCAGGAAGGCGTCACCACCCTTGAGATCAAGTCGGGTTATGGCCTGAATGCGCAGACTGAAGAGAAAATGCTGCGCGTCGTCCAGACTCTGGCGCAAAGCCATCGGGTTGAAATCAGCCCAACGCTGCTTGCCGCCCACGCCGTGCCGAAGGAGTACCGTCAGGATCCGGACGCTTATCTGACGCAGGTTTGCGAGCAGATCATGCCGACTCTCTGGCGTGAAGGGCTGTTTGAAGCGGTGGACGTATTTTGCGAGAACGTCGGCTTCACGCTGTCGCAGACCGAACGGGTGTTTCAGGCGGCCGCCGCGCTGGGCATTCCCGTCAAAGGCCATGTCGAACAGCTTTCCAGGCTGGGGGGCGCCGCATTAGTGAGCCGCTATCACGGCTGGTCCGCCGATCATATTGAGTATCTCGATGACGCGGGGGTCAACGCGATGGCGCACAGCGGCACGGTCGCAGTGCTGCTACCCGGCGCGTTCTACTTCTTACAGGAACGTCAGCACCCGCCTGTCGATCAGCTGCGTAAACAGGGCGTGCCGATGGCTGTCGCCACAGACTACAACCCCGGCACCAGCCCGTTTGCCAGCCTGCATCTGGCGATGAACATGGCCTGCGTGCAGTTTGGTTTAACGCCGCAAGAGGCATGGGCAGGCGTGACGCGTCACGCGGCACAGGCGCTGGGTCGGGGTGCCACCCACGGTCAGTTGAAGGCCGGTTTTGTCGCTGACTTCGTCGTCTGGGATGCTGAGCGCCCGGTGGAAATGGTCTACGAGCCGGGGCGTAATCCGCTCTATCAGCGTGTGTTTCGAGGGAAAGTATCATGACACTGTGGCGGCCAACGCCCGCTGATCTCTGGCAGGGGCGCGACGACAGCAGCGAAGCCAGCAACGCGCTGCGAATTTTTCAGACTATCGCCCAGACCGATCGTTTTGCGCCAAAAAGTTCAGGCATTGCGCTGTTAGGTTTCGAGTGTGATGCAGGCGTGCGGCGCAACCATGGGCGGCCCGGTGCCGCGCAGGCGCCCGACGTGCTGCGTAAAGCGCTGGCAAACATGGCCAGCCACAGCGGGCACGACACGCTGACCGATATGGGCACCATCACCGTTGCGGGCGATCGGCTCGAAGACGCCCAGCGCGCGCTGAGTGATGCGGTGCTGGCCTGCCAGCAGTCGGGCATGCGTACGCTGGTGTTCGGCGGCGGGCACGAAACGGCCTGGGCCCACGGTCGGGGAGTGCTGGATGCCTTTCCTCACGAACGCGTTGCGATTATCAATCTCGACGCGCACCTCGATCTCCGCAAGGCCGACCACGCCACATCAGGCACGCCGTTCCGCCAGCTCGCGCAGTATTGCGAGGCGCAGAACCGCGAATTTCAGTACGCCTGTCTGGGCGTCAGCCGGGCGGCGAATACGCAGGCGCTGTGGGACGAAGCGGCCCGCCTCAACGTGACGCTGGTGGAAGATCTCGATTTTCACCGGGAGGCGTTACCGGTGCTGGAAAGCGTCCTGGCGCAGGCCGACCGCGTCTATCTGACCATCGATCTCGACGTACTGCCTGCCGGTGAAATGCCTGCCGTCTCAGCCCCGGCGGCGCTCGGCGTGTCGGCGCTGGATATAATGCCGGTGATTGGCGAAATCTGTCGCAGCGGAAAACTGCAGGCAGTAGATTTGGTCGAGTTTAATCCGGTTTACGATCGCGACGGACAGGGCGCGCGGCTCGCGGCGCGTCTGGCCTGGCAAATTGCTCACTGGTGGGCATAAATCATTTTAAGGAGTAACAATGTTTTCACGCTCACCGAATCCGCCTTCCGGCGCGCCAGCCCCTTTTTACGAAAAGGTGAAACAGGCCATCAGCGAGAAGATCGCCACCGGCGTCTGGCAGCCGCACGACCGCATCCCTTCCGAGGCCGAACTGGTGGCGCAGTTTGGTTTCAGCCGTATGACCATCAACCGCGCGCTGCGTGAACTCACGGACGAAGGGCTGCTGGTGCGTTTGCAGGGAGTGGGAACGTTCGTCGCCGAGCCGAAAGGGCAGTCGGCGCTGTTTGAAATCCGCAGCATTGCCGATGAGATCGCCTCGCGCAATCATCAGCACCACTGTGAAGTGCTGGTGCTTGAGGAGACACAGGCCAGTGCCGAGCAGGCGGTTGAGCTGAATGTCAAAGAGGGGGCGCGGATTTTCCACTCGGTGATGGTGCATTTCGAGAACGACGTTCCGGTGCAAATCGAGGATCGCTGCGTCAACGCCGAACGGGTGCCCGATTATCTTCAGCAGGATTATACCCAGACCACGCCCCACGCCTGGCTGTCACAGGTCGCTCCGCTGACCGAGGGCGAACACATTGTCGAAGCGGTGCGCGCCACGCCGCAGGAGTGCGAACGACTGCGGATTAAAGAGCACGACCCGTGCCTGCTGATCCGCCGCCGCACCTGGTCTTCCGGGCAGATTGTCTCGCACGCCAGACTGTTATTCCCCGGTTCCCGTTACCGGTTACAAGGCCACTTTATGTCATAGGTTTTCAAAGCGTGATAGCTAACACAATATAACAAAATTGTATCTTTATTGTTAAATCTGACCTTGTGCGTGGTTGTCTATACAAGTATATCTGTTTGTATCTTTCATCCCGTATGAGGACCACACAATGTCGTCAGGTAAATACCGTCAGCAGGATGTCCGCGCCCCGCGCGGCACCACGCTCACCGCCAAAAGCTGGCTCACCGAAGCGCCGCTGCGCATGTTGATGAACAACCTCGATCCCGACGTCGCCGAAAACCCGCACGAGCTGGTGGTGTACGGTGGCATCGGTCGCGCGGCGCGTAACTGGGAATGCTACGACGCCATTGTGGACGCGCTCACCAACCTCGAAATCGACGAAACCCTGCTGGTGCAATCCGGTAAACCGGTCGGGGTGTTCAAAACCCATAAGAATGCGCCACGGGTGCTGATTGCCAACTCAAACCTTGTTCCGCACTGGGCAACCTGGGAACACTTTAATGAGCTGGACGCCAAAGGGCTGGCGATGTACGGCCAAATGACTGCGGGCAGCTGGATCTACATTGGCAGCCAGGGCATCGTGCAGGGCACCTACGAAACCTTCGTCGAAGCCGGACGCCAGCACTATAACGGCTCCCTGAAAGGGCGCTGGGTGCTGACCGCCGGACTGGGCGGCATGGGGGGCGCACAGCCGCTGGCAGCAACACTGGCGGGCGCCTGCTCCCTGAACATCGAATGTCAGCAGAGCCGCATCGATTTCCGCCTGCGCACCCGCTATGTCGATGAGCAGGCCGACAATCTCGATGACGCGCTGGCGCGCATTCAGAAATACACCGCCGAAGGCAAAACCGTGTCGATTGCCCTGTGCGGCAACGCGGCGGAGGTCGTCCCGGAACTGGTGGCGCGCGGCGTGCGCCCGGACCTGGTCACCGACCAGACCAGCGCCCACGATCCGCTCCACGGCTACCTGCCAAAAGGCTGGAGCTGGGAAGAGTACCAGCAAAAATCCCAAAGCGACCCGGAAGGGACGGTGCTGGCCGCCAAACGCTCGATGGCTGAGCATGTGTCGGCGATGCTGGCGTTCAGCAAAATGGGCGTACCGACCTTTGACTATGGCAACAACATTCGCCAGATGGCGAAAGAGATGGGCGTGGAAAACGCCTTCGACTTCCCTGGTTTTGTCCCGGCCTATATCCGTCCGCTGTTCTGTCGCGGCATTGGCCCGTTCCGCTGGGTAGCGCTCTCGGGCGACCCGGAAGATATCTATAAAACTGACGCCAAAGTGAAAGCCATCGTCGCCGACGACGCGCACCTGCACCACTGGCTGGACATGGCGCGCGAACGCATCAACTTCCAGGGGCTGCCCGCGCGTATCTGCTGGGTGGGGCTGGAGTGGCGCCAAAAACTCGGCCTGGCCTTTAACGAAATGGTGCGCAGCGGCGAAGTCTCCGCGCCGATTGTGATTGGTCGCGACCACCTGGATTCCGGCTCAGTCGCCAGCCCGAACCGCGAAACCGAAGCCATGCAGGACGGCTCTGACGCCGTCTCTGACTGGCCGTTACTCAACGCCCTGCTGAACACCGCCAGCGGCGCGACCTGGGTGTCGCTACACCACGGCGGCGGCGTCGGGATGGGCTTCTCCCAACATGCGGGCATGGTGATTGTCTGCGACGGTACCGACGAAGCTGCCGCCCGCATCGCCCGCGTACTGCATAACGACCCGGCGACAGGCGTCATGCGCCATGCCGACGCGGGCTACGACATCGCGATTGACTGTGCGAAAGAGCAGGGGCTGAACCTGCCGATGGTCGCCGCCACACAAGGAAAACACTGATGAATGCACTGACTATTACGCCCGGCGCGCTGACCTTCGCTCACCTGCGCAGCGCCTGGCGCCACCCGGTGACGGTGAGACTGGATGAAAACGCCCATCAGGCGATCAACGACAGCGTCGCCTGCGTGGAAGCCATCGTCGCCGAAGATCGCACGGCCTATGGCATCAACACCGGTTTCGGCCTGCTGGCGCAGACGCGCATCGCCACGCACGACTTGGAAAACTTACAGCGCTCGCTGGTGCTGTCACACGCGGCGGGGGTCGGCGAACCGCTGGATGACGAGATCGTCCGACTGATGATGGTGCTGAAAATTAACAGCCTGGCGCGCGGTTTCTCCGGTATCCGCCTGAGCGTGATTCAGGCGCTAATCGCTCTGGTCAACGCGCAGGTCTATCCGTGGATCCCGGCCAAAGGCTCGGTGGGTGCCTCGGGGGATCTGGCGCCGCTGGCGCATATGTCGTTGCTGCTCCTCGGCGAGGGCAAAGCTCGCTGGCAGGGGCAATGGTTGCCCGCCAAAGAGGCGCTGCAAAAAGCCGGATTAACGCCAATTACTCTGGCGGCGAAAGAGGGACTGGCCCTGCTGAACGGCACCCAGGCTTCCACAGCGTTCGCCCTGCGCGGTCTGTTCGAGGCTGAAGACCTGTTTGCCTCGGCGGTGGTGTGCGGTGCGCTGACCACGGAAGCCGTGCTCGGTTCGCGTCGTCCGTTTGATGCGCGTATCCATGAGGTGCGCGGCCAGCGCGGGCAAATTGATGCGGCGGCGATGTACCGTCATCTGCTGACTGATACCAGCGCAATTGCGGATTCGCACCATAACTGCGACAAGGTGCAGGACCCGTACTCCCTGCGCTGTCAGCCGCAGGTGATGGGCGCGTGTCTGACGCAAATTCGTCAGGCCGCCGACGTGCTGCTGGTGGAAGCGAACGCGGTTTCCGATAACCCTCTGGTGTTCGCCGAGCAGAATGACGTGGTGTCGGGCGGGAACTTCCATGCGGAGCCGGTGGCGATGGCCGCCGATAATCTGGCGCTGGCGATTGCCGAAATAGGTTCGCTCTCTGAGCGTCGTATCGCGCTGATGATGGATAAACACATGTCGCAACTGCCGCCATTCCTGGTGCGCAACGGCGGCGTAAATTCCGGGTTTATGATTGCCCAGGTGACAGCGGCGGCGCTGGCGAGCGAGAACAAAGCGCTGTCCCATCCGCACAGCGTGGACAGCCTGCCGACCTCGGCCAATCAGGAAGACCATGTCTCTATGGCGCCGGCGGCCGGGCGTCGTCTGTGGGAGATGGCCTACAATACGCGCGGCGTGATCGCGGTCGAGTGGCTGGCGGCGGTGCAGGGGATCGACCTGCGCGAAGGGCTGAAGTCCAGTCCACTGCTGGAGCAGGCGCGCCAGACGTTGCGAGAACACGTCACGCACTACGACGACGATCGTTTCTTTGCGCCGGATATTGATAAGGCGATGGAACTGCTGAAGGCGGGGAGCCTGGTGACGTTATTACCCGCGGTGCTGTAAAGCACAGCCCGGCAGCGCTGCGCTTGCCGGGCCTGTAAAACAACGTTTTGGTGATGAATGAACCGTACAGGCCGGGTGAGGCGACGACGCCGCCCGGCTTTTTTTACGAATACATCGCGGTAATCGACGCACTTCCCAGCGTGTGAAAATGCACGTTAAAGCCGACCATTGCGCCGCTCGCGCCTTCATCCACATCGATCTTCTCAACGTCCAGGGCATGAACGGTGAAAATATACCGGTGCGTCTCGCCCTTTGGCGGCGCCGCGCCGCCATATCCGGCTTTGCCGAAATCGGTGCGGGTCTGAATGGCCCCTTCCGGCAACGCCGTTAAATCAGAGCCGGAGCCCTGCGGCAGCACGCGCGTGTCAGCGGGCAGGTTTGCGACAATCCAGTGCCACCAGCCGGAACCGGTTGGCGCATCCGGGTCGTAGCAGGTGACGACAAAACTCTTCGTCCCCGGCGGAACATCATCCCAGGCCAGGTGCGGCGAAATATTATCGCCCTGATAACCCATGCCGTTAAACACGTGACGCTCGGGTAACTTTTCACCGTCGCGCAGATCCTGACTGATTATCTTCATGCGATTTCTCCGTACGTAGCCATGCAAAAAGTGTACTGCATAAAACAGCATACCGAAGCTAACGCGTTGGGTTAAATCGCAAAATGTGCGGGAATGTTAACAGCCTCATTCACCGCGCGGGTCAGCTTCTGCAGTTGCTCTGGGGTGATGATGTACGGCGGCATCAGGTAGATCAGTTTGCCGAACGGTCGCACCCACACGCCACGCTCGACGAAGAAACGCTGCAATGCCGCCATGTTCACCGGATGGCGCGTTTCGACCACGCCAATTGCGCCCAGCACCCGCACGTCGGCCACGAACTCTGACTGTGCCGCGCTCGTCAGTTCACGCGTGAGCTGAGATTCAATCGCCGCAACCTGCGCCTGCCATTCACCGCTTTCCAGAATAGCCAGACTTTCACTGGCGACCGCGCAGGCCAGCGGATTGCCCATAAACGTCGGGCCGTGCATAAAGCAGCCGGCTTCGCCGTCGCTGATGGTGTCGGCTACGTGACGGGTCGTGAGCGTTGCGGAGAGGGTCATGGTGCCGCCCGTCAGGGCTTTACCGAGGCACAAAATATCCGGAGCGATCTCCGCATGGTCGCAGGCAAAGAGCTTGCCGGTGCGGCCAAATCCGGTCGCGATTTCGTCGGCAATCAGCAGGATACTCTCCCGATCGCACATCTTTCGGATGCGTTTCAGCCACTCGGGATGATACATGCGCATTCCGCCCGCGCCCTGTACGACAGGCTCAAGGATCACGGCAGCAATTTCGTGGCGATGGGCGGCCATCAGACGGGCAAATCCGACCATATCCATTTCGTTCCACTCGCCTCCAAAACGGCTTTGCGGCGCCGGGGCGAACAGGTTTTCCGGCAGATAACCCTGCCACAGGCTGTGCATCGAATTATCGGGATCGCAGACCGACATCGCGCCGAAGGTGTCGCCGTGATAGCCGTTGCGGAAGGTGAGGAAACGCTGGCGCGGCTCACCTTTCGCCTGCCAGTACTGCAGCGCCATTTTCATCGCCACTTCCACCGCCACCGAACCGGAATCGGCGAGGAAAACGCATTCCAGCGCGTCCGGAGTCATGGAGACCAGCCGACGACACAACTCAATCGCCGGCTGATGGGTGATCCCGCCAAACATCACGTGGGACATCTGGTCAATTTGCGTTTTCATCGCCGCGTTCAGGCGCGGATGGTTGTACCCGTGGATGGTTGCCCACCAGGAGGACATCCCGTCGATCAGCGTTTCGCCGGTGGCCAGATGCAGTTCACACCCGTGCGCCGAGGCGACCGGATAAACGGGCAGCGGGCGGGTCATGGAGGTGTAGGGGTGCCAGATATGTTGCTTGTCGAAGGCGAGATCGTCCGGGGTCATAATCGACTTGTAAACCATTTTGAAAAGTTTTAGGTTTACAAGTATAAACCGAACCCACAATGAACTGAACCCCTTTTTGGAGAAGCCCGATGGCTAACCCTGTACGTTGGACAATGTCGCAAGTCACCGAATTATTTAACAAACCTTTCCTCGAACTGATGTTCGAAGCCCAGCAAATCCACCGCCAGCACTTCGATCCGCGCCATGTGCAGGTCAGTACGCTGCTGTCGATCAAAACCGGTGCCTGCCCGGAAGACTGCAAATATTGCCCACAAAGTGCGCGCTACAAAACCGGGCTGGAGGCCGAGCGGCTGATGGAAGTGGAGCAGGTGCTCGACTCGGCACGCAAGGCGAAAAATGCCGGTTCGACCCGCTTCTGCATGGGAGCCGCGTGGAAAAACCCGCACGACCGTGATATGCCGTATCTGGAGCAGATGGTGCAGGGCGTGAAAGCGATGGGGCTGGAAGCCTGCATGACGCTCGGCACGCTCAACGAAACGCAGGCGCAGCGCCTGTCAGCAGCGGGCCTGGACTACTACAACCACAACCTCGATACCTCGCCGGAATTCTACGGCAATATCATCACCACCCGCACCTACCAGGAGCGTCTCGATACGCTCGACAAAGTGCGCGACGCGGGGATTAAAGTCTGCTCCGGGGGGATTGTCGGTTTAGGTGAAACGGTAAAAGATCGCGCCGGTCTGCTGTTGCAGCTGGCGAATTTGCCGACGCCGCCGGAAAGCGTGCCGATCAACATGCTGGTGAAGGTCAAAGGCACGCCGATGGCCGATAACGATGACGTGGATGCATTTGATTTTATCCGCACGATTGCCGTCGCGCGCATCATGATGCCGACCTCGTTTGTGCGCCTCTCCGCAGGCCGTGAGCAGATGAGCGAGCAGACTCAGGCGATGTGCTTTATGGCGGGCGCAAACTCAATTTTCTACGGCTGCAAACTGCTCACCACGCCAAACCCGGAAGAGGACAAAGATGTCCAGCTGTTCCGCAAGCTGGGGCTGAATCCGCATCAGACCGAGGTGTTGACGGGTGATAACGAGCAGCAGCACCAGCTGGAACAGCAGCTTTTCAACGCCGACACTGAACAGTTCTACAACGCGGCAGCCCTATGACCTGGCAACACCGCATCGACGCCGCACTGGAGGAACGCCGGGCGGCGGACGCATTTCGCTCGCGCTTGGCGGTCGAAAGCGGCGGGCGTTTTCTGACCCGCGAAACGCGCCGGTTCTGCAACTTTTCGAGCAACGATTATCTCGGCCTGAGCCAACATCCGGCGATCATTCGCGCCTGGCAGCAGGGGGCGGAAACCTGGGGCGTCGGCAGCGGCGGGTCGGGGCATGTGACGGGCTACACCACCGCGCATCAGGCGCTGGAAGAGGCCCTTGCCGACTGGCTCGGCTATCCCCGCGCGCTGCTGTTTATCTCCGGTTTTGCCGCCAATCAGGCGCTGATTGCGGCCCTGATGGGAAAAGAGGATCGGATTGTCGCCGACCGCCTGAGCCACGCTTCCCTGCTCGAAGCGGCCAGCCTCAGTCCGGCGCAGCTGCGCCGGTTTGCCCATAACGACGCCGCCCAGCTCAACGCGCTGCTGGCGAAATCCTGCGACGGGCAACAGCTGGTGGTGACGGAAGGGGTCTTCAGCATGGACGGTGATTGCGCTCCGCTGGGTGAACTCCATGCCGCGGCACGCCAGCACAACGCCTGGATGCTGGTGGACGATGCCCACGGCGTTGGTGTGCTGGGCGCGGAAGGGCGCGGAAGTGCCGCCCGCCAGGATGTCAAACCGGAACTGCTGATTGTGACCTTCGGCAAAGGGTTTGGCATCAGCGGCGCAGCGGTGTTATGCAGCGAATCCGTCGCGGATTACCTGCTGCAATTCGCCCGCCATTTGATCTACAGCACCAGTATGCCGCCTGCGCAGGCCGTGGCGCTGCTGGAAGCGCTGAGGGTTGTCCGCAGCACAGAGGGCGAGCAGCGGCGACACACTCTGGCTGCGCACATCCAGCGCTTTCGGGCGGGGGTGCGCGAACTGCCCTGGCAGATGACCGATTCGCAAAGTGCCATCCAGCCGCTGATTGTGGGCGAGAACAGCCGTGCCTTGCATCTGGCGCAGCAGCTTCGCGAGCGTGACATGTGGGTGACGGCGATCCGCCCGCCAACCGTCCCGGCGGGCACTGCGCGATTACGCCTGACCCTGACGGCCGCGCACCACACGCAGGACATTGATGATTTACTGGAGGCGCTGCATGACGCAGGTTAACAAGCAGGCCATCGCCTCTGCTTTCGGGCGGGCGGCGCAAAGTTATTCCCGACACGACGACCTGCAGCGCCGGAGCGCCCAGGGGCTGAAAACGCTGCTCGGCGAGGGGCGTTTCCACGCCGTGCTGGATGCAGGCTGCGGGCCTGGCGCAAACAGCCGTCTCTGGCGCGAGGCGGGCAGCCATGTGACGGCCCTCGACCTCTCCCCGCAAATGCTGGAACAGGCGCGCTACCAGCAGGCGGCCGATGATTATCTGGTGGGGGACATCGAGTCTATTACGCTGCCGGACGCACAGTTTGACCTGGTGTGGAGCCATCTGGCGGTGCAGTGGTGCGCCAGTCTGCCGCAGGCATTGCGCGAGCTATATCGGGTCACGCGTCCCGGCGGCACTGTCGCTTTCACCACGCTGCTCGATAACTCTCTGCCGGAGCTGAATCTGGCCTGGCGTGCGGTGGATGAACGGCCGCACGCCAACCGTTTTTTACCGGCGCAGGCGGTGAACGACGCCCTCGCCGGGTGGCGCTACAGGGCCACCACGGAGGTCGTTACCCTCTCTTTCAGCGATGCCCTGAGTGCGATGCGCTCGCTGAAAGGGATTGGCGCCACCCATCTGCACGACGGACGGGCGCGAAAACCCCTCACGCGCGGCGAGCTGACGCAGCTTGAGCTGGCGTGGCCGCGTGCGCGCGGGGAATTCCCGCTCTCTTATCAACTCTTTCATGGGATTATCGAACGTGACTGAACGCTATTTTGTCACCGGAACCGACACTGAAGTCGGTAAAACCGTCGCCAGCTCGGCGCTGTTGCAGGCGGCGCGTTTGCAGGGATTCATCACCGCCGGGTACAAACCGGTCGCCTCCGGCAGCGAGATAACGCCGGAAGGCTTGCGCAACTCCGACGCGCTGGCGCTGCAACGCCACAGCACGCTTGCACTGCCGTATCAGGCGGTGAATCCGTACACCTTCGCCGAGCCAACTTCTCCGCACATCATCAGCGCCGACGAGCAGCGTCCGATTGCGTTTTCGGTTCTCTCTGCAGGTCTGCGCGCGCTGGAGCAGCAGGCGGAATGGGTGCTGGTCGAAGGGGCAGGCGGCTGGTTTACGCCGCTCTCGGCGCATCAGACGTTTGCTGACTGGGTGCAGGAGGAACGGCTGCCAGTGATCCTGGTCGTGGGCGTTAAGCTTGGCTGTATCAACCACGCGATGCTCACCGCGCAGGCGATTCAGCAGGCCGGTTTACGCTTCGCAGGCTGGATCGCCAACGACGTGGTGGCCCCTGGTAAACGTCATCAGGAGTATCTTGCGACGCTGAAAAACGTGCTTTTTGCGCCGTTCCTCGGGGAGATCCCCTGGCTTGCTGAGGGCGCAGAGCAGGCCGAGACCGGGCAGTATCTCGATCTCAGCGTCTTGCATCCAGCGACATCCAGTGGGCGATAAGCTCATCATCCAGCTCGTTAACGTGGCCCTGAGCCACGTTACGCCCGCGATACAGCACGCAAAAACGATCGGCCACCCGGCGAATAAACGACAGCTGCTGTTCCGCTAACAGCACCGTCATTCCCAGCTCCCGACTCAACCGCATCAGCAGTTGCCCAAGCCGGATGGCAAAGGTGCTTCCCGCGCCGTGCAGCGGCTCGTCCAGAATCAGCAGGCGAGGGCGGCAAATGAGCGCATTGGCCAGCGCCAGCTGGTACTGCTCGTCGGGTGACATCCCCGTCGCTCTGGCGTGGCGCAGCGGCCACAGCTGGGGAAACAGTTCGTAAATATCACTGCTCGCCGCCGCATCGGGCGCACCTTTGGCGCGCATGGCGACGTGCAGATTCTCCTCAACGGTGAGCTGCGAGAAAATACGCCGGTCCTGTGAGACATAGCCAATGCCCGGCATCGCGCACTGCTCAGGTGCAGCGCTGCTCAAATTGCACGGTGGCGCGCCCGCTTCATGCCAGATGATGGTGCCGCTCTCGATGGGCAACTGGCCGGTAATGCAGTTGATAAGCGTGGTTTTCCCCATACCCGGCAGCCCGATAACGCCTGTGCACATCCCTGGCGGCAAATCCAGATCGACATTCCACAGCGTGTGCTGACTTCCATAGAACTGATTAACGGCGCGCAGACTTAGCATATTTCACTCCTTAAAACGCATGAGGGATGAGACGTCTCAGGATAAACTGCAAAACCCTTGCCATAACCCATGGCGTGGTTCGATATGCTGCACTTTTCAGATTTGGCTCACAGCCGTGAAAAGGGCGTGCTGTGCACATAATGACGGATATGTGATTAAGATCTCGCCAGTCGGTTATGCGCGGTGGGGCTGAATATCATCAAAAAAGAGCTATAAATATTTTTTACGGACATGCCCTTGGGAAAAACCGGGAATTTGCGGAGTCGCGGTCTGTACGGGCTGGAAGCACTTATCCACTATTCCTGTGGATAACCATGTGCATTAGAGTTAGAAAACCTGAGGCAAGCGAGAGAAGACGCGGCCTGCGCATGAATTGATGCGAAACGCGGCTTTAAGAAATATCCTCTATGAATTAACGAGTTAGACAAAAGCAATCATCGTCATGAAAGTGTCACTGACTGCCATAAAACTATCATTACGTGGCTTGACAAATGTTAAAAATAGAAATGTTCTGGGGATAACCGAACATTGCTGGTGTTTTATCTCGTCACAGCCTAAATTTTGGCCCCTTTCGCGTTCATCAGGCGGATGCTAATCCAGATATCCTTACACGCCACTGGTTTTACATCCAGTATTTATTACTGGCAAATTTGCCAGCCGCGAGTAAAATTACTCACCTGCCGCTTTTTCCGTCATCAGGTTGTCGCCCATGAGTAAATTGTTCAAATTGAATTCTGCTTTCCGTCCGTCTGGCGATCAGCCGGATGCGATCCGTCGCCTGAAAGAGGGGCTGGAAGACGGGCTGGCGCACCAGACCCTGCTGGGTGTGACCGGTTCGGGCAAAACCTTTACCGTTGCCAACGTGATTGCGGATCTGCAGCGCCCGACGATGGTGCTGGCGCCTAACAAAACGCTGGCGGCGCAGCTGTATGGCGAGATGAAAGAGTTCTTCCCGGAAAACGCCGTTGAATATTTCGTCTCCTACTACGATTACTACCAGCCGGAAGCCTACGTACCCAGCTCAGACACCTTTATCGAGAAGGATGCTTCGGTCAACGAACATATCGAACAGATGCGTCTGTCGGCGACGAAAGCGCTGCTTGAGCGTCGGGATGTGATCGTGGTGGCGTCGGTCTCCGCCATCTATGGTCTGGGCGATCCGGATCTTTACCTCAAGATGATGCTGCACCTGACCATCGGGATGATTATCGATCAGCGCGCGATTTTACGCCGTCTGGCGGAGCTGCAATATGCCCGTAACGACCAGGCGTTCCAGCGCGGTACTTTCCGCGTGCGCGGCGAAGTGATCGACATCTTCCCGGCAGAATCCGACGATCTGGCCCTGCGCGTTGAGCTGTTTGACGAGGAAGTCGAGCGTCTGTCGCTGTTTGATCCCCTGACAGGCCACGTTGAGTCGGTGATTCAGCGTTTTACCATCTACCCGAAAACCCACTACGTCACCCCGCGCGAGCGTATCGTGCAGGCGATGGAAGAGATAAAAGTGGAGCTGGCGGACCGCCGTAAGGTGCTACTGGCGAATAACAAACTGCTCGAAGAGCAGCGCCTGAGCCAGCGTACGCAGTTCGATTTAGAGATGATGAACGAGCTGGGTTACTGCTCGGGCATTGAAAACTACTCGCGTTATCTCTCCGGGCGTGGTCCTGGTGAGGCACCGCCGACCCTGTTCGATTATCTCCCAGCTGACGGTCTGCTGGTGGTGGACGAATCTCACGTCACCATTCCGCAGATCGGCGGCATGTATCGCGGTGACCGCGCGCGAAAAGAGACGCTGGTGGAGTACGGTTTCCGTCTGCCGTCGGCGCTCGATAACCGCCCGATGAAATTTGAAGAGTTCGAGGCGCTGGCCCCGCAAACGATTTATGTGTCGGCCACGCCGGGGAACTACGAGCTGGAGAAATCCGGTGATGAAGTTATCGATCAGGTGGTGCGTCCAACGGGCCTGCTGGACCCTATTATCGAAGTTCGCCCGGTGGGAACGCAGGTGGACGATCTGCTCTCAGAGATCCGCGCTCGCGCATCGGTTAACGAGCGTGTGCTGGTCACCACGCTGACCAAACGTATGGCGGAAGACTTGACTGAGTATCTGGAAGAGCACGGAGAGCGCGTGCGCTATCTGCACTCGGATATCGATACCGTTGAGCGTATGGAGATCATTCGCGATTTACGTCTTGGCGAGTTTGACGTGCTGGTGGGGATCAACCTGTTGCGAGAAGGTCTCGACATGCCGGAAGTGTCGCTGGTGGCGATTCTGGATGCCGACAAAGAGGGCTTCCTGCGTTCTGAGCGCTCCCTGATTCAGACCATTGGCCGCGCGGCGCGTAATATCAACGGGAAAGCGATTCTGTACGGTGACAAAATTACGGCGTCGATGGCGAAAGCGATCGGCGAAACGGAACGTCGTCGTGAGAAACAGCAGCAGTACAACGAAGAGCATGGCATCACCCCGCAGGGGCTGAACAAGAAAGTGGTGGATATTTTGGCGCTGGGTCAGGGTATTGCGAAAACCAAAGGCCGCGGAAAAGCGCGTCATCCGGTTGAGGCTGATGCGGTGGAAGTGCTGCTGACACCGAAAGCGCTGCAGCAGAAAATCCACGAGCTGGAAGGGCAGATGATGCAGCATGCGCAGAATCTGGAGTTTGAAGAGGCGGCGCAACTTCGCGATCAGCTGCATAAGCTGCGCGATCTGTTTATCGCGGCGTCGTAACTCGCGTTGCCGGGCGGCATTGCGTCTGCCCGGCTATCCGTTCGGATGCGTTGTCGGCCCAGTTAGCGTAACGCCACCGGGCGCAGTTCGGTTATCCCAACGCCTGAATCGCTTTTTCCAGCGCCAGGCGCAGCAAATGCCGGTCGTGGCGATATTTAATATCACTCGCTTCCAGCTCGGTCTGCACCACCACACGGCCTTCCATACCTGAAACATCCACCTTCGGCCCTACAACCACGCCGTCGATAATTTTTTTACCGACGTACTGCTCCATCAGATTAAGTTTATCGGCAAGCGAAAGGCTGGCGGCGGCAGGGCTAAGCTCTTTCCCCAGATTACCGATATACACCATCGGCGCGGGTGTTCTGCGCAGCGCCTGGGCCAGCTCTTTTACCAGCAGCAGCGGCATCAGGCTGGTGTAAAAACTGCCAGGACCGATGAGGATCAGATCCGCCTCGCTGATAGCTTCTACCGCTTCGCGCGTGGCGGGAACAGTAGGGTAGGTCATCAGCTCTTTGGGTGGGACTACCAGCTGGTCAATATTGACCTCGCCGTAAACTTCATGCCCTTCCATGTCGATCGCCATCAAATCGACCGGTTGTTCCGACATAGGAATCAGGAAAGCATCCACTTTCAGCAGATTTCGGATTAAATTGATCGCCTCGAGCGGGCGTACGCTCAGGTGATCCAGCGCCTTTAACATCAAATTTCCGAGGTTATGTCCGGAAAGTTCCCCGTTACCGCCAAAACGATACTCAAACATCGCCGATGCGACGCTTTGTTCGGTAATTAACTGGTTAAGACAGTTACGCATATCGCCCCAGGCGATACCGCCTTCTGAACGACGAATACGACCTGTTGAGCCACCGTTATCGGTGGTGGTCACGATCCCGGTGAGCCTGGAGCCCAGCGAGGATAATGACGACATAACCCGCCCCAGCCCATGCCCTCCGCCGAGAGCGACCACACGGTCAAGATCCGCAAAAGTGCGATTGCGCATACAGATTCCTTATGACATTTGATCCGCGTAACAGTAACCCAACTACCCCTAAAAGACGATGCCCGACACCTGTCAAAATGACGTATATCAATGCGAAACATTGATTTTTACGTATTCTGTAGTGAAAGTGCACGATCAGGTCGCTATATATATAATTATATAGCGAAATCGGCGAATGGCGAAAGCGCCGTTTCCGCGCTACTATCGGCATAACCCACGTTTTCAAATTTGAAAACATACACTCTAGCCCTGGCGCCTGTGTCACACGATATGGCGCCCTGGCCGTGACGGAAACGTCACCAGGGTACAGAAAGAAATGACTGTGCCTCCCGTACTGGAAAGGTGTACATGGCTTCTCAACTCACAGATGCTTTCGCGCGTAAGTTTTTCTATTTACGTCTGTCGATTACCGATGTGTGCAATTTTCGTTGCACCTACTGCCTGCCAGACGGCTACAAGCCGGGCAGCGTCACCAATAACGGATTTCTTTCCGTCGAGGAAGTGCGCCGCGTCACGCGTGCGTTTTCTGAGCTTGGCACGGAAAAAGTGCGTCTCACGGGTGGCGAACCCTCTCTGCGTCGTGATTTTCCCGACATCATCGCCGCCATTCGTGAAAACGAGAGCATTCGCCAAATCGCCGTCACCACCAATGGCTATCGCTTAGCCCGCGATGTGGCCCAGTGGCGCGATGCGGGTCTCACGGCCATCAACGTCAGCGTCGACAGCCTCGATGCACGTCAGTTTCACGCCATCACCGGGCAGGATAAGTTTCGCCAGGTGATGGAGGGGATCGATGCGGCGTTCGAAGCCGGTTTCGACAAAGTCAAAGTCAATACGGTGCTGATGCGCGATGTAAACCATCACCAGCTCGACACCTTCCTCGCGTGGGTCAAACCCCGCCGCATTCAACTGCGTTTTATTGAGCTGATGGAGACAGGCGAGGGCAGTGACCTGTTCCGTCGTCATCATATCTCCGGCATGGTGCTGCGCGATGCGCTGCTAAAACGCGGCTGGATCCACCAGATTCGTCAACGCAGCGACGGCCCGGCGCAGGTCTTTTGTCACCCGGATTATGAAGGGGAAATTGGGCTTATCATGCCCTATGAGAAAGACTTCTGCGCCACCTGTAACCGTCTGCGCGTCTCGTCTGTGGGTAAGCTGCATCTGTGCCTGTTCGGCGACGGCGGCGTGGATCTTCGCGATCTGCTGGAAGACGATGCGCAGCAGGAGGCCCTCGAAGCGCGCATTTCTGCTGCTCTGACGCATAAAAAACAGACCCATTTCCTGCATCAGGGCGACACCGGGATTACACAAAACCTGTCTTACATCGGCGGGTAATCGGCTTAAAAGGAACCAGAAAATGAGTCAGGTCAGCGCTGAATTTATTCCGACGCGTATTGCTATTCTTACCGTTTCTGAACGTCGTGGTGAGGAGGATGACACCTCCGGCCACTGGCTGCGCGACGCCGCCCGCGAGGCGGGGCACAGCATCATTGATAAAGCGATAGTGAAAGAGAATCGCTACGCCATTCGCGCTCAGGTCTCCCAGTGGATCGCCAGCGCAGAGGTGCAGGTGGTGTTGATCACCGGCGGCACCGGTTTTACCGCAGGCGATCAGGCGCCAGAAGCGCTGCTACCTCTCTTCGACCGCGAAATCCAGGGCTTTGGCGAAGTGTTCCGGATGCTCTCCTTTGAGGAGATCGGTACGTCCACGCTGCAGTCGCGCGCCGTGGCCGGGATTGCCAACAACACCCTGATTTTTGCCATGCCAGGCTCCACCAAAGCTTGCCGCACCGCGTGGGAGAACATCATCGCTCCGCAGCTGGATGCCCGCACTCGTCCGTGTAATTTTCATCCTCATTTGAAGAAATAAGCTATGTCGCAACTGACCCACATTAACGCCGCTGGCGAAGCGCATATGGTGGATGTATCCGCCAAGGCCGAAACGGTGCGCGAAGCGCGCGCCGAGGCTTTCGTAACCATGTTGCCAGAAACCCTGGCGATGATTATCGACGGCAGCCACCACAAGGGTGACGTTTTCGCTACCGCGCGTATCGCCGGAATTCAGGCCGCGAAACGTACCTGGGATCTTATCCCGCTGTGTCACCCGCTGATGCTCAGCAAGGTTGAAGTGAGCCTGCAGGCCGAGCCGCAGCACAACCGCGTGCGTATCGAGACGTTGTGCCGTCTGACCGGCAAAACAGGCGTCGAGATGGAGGCCTTAACGGCGGCCTCGGTTGCGGCGCTCACCATTTACGATATGTGCAAAGCGGTGCAGAAGGATATGGTGATTGGCCCGGTTCGTCTGCTGGCGAAAAGCGGCGGCAAATCCGGTGATTTCAGGGCGGACAATCATGATTAAAGTGCTTTTTTTTGCTCAGGTGCGAGAGCTTGTCAATACCGATAGCCTGACCCTCGAGGCGCCGTTCGACAACGTCGAAGCCCTGCGAGCCCATCTGGCGGCGCAAGGCGATCGCTGGGCGCTGGCGCTCGAAGAGGGAAAACTGCTGGCGGCGGTGAATCAGACGCTGGTGGAGTTTTCCCATCCGCTTAACGCCGGTGACGAAGTGGCGTTTTTCCCGCCGGTTACAGGGGGGTAATCATGTCTGACACGCGGATTATTGTTGGAGCGGAACGCTTTAATGTCGGCACGGAATACAGCTGGCTGGCCGAGCGCGACGAAGACGGCGCGGTGGTGACATTTACCGGTAAAGTCCGGAACCATAATCTGGGGGAGAGTGTGAGCGCGCTGACCCTCGAGTATTATCCGGGGATGACGGAGAAGTCGCTTGCCACTATCGTGGAAGAGGCCCGTCAGCGCTGGCCACTTGGTCGCGTCACGGTGATTCACCGCGTCGGCGAAATGTGGCCTGGCGAAGAGATTGTCTTTGTTGGCGTCACCAGCTCGCATCGCGGTAGCGCGTTCGATGCCGGTGAATTTATTATGGATTATCTCAAAACCCGCGCGCCGTTCTGGAAGCGTGAAGCCACACCGGAAGGGGAACGCTGGGTGGAATCGCGTGACAGCGACAAGCAGGCTGCCAGCCGCTGGTAACCGGATGGCGCGGATGTGTTAATCTTAAAAGGTGTGCCCACTTAATCAGGAGTTATCATGGACCGATTTCCACGTTCGGATTCAATCGTTCAGCAGACGCGTAGCGGCCTGCAAACCTACATGGCGCAGGTGTACGGCTGGATGACCTGCGGCCTGCTGTTAACCGCGTTTATCGCGTGGTACGCAGCCAATACCCCCGAACTGATGATGTTTATCTTTTCCAGCAAAATCACCTTCTTTGGGCTGATTATCGCCCAACTGGCGCTGGTGTTTGTGCTTTCCGGACTGGTGCAAAAGCTCAGTGCGGGCATGGCGACCACGCTGTTTATGCTCTATTCGGCGCTGACCGGCCTGACGCTCTCCAGTATTTTTATCGTCTACACCTACTCCTCTATCGCCAGCACCTTTGTGGTGGCCGGTGGGATGTTTGGTGCCATGAGCCTTTACGGCTACACCACCAAACGTGATTTGAGCGGTTTCGGCAATATGCTGTTTATGGCGCTTATCGGGATTGTGCTGGCGTCGCTGGTGAACTTCTGGCTGAAAAGCGAAGCGCTGATGTGGGCGGTGACGTACATCGGGGTGATTGTGTTTGTCGGCCTGACGGCGTATGACACTCAGAAGCTGAAAAACATCGGCGAGCAGATCGACGTGCGTGACAGCGGTAACCTGCGCAAATACGCCATTCTTGGCGCGTTAACGCTCTATCTGGACTTCATCAACCTGTTCCTGATGCTGCTGCGGATTTTCGGTAACCGCCGCTGATTGCTGTGCCCGGCGGCGTTTACGCCTGCCGGGCATGCCATTCGTCGTTTGGTCAGTGGACCGCCACCCGCATTTTGTTATTTCGCCATCGCTTTCTCATTCTTCGCCCGCAGCTTTTTCGCCCGACTCTCCAGAATCAAATAGCCGACCGTCGCCAGTGCCAGCGGCAGGAAGTAGTACAACATTCGATAGGCCAGCAGCGCCGCGATAATCGTGCCGTGCGACACGTGTTCCCCCGCCAGCAGGGCAATAAACACCGCTTCTAACACCCCGATCCCGGCCGGAATGTGGACAATCACCCCGGCAATACTGCTCACCAGCAGCACGCCAAGCACGAAGAAATAGTTCACCTCTTCGCCAATCAGCAGCCAGATAATGGCCCCCATCACCATCCAGTTAGCGCTGGAGATCACCATCTGCACTAGCGCGAACTTCCACGACGGCAGCACCAGTTTCTGCCCTTTGACGGTCATATGACGGCGTTTAGCGAATGCGCAGGCCCAGAGATACGCCGCGATGATCAGCAACAGGACGATGCCCAAAATCCGCAGCGTCGTTTCGTCGATATACCAGTGGGCCGGAAGCTGCACCACGCCAATGGTGAAAATCACCCCGCCGAGCAGAATATACCCGAGCCAGTTTGTGGTAATGCTTAGCGAGAAAATGCGCGTAATGGTGCTGCCCGGCAGCCCGAGGCGCGAATAGAGGCGGTAGCGCATGCCGATGCCGCCCACCCAGGTGCTGAGGGTCAGGTTAAAGGCGTAGCAGATAAACGACACCAGCATTACCTGGCGTTTCGCCAGCTTATGCCCGCAGTAGGCGCGGCCCAGCAGGTCGTAGCAGCCGTAAATCAGATAACTGACGATCACCAGTCCGACGGCGCTGAGCAGCACCAGCCGGTTGTAGTTGCGGATGACTTTCCACACCTCTTCCCAGTCAATTTTCTGCGCATACACCACCAGCAACACGGCAACGGCAATGAAAAACAGCCAGGTGAGAATGCGTTTAGCCAGCCGCCAGCGCGGATGTGATTTGCTCATTACGGTTTCACCCCTGAGTTTTCGGCTTCAACCCGATCCTGGGTCTCCATTTCCGGCTGAACAGGCGCCGGCACCAGTGCGAGCTTGGGCGTGTGAGCCGGCAGCCAGCCCACCAGCGCCGGGAAATGGCGCAGGAAGTGGAACACCACCACGCTTTTGGTCAGATTCCACCAGGTGCGTTTCGGCACCATCGAATCATCTACCCGCACGCAATCGCGAGCGATAATGCCCGTAAGATTGTCGCGCAGGGTCTGGTTAAATGCGCGATCGTGGATGATCAGGTTAGCCTCCAGATTAAGGGACAGGCTCAGGGGATCGAGATTGCTGGAGCCAACGGTCGCCCAGTGATCGTCCATCAGCGCCACTTTTCCGTGCAGCGGGCGGCGGCGATATTCGTAAATCTGCACGCCACCTTTGACCAGATAGTCGTACAGCAGCCGCGCGCCGACGGTGACAATCGGCATATCCGGCTCGCCCTGTACAATCAGTTTGACCCGCACCCCACGCCGTGCGGCATTGCGCATGGCATGCAGCAGACGGTAGCCGGGGAAGAAATAGGCGTTGGCGATGATCACTTCGCGCTTCGCATTGGCGAGCATCTTCAGATAGTGGCGTTCAATATCGTCCCGATGCTCGTCGTTATCGCGCCAGATAAACAGCGCCTGCGCCTCCCCGGGTTGGCGGTTTTCTTCCGGGCGATGATGGCGTTTCCACCAGCGGCGCACCGCCGACTGCCCCGGCAGATTTTCCAGCTCAAAGAGTAAAATATCCTGCACCACCGGGCCTTCGACTTTCACCGCATAATCCTGCTTCGCCTCCGGGCCGTAGTCGGACATGTGCTCGTCGGAGTAGTTGATCCCGCCCACGAACGCGACATTGCCATCCACCACCACAATTTTGCGGTGCATCCGGCGAAAGACGTTGGTACGCATGCCGAAGAGCGGCGGGCGCGGATCGTAATAGCGGAACACCACGCCTGCGGCGGTCAGCTCGTTAACGAAGCTGTCGCTGAGGTCGGGCGAACCGTAGCCGTCGAGCAGCACTTCGACTTTGACACCGCGCTGAGCCGCACGCAGCACGGCCTGATGGAGCTGACGGCCCACGTCGTCCTCGAACCAGATAAAGGTTTCGAGAATAACTTTTTGCTCTGCCGCATCAAGGGCAGCAAAAACGGCGGGATAATACTCATCGCCATTTTCCAGCAGCGTAATTTGGTTACCTTCTCGCCATGAACTTTTCATAAGTGAATCTCCGCACTTAACGGGGCATGGTCAGACAGGTGACGCCAGCCGCGCAGCGCCAGGGTGCTCGGATGGCTGGCGTGGGCGTTTTTGACGTAAATGCGATCCAGGCGCAGCAGAGGAAAACTGACCGGGAAGGTGCGCGCCGGGCGGCCATGCGCCCGGGTAAAAATCTCATCCAGCCCGGAATCGGCCTTCAGCGGGCGGTTTGCGCGCTGTCGCCAGTCGTTAAAATCACCGGCGATAACCACCGGATCGTTATCCGGCAGCGAATTGACCCAGCGGGTCATCATCTGCAGCTGTGCCTGGCGGTGCGCTTCCCGCAGGCCGAGATGCACGCAGCCCACGTGAACCGGAAAGGCCAGATCCGGCGGTTTTATCCGACAGTAAAGCAGCCCGCGTTTTTCACTTTCTCCCACCGACACGTCGTGATTTTCATAATGTTCGATGGGAAAACGCGACAGCACCGCGTTGCCGTGGTGCCCTTCCGGGTAGACCGCGTTGCGGCCATAGGCATAGTCGCTCCACATGGTATCAGCCAGAAATTCGTAGTGGGTGGTGTCCGGCCAGTTCTCGACGTGCAGCGGGTGAATATCGTGCGCGCCCATCACTTCCTGCAGGCAGACGATATCCGCGCCGACGGTACGTACCGCGTCACGCAGCTCGGGTAAAATGAAGCGGCGGTTAAATGCCGTGAAGCCTTTGTGTGTGTTAATCGTCAAAATTTTGAGCGAAAAATGCCGGGTTTTTTGCGTCATATGCTCCTGCCAGCGTCACTATCCTGATGAAAATAAAGTGTAGTCGGCGTCACAAAAAGATGCGGTGTTACGGAATTTTCCGTAAAGTGCGGTACTCTGAACTAGCAGAGAAATATCCTTCAGGAGAGAAGCCATGAAGTGGCAACAACGCGTTCGTGTCGCAACTGGCCTCAGTTGCTGGCAGATAATGTTGCATTTACTGGTCGTGGCGGTACTGGTAATGGGCTGGAAGAGCGGCACGCTGGTGCATGTCGGCTTGGGATTATGTGCGATGTATGGCGTGACCGTGCTGTCGATGCTGTTTTTACAGCGTCACCACGACGCGCGCTGGCGTGAAGTGGGTGATGTGCTCGAAGAGCTCACCACCACCTGGTATTTTGGTGCAGCGTTAATCGTCCTGTGGCTGCTGTCGCGGGTGCTGCATTACAACCTGCTGCTGGCCCTGGCGGGCCTGGTCATTCTGGCAGGACCCGCAGTGGTCTCATTGCTGACCAAAGAGAAAAAGCTAGGCGATATTGCGTCTAAACATCGCGTACGCCACTGAGCCTGTCGTGGCCGCTATGACCAGTAGCGGCCATAAACTTCCCCACACAATATCCAGACTCGCATCCTTCAGATAGATCTGCTTGGTGATATCGGTAAAGTGCCGAATCGGATTCACCCACGTCAGATCCTGTAGCCACACCGGCATGTTCTCGACAGGCGAAACATACCCTGAGAGCAAAATCGCCGGCATCATAAAGACAAACACCCCGATAAATGCCTGCTGCTGCGTTGAGCAGAGCGCCGAAATCAACAGCCCGAATCCCACCAGCGACAGCCCGTAAATCAGCATGGTGAAGTAAAACAGCGCCAGCGATCCGGCAAACGGAATTTGATACGCCCATATACCTATGCCGAGCACAATACTGGCCTGGAAAGTGGCGACAATCAGCGCAGGCACGGCTTTGCCGACGAAAATCTGCCAGGTGGCGAGCGGGGAAACCAGCAGCTGATCCAGCGTCCCTTGTTCACGTTCGCGCGCGACTGAGAGCGACGTCACAATCATCACCCCAATAGTGGTGATCATCGCGATAAGCGACGGCACCACGAACCATTTGTAATCCAGGTTCGGGTTATACCAGTTGCGCACCACCAGCTCGCTGTTATTCGGCCTGGCTTTCCCCTCCATCAGCTCCTGCTGGTAATTCTTCACGACCTGCTGCAGGTAGTTGGCGGCGATTTGCGCACTGTTGGAGTTGCGCCCGTCGAGAATCAGCTGCATCGGTGCGGTTTGGGCATTATCCAGATTACGCGAAAAATCGGCCGGGAAACGCACCAGCAGCAGCGCCTTTTGCGTGTCGATGGTGGGCTGGATCTCCTGCGGACTTTTCAGCAGCAGCACATGGGTAAAGGCTTTGGCGCGGGCAAAACGCTGGGTCAGCTCCACAGAGTGTTTGCCGTTGTCTTCGTTGTAGACGGCGATGGTGGCGTTGGTCACTTCCAGCGTCGCGGCAAACGGAAACAGCAGAACCTGGATCAGCACCGGCAGGATCAGGATCGCGCGGGTCTGCGGTTCACGCAGCAGCGATTGCAGCTCTTTGCGAATTAATGTCCATAAGCGATGAAACATCGTGTCATCCTCGTGTCGGGTGGCGCTTCGCGACCCCGACCTACAAAACCACGTCGGCCCGGCAAGCCTCTCTACCGGGTATGTTTTAGACGGCGTTTAATCCAGACGCCGTTTCGTTTTCAACCACGTCAGGCCGATAAACATCACCGCCGACGCCATCAAAAACAGAATATTGACGATCAACACCGCCGGAATATTCCCCGCCAGGAACAGGCTTTGCAGCGTGTTCACAAAGTAGCGTGCCGGGATGATATAGGTCACCGCGCGGATAATGGCGGGCATACTGTCGATCTGGAAAATAAACCCGGAGAGCATAATCGACGGCAGAAACGCCGCGTTCAGCGCCACCTGTGCGGCGTTAAACTGGTTGCGGGTGATGGTCGAAATCAGCAGGCCCATGCCCAGGGTGCTGAGTAAAAACAGGCTGGTGATCAGGAACAGGAGAATCAGCGAGCCGCGATAGGGCACCTCAAGGATAAACACCGACACCAGCATACAGAGCAGCATCGCCAGCATGCCAAGGAAGTAATAGGGGATGAGCTTGCACAGCAGCAGTTCCACGCGCGTCACTTCCGTGGAGAGCAGGGCCTCCATGGTGCCGCGCTCCCATTCGCGGGCAATCACCAGCGAGGTGAGGATCGCGCCGATGACGGTCATGATTATCGTCACCGCGCCGGGGATAATAAAATGCTGGCTGATGGCGGCAGGGTTAAACCAGTAGCGGGTTTGCACGTCGATCAGCGGCTCAAACTTTTCGCCGCGATCTTCCGCTCGCTGCATCTGCCATAGCTGCCAGATCCCCTCGACATACCCCTGCACAAAATTGGCGGTGTTTGGCTCACTGCCGTCGGTGATCACCTGAATCGGCGCATCGGTATTTGCCCGCGCCATATTGGCGGCAAAATCCACGGGGATCACTACCAGCCCACGAATTTTCCCGGCCTGCATCTTCTGGATCAGCGCCTCACGGTTATCGCTGATGGTGGCGTCGATGTAAGACGAGCCGGTCATTGCATGGGTGAAATCGAGCGCTTCTTCGCTCTGCTGTTCCAGTAAAATCCCCACCCGCAGCTTGCTGGAGTCGAGGTTTATCCCGTAGCCAAAGATAAACAGCAGCAGCAGGGGGATCACCACTGCAATCAGCCAACTGCTCGGGTCGCGCACGATCTGCCGCGTCTCTTTGACGCACAGAGCGCGCACCCGGCGCCAGGAAATCGCCTTAATGCTCATGGGCGTGCTCCTTATCCCAGTCGTTAATCAGGGTGATAAACGCTTGTTCCATGGTGGGATCGGGCTGCTCGTCGTCGGCCGCCTGAGCTTTTAAATCGTCCGGCGTGCCGTGGGCAATCAGCTTGCCGCGATAGACCAGCCCGATGCGGTCGCAATACTCCGCTTCATCCATAAAGTGGGTCGTCACCATCACCGTGACGCCTTTCTCCACCATGCTGTTAATGTGCAGCCAGAACTCACGGCGGGTGAGGGGATCGACGCCGGAGGTCGGTTCATCGAGAAACAGAATATCCGGCTCGTGCATCAGGGAGCAGGCCAGCGCCAGACGCTGTTTAAAGCCGAGCGGCAGTTCGTCGGTGGCGTGCGAGGCAATATGGGTAAGACCAAAGGCATCGCTCATCCGGGCAATTTTTTCACTTTGCGCCCGCCCGCGCAGGCCGTAGACCCCGGAGAAAAAGCGCAGATTCTGCTCGACGGTCAGATTGCTGTAGAGCGAGAATTTCTGCGCCATATAGCCCAGATGCTGACGGGCTTTGCCGGAGCTGACCTTCAGATCCATATCCAGCACCAGCGCTTTACCGGAGGTGGGCACCAGCAGGCCGCACATCATTTTAAAGGTGGTCGATTTTCCTGCACCGTTCGGCCCGAGCAGACCAAAAATTTCCCCGCGCTTCACGGCGAAATTAACGTTATCCGTCGCGGCGAAATCCCCGAACTTTTTGGTTAAGGATTTGGCTTCGATCACCGTCTCGCCGGGCGTACCCTCTACCGTATGCAGAATGGCCCCCAGCGGCGACTCAGAGGTGCTGGCGCCGCCAAGGAGATCGATAAACGCATCCTCAAAGCGCGGGGCGGTCTCTTCTATCTCAATTTGCGGCATGCCCTGTGCCTGGCGGATATCGTCGGCGGTGGCCTCTTTTTTGAGGATCACGCGCACCGAACGCCCCTGAATCATGCCGTCGCTGACCTGCGGACATTTCAGTACCCGCTGCAACAATTTGCGGTTGGTCTCATCCGGGCTGTGCAGGAGAAAACAGCGCCCGGACATCTGCTGCGTCAGCGCCGTCGGCTCGCCCTGATAGAGCAGTTCGCCTTCGTTCATCAGCAGGACGTCGCGGCACTGTTCGGCCTCGTCGAGATACGAGGTGCTCCAGAGGATCAGCATTCCGTCACCGGCCAGTTCGTGGACCATCTGCCACAGCTCGCGGCGAGAAATCGGGTCCACGCCGACGCCGGGTTCGTCCAGCAATAACACTTTCGGTTCGCCGACCAGGGTGCAGGCCAGCCCCAGTTTTTGCTTCATGCCGCCGGAGAGCTTACCGGCCAGCCGGTCGGTAAATGGCCCAAGCGAGGTAAACTCCAGCAAACGGGCGAAGGTTTTTTGCCGCGTTTCGCCCGTGACGCTGCGCAGATCGGCATACAGATTAAGGTTTTCCATTACCGTCAGATCTTCGTACAGGCCAAATTTCTGCGGCATATAGCCGAGCATCGCATGCAGTTCACTGTCGTCTTTGATCGGGTCCAGCCCGAGAACTGAGGCCGTGCCTTCGTCGGGTTTCAGCAATCCGGCGAGCATCCGCATCAGCGTGGTTTTTCCTGCGCCATCCGGCCCGACCAGCCCGGTGACATAGCCTTTTTGCAGGGTGCAATTAAGGGGTGCTACTGCGGGCTTATCCATGCCCGCAAAGCGTTTCACCAGATTATTGAGCTGGATAACCGCATCATTCATGTCGGTCCCCATCGTTGAATTTCACCGTGATCGGCATCCCCTGGCGCAGCGCGTCGTCAGCATCGGTCACAATAATGCGCAGGCGATAGACGAGGTCCGTGCGCAGGTCCGGGGTTTCAACGGTTTTTGGTGTGAATTCGGCGGTCGGAGAGACAAACCCGACTTTACCGTGATAGGGCTTATCGGGACGCCCGTCGGTGTAGAGCAACAGCTCGCGCCCTGGCTGGGCCTGATTCAGATTCGGTTCATCAATGTAGGCGCGCACCCAAACCGGGCGGGTGAGGGAGAGCGTCAGAACGGTGCTGCCCGCGCTTAACATGCTGCCTGGCTCCACGGCACGGGTCATCAGGGTGCCGTTGGACGGGGACACCAGCGTGGTGTCATGCAGATCCAACTGCGCCTGCGCCAGCTGTGCCTGAGCCTGTTCGAGACTGGCTTTTGCCTGGGCGATATCCTGCGGACGGTTACCGGTGCGGTACTGGCTTAATTTGTCCTGGGCGGATTTCAGCGTGGCCTGGGCCTGATCGCGCGAGGAGCGAGCGTTTTCCAGATCGTTTGCGGAAATGGTGCGGCTTTTCCATAACCCCTGCTGGCGGTTGTAGAAGTTCTGCGCGTAATCAAACGCGGCCTGGGCCTGTTTAACGGCGGCTGCGGCCTGCGCGACCTCTTCATCGCGATAGCCCGCCAGCATCAGATCATATTGCGCCTGAGCCACGGACACGCTGGCTTTGGCCTGCATCAGCGCATTTTCGTACGGAGCTTTGTCCAGCTGGCCCAGCGTCTGCCCGGCGGTGATGGTATCGCCTTCGTCCACCGTGAGAGATTCCAGCCGCCCCCCGACGCGGAAGCTCATATTAAGCGTGCGGATATCCACGTTGCCGTAGAGCGTAAGACCGCGATCCTGCTGGCTCTGATACCACAGCCAGCCGCCGATCCCGGCTGCCAGTACAACGACCACCGCCAGTAAGGCGACGACAGGTTTTTTCATGACTCCAGGCTCCTTTGCGTTAAACCTTGCAGGATCAGGTCGAGATGACAGGTGATGACCTGACTGATCTGCGCGGATTTATCCTCATCAAATTGTGTCCAGCCCGTGCGCAGCAGGATGGTTTCCCGGCCCAGGCGAAAAGCGAGCACTTCGCCGAGTAGCGCATGGGTATGCAAAATGGTCTGTGTGTCGTTCGCATCGCGCCCGGTGTAGGCCGCAATCAGCTGCGTCAGGTGGGTGTGCATCGGCGCAATCACCTGATCGTGGACCCGCTGGTAGGCGGCGGTGGGCGAGAGCTGCTCCCGCGAAATAAACTTACTCAGATTCAGCGTATCGTCGTGAGTGAGCAGGGCGATCATATTGTTGCAGGCGTTCAGGATAAGCGCGCGGATGGCGGCGCGATCCGGCGATGGCTCGCTAAGCAGCGCGGTGGCGGCGGCAACCTGTTCGTGAAAACGGCTGCCAATGAAATCGGCGATCCACTGGGCGCACGCGAGATACAAATCTTCCTTCGAACCAAAATAGTAGGTAATGGCAGCAATGTTTTGCCCGGCCTGCGCGGCGATATCGCGGGTGGTGGCGTGCAGGCCATATTCGCCAAACTGGGCAAGTGCTGCGGCAATCAGCTGGCTTTTGGCCTGTTCACCTTTGGTGGTCGTCGGAGTTGGATTCATAGCGTCATTAAAAATTAATCAATCGATTGATTAAGATTATGTTTAAATTTTCACCTTGTCCAGTCGGGTGGAGCAATATTTTGTTGATGAATCCCGCCGGGATATTTTATGCGCCATGTCACAAAATCTGCTACACTCCGCTGCTTCGTGACATTGTGGTTTTTGTCCTACTCGTTTCGTCTTATCTCCCTGAAAACTACACCTGTGACGGTCGGGGCGGTTCGGAGTTTTTATGTCTTTTGATACCCTTGGCCTGAACCCGGAAATTCTGCGCGCTGTTGCAGAGCAGGGCTACGTTGAGCCAACCCCTATTCAGCAGCAGGCGATCCCTGCGGTGCTGGAAGGCCGTGACCTGATGGCCAGTGCCCAGACCGGCACCGGTAAAACGGCTGGCTTTACCCTGCCACTGCTGCAGCGTCTGGTTCAGAAAGAGCCTCACGCGAAGGGCCGTCGCCCGGTCCGTGCGCTGATCCTGACCCCCACCCGTGAACTCGCTGCGCAAATCGGCGAAAACGTCCGGGAATACAGCCGTTACCTCGACATCCGTTCGCTGGTGGTTTTCGGTGGTGTGAGCATTAATCCACAGATGATGAAACTGCGCAGCGGCGTTGACGTTTTAGTCGCCACGCCGGGCCGTCTGCTGGATCTGGAGCATCAAAACGCGGTCAAACTGGATCAGGTTGAAATCCTGGTGCTGGATGAAGCGGACCGTATGCTGGATATGGGCTTTATCCATGATATTCGTCGCGTGCTGGCGAAACTGCCTGCACGTCGTCAGAACCTGCTGTTCTCCGCGACCTTCTCCGACGAGATCAAAGGGCTGGCGGAAAAACTGCTGCGTAATCCGCTGGAAATCGAAGTGGCGCGTCGCAACACCGCTTCTGAGCAGGTGACCCAGCACGTTCACTTCGTCGACAAGAAGCGTAAGCGGGAACTGCTGTCCCAGATGATTGGCGAAGGTAACTGGCAGCAGGTGCTGGTCTTTACCCGTACCAAACACGGTGCCAACCACCTGGCGGAACAGCTGAATAAAGATGGCATTCGCAGTGCAGCCATCCACGGCAACAAGAGCCAGGGGGCGCGTACCCGTGCGCTGGCCGATTTCAAATCGGGCGACATTCGCGTTCTGGTAGCAACGGATATCGCGGCACGTGGCCTCGATATCGAAGAGCTGCCGCACGTCGTGAACTATGAGCTGCCAAACGTTCCGGAAGATTATGTTCACCGTATTGGCCGTACTGGCCGTGCGGCGGCAACCGGTGAAGCGCTGTCTCTGGTTTGCGTCGATGAACACAAACTGCTGCATGACATCGAACGTCTGCTGAAAAAAGAGATTCCACGCATCGCCCTCGAAGGCTATGAAGTGGATGCTTCCATCAAAGCGGAGCCGATTCAGAACGGTCGCCAGCAGCGTGGCGGCGGCGGTGGTCGTGGACAGGGCGGTGGTGGCCGAAGCCAGCAGCCGCGCCGTTCAGAAGGTGGCGCACCAAAAGCGGCAGGCAAACCGCCGCGCCGTACGGGTGACGCGAAACCCGCCGGGGAAAACCCATGGCGTAGCGGGGAAGCAAAACCCGCAGGTGAAGGCCAACGCCGACGCCGCCCGCGTAAACCTGCCTCCGCGCAGTAATCTGTAAGCCCGGCTCTAACGCCGGGCTTTTCTTTTTGCGACAACCCCGCGAACGTGCCACAATAGTGGCTGTTTATACAGTATTTCAGGTTCCCCGATGGCTTTAACCGCTGCGCTCAAAGCGCAAATTGCCGCCTGGTATAAGGCGCTGCAACAGCAGATCCCCGACTTTATTCCCCGAGCCCCGCAGCGGCAGATGATTGCCGATGTGGCGAAGACGCTCGCCGGGGACGACGGGCGGCATCTGGCGATCGAAGCACCCACCGGCGTCGGGAAAACCCTTTCCTATTTAATTCCTGGCATTGCCATCGCCCGCGAAGAGCAAAAAACGCTGGTGGTCAGCACCGCCAACGTGGCATTGCAGGATCAGATCTACAGCAAAGATTTACCGCTGCTGCGTAAAATTATTCCTGAGCTGCGGTTCACCGCCGCGTTTGGACGCGGGCGATACGTGTGTCCACGCAATCTGGCGGGGCTTGCCAGTACCGAAGCGACCCAGCAGGATTTGCTGGCGTTTCTGGATGATGATCTCACCCCGAATAACAAAGCCGAGCAGGAGCTGTGCGCAACGCTGAAGGTCGATCTCGACGGCTATAAATGGGACGGCCTGCGCGATCACACGGATAAAGCCATCAGCGACGATCTGTGGCGTCGCCTGAGCACTGATAAAGCCAGCTGCCTGAATCGCAACTGCCATTACTACCGTGAATGCCCGTTCTTCGTTGCACGTCGCGAAATCCAGGAGGCGGAAGTGGTGGTGGCTAACCATGCGCTGGTGATGGCGGCGCTGGAGAGCGAATCGGTCCTTCCCGATCCGAAAAACCTGCTGCTGGTTCTCGACGAAGGACACCATCTGCCGGACGTGGCGCGCGATGCTCTGGAGATGAGTGCGGAAATCACCGCGCCATGGTTTCGCCTGCAGCTCGATCTGTTCTGTAAGCTGATTGCCACCTGCATGGAGCAGTTCCGCCCCAAAACCACGCCGCCCTTGGCGGTGCCTGAGCGACTGAGCGCACAGTGCGAAGAGATCTACGCCCTTATCGCCTCACTCAACACGATCCTCGATCTGTATCTTCCGGCCACCCAGGAAGCGGAACATCGTTTTGCGATGGGGGAGCTGCCGGATGAGATCATGGAGATCTGCAAGCAACTGGCGAAGCACCTGGAAAAGCTGCGCGGGCTGGCGGAGATGTTCCTCAACGATCTCAGTGAAAAAACCGGGACGCATGACGTAGTGCGCGTGCATCGCGTTTTGTTGCAGATGAATCGCGCATTGAGCATGTTTGAAAGCCAAAGCAAGCTGTGGCGGCTGGCGTCGATGGCGCAGGCCTCCGGCGCGCCGGTGACCAAATGGGCGACGCGGGAAGCCAAAGACGGGCAAATTCACCTCTTCTTCCACTGCGTAGGGATCCGCGTCAGCGATCAGCTGGAAAAGCTGATCTGGCGCAGCGTGCCGCACGTGGTGGTTACGTCTGCAACGCTACGCTCCCTCAACAGCTTTTCGCGGTTGCAGGAGATGAGCGGTCTCAAAGAGGAAGCGGGCGACCGCTTTGTCTCGCTGGATTCCCCGTTTAACCACTGCGAGCAGGGCAAACTGGTGATCCCGAAAATGCAGCATGAGCCGCTGATGGAGCACGAAGAGCAGCATATTGCCGAGATGGCCGCCTATTTCCGCGAGCAGGTCGAAAGCAGGAAATACCCCGGCATGCTGGTGCTGTTTGCCAGTAATCGCGCGATGCAGCTGTTTTTAACCTATGTCACTGACCTGCGCCTATTGCTGCTGGTGCAGGGCGATCAGCCGCGCTACCGGCTGGTGGAAACCCACCGTAAACGCATTGATAACGGCGAGCGCAGCGTGCTGATCGGCCTGCAGTCCTTTGCGGAAGGGCTGGATTTGAAGGGCGACTACCTGACGCAGGTGCATATCCATAAAATCGCATTCCCGCCCATCGACAGCCCGGTGGTGATCACTGAAGGCGAGTGGCTGAAAAGCCTCAACCGCTATCCGTTCGAGGTGCAAAGCCTGCCTGCGGCGTCATTCAACCTGATTCAGCAGGTGGGGCGACTGATTCGTAGCCACGGCTGCTGGGGCGAAATCGTCATTTATGACCGACGATTGCTGACCAAAAACTACGGCCAGCGCCTGCTTAACGCCTTACCGGTATTTCCTATCGAACAACCCGACGTACCGGAAGTGACAAAGCGGCCAACGAGCGTGGTGGCGGCGCGGAAAAAAGCGCCGGGTACGAGACGACGTAGTCCCGGCAGAAAATAAGCAACACTATCGTTGATGGCTTTTTCAGGGCTATAGTGTGTCAATGATGTTGCCAGGAGAAATGTCGTGGATTATCGCAAAATTATCAAAGAGGTAGGACGCGGGAAGAATCATGCCCGCGATCTGGACCAGGAAACCGCTCGCGCGCTCTACACCTACATGCTGAACGGCGATGTGCCAGAGCTGGAGATGGGCGGCATTCTGATTGCCCTGCGCATTAAAGGCGAAGGAGAAGCGGAGATGCGCGGGTTTTATGAGGCGATGCAGGCGCAAACCTTCCGCCTGACGCCGCCTGTCGCCAAACCGATGCCGATTGTCATTCCCACCTATAACGGCGCGCGCAAACAGGCGAATCTGACGCCGCTGCTGGCGGTGCTGCTGAACAGACTCGGTTTCCCGGTCGTTGTGCACGGCGTCAGCGCCGATCCCACGCGCGTGCTGACTGAAACCATTTTTGAATTAATGGGCATTGCGCCGACGCTTCATGCGGGACAGGCGCAGGCCAAACTCGAAAGCCATCATCCGGTCTATATTCCGGTGAGCGCGCTGTGCCCCCCTCTCGAAAAGCAGCTGGATATGCGCTGGCGCATGGGCGTGCGTAACAGTGCTCATACGCTGGCGAAACTGGCGACGCCGTTTGAGGAAGATGCTGCGCTGCGTCTGTCCAGCGTCTCGCATCCGGAGTATGTCACTCGCGTGGCGGGCTTCTTCTCCGATATTGGCGGTAAAGGGCTGTTGATGCACGGCACCGAAGGCGAGGCGTATGCCAATCCGCAGCGCTGCCCGCAGATAACGCTTATTGACAAGCAGGGCACGCGCGTCGTGCTGGAGCGCGGTGAGGAGCCGGAAGGCGACGTCGTGCTGCCGACGGCAAAAGATGCTGAAACCACGGCCCGCTGGACCGAGCGCTGTCTGGCCGGGAGCGAACCGGTTCCGCACTCTCTGAAGCTACAGATGGCGTGCTGTTTGCTGGCGACGGGGGAGACGGATTCCGTCGAGGCTGGGCTTAAACGCGTGGCAGAGTTTTTCTAGACAAAAAAAAGCCCGTCCGGTGAGGACGGGCAAACAAAGGGTAACAACAACAGGGTCAATGAGGGTTGGAGCAACTCGCCAGAGGGTATAGCGAGTGTGGAGCATATTTCGTTGGGTTATTTGTAGATAACCGCAGTACCGCTAAGTTTGTTGTTGGTGTTAGCAGAAGTGATGGTGTAACCACTTGCACCCGCAGCAGACGCTTTCTCAGCCAGTTTTGCTTCCAGACCATCCAGCGTGGTCGCGCCTTCAGCACTCACCACACCGATTTTATTCATGTTCTGCGCCTGAGCAGAAGTCACAGATTCCGCAGCGAACGCGCCAAATGACAGAGCAGACAGGGCAACAGCGGCAACAGCATATTTGATGGTTTTCATAGTTAATCTCTCGCAGGTTATTCTGTTAAGGGGACGATGTTCCGTCGATGTGATAAGTATCACGTTTTTTTGCGAAAGATAAAATCGAAGAGAATTGACAGCATTGCTCAAAAAAATTGAATGACAAATAACTTATTGATTATTAATAAATTCAGAGCAGCGTTTTACAGTTCTTGTCGTTGCGCTTTACAGAGGGAGTAAAGAGGGCACGTTTTGCCACGCGGTCTTAAAAAAACCGTGAGCGTAAAGGTAACCGCTTGCGGCTTCGTTTAAGGTAAAGAAGAGTCAACGTAGCTGGCTGTCTTTCGATCCTCTGCGATTATATCCTGAATGTGAAGTGTTTTTTGAATCTTTACTCTGCTGGCATGTGATACACAGCCTTACGCCGGGCATGGCTTTACGCCGCGCCTCGGGAATGATCTCCCCGCACTCTGCACACTCATACAGACTTTCACCCTGCGGTATCTCACCGCGAACGCGTGCGACAGCATCTTCAATTGTACTGTTGATCTGTTCGTTCACGGCATCGTCATTTGCCCAACCGGAAGCCATAGCTCTCTCCTGATGGAAGATAAACCTTTATAGAATGAATATGGGGTTAAAAAACGTACAGTCAAGAAAAGCGGGAAGAGAACTGCATCTTTTTAAACAGATGCAGTTCGTTGGCGGGGAGACTATTTGTAGATGGTTGCTGTGCCAAACATACGATTGTCGCCGCTGGCGGATTCCACAACGAACCCTTTAGCCCCTTCCTGGCGGGCTTTCTCAGCCAGCTTATGCTGAAGATCGTCAAGATTTGCAGCGCCGGTGGCGGAGACTGTCCCTGCAGGACGTAGCTGGCTGGTATCGCTATCGGTCGTGAGCGGCTGAACGGACCAGGCAGGAAGCGAGGCGGTTGCGAGGGCTCCGGCAACAACGATGAGTGTCAGGTATTTTTTCATAATCACATCCTCTGAGTCTGAATGACAATGGGTGATTCAGATTAAGTTTAGAAGGATACGGAGTGTGATTTAGCGCAAAAATTTGATGGTGATCTGCTTATTTTTTGAACGATATAAATTGACAAATTATTGACAGATCATAGACATACAGGTTGCTGATTTTTGGCGATTTGTTGTGCCATAAAGAGAGTTATTTACCGTTGGGTCATCAGAGGGTATCTTACGCCGCTGTGAAAAGGAGAATGCCATGACTGCCCAAAAGCCGGGATTACACCCGCGTAACCGCCATCGTAGCCGCTACGACATGAATGCCCTGTGTCAAAGCTGCCCTCAACTGCAGGAATTTATCGTGCAGACCCCAGCGGGTGAACCCTCAGTTAATTTTGCCGACCCGCTGGCGGTAAAGGCGCTGAACAAGGCGCTTTTGGCCCATTTTTATGGCGTTGCGCAGTGGGACATTCCGGAAGGTTTTCTCTGTCCACCGGTGCCGGGACGCGCGGATTATATCCACCATCTCGCCGATTTGCTGGCAGAAGGCAATGGCGGTGAGATTCCGAAACAGGCGACGGTGTTAGACATCGGAACCGGCGCGAACCTGATTTACCCGCTGATTGGCGCACATGAGTACGGCTGGCGTTTTACGGGCAGCGAAACGGGGCCGGAAGCCTTTGCCAGCGCCCAGGCGATCATCAATGGTAACGAGGGCTTAACCCGCGCCATCCGTTTGCGTCGCCAAAAAGATGCCTCCATGATTTTCAACGGCATCATTCATAAGAATGAAAACTACGATGCCACAATGTGTAATCCGCCGTTCCACGATTCGGCAGCCACCGCCCGCGCCGGTAGCGAGCGCAAGCGCCGCAATCTCGGTCAGGCGGAAGAGGGTGCGCTTAACTTCGGCGGCCAGCAGCACGAGCTGTGGTGCGAAGGGGGCGAAGTGGCCTTTATCGAGAAAATGATCGCCGAAAGTAAGCAGTTTGGCCGTCAGGTAAAATGGTTCACGACGCTGGTCTCTCGCGGCGATAACCTGCCGCCGCTCTACCGTGCACTGACAGACGTCGGCGCGGTAAAAGTGGTGAAAAAAGAGATGGCCCAGGGACAGAAGCAGAGCCGCTTTATCGCCTGGTCCTTTATGGATGACGCGAAACGCCGCCGACCATTCTGATGCCTGTTGCCGGTGGCGCTTGGCTGACCGGGCCTACAGGGTTGGCTCCTGCGGCGGCGGTGGTGACACCGGCGCGGGGAGCACCTGGTAGGTTTGCACCGGCGGTCGCACGTCGGCGATATCGAAGTGTTTCTTCACCATGCTGTCGAGTGCAAACCGCACCGTCCACTGCTTGAGCGGCTGGGTGGTGAACGAAACGCGCAGGGTAAAGGCGGTATTCGTCAGCCCGACAATCCCGGCAAACGACGGCTCACCGATCACCAGCCCGCGAATATCGTCCATCTCCATAAGCTCTTCAACCGCCGATTTCAGCGCCTGCTTCGCTTTATCCGCATCCTCATGCCGATCCACGTCGTAATTGGCCACCACCGACCCGATACCGCGCACAAAGTTGGCGAAGGTGGTAATCGATGACCACGGAATGATATGGTACGCGCCGGTGTCCTGGCGCACGCCCACGGAACGAATCGACATCCGCTCGACGGTGCCGGTTAACGGCCCAATCGTGACCAAATCGCCCGTATTCATCCCGTTCTCAAACTGAATAAAGATCCCGGTAATAATATCTTTCACCAGGGTTTGTGACCCGAAGGAGATCGCCAGACCCAGCGCACCCGCACCTGCCAGCAGCGGAGCGATATTCACGCCGATTTCAGACAGCACAATCATGATGGTAATGGTACTGATGATCACCGCCAGCGCATTGCGAAACAGGGTCAACAGCGTGCGTGCGCGAGCGCTGGGGAGCGGGCGGCCATGAATATCGGACACCAGGCGGTTTTCAATCAGGCTGGCGAGCAGCGTCCAGCCGATAGCCGAGAAGAACAGAATCAGCGCGATGCGAATTAAAATATCCACCGTTTTTTCGCCCGCGCCGTTGTGCATCCAGTTCCAGAAATCAAACAGACTCCAGGCGCTGAGCAGAAGCATCACGGCGATGCAGACGGTCAGGATCCGCGCCACTTTCAGGGAGGCGGAAATCCAGCCATTCACCCGTTTTTGCAGTTCGGGATAATTTCGCTGTACCTGCGGGGAAAGGGTAATGGTTTTTGAAATCCAGCGTGAAAGCAGGCCGGAGACAAAGGCCGCGATACCGATAATCGCCAGACTGTGGAAGGTGGCGCCCATCATAAATTTCAGGCTGTTACCCGGATCGAACAGGGAGAAGAAGCACAGTACGATGAAATAGGCGCTTGCCAGCCAGTGCCACACCAGCGCGAACGCGCGGATAAACAGGCTGAAGAATGAGAGCGAGCGGTCCGCCAGGTGCAAAAGCCCGTTGGTAATCGCCTTTTTATTATGAAAAATCAGGTACAGTGCCCAGACGGTAATCCCGAGCATAATCAGCACGTTTGCCAGGGCGCCAATTTGCACGTTGACCTGATTCGAGATAATGGGCACCGCGACCAGCAGGCCGTAGCCAATCAGACCGCTTAGAATGCTCAGGCGTAGCGCCCAGTATTTGGCGCTTTCGTCATTGACGGTGAACGGGCGTAAATCCGGCACGCGCGGGCTGAATATCAGGCGTAACAGAGCTTTAAAGAACTCGATCAGGGCGAAGGCATTGAGGAACAGACTTTGCTGGAAGGCGATGGTTTGGCTTCCGGCATTAAGGTTATCGCTCAGCACCTGGCCCACAAACAGCGTCAGGGCCAGAATCATTAAATCAATGACGAACGCGCCTGCAATCATGAGCGGCAAGTGAAGCCAGCTGCTTTTCTCACGATTTTTTCTGCGTCCCCACTCTCCCATTTTGCGGTATAGCGGCCACGCGCACAGCCGCGCCAGCCAGTAAAAAGCGAAGATCGCCCCGGCCAGCATCAGGAAGTGGCTGGCGGCGTTGCTGAAAGTTTGGGGATTAAAGGGTTTGTGCGGGGAGCCAATCAGGTTGCGGTAGAGCTGTGCGAAGCGAGCGGAGAGGGCTTCGCCGTAGTGCCGGCTGACGTCAGTCACATTCTCCAGCACGGTTTTTTCGCTTGTCACTTCAGGTGGCGTAATGCTGGGGACCGGCTCCTGCGGCGGCGTTTTCGCGACGGTGCGCAGCTGGTCGATCAGTTCTTTGCGCGACGTGTCATTCTCCAGCACGTCGGCCAGCGCGCCATAGGCAGCTTTCTTTTGCTCAACGTCCGGCTCCGCAGCAGGCGTGCTCGACTGAGAGGCAGACGCGCCTGAGGTAACGCCCGGGAGGGTGACAGCCTGAGCGGGTGCACCGAACAGGCAAAGCAAAAGCAGCAGGATCCACGGCACGGCTTCCTCCGATGAAGAAAATGTTCAGCAAAATGATAAGTATAGATGGCAGGTGGGGGAGAGAAGTTTTTGGGAACAATCCGGCATAAAAAAGCCGGGCGACAGAGCGGCCCGGCTGGTGTGAAGCAACGGCGATGTTTACGACACGTGCTGCAAGAATTCCTGCAGGCGCTGGCTAGGCGGGTTAGCAATCAGCTCTTGCGGATTACCGTCTTCCGCAATACGCCCTTTATCAATGAAAATCAGCCGGGACGCCACTTTCTCGGCAAAGCCGATTTCGTGGGTCACGATGACCATCGTCATCCCTTCTTCCGCCAGGTCCTGCATAACCTTCAATACTTCGTGACGCAGTTCCGGGTCGAGCGCGGAGGTTGGCTCATCGAACAGCATCATTTTCGGTTTTACTGCCAGCGCGCGGGCGATAGCCACACGCTGTTGCTGGCCGCCGGAGAGTTCGGACGGATAGTGGTGAGCACGCTCGGCAAGGCCGACTTTCGCCAGCAGCTCTTTTGCCAGCTTTTCAGCCGCCGCTTTGTTGGCACCGCGCACGCGCTGTGGACCAAACATCACGTTTTCCAGCGCCGTCAGGTGCGGGAACAGGTAGAACTGCTGGAACACCATACCCGCTTCCTGGCGAATCAGACGCTCGTCCACTTTCGGGTCGTTGACCTTCAGGCCATCAACGATCAGATCGCCGCTGGTGATCTCTTCAAGCTTGTTGATGCAGCGCAGCAGCGTCGATTTACCGGAACCTGACGGCCCGATAATGACGACAACTTCGCCCTGTTTGATATCCAGATCGATGTTATGCAGCACCTGGGTTGGACCAAAATGCTTGGAGACGTTTTTAAATTCAATCACAGGATTTTCATCCTTCTTTCAAGGCGACGCAGAACAAAGCTCAGCAGCAGCGTAATAATCAGATAAACAACGGCCACGGCACTCCAGATTTCCAGTGCGCGGAAGTTACCGGCAATGATCTCCTGGCCCTGACGGGTCAACTCGGCCACGCCAATTACGATAAACAGCGAGGTGTCTTTAATACTGATGATCCACTGGTTACCGAGCGGCGGCAGCATACGGCGCAGCGCCAGCGGCAGGATCACGTGGCGAATGGTTTCGCGGCGAGACAGCCCCAGTGCCAGACCCGCTTCGCTAAAGCCTTTATGAATCGACAGTACCGCGCCGCGCGTGATTTCCGCGATGTAGGCGCCGGAGTTGATCATAATGGTCACCACGGCGGCGCTGAACGGATCAATGCGCAGATCGGTGAAAGCCATTGGCAGGGCGAAGTAGATAAACATGACCTGGACGACGATAGGCGTTCCGCGGATCACTTCGATGAAAACCAGTGCGATGTGGTTTGCAATCCAGCCGCCGTAGGTGCGAGCGAAACCAGCCACGAGGCCGATAAACAACCCGCCAACCAGACCGAGGACCGAAATCCACAGGGTCATTTTGGCGCCTTCAAGCAAGAGAGGAATGGCAGGCCAGATGGCGCTCCAGTCAAACTGCATGATAATTTCCTGTTACCGTGGTTCTAAAAAGCAGGGGCGAAAGGTCGCCCCCGAGCGTACTTCTTCTTTTAAGAATAATTATTTTGGCTCAGTGCCGAACCATTTTTTGTAGATTTCGTTGTAGGTGCCGTTCTCACGCAGGGTTTTCAGCGCGCCGTTCACTTTGGTACGCAGATCGTCGCTGCCTTTCGGGAAGGCGATACCGTACTGCTGTGCTTCTAAAGACTCGCCAACCGCTTTGAATTTGCCGTTGCCCGCAGTTTTGATGAAGTACAGGATGTTTGGTGTGTCGTGCAGTACCGCGTCAGCGCGGTTGGTGCCCAGTTCCATGTAAGCGTTATCGATGTTCGGGAACTGACGCAGGTCTTTGGATTTGATGTTGGCTTTCGCGTAATCAACAGAGCCGGTGCCGCTTTTCACTGCAACCACTTTGCCGTCGAGATCTTTTACGCTTTTCACGTCGTTGTTATCAGCCTTAACCATCACCAGCAGGCCGCTTTTGTAGTAGCCGTCAGAGAAGTCGATCGCTTTTTTACGTGCGTCAGTGATGGTGATACCCGCCAGCGCAACGTCAACGTTTTTGGTTTGCAGTGCAGGGACGATACCGCTGAAGTCCATTGGCTTCAGGGTGTAATCAAGTTTAAGTTCCTTCGCGATAGCTGCCCACAGATCGACGTCAAAACCAACATACTGATCGCCCTGTTTGAATTCAAAGGGGACGAAGGCGGTGTCGGTTGCGACGATGAGTTTTTTATCTGCAGCGTGAGAGGACACGGCAAAAGCCAGGGTAAGTGCAGCCAGTGAAACTTTTAATACAGACTTCATAGCATTTCCTTTTATATCCACGGGGCGATCCCCTGCGAGAACAAACGGCTACATGAAAAAATCGTGCCAACATTGCAACTCATTGTTTTGCAAAGGGGATGATGTCATGTGTTGCACAGCAAACGGTGCAAACCGCTTTTGTTGCACCAAAATGGAGCGCTATTTTGGTGCAGTCGGGTTTGCTTAGCCGACGGGTGGCTATTAAGCGCAGATAACGGCGATAAAACAATCTTTCGTTAACGATTTTGTGAGGTGATTATTACAACTAATTTACTTTTGTAGAAAGGGAGAGCAAAAGTGTGCACCATAAACGTGCAAAACCCCCGCCGGGCGGCGAGGGTTTCATAGATAATTCGTATGGATTATTCGATGTTAGATTCGATAAACCACAGGAATTGATCCAGGTCGCGAGAAGCCGCGGTTAAGATATCTGCGGTGTCTTCGTCTTTGGTTTCGCCAATCGCTTTACGTACATCGTTCGCGACGATAGCGTAACGGTCAGCCAGCTCTTTCAGGTGATCCTGAACGGTGTGGATATCCAGCGGGTAGCTTTTCAGTGGCGTTTTGCTGTTAATCACCTGAGTGGTACCCAGGGCAACACCGCCCAGCTGCACGGCACGTTCAGCCATGGTGTCCAGGTGGGTCACTAACGCAGTCCGGAATCCATCCAGCATTTCATGAACGGCGATAAAGTTGGCGCCGCGCATATTCCAGTGGGCCTGTTTAGTGATCAACGACAGGTCAATGAACTGGATCACCTGGCGATTCAGCAGCTCAATCGTTGCTTTCTTATCGCTATCCGAGACATCGTTACGGGTATAAAGCAGATTAGACGCTTTCGTTTTAACCAGTTTAGCGGTACTCATAATCTCATATCCTCTTGATGTTATATGTTCCAGGTAATTACCGGAAATAAGTATAGCACCGCTTTTATATTCTGCCGGGATGGCTTTGCCTATCGGTTTAATAGTGAAAGGGAAGGGGGTTGTGTAACTTATTGATATTAAGTGATTATGATTTATTTTATGCGGATGAGTCTTAATTACGCCCTCTTTTCATGGGCGACAGGGGATATTTCACCGTGATGACAAAATATGTAAGAAAATAAAACCAGGAGTAAGTTGGCCTCTATTCTGCATGGCTATAAAAACCATGCAGAACAGGGAGCATTAATTGACGTCGATTTTCTTGATTTTGGTTTCAGGCCGCATGGTGAGCGTCGATCCCATTGACGCGGCAATAATTGAGCACAGCGCCAGCGTCTGAGTGAAGGTCAGGCTTTCTCCCAGGAAAACCATCCCCGACAGGGCGGCGAGCGCCGGTTCCATGCTCATCAGCGTGCCGAAAATGCGTGTTGGCAGGCGCGTCAGGGCAATCATTTCGAGCGAGTAGGGCAACGCGGTGGAGAGAACGGCGACCGCAAGACCTATCGGCAAAATGGACCACTGCCAGATGGATTCCGTTGCTTGCGCCATCCCAATCGGTACAAAGATGATTGCAGCGATGAGCGAGCCGAGTGCGACGGTGGCAGGGCCATGCTCTTCACCCGCACGTTGCCCGGTGAGGATATAGACCGCCCAGCAGGCTCCCGCACCGAGAGCCAGTGCGGCACCGGTTAAATCCACATGAGAGATGTTCTGTCCCAGCGGCAGCAGGAACCACAGGCCCAGCACGGCCAGCACCACCCAGACAAAATCGACGGGGCGACGGGAAGAGAAGAGCGCCACGGCCAGCGGGCCGGTGAACTCCAGTGCGACCGCGATGCCCAGCGGTACGGTCTGAATCGACAAATAGAACAGATAGTTCATTCCGCCGAGCGACAGCCCGTAAAAGAGCAGCGGCAGGCGTTGCTCTTTTTTAAATCTCAGCCGCCAGGGTTTGAAGATCACCACCAGAATTAAGGTACCCAGCGCAATACGCAGCGCCGTGACGCCAGGGGCACCCACCAGTGGGAAAAGGGATTTTGCCAGTGATGCACCACTCTGAATGGACAGCATAGCGATGAGTATTACAACGATGGGCAACCAGACTGGCGCCTTGCGAGACATCCCAGGCATCCTTTCTCCTGTCAATTTATGTCAAAGGGAGTAAAGGTCGCAGTGTAATTGAAATAATCAGGCAGCGGTTGAGACTTTGTTGAAAAAAAATGCCGCGAAATCCGTAGAATGAGCCACTATTGATGGATTAATAAGCTAACAGATTAGGATTAATCTGGATGAATGTAATGGCGTTGACGCGCAAAATCAGCGTATAAATGTGGAAATTCAGTGTTTTTTGAACAAGATAGCTGACCTTTGAAATGTTCTGTTACATCAAAGGATCGCTTAGACAACACGAATCACAAAGAGTTTCACAAGATTTTTTGATATATTTAAAACTTACGGATTTACTTGAAGCACATTTGAGGTGGTTATGAAAAAAATTGCATGTCTTTCAGCACTGGCCGCTGTTCTGGCTGTTTCCGCAGGTACCGCTGTAGCTGCTACTTCCACTGTTACCGGTGGTTACGCTCAGAGCGATATGCAGGGCGTAGTAAACAAAGCTAACGGCTTCAACCTGAAGTACCGCTACGAGCAGGACAACAATCCGCTGGGCGTGATCGGTTCTTTCACTTACACCGAGAAAGATCGTTCTGAAGATGGCGCTTATAACAAAGCTCAGTACTACGGTGTTACCGCTGGTCCTGCTTTCCGCCTGAATGACTGGGCAAGCATCTACGGTGTTGTAGGTGTTGGCTACGGTAAATTCCAGCAGACTGAAAACGAAAGTCTGAACCGCACTGCTTCTACCAGCGACTACGGTTTCTCTTACGGCGCAGGTATGCAGTTCAACCCAATCGAAAACGTTGCTCTGGACTTCTCCTATGAGCAGAGCCGTATCCGCAACGTTGACGTTGGCACCTGGATCGCAGGCGTGGGTTACCGCTTCTAATCACTTCGGTGAGCCAGTAAAAAATCCGCCCAATGTGGCGGATTTTTTTTTACCCTCTTCCACTGGAAGAGGGTGCCAGACCGACGCCAGCTTACCTGCTTTTCACCTCAAAAACATCCGTACCCAGATGGGTATACTCCACTTTCTGTAACTTGAAGTTGGTAATATACACCGGCGGCGCTTTCTTGTTTGAAATGAACGAATAGCTGTTGGCGATCTCTTTGGCCGAAATCCCCGTCCATTGTGAGAAGAATTTCAGGAAATCATTGGCTGAACGGCGTGCTTTGATGATGCGATGAGTTTTGTCATCGCTGGAGAGCACCATAAACGGCACCTGGAAGTTCTGCTGGAACTTATCGTCATGGGCTAGGTACTGCACCTCTTTGCCGCGCTCTTTAAACGCCAGACCGTGATCCGAGAAGTAGACCATCGAGAAACTGTCGCCCGTGTTGCGCAGCTGGGTATAGAGTTTACTCAGCAGATCGTCGGTTTGCGTCATGGTGTAGAGATAGCACGACGTCTCTTTCGACTGCACGAATTCCGCATATTTCCCCTGGGTACGATCGCACGCCTGCGGGTGCGAGCCCATCAGATGCAGAACGATCAGCTGGGGCTGGGTGCGCTGGCTGGCGAAGACCTGCGACGTCATCTTCAGTAAGGCTTCGTCTTTAGTATTTTTATCGGCCTCAAAATCTCCGCTCTTCAGGAATTGCGCTTCGTCCGCACGTTTGGCGATGCTGGCGATGGCCGTGTCGTATTCACCGATCTGCCCCTGATTGGAGAACCACCAGGTCTGGAAACCGGCGCGGTTGGCCAGAGTCACGAAGTTATCCTGATACTGCGGTTTGCCATCGACCACACGGCTGAGCGTCAGGCCGAGCGATTTCTGCGTCGAGCCGCTTGCCGCGACATAATCGGTAAACAGGGTGCCGTTTACCGAGCTGGCAAACGGCGTGTTATCCCAGTGCCCGCCGAATGCGCCCAGCGCATCGCGGCGCGCGCTTTCGCCAATTACCACCACGTAGGTGTGATATTTCGGTTTGACCGCCAGCACGTTCCAGGTGTCTTTCATGTTTGACAGCTCCGCCATACGCGTCTGCTCATCGAGCACTTCTTTATTGTTCACCACAATATCTTTGACGAAGCGGAAAACCGGATAGCCGGTGTCTTTTAACTTGAACACGCCACCCCACGCCAGGTTTTGCACCGGCGCGACAAAAAAGGTCGCCACGCCGATAACCAGGCACAGGTTTTCAATCATGCTCCACGGCTTTTTCTCCTGCGGTTTGCGGCGAACGGCAATCACCCCAAGAGCAAAAATAAACAGACCGATGACGTAGCTGTACCACGGGAAGATCGTCAGGATCTCCGTGGACTCTTCCATATTGGTGGAGTGCAGCGCCAGCAGGGTGTTGAAGTTGGGGGCACCATACGCCTGACCAAACGGGTAGTACATCGCCGCGACGACCGAACAGATCCCGACCACCACTTTTTGCGCACGCGGCGCGCTGCGCCACATCAAATGGAGCAGACAGGTAAAGGCGACGGCGTAGAGCAGGCTAAAGGGATAGCCCAGCGCAAAGTTAATGAGCAGCGATTGCAGAAAGTAGAATCCCGTCCACGGGCTTAAGGCCCGACTGCGGGTAATAAATGTTTCTTTCAGGGTTAAATTCATAGGTCACTATCATGAAAACGCCATGTGCTCACCCTGGCGTCGAGGGTCAAAGCCTGCCTGACAGTGCGTGGAGAGGGAATGAGGGTCCGCTTCAGCGAGCCGCAATTGGTGCAGGGCTGCAAGAAGATAGAGCCAGTCGGCATTCAGGTCAACAGTTGCTAAGAAGATGTTTTGCGAGAGGGATTACAAATCCGTAAAAAAGATCGGGAATTGAGGGCTAACAGGGCAGTTTGCGCGGAAAGTGTGACGGAAAAATGAAGCGGCGTACCGCGACGCCGCTTAGTGGGACGGTTTATCGTTTTGCTCTGATTTACCGTTAAACATATCGCACAGCATGTTCAACAGCATCAAGCGTACTTTAAAGGGAGAGTGGCTAAACACTTTCATACACCTCTTGAATTCGTTCATGTGACCTCCTGATTTCTGATCCCTTCGATCCGTGAAGGGTGACTGCATTACATACAGATATAGCACAGGCTATATTGTATAGCTATGGCTAATTCGTTAATTTTTTGTGCTTGTAGAGGGATCGTTTACACTGTGCGCTCAAGATATATGACGCCAGGGGCGTCACCCACTGAGGAAGGACAATGAACCGTCGCGCAGGTAAGCCCATTACAAAAAAAAAGACGCAACTGGTGAATGTTGAAGAGCATGTTGAAGGGTTTCGTCAGGTGCGTGAGGCGCACCGTCGCGAGCTGATTGATGACTACGTCGAGCTGATTTCCGATCTCTTTCGTGAGGTCGGTGAAGCGCGTCAGGTGGACATGGCTGCGAGGCTTGGGGTGTCACAGCCTACGGTTGCCAAAATGTTAAAACGTCTGGCCTCGGTTGGGCTGATCGAAATGATCCCGTGGCGCGGCGTGTTTCTGACGCCAGAGGGGGAGAAACTGGCTCAGGAGAGCCGGGAGCGCCATCAGATCGTTGAAAACTTTTTACTGGTGCTCGGCGTGAGCGAAGACACGGCCCGTCGCGATTCGGAAGGGATTGAACACCACGTCAGCGAAGAAACGCTGGAGAAATTCCGCGAGTTCACGCGTAAATTTGGGTCCTCTGCTGAATGAGCATTCCTGGACTGCGGGCGCTCGCCCGCGATCGCTTTTTCCATCTTCTGTTATTGATTGGCCTTGGGCTGAGCTTTTTCGTTCCCTTTGCGCCTGCGTCCTGGCCGGCGGCTATCGACTGGCACACCATTATTACCCTGAGCGGGTTGATGATGTTGACCAAAGGGGTGGAGCAGAGCGGCTACTTTGACGTCATCGGTCGCAAAATGGTGCGCCGCTTTGCCACCGAGCGCAAACTGTCGCTATTCATGGTGCTGGCGGCGGCGCTGCTGTCGACGTTTCTGACTAACGATGTGGCGCTGTTTATCGTCGTGCCGCTGACCCTGACGTTACGCAAGCTGTGCGAGATCCCGGTTAACCGGCTGATCATCTTTGAAGCGCTGGCGGTTAACGCCGGATCGTTACTGACGCCAATTGGCAATCCGCAGAACATTTTGCTCTGGGGACGTTCCGGATTGTCCTTTGCGGCCTTCACCTGGCAAATGGCGCCGCTCGCGCTGGTGATGATGCTCTCTCTGCTGGTGGTCTGCTGGTTTGCTTTTCCGGCGAAACCGCTTCGCTATCACAGTGGCACCCAGGCCTCACCGTGGAATGCGCGGCTGGTGTGGGGGTGTCTCGCCCTGTACATCATTTTCCTGACGGCCCTCGAACTTAAATATGCCCTCTGGGGCGCTCTTCTGGTGGCGGGCGGCTTCCTGCTGCTGGCGCGGCGGGTGCTGATCAGCGTCGACTGGACGCTGCTGCTGGTCTTTATGGCGATGTTTATCGATGTGCATCTGCTGATCCAGCTGCCGGTATTGCAGGGCGCGTTGCACAGCGTGAGCGGACTCTCGCCGCTCGGCCTGTGGCTGACGGCCATCGGGTTATCGCAATTTATCAGCAATGTCCCCTCGACCATTCTGCTCATCAACTACGTACCGCCAACGGTGCTGCTGGCCTGGGCTGTTAACGTCGGCGGTTTCGGCCTGCTGCCGGGATCGCTCGCCAATCTGATTGCGCTGCGTATGGCAAATAACCGCCGGATCTGGTGGCGATTCCATCTCTGGTCCCTGCCAATGCTGGTGTGGGCGGCCGCGGTCGGTTTCGGATTATTCCTTCTCATATAGTGCGCTAATTGTCAGCTTTTCCTGGCAAATGTATAGCAACGTCCTAACTTTAGTGAACGGCATAACTGTGATGCCGTTCACTGACAGGAACGTTGTTGGCATATGGCAGAGACAAACGAAAACGCGGAACAAAACGAAAGCGCAGATCAAAACGAAAAAAGCGAGCGCAAACGCCCGGGTAAAAAGCCCCTCATTATCCTTGGGATAGTGGTGGTCATCATGGTTATCGTGGCGCTGGTGTGGTGGCTTCTGACCCGAAATGAAGAGACCACCGACGATGCGTTTACCGATGCAGATGTGGTGACTATTGCCCCGAAAGCGGCGGGCTACGTTACCGAACTGCGCGTGCGTGATAATCAGCGGGTGAAAAAGGGCGATCTGCTGGTCGTTATCGATCCGCGTGACACCACCGCTCAGCGCGATCAGGCGCAGGCGCAGTTAGGGCTGGCCGTGGCGCAGTTGCACCAGGCGCAGGCTCAGCTGGCGCTCTCAAAAGTGCAATATCCGGCCCAGCGGGACGAAGCGAAAGCGCAGGTGCTGAAAGCGCAGGCGGATATGGCGAACGCGCAGGCTGAATATCGCCGTCAGCGCGGTGTCGATCCGCGCGCCACCACGCAACAAAGCATTGATTCTGCAAACGCCCAGCTGCGCAGCGCTCAGGCCGGTCTGGCCAGCGCCCAGGCACAGCTGGAAGTGGCGGAACAGGTCCAGCTCCAGATCCGCCAGCAGGAAACCAACGTCGAAGCGCGTGAACGCCAGGTCGATCAGGCAAAAGCTCAGCTCGAAACCGCCACGCTGAATCTCTCTTACACCGAAGTGCGCGCCCCGTTTGATGGGTTTGTCACCAAACGTAACGTCCAGCCGGGTACCCTGGTGCAGGCCGGAACGGCGCTCTTTTCGCTGGTCTCACCGGATATCTGGGTGGTGGCGAACTTTAAAGAGTCGCAGCTTGAGCGTATGCGTCCGGGCAATAAAGTGGCGATCACCGTTGATGCCTGGCCGGACATGAAGCTGGAAGGGCATATCGACAGTATTCAGCAGGGGAGCGGCGCGCGTTTCTCGGCCTTCCCGGCGGAAAACGCTACCGGCAACTTTGTGAAAATCGTGCAGCGCGTCCCGGTGAAAATCGTGATCGACAAAGGGCTGGACCCGAACATGCCTCTGCCGCTGGGCCTTTCCGTTGAGCCGAAGGTTACGCTGGAATGACGGAACACAGCCACGACAACTGGCGGCCCGCCAGTAATCCCTGGGCGGTGGCGATTGTGGTCACGCTCGCGGTGTTTATGGAGATCCTTGATACCACCATCGTTAACGTGGCGCTGCCGCACGTGGCAGGCTCGCTCTCGGCAAGCTACGACGAGTCGACCTGGGTGCTCACCAGCTATCTGGTTGCCAACGGTATTGTGCTGCCCATCTCCGCGTTTCTGAGCCGGGTGTTTGGGCGCAAGCAGTTCTTCCTGATCTGTATCGTGATGTTCACCATCTGCTCCTTTCTGTGTGGCATCGCGACGGAGCTGTGGCAAATCATTCTGTTTCGCATCATGCAGGGCTTTTTTGGTGGCGGGCTCCAGCCAACGCAGCAGTCGGTGTTGCTCGATTACTTCAAACCCGAGGATCGCGGCAAAGCCTTTGGCCTGTCGTCGATTGCGATCATCGTCGCCCCGGTGCTGGGGCCGACGCTCGGCGGCTGGATCACCGATAACTACTCCTGGCGCTGGGTCTTTTTTATCAATATTCCCGTTGGGATCGTGACGGTACTGGCGATTTATCAGCTGCTGGAAGATCCGCCCTGGGAGCGTAAATCCGAAGAGAAACTGAGTATCGACTGGACCGGGATTGGCCTTATCGCCCTGGGCCTCGGCTGTCTGCAGGTGATGCTCGATCGCGGCGAAGATGACGACTGGTTCTATTCAAACTTTATCCGCACCTTTGCGGTACTGACGCTTATTGGCATTATCGGTGCGATTTACTGGCTCCTGTATGCCAAAAAACCGGTGGTCGATCTGCGCTGCATGAAGGACAAAAACTTTGCCGTCGCCAGCCTCTTAATGGCCGGAATGGCGATGATTTTGTACGGCAGTTCGGTTGTGATCCCGCAGCTTGCCCAGCAGGATTTGGGTTACACCGCCACCTGGTCGGGGATGGTGCTCTCGCCCGGTGCGGTGCTGATTGTCCTGACCATTCCGCTGGTGTTAAAGCTGATGCCCGTCGTGCAGACGCGCTGGATCATCGCTTTTGGTTTTGCCTGTCTCGCGGTGTCGTTCTTCTGGTCGCGAACCTTAACGCCGGATATCGATTTCGAAACCCTGGTGCTGTTTCGTAGCGCCCAGTCGTTCGGGCTGGGGTTCCTGTTTGTTCCGCTCACTACCATTGCGTTTATTTCGATACCGAGGCGGCTTAACGCCGACGCCGCCGCGCTGTTTACCATGTTCCGTAACGTCGCGGGTTCGATTGGGATCTCGCTGTCTACCGCCGCAATCACGGAGCGTGCGCAGACGCATAGCGCGCATCTGGCCTATCACGCGTCGCCCTTTAATGAGCAGTTCCAGCTGGCGCTGCGGGAGTCGGCGCAGGCCATTCAGAACTTCACTACTCAGGTCGGCAATCCGCTGGATATCGCCACCGGACGCATGTACCAGACCATGATTGAACAGTCGCGCTTCCTGGCCTACGTGGACGTTTTCACGATCCTGAGCGCGGTGGCGCTATTACTGATCCCGTTTTGTTTGTTGCTCTCGCCGGTGAAAAGCGAGGGGAGTGCAGGAGCACATTGATGATGTACAGACGTTTATCCCCCCTGTTTTTAATGCTGCTGTTAGCGGGGTGCGCCGTAGGGCCTGATTACCAGCCGCCCGCACCGCAGACGCCTACGACATGGAACGATCCTGGCGATGCGAGCGTGAAGTCTCAAACGCAGAGCAGCGCGGTAAACCCGCGCTGGTGGAAAACGTTTGGCTCCGCGCAGCTCGACAGCCTGGTTGAGCGGGCGATTGCCGGAAACCTCTCGCTGCAGCAAACCGTCCTGCGCATCGCCGGTGCCCGCGAACAGATAAACCAGGCGGGCGGGGCGTTTTATCCCTCGGTGAACGGTAATCTGCAGGCGACCCGCCAGCAATTGGGGCTGGAGGGGGAGCTAAAATCGCATGGCGTTTACGATCAGCTGGATGACGTTGATCCCGATCTGAAAGGGGCGCTGGGGCCGCTCACCCAGCCGATAAATCTCTATCAGGGAAGTTTTGATGCCCAATGGGAACTCGATCTGTGGGGCAAAGTGCGCCGTCAGGTGGAAGGTGCCGAAGCCCAGCAGCGTGCGGCTATTGAACAGCGCAACGACGCCCTGGTCTCACTGGAAGCCGAGGTGGCGCGGGCCTGGCTGCAACTGCGCGGGGCGCAAAGCGTGATGGCGACGCTCAATACGCAAATTGAGAGCGCACAGCAAACGCTCGATCTGACCGAAAGCCGCCAGCGTGGCGGTCTGTCACCGCAGATGGACGTGGAAAACGCCCGCGCGCAGCTGGGCAATCTGGAAGCGCAACTGCCGCAATATCAGGCCCAGGAGCGTCAGGCGATGAACGGTCTGGCGATTCTGCTGGGTAAACCGCCGGGTGCGCTGGACAGCGAGCTGCGTTCCGCTCAGCTGCTGCCCGCATTGCCAGACATTGTGCCGACAGGTATTCCGTCGACGCTCGCCCGTCGCCGCCCGGACGTGCGCGAGGCGGAAGCCAATCTTCACGCCGCGACGGCGCAAATTGGTGTCTCCGTCGCCGAGCTGTTCCCGAGCGTGTCGCTTTCCGGCCAGTTTGGCCTGCGCAACAGTGAAACCAACTGGCTCACCGACTGGAGCAGCCATTTCTATAGCGTCGGTCCGCAGGTATCGATCCCGATTTTCCAGGGCGGGCGGTTAGTTTCGAGCGTCAAAGTGGCGCGCGCGCAGCAGGGCGCCGCCGTGCTCGACTATCGTCAGACGGTACTCACCGCGCTCGGCGATGTGGAAAACGCGCTGGTGAGCTATCGCACGGACCAGCAGCGGGAAGCGGGCTTAGGCAAAACCATCGACGCGCTGCAAAACGCGTTCGATCTGGCGAGCGACAGCTATCGTCAGGGGATCGCCAGCTTTATCGACGTGCTGGATGCTCAGCGCCAGCTGGCTCAGGCGCAGCAGCAGCGTGCGCAGTCGCAGGTGCAGAGTGCTCTCGATCTGGTGGCACTCTACAAGGCCCTCGGCGGAGGCTGGGAGCCGTATCAGCAGGTGAATTTGCCGGACTATTCGGTGTTTGGCGACGCCCCGCGCGGATAACGTTCAGAGGATTGGGCAAGAAACAAACAGGAACGCCACATTCGCGTTTTGCAGGCGCGGGGTATAACTGTCCGGCACCCAACAAACGAACATTGTGAGGAACGTCATATGCGTTATCAAAAACTGGGCAATACCGGTCTGTTTGTTTCTGAGCTTTGCCTTGGCACCATGACCTTCGGCGGGGAAGGTGGCATGTGGGGAAAAATCGGCCAGCTTCAGCAGAGCGATGCGGAAAAACTGGTTGGCCGTGCGCTGGATGCCGGAATTAACTTTATCGACACTGCGAACGTCTATTCAGAAGGGCGCTCGGAGGAGATTACCGGCCAGGCGCTGAAAAACCTCAAAATCCCGCGTGAAAACGTCGTTGTCGCCACCAAAGTGTTCGGTGAAACCGGCACCGCAGGCGTCAACTCACGCGGCAGTTCTCGTTATCACATCATCAGCAGCGTTAAAGAGAGCCTGCGCCGTATGCAGCTCGATCATATCGATCTCTATCAACTGCACGGTTTCGATCCGGCAACGCCGATCGAAGAGACGCTCTACGCCCTCGATAATCTGGTGCAACATGGACATGTGCGCTACATCGGTGTCTCTAACTGGGCGGCATGGCAGATTGCGAAAGCGCTGGGGATCTCCGAGCGTCTCGGGCTGGCGCGTTTTGCCTCGCTACAGGCGTACTACACCATTGCTGGGCGCGATCTGGAACGTGAACTGGTGCCGATGCTGCAAAGCGAAGGCGTCGGTCTGATGGTCTGGAGCCCGCTAGCGGGTGGTTTGCTGAGCGGCAAATACGGTCGTGACGGCCAGAGCGAGGCGGGTGGACGTCGTCTGGCGTTCGATTTCCCGCCGGTGGAAAAAGAGCGCGCGTTCGACTGCGTGGACGTGATGCGCACCATAGCCGAAAGCAAGGGCGTTTCAGTCGCGCAAATCGCGCTGGCGTGGCTGCTGCATCAGAAAGTGGTGAGCAGCGTTATCATCGGAGCCAAACGCGTGGATCAGCTGGATGACAACATTGCCGCAACGAATATTCGCCTGAGTGATGACGAACTGAAACAGCTCGACACCGTCAGCGCGCTGCCGCGGGAATATCCGGGCTGGATGCTGGAGCGTCAGGGTGAATATCGCCAGAATCAATTGAAAGGATAATCTTAATTGCCGGGTAACGTCAGGCAGACAATATCAACCAGGGTGTTTGCTTTGTCGTAGAAGGAAAAGCGTCTGATAACAGGATTTATATCGGGCAAGTGGAAAGTCTTTTTCGCGTGCGGTGACGGCTGCGCGCACTGAATCGGTAAAAGCCCCCTGCGAATAGTTTTCACAGGGGGCTTTTTTTTAGCTATGTTTGACGCTTTATGGCCAGAGCGCTGAAGCTGTAACACTTATCGGTGATACCAGCACCAGGAAATAGCTGAGGATAGTCCGGCGCGCAGAGAGCCCCTGCCAGCACTGATTAAATTTAGGAACATAATTGAGACCGCCGATAAACTTCCGGAGAGATTCATGCGTAAAGTTATCAAGCACAGGCCGTTTATACAGGAGCACCCACCACATGAAAGGGCTAATAAATAGTCATTAAGCAAAACTTAAGAGTGATAGTGCAGACAGGGGAGCGTTATTAATTTACTCTTGTAAAGAGATATCTTTTGTATAGTCCGCAAACTTCCATTTTAGAAGGTTTTTTCTGACCGTGGATCAATAAATATTCAGAATCATAAACAATGATAATTAATCTTTTGAAAAGTGCTTACACGTACACAGGAGGCGTAACAGCCTCGCCAGCTTTGATATACCACTGCCACTCACCCTGACATTCACCTATAGCCAGGCGTTGAACCTCAACTGGCCTTTGTGGTAGTACAATTAATGCCCGGCGTGTGATATTGAGCAACTATTTCAATTGCATGCCCTCTGGTACCTGCGCTTTCCTTTTAGTTTTCATGCTGGCGTGGGAATCAGCACAGCGGAAATTTAACGACAGCAAATGATATTAACGGATGCAAAGGGTATGGCGCGTGCGAGGACGTTGCCCGTTACGTTTAAGAAAGAGTGATATCAAGATGAGTAATAGAAAGAGTTAACTGTCCGCCTGGAACCGTAAAATTTTTTTACAGGTTGTGACCCGTTTAGCGAGAGGCATAAAGGATTTAGAAATCTCAAATGAACGCTAATTGATTATGGAAGATTATTAATGATTCATCATAAATTAAGTAAAGCAGAAGTCGGTCGCATACGTATTTTTGATACAGTGATGAAAACGAAAAGCATGAGCCAGACGGCTCTGGCTTTGAATGTTTCGCACTCTAGCGTCTATCTGGCTATAAAAAAATTAAGACTTTTATATAACGATGTGCTTTTTATTCGCGATAAGAGTTTGCTCGTGCCGACAGAATTTGCAAAGCGATTGCATACCGAGTCCCTGGCGATATTGAAAAACCAGCAGGAGATACAGCCTGCTCATGTTGAGACAGACAAACATCGTTTCATCTTTGCGTGCGCGCCGCATATCGCTGCAACAGTGATTCCCGTAACCTATTTGTTGATGGAGCAGTCAATCCTCTTTCCCCTGGAGCATATGGCTCTTCCTGTTTCGCCAGAGGCCAGGGTCGATTTGTTATTGAACAATAAGGCTGATGTGATTTTTGATTATGAGCCTATTCAACATGAAGACATTTTCTTCAAGCGACTGTTTAAGGAGGATTATGCGATTGTTTGCCGTAACGATCATCCCAGATTTTCGAATTCGATCTCGCTAAAAGAGTTTTCCCATGAGAAACAGGCGGCGCTAGGTTGTTCCTCAAGCATTGATAACTTAATAGATACTGAAAATGTATTTTTTGCCAGCCATTACTATCTTGACCTGCTGGCAATGGTGGAGGTGAGTGATATTATCTGTGTCATCCCATTAAATATTTATTTGAAGCTTCACGCCTCTTTTGATATCAAGCCATTAAATTATAAATTCAAATTAAATGTCAAAAAAACAAGTTTATATATCAACTACTTAAAAGATCCCTCGAGACAAAAAGACAAGAATGACCTACTCAAGAAAATAGAAATGATGCGCTAGAAAGTGAATGTTAAACAGGATAACGGTTGTGGTATTAGAAAGGAAATAGCCTTAGCCATAGTGCAGGCTATTCCCTTTCATTCACAGTTCTTTGAACTTATTAAGGACCTCTAAAAGTTCGAGGAAATGTGGACTCTTTAATGACGCTTTATTGTATGTCATATACATGGTGACAGGTTCGACGCTAAAATGACAATCCAATACTTTGATGTTAAAGCTTGATGCAAATTTTTCAGCAAACCAGGCGGGTACGAAACTGACCACATCCGATTTTTCTACGATGGCGGCGTTAACAATAATAGAACTGCTGCTAAAGAAAAAGTTGCGATCGCCTAAAAACTCCATAATTCCTGTCTGAGCGCGCTTGACGTTTTCAGAACCGGCATTCAGGAAACTGGAGGTTTCGAACGCCATCTCCTCGTATGTCAGCGTCTTATTTAGCCTTGGATGGTCTACTCGGCAAATAGGAACAGTCCGCTCAACAAGATACGGCTCTACGACAGTAGAAAAATTATAATAAGGCTTTGTATCAAATACGATATCTGCTTTGCGGTAGGTCAACGCATCTTCAATGGTGTCCAGAAGGGCGTCAGCGCTAATATGGCTTATTTCGCAATTAAGCCCTTCCTTAAGTACCTCTGCGCTGACATCAGGCAAGATACGCATCGCGGCATAGGGAGTTGAGTGGATCACAAATTTGCTTCGGGTGGTGGTATCTTTGAAGTAATCAAGGCTACCCAGCAGTTGCCTGAAACCTGCACGTAATTGATTGTGCAAATTCTCTGCAATAGTGGTTGCCACAAGTCCTCTCCCTTCGCGGATAAAAAGGGGATCGGAGAAAAAACTGCGTAGCTTCGTCAGTGACTGGCTGACAGCCGATGGGCTAACGCACAGCAGTTCTGCCGCCTTAGAAACGCTTTTGTGAACATAAATGGCTTCAAAGATTAAAAGAAGATTTAAATCAAATCCTTTGACCCTACTGATATTTGCGATAAGCGAGTTTTCTGTCATTTTCAATTCCCTGACTGATAAACAAAAGCGGTAACTTCACTCTGCGATATATTCACATAGAGAATAGCATAGCGACAGCCCGGTTCTCTTCTCACGTGGCCTTAGAAAGACACTTTCACATTTGCATTAGCGCTATCCACCTTGACGACAGTATCCAACCACAAAGACGCCGCCTCTTTACGCCATAGCCTGTTTCCATCGAAGGCGTTGAATGCCGGGCGCGGGACAGGGGCGAGTTCCATGGCCGGAACTGAAACAAGTTCAGTGTCGGCATCAGGAATGGGCTCCGGGATAGCGTCTGAGCCATCATAAACTCATATACCCATTTTCTCCTTTTGCCTCCTGGATGTTTTTTATAAACAAGAAAAGGAGAAAATCGTAGTCCTTAGAACGGAGTCAATAATAATTTACCTTTTAATGATGACTTTTTTTAATGTTCCATGGTTAAAGTCCCTAAAAAGAACGGTTAAAAGATATTTTTTCTACTTCTTTAACCCACTATTCCTAAGGATTAGATAACGAAACAGTAATCCGTTTTATTTCAAAAGGTTTTAGTTAACCTGCTTTTATTTACCGATAAATCTAATATTGTTTTTTCGCTTAACATTAACGCTTTGAGTGTAACTGTCTGTTTAAGAAAATAAAAGAGGCCACCTTCTTTTACGGTGTTCAAAAAAACAGCCGGGCGTTGACGGGTAGTTACAAGTATTTATATTTATCAGTAGGTTAAGGGTGATATTGGCAAATCAATATCCATGTGTTTTAAGTTAAGCTTAATGCATTTGTAAGTATTGCTGACTATACTGCTATCAATGTTTCCTGAATAATCCATTTCAACTTACAGAAGACGGCGCCATTGATTTGTCCAGCAAAGATGCGGCGGGAAAACTTTTACAGGATATCTCCATTCAGGCAGCACAAGCGAATTATCACTATTCTGGTAACGATTTTTGAAACGTTTGGTGGTAACCCACGAGTATATTTTCGCTGCCAGAGTAACTGTAATACTTAATGAGTTAACCCACTACTGAACAACATGGTTCCAGAAAGATTATTTTCAATAAAAAAGAACGTTCCAAAGGGACGAAGTAACGCTCTATAAAATATAAACCATTGAAGGTAAGGCAAGGAATGTTTTATGCTCTCTTTTAAAACTGAAAAGGTAGAAGCCGAACGACTTAAAATATTTGATATGGTAATGAAAACCCAAAATCTGAGCCATGCCGCCGCTTTGTTGAATATCTCTTACTCGAGTGTCCATTTTGCGATAAGAAAACTTCGGGTTTTATATAATGATCTGCTATTTATACATGATAAGAAAACGATGGTGCCTACTGCTTTCGCCCTTCTGTTACATAGTGAAATGCAGGCATTTATGAACACGCCTCAACCTGATAGCGTCTTGACCAATGATGAGCAAGGCAACATCCGTTTTGTATTTTCCTGTGAATCACATATCGCTACCATAGTGACGCCTCTTGCTTTTCTGTCAATGCAGAATTTAGCACCATTCCCATTGGTACATATACCGCTTCCATCAACGGTGCAGAATAAAACGGATATTCTTCTTAATAATAAAGCGGATGTCGTTTTGGATTATTCTCCGCTTGAACATGAGGATATTTGTTCTAAGCGATTGTTCAAAGAGGATTATGTTATTGTTTGTAGCAATACCCATCCCAGACTCTCTCAGTCAATTACCCATAAAGAGTTCTGTCAGGAGAAACATGCTGTTCAGACGACGCCGTCTGGAGTGGATAATCAAACAAGATTTAGCAATGTTCATTGCGCACTGTTTAGCAGCAATAACTATCTTGACCTCCTGGCGATCGTTGAAGTGAGTGAGTTGATTTGTGTTGTGCCATTAAATATCTATTTGAAGTTAAACCTCGCCTTCAACATAAAGACATTAAGCTATAACTTTAAGTTAAATATTCAAAATAATCGTCTTTATATCAACTATCTGAAAGATCCTTTTCGTCCTGTCGAGAAAGAGTGCTTGTTAGAAAAAATTAAAAAAATGTATTGAAGCGATGTTCGCATATTAAAGGTTATGCCCATTTTTTTCTGAATAGTTACAGTGAGTATATTGCCGAACAGTATACTATCGTTGATGTATTCATGTGAAAATTTGTTATAAACATGGTGCAAAAGTGTAAATGCAGTTTAGCATTTACAGTCATTTTCTTTGGTGCTCCTGTCACGGATTTTAAAAGCTTCATTTTTTTAGTGGGTTATCTCTGGCTTGTTGTGACTCAATTATTAGCGTTAGCGCTCCTTCATAAGTCCTTTAGTATATCTCACTACATGGTTTTAGTCGCCAGGGATACTATTGTCACTCATTCAATTAATCTTAATTGAATATCCCTTTTACTTATTAAGTGTGGTTTTATGAAAAAGTTAAATACATATCTTGTGTCATTGCTATGTGTGGCGCCTTTATCGTCTTTTGCGGCGGATGGCGACATCACCTTCACCGGTAAAGTGACTGCATCGGCCTGTACTCTTAAGGGGTTTAACGGTATGGCGTCCACCTCTTCAGTGATGGCGCTGACGACCGTAAGCCCTGAATCCTTTAATGGCGCAGGGGGTTATGCAGGCATGAAGGATTTCACTATCGATCTGCAGGATTGTGATATCACCACCATGAAAAATGCCCGCGTGGCTTTCAGCGGCACGCCCGATACCCTCGATAACGAAATATTGAAGAACACCGAAACCAACGGCCCTGCTGATGGCGTGGGTGTTGCTATTTTAGAGAATGATGGTGTCTCGCTGGTTGATATTAACGGCGGTATGCCGTCTAAATCTCAGGCATTAAGTGCGGGCGACACCGAACTTAAATTCAAAGTGGCTTATAAAGCTAACTCGGCCACGCCGGCCGTCACCCCCGGTAATGTCAAAGCAAAAACCTTTGTCGATATTACGTATAATTAATCTCTCTTTATTTACTTTATTTCCTGGTTAATTATTGTGATGAAAAAGCAGGCCTCTTTTGAAAAGATATCATTCCAATTTAATAATGAAGACTTTCATTTTAGCGTCTGCTTTAGTTTCATCTTATTCTCAGGCAGCAGCCAGTGACAGCGCCTTTGACGCAGACTTCCTGCGCAAAGATTCCCAGGAAATACCTGAGCAATTTTATCACCCGGACCAGGTGGCAGCGGGGGTGAAAACCGCCGATATCGTCCTTAACGGCCATATTCTGTTTAAAACCAAAGTTGAATTTATTGCCACAAAAGCCGGTGAGAGCGCCACGCCCTGTCTGACCCAGGCGCTGCTGCATCAGATGGGGCTGGACACGCATCTCGACGCACTGGCGAAAGCGGGGAATGAAACCTGCTACGACTTCCTCAAGAAATGGCCGGACGCCCGGATCACTTACGACGAGTCAATGCAGCAGATGGTTATCAGCGCCCCGCAGGCGGCGACCAGCGTGGCCGGGCAGACTGAGATGATCGACCCGTCGCTGTGGGATAACGGGGTCAATGCCCTGCGGCTGGGCTACTCCGGCTACGTGTATCACACTGACAACCACAGTGACGATGCGGGTTCTGGCAGCAGCGACAATGCCTACCTGAGCCTGAACTCCGGGGTGAATCTCGGGAGCTGGCGTTTTTACAGCTTTGATACGTTTAACAAATCTGACCTGGGCTGGGAGCAGAACCACGACCGCGCCTATGCCGAGCGGGATATTGCGGCGCTGGTCTCACGCTTCACCGCCGGGGACGTGTATGCCAGCACCTCCAGCGACGTGCTGGGGATTTTACCCCTGCGCGGTGTGACGCTGGAGACCAACGCCCAGATGCTGCCGTCGGACACCTTTAGCTACTCGCCGGTGATCCGCGGCGTGGCGCGCAGTAACGCCCGCATCGTTATCCGCCAGCGCGGCAACATTATCTACAGCGAAACCGTCGCCCCCGGCAGCTTCGCGATTAAAGATTTGAATAACGGCCAGATTGGTGCGGACCTGGATGTCACGGTGGAGGAGAGCGACGGCAGCAGGCAGCAGTTCACGGTGCCGTACACCGCGCTGCCGAACATGCTGCGCCCCGGCACCTGGCGCTACAGCCTGAGCGCGGGGCGCTACCGCGATGACGGGCTTTCCTGTCAGCCCCTCGTGGCGCAGGGCAGCCTGCAGTACGGCTGGGACCGGGTCACGCTGAGCGATTTGATTGTGGCGGGGGAAGGGTACCAGTCCATGGCCCTGAGCAGTGCGGTGAACCTCGGCGTGCTGGGCAGCGTGTCGCTCGACTGGGCGCTGGAGCGTCACCAGACGGCAACTGACAGCGACAGCACCGGTGACGAAAACATCAGCGACAACGGCCGCGCGCTGCGCCTGCTGTACGCCCGGCGTTTTGACAGCACCGATACCTCACTGCAGGTGATGGGGTTTCGCTACCAGAGCAAAGATTTTATGGATTTCCCGGACTATGCCAGCTGGCGCTGGGGCGACAGCAACACCCGCAGTCACCGCAAAAACGAGGTGCAGGCCACCCTTAACCAGGGGATGGGCGATTTCGGCAACGGCTATCTGACCCTGCAACAGGACAGCTATTACGACTCGGAGGCGCGCGACACCTCCCTGACGCTGGGCTACAGCTTCATGATTAAATTCGTGAACGTCAGCCTGAACTACAGCTATCAGAAAAATTCCGGCGCGGGTGACGATACGGATGCTGACCGCCAGTTCTCGCTGAACTTATCGATACCGCTCGATGCGGGCGACCGCAACAGCCGCACCCTGTCGGTGAGCACCAACAGCAGCAATCATGACAGCGGCTCGCAGATGGCGACGGTGTCCGGAACGGAGCTGGACAATGCCCTGAGCTATTCCGTGTCGGCTCAGCACGACAGCAGCGGGTATTCGCCCGCCGCGTCGATGGCGTATCGCAACAGCATGGTCAACATGAACGTCAGCGCCAGCACCAGCCGGGGCAGCAGCCAGTACTCGGCAGGCGCCTCCGGCGGCGTGGTCGCCTACGGTGACGGCCTCGTACTCTCGCAGCAGCTGGGGGACACCATCGCGATTATCGAAACGCCGGGCGCCAGGGACATCAGCGTGGAAGGCCAGCCGGGGGTCTCGACCAACCGCTGGGGTCGTGCCGTGGTGCCGTCGGTGTCGGCCTATCGTGATAACCCGCTGTCGCTCGACACGCGTCACGCCGCCGACAACGTCGAGCTGGTTGATGCCGGGCAGAACGTCATTCCGACCCACGGCGCCGTGGTTGTGCGCCGTTTTCAGACCAAAGTAGGACGCCGTGCGATCGTGATGTTATCACTCCCGGACGGCAAACCCGCCCCGTTTGGCGCCAGTGCGTGGCAGGAGAAGGAGCAGGTCGGCATGGTGGCCGATAACGGACTGTTGTACCTCAACGGCATTCTGGCCGACGGGAGCGCAACGCTGCATGTGGATCTGGGCAATCACGCTCAGTGCCAGTTCACATTACCGGATGCCGGCGGCCCTTCTGAGCCCTGGTACCAGCAAATTAATGCGGTTTGCCGCTAAGCAGAGAACATCATGAAATTCACTAAACTTGCCGTTCCCGCTCTGATGAGCCTTCTGTTACTGACGAATGCCGCCTCCGCGGCGGTGCGCCCGGCGCTGACCCGCGTGGTGGCGCTGGAAAGTGATAAAGAAACGTCGATTAAATTACTCAACGACGACACCACCCAGGACTACCTGGTCCAGTCGTGGGTGGAGGACCTGAAAGGCAGCGATAAAAACCTGCCGCTCATCCTCACGCCGCCGCTGTTTAAAATCGGGGCCGGGCGCGAGGGCAAGCTGCGTATGGTTATCCTGCCGGGCCGCATTCCGCAGGACCGGGAGTCCGTGTACTGGCTGTGGATCCAGGAAGTGCCGCCGGTCAGCAAAGTGAAAGGCAACCAGCTGCAGGTGGCAGTGCGCACGCGTCTGAAAATCTTCCTGCGCCCGACGACGCTGTCTGAAAAACCGGCTGAGACGGTCAGTAAACTGCAGTGGCAGGTGAGCCACGACGGCGGCAAAGCCTGGCTGGTAGTGAAAAACCCGACGCAGTATTACGCCAGCTTCTCTGAGCTTTCGGTCACGACTGGCGGCAGCGCGCAGCCCGTTGCGGATAAAAGGAGCATGGTGCCGGCCAAAGGCGAAATGCGTTACGCGCTGCCGGCGGGCGTGAGCGGTAAAGCGGGCACGCTGAATTATTCGCTGATGAATGATTTCGGGGGGGAATCCCCGGTTCAGCATCAGTCCCTGACATTCTGACGGACACTGATTATGAAACTCTGGTGTGGCCTGCTGTTGTGTCTGCTGCCTGCCTTCAGTTGGGCAGGGGCGTTGCACTGTGATATTGACACCGGGGGGGCGCTGCCGTTCGCCCCCTTTACCCGGGAAAACCCGATTGCGGTGGATGAAAACACCCCCGACTACACCGTTGTGCTGTCGCTGGACTACGCGCAGTTTCTGCCCAACATGCGCCTGTCCTGTACCTCGGACGGTCAGGACCTGGACGCCCCGGCGAATTTCGCCGGCAACATCACCCTCAGCCTCAGCACGGTGAATGACAAGGCGCTGGACTGGACCGGGGAGGCGCAGACCACCAACAACGGCATCAAAATGAAGATGTACATCAAGGCGGTGTCGCTGAGCGAAGAGACCCCGCCGGACAGCTATCCGTCTGCCCGTATGGTGCTGGGGAAACGCCTCGGGGTGGAATACCCGATTATTAACGGGAAAGAGGACTCGACGCTGGTGCAGTTTGGTGCCCAGTACAACGCCGGCAAAACCCTGTACCGGTTTGATAACAAATACAATTTTGCCATCGAATCGATGCGCGTGGAGCTGATTAAACTGGGCTGGGTGGATTATCGCTCAGAAGCGGTCATTCCGCCGGGGGCGCACCTCACGTTCTCCATTGACGGCCTGGGCGGCGCCTCAAGCGTCGATGTGCCGCTCGGGTCGGGCGTCTATATGGCAGCGCCGTCCTGCTCGCTGGATAACAAACATCAGACCGTGGACCTGGGGGAATTTCGCAAAAGCAGCAGCGGTACCTTCCCGCGGGAAGGGAAGCTGACCCGTTTTGGCATGGATTTTACCTGCAGCAGCTACACCAACAATGTCGAGTTTACCTTTGATGAGCCCTACACCATTGTGCCCGGACGAGAGACCATTTCGGCAGTGAGCGATCAAAATGGTCAAAAGCTAAAAGGCCTCGAAGTGGGACTCTATAACAGTGAAGGAAAAGTGGTGCGAATGGGCGTGAAGCAGAATATCGGAGTGGGGCAGAAAGGGAAGAATACGGCGTTTTTCCAGGCGGCGGCCATACAGACAGCCCCCGAGATAACTGACGCAAATGACAATACCTTTTCCGGGGATTTTACGGCAAAAGTGAATGTGACGATCACGTATTACTAGGGCAAAGGTTAGCGTTCATCACTTTCTACAATGATCGAATCCGAGAGAACACTGTGCTGTTTTGAGAGAAAGAGCAGGGCCCTCCAGTGTAGTATCATAAAAAAGTTATGTCACTAATCGGGATTCTCATAATTAAGTTATGTTATTATTAAATTTAATTAATTGATTTTAAATGTTTTTACTGGCGATGACTCAAGTGGCATTGAGCATACTTTTTGCTGTAAGGGTTTCGCAACGATTGAGTGCGGGCTACGTATGCATACATGAGTATGCAGAAGTGGAGCTCATGTAATACACGCCCTCAATCCATGATTCTGAGATTATGTGCTGAGGTGGCATCTGCTTGTATGCCATTCATGCATCTCGCTAAACTCTATTGTGCTCGGTTCATATCGTTACCATTTCTCCCTTCAGGCAGGCGAATTTACAAAATCACTGTTTGTTTCTGTCTCTTTTCTGATTGTGGAACATGACTCCGAGGAGAGGTTAATTTCTACCCCAAGAACAGTAAACACTCTAAACAGACGTGTAATACTGACACTGGCAGGGTTGGTCTCCAGGCGAGCATATGTCTGCTGTGTCACGCCTAGTTGTTCAGCAACTTCTTGTTGTGTCAGTCCTTGCGATTTGCGAAAACCTATGAGCAGGGGGCGTAAGTGATTGAGTGTTCTTACCGGATAAACATTTTTCATTATGCCTCTGACCGCTATAGTTGAAATTAATACAACCTCTGAGCTGTTATTTTATATTACACCCTATAAGCTGTTAAAGTGGATTTACAGCTTAAAGGTGACCTGGTCCCTATAATAGTGACATAACAAGATTCGGGGAATCTTGATTAGAGGGAGTATCAATTTCTAAGACTAGTAAATTATTACAGTTAATTATTTTACCTGGCGTTAATCACTGTTTTCATGAATGGTTAACTTCTTACTTTTAAGATAACTTGCATGATATAGCATCTTGTGAGTAATGGCTTATATTGAAGCTGATGAGTGGTTTTATTTAGTTTGGATAGCAGGAAGTGCATCTCGTTTTCTCTGTTCCAGTGCTTCAACAATCTGATTAAACTTAACCTCGTTGAGCTTATAGAATAACCCCATGATAATTGCCGCAATGACGACTAACGCGCAGGGCCAGAGAAAAATTAACTGCCGCAACCCCTGAATAGTCATGTCGCTTTGCGTTATTTGTGGGATATAGCCAATATGGGTTAGCATTAGACCCGGCAAAAATCCGGCAAGTGCTGCAGAAATCTTACGCGAGAAGGTAAAACCTGTATAAACCGATCCCTCCGTACGAACACCCGTTTTCCACTCGCCATACTCTACGGTGTCAGGTACCAAAGCCCAGTTCAGACTGTTTACAAACGCCGTGCCGAAAAATGCTATGCAAGAGAACCCTATGAATAAGAGGGAGCTGTTTCCAAATGCAAAGTTCAACATGTCACCAATTGCCCACAGCAACAGGCCACCGAGATAGACTCGCTTCTTACCAAACTGCTTAACAGCGCCAGGTACCAGCAGAACACCTACCAGAATGCAACCCATACTGAAGAAACCCATCCATGACAGCAATTGAAGATCCTCTAGGACATACTGGGCGTAGTAAACCTGGATCACCAGTTTAATATTGAAAGCAGCCAGCGTACAAAGATTAGCGATGCATAAAATCAGCAGCGGTGGATTTTGAAACACCGTAAAAAACGATGCCACTATCCCCGGTTTATGATGAGTGGGGATAGCTTCGGTATATCGTTCTTTTACGCCGCTATAGCACCACCACATACACAACAGACCACCGATGGAAAACACTAGTGCTGCGATAGTATAACCCAACGAAGTACTAACAGTGAATAATGCCTGGATAGGCATAAATCCAACGGTGCATAACAATAAACCTACCGTTGCCCCTCCCTGACGCCATGCCGCCAGATGCGCACGTTCTTCAGGGTTTTTAGTTATAGCCGGTACCATCGCTCCGTAAGAACAATTCATCAGGCTGTAAAAAAGTCCAAACAGCATAAAAAAGATTGTTGCGAGGGTAGTTTTAACCGATAAATTAAAATCAGTAGCGACAAATTGTACTGTTGCTATTAATGCGACCGGGACAGAGGCGTACAAGATAAAGGGTCTGAATTTTCCACGTGCTCCTATTTTACGTCGCGAGTCGAGTAGCATACCGGTAAACATATCGGTAAAGGCAGTAAAAAATTTGGCTATAAGAAAAATGAGCCCACCGTAAATTGCGGGGATCCCTAACTCATCGGTATAAAACTTAAGAAGGTATAGCGTCCCGATACCAAGCATGAGATTTGAGCCCAGATCTCCGATTCCATAAGAAAACTTTTCACGCAAGCTGAGCCTAAGTGTCAGCGGACTAGGATTTCGATTCATATTCGTCCCTCATAGCGCTCCGAAGAGCGCTATTTTTAGTTGGCATAGCTCATTCCATAAGTGATGTCTTTAAAGACACGGTTACTACTGAATATGATCCTTCTCACCTTCTTTTTTTTGCGACTTAGCCTGTTCTTCTGCACGTATTGCGGCGACCTTTTTCCCAAACACCAGATGCAGAAGTCCTAATACTGCAAACACTGGCAGTAGAGCGCTGAGAGTTGAGATCCCGAGTGCGCCCTTAATAAGCATCGCACCCGAGGTAATCAGCAGCAAAAACACTACAACGCGGAAAGTATTCACAGGAATACGTTTGTGCACGTATTGTCCAACCAGCGACCCTAGAATCATGGTCGGTATGCAGAATGCTACTAGCTTAACGGTGGAGATGGTCAGGATTCCGCTACTGGTAAGCCCACCAATGATGGCAATGTTATTTGCGGTAAAAAAAGCATTCAATGTCCCGCGGAAAGCGGCAGGAGCAAGATTACGAAGCATGCCGTAAATTACGACCGGTGGCCCATTTGTGGAAAACGCCGATCCCAGTGCACCAGCGATCACCCCTGTTGGCATTGCAATCCAGTTTTTGTCATACACTGGCAAGCGAGGAATGAACAGGCTGTAAAATGAGTAAAGAATCAGGAAACTGCCTAGCCCTATTTTCATAATGTGATCGGGTAGGTATGAAAGGGCATAAATTCCTATGGGGATGCCAGCTAATGAAAAGATAATTAGCACAAGTGCCGATTTCCAGTTGGTCTCCTTGCGTGAAAGCCATGTTGCATAAAGAGCAGTCGCCGTACCCACAATCACTGACATCGGTGCAGCCATTTTTAAAGGTATCAGCAATGTAATAAGTGGCATTGTGGTCAGTGCGCCGCCAAATCCTGCACAGATGCCAACGAAGGTATAAAGGAACATAATGGCGATAACCATTGCCACTGTGGTGTAGTCCAGCACAACGCCATCAGGCGTAAATAGAGTGAAGAAATCCATAACTAATCCTTGTATGTTCAGGAGTTAATCTGGCGAAGCGAGGCAAATAATACGCACCATTCGCTCTGTTTACGGTAAAACACCGGCGGTTTCCCAATGGGTGTCGAAACGGTAATCTCGCCGCCGGCGAACCTTTCGCCAGTCCAGATACTGATCCAGTCATCTTCAGGCAGATAGACAGTCCAGCTGCTGCGCCCTTCTTCATAAACCGGAGCGACCAACAGGTCGCGGCCAAATAGATACTGATATTTCAATGTGTATGTGTGTGGATCATCCTCATAGTGAATAAATAACGGGCGCATCACCGGCAGACCGCGGAGTGCATTCTGCGAGACGGCATCTTTGATGTAAGGTTTTAAGGTGGTGAAGATAGAGGTCATGCGTGCGAAGTGGGCAATCGTTTCGCTATCACCATCAAACTGCCAGTTATCGGCAGGACGATTTCCTTCATGAGTACGCATCATCGGAGTGAAAGCACTGAATTCACACCAGCGCATTAGCAGCTCTTTACTGCGCTTCATTCCATAAAGTGTGGTATAGCCGCCTATGTCACTGTGATGCAACCCATGCCCGCTCATTGCGAGTGATAGCGCTGCAGGAATTACGGACGCGAGGCCATCGTCCAGACTCCAGTCCACATTCTGATCCCCAGCCCACATCATGGTGGAATACTTCTGACTACCGGTGTAACCTGCGCGCATAAAGAACAGCACTTCGCCAAGTTTGTCGGTTTCCTGTAAGGCCTCGTAGTTACATTTTGCCCATAGTACTGGCCATGCGTTATGCATTATCTCGGCGCTTACGCCGTTGTACAAAAAGGTGTCGGTGGGAAGATATTCACCGAAATCAGCCATCCAGCCCGCGCAACCCAGTTCAATCAGGTTTTTTTTGATAACCCCTTTATACCAGTCATAGGCTTCTGGGTTCGTCAGGTCGATGACACCTGCGTAGAACTCACCGAATTCGACGTGATAGTCCAGATTATTGGCATCTTTGGTAAGAAATCCGCGTTCTGCTGCCTCTTTGCAGAGATTTTTGTCACTGGCGACATAGGGATTAATATAGGAAAGGAACTTAATCCCCTGCTGATCCCATTGCTGAATACGCTTATCTAACTGTGGATAACGCTCATGATCCCATGACCAGTTCCACATGACGCGTTTGCCGAAGGAGGTCATTCTGCATCCTGACCAGTCCTGCGCCCAGATGCCATTAACTTTGACACCACTGCTGCGCATTAAATCGAGCTTTTGCTGGCAAACGTCTGTGCCGCCCTGAATACCAAGCGTGACGCCGTCGTAGACCCAGTCTGGAAGTTCTTGCTGTCGGCCCAGTAAAGCGGTGAGTTTTTCAAGTAGCTCAATATAGGTGTCGGCGCATTCAAATCGCAGCGTTGCGTTGTCTTCCCAGAACGCCAGTTCATGGTAGTCGGGCGCACTGAAATCAAAATTCATATAGCACGTGTTGTCGATATGACAGTAATACTTCTGAGTACTGACAAAGGTTGGCTGTGGGTAAAAAGTCCAGTAATAATCGCCCCCAGCATTCTCATGACAGTCAGCAAGCCACGTGATGTGGTGCTTTTTGTTTCGTCCAATACCCTGTTCGCTGGTCCACAGTGGGAAAGGTTTGCCACGTAAATCAAAGTAGGAGAACTGTTCACCGCCCCCATAAATGTGATCATCTGGCTGGGCCGCTAATCGGAGCCAGATACGGTTGTAGGATGGAGAGTCATTTTTGACCCTTAGTTCCAGACGGCCCTGTTGATCGGTACTGATAAAGAGGGTGGCATTTATGTCATCGGCTCGGGTGAAACGAATTACCCATCCGTTGTTTTTTGCTGTAACGGTGATATTTTTCAGCGTAATTTTCTCGCGCAGCAGATCCTTAATACTAAAGTTGCCACGAAACATCTCAATATCAGCCGTGCCAGCGCCAATCCACAAGCAGGGAACCTTATCACTGTGGCGCAGAATCACGCGTTGTTTATAAGTGAGGGCAAACCCGTCAGTCGTGAGATCGAGTGATACAGTATTAGACCCAGCATGCTGTGCATTCATCAAACCCTCCTTTGTCATGTCATCCGTATGTTGCTAATTTTGTGAGATGTCTTCACCACCTATGGCAAACCACAGCTGATGGGTATCGCCAGGCTTAAGCCGAACCAGATCGATACCAGAATTGAAGGCATCCGGTGGACAACTCATTGGCTCTACCGCCAGGCCTGTACGCCCTAATTTTTCACCGCTGTAGACCTGTATCCACGGCTGTGAGCCACGTAGCCAAACGGCCAGTCTCTGACGCGGGCTGACCAGGCGTACTTCCCACTGTTCGGTAAGTGCAGTAATGTGAAAGCTATGATCAATACTGGTAGCATTAATGAGTGCTGGTGTTGAGAAATCCAGCGCCGCATCCTCGGTGCTGGAGTAGTGTCGTGTGGTGTGGTCGAACAGCCGTGACCGCGGCATGTGGAGTTCACAACTGTCTATTTTTTCTAAATCGCAGGTTAAATAAGGATGTGCGCCTGCACCGTATGGTGCGTCTGTATTGCCGATATTGGTGGCGCAGATGCGGGCCTGAAGGCCCGCAATACTGTCTAAAGTCCAGGTAACCTCAGCATGTAGCATAAAAGGGTAACCGTAGTTAGGCGGCAGAAATGCCTCAAGAATGACGTTCTGGTCTGTCTTCCTTGCGATCTGCCAGTTGTGCCATGCCAACAGGCCGTGAATAGCCGCGCCAGACGCACGATCGTTTATAGCCGGCTGCAATGTTTCGTTGGCAAAAACATAACTTGCGTTGGCGATACGATTCGGCCATGGAAGAAGCACTTTCCCCAGATGTGCAGGAGGCATATCTTCTGGTCTGTGTGGGAGCGTAAGATTACGTCCGCAGCGGGTCAGCTGAGCTAATCCTGCACCAGTAGTGACTATTTTCGCGTGATAGTCTCCAGCCCGGAGCTCTACAGTCTTTCCACTTTTATGCATTTGCGTGATCCCGTGGGTTGTTCAACAGGTATTATTGAGCATTGATATCCAGCAAACCGGCGGCAACAGCAGGAGCAAGCCCAGGAGCCAGTGGCAGACGCGGTATTACCAGACAATGCAACAGATGATAAATATCCTGCTTGCCGTCCCAAACTTTGGTCGTTACTTCGTTATTGGGATCAAGCTCCTGCCACCAGGATCCATTTTCATAATCCATAAGGTATTTGATGCAGTATTCCCACCATTGCTGATACCAGGCTTCGTATTGTTCATCACCCGTTACGGTATACAACGCATAGGCGGTCCCCATTGCTTCTACAATTGGCCAGCGGACACGTTCACGAACAATAGGTTTGCCATCCCAGTCTACGGTGTAGACAAAACCGTCGGCACCGTCGGGTGCCCAGGCATCACGAATGGTTGCGTTAAAGAGACCTTTCGCATCCTCCAGAAGCCATGCAGGCGGCGTTTCGTCACGCGCTTCCAGTGCAGCACGAAGATGAAGCATCAGCCGCCCCCATTCGATCCAGTGCCCAGGCGTCCCGCCATAAGCGCGGAACCGATGTGCGGGATTATCTTTGTTGTAATCCCGGATTGGGTTCCAGTTAGTATCAAAATGTTCGTTAACCCTGTACTCGCTCTTACGGGCAACATCGTGGATTATCACCTCTGTGATCTGCAAAGCACGATCAAGCCATTTATGGTCTTGCGTTACGTCATAGACGATCAGGAACGCTTCAACAGCATGCATATTGGCGTTGCCGCCACGATAATCTTCGGTTTTACTAAAGGTTTCATCCCAGGACTCGAGGCACATTTTCTCTTGCTCGCTCCAGAAATATGTCTCAATGATCTCGATAACATCATCAAGAAGTTGACGCGCCTTTGGATGACCAGTAGTGACGGCGCTGGCTGCACCAAGTAAAGCGAAGAAATGCTGATAACCCTGTTTAGAGGCATCGACTACACCATCGTTATTCACACAGGCGTACCAGCCTCCATATTGCTTGTCGCGTAGTGCGCCATTGAGGGCATTTATGCCATGATCGACCAGGGAATAAGCACCCGGACGTCCCATAGACGCCGCCACAGAATATACGTGTAACATTCGAGCAGTGATCCAAAGATGGGTTCCCATATCTTCTTTCACTTGCCCGGTATTACCGAGCCAGCCAAAACCAGTCGGTACTGCAGCTTTTTTGCCAAAATCCAAAATGCGGTCAGTTTCTTGTTCCAGCCAACGGTTATGGCTCAGGGTATTAAACCATTTCATCTTTGCTCTCCTTGTATTAACGGCGGGCCATCATTTCATCGACGATCTCGCCCAGACGATGTAATTTAGGAACGGAAATATCGCGTAGCATGAGTTCAGTATCTGGCAACCCAACTACAGAAGACCAAACGGCTCGCCCGGCAAGAAAGCCAGATGCTCCAGCCTGCATCGCAACACGCACCGCACGAGGGAATAATTTTTCATCCACGCCGGAAGAGAGGATTACCCATGGCATCGCGATATGGTCGTTAAGTGCCTGTGCGGCCTTCAGCAACTCCTGCTGTGATCCTTTACCGTTCAGCGGCATTTCAACCTTATAGAGGTCGGCTCCGCTATTCCCTAGCTCTTTCGCCGCTTCGATAATGGCCTGTTCCCTGTCAAACGTATTACAGCGTCGTGGTGGTCGCACGACGGGTTCAATGATGCTGAGCAAGCCATTTGTATGACAAAGTTGGTTAAATTCTCGAACCATGTCCAGACGTTGCTGAGGGTCTTCATCGCTGCGCCAGAGAACCAATAACTTCAGAGCTTTTCCCCCATCGCGTTTGACCATATGTGGATCGATACTGTTATCAATCATCACACTATCAACCGGGAGGCCGTTACCAGGGATGAACTTATCTGCCGCAACAATCATCGCGCAGTTTTTAGCTAAGGCGTTTTGCTCGACTATCTGGCGATAGCAAAATTGTTGGTCAACCAGGATAGCGGAGGCGTAAGGGGACAGAATTTTAGCAGCGTTGACTTTGAAATCGGTCAGTTGCTGGTCAGTCACCGGCGCGGGCAGGCCTGAAGCAGAAAACATCAGGCGCATTGCTTCACGCTGATCGACGGCGAGCATTGCAAAACCGCCAGAGGGTCGGGTGATATCCTTAAGAGAGTATGTCGTCATTCGATATTCCTTTTGTTAATCAATGTTGATTTTCAGCCCAGCAGATGTGCGAACATGTTCGAGGATGGCCGTCCAGTCTTCACGACCGCGTCCGGCCGCGCGGGCCTGGTTATACACTTCGCGAGAGGCTGCGCCGAGTGGCATTGGGACATGTAACTGATTTGCAACGTCCAGAGCGATCCCGAGATCTTTATGCGCGAGATCGATCATGAATGCAGGGGAAAGGTCACCTTTCAGGACTTTATTTGGCCAGGTAGTTGTAAAATGGCCTTTTCCGGCAGGGGTACCGGCCATGACGTCCAGTGCGACGCTGAAAGAAAGCCCCAGCGCCTCACACAAAACGGCAGCTTCAGCGGCCAATGCATTCAGGGCGATACTCATATAGTTATTGACCAGCTTGACGCGGATCCCCATTCCGGGTCCTCCCGCTTCAATTAACTCGCTTCCCATTGCCATCAGAATGGGGTTGGCGCGTTCTATCTGCTGAGACGTTCCGCCAGCAAGCAACAGCAGCGAGCCCTCAATGGCATGATCGGAGGTTCGGCCCACAGGCACATCCATCATGCTAAATCCCATTTTGATCATTTTTGTAATTAACTGGTCGGTTTGCAGAGGATGAATCGTCGACATATCGATGACCAGCGCTTCAGGTGATAGCTTTTCACAAACACCATTTTCCCCAAACAAAACGGAGCTAACCAGATCTCCATTCGGCAGCATGGTAATGACGAATTCAGCGCCTTCAGCGGCAACAGCAGGTGTGGAACAGGGTATTGCGCCTTTATGTGTTAAGGCTTCTACAGCCTTAGGATCCACATCATAAACATTCAGCTGATGGCCTTGTTTGAGCAGATTGCTCGCCATTGGGGCCCCCATCTGTCCAAGTCCAATAAATGCAATTACTGACATAACGCCTCCTGAACTGTTGTGTAAGTTTTTGTCATTTTGATCATTTTGTTGCTGTCTGTTTTTGAGTGTATTTGTAATTTATGGTTATAAAATTGACGTCGGTCAATTTAAAAACAGATTGCGATATTAAGATGAGGACAACTCAAACACGCTGGAGTAATGACCATGACCCGAATCGCTTGTGTTGGTATCACTGTGCTGGATCGCATCTGGTATCTCGATGAACTCCCTAAAGAGGGGGGGAAATTTGTTGCGAAAAGCTACACCGAGGTAGGGGGGGGACCTGCAGCAACAGCGGCGGTCGCCGCCTCTAAGCTGGGGGTACAAGTTGACTTTATCGGACGGGTAGGCGATGACGATACGGGTCGTAGACTACTCACAGAACTGGAGACATGGGGTGTTAATACACGCTATTCCCGGATAATCAAACACGCTCGCTCTTCGCAGTCAGCAATACTGGTCGATAATGCTGGTGAGCGCATTATTGCCAGTTTTCCAAGCCCTGATTTACCAGATGACGCGGGCTGGCTAAACGAAATTGATTTCTCACAATATGATGTCATTCTTGCTGATGTGCGCTGGCATGAAGGTGCCAAACAGGCGTTTACTCTCGCGAGAAAGCATGGTGTTTTGACTGTGCTTGATGGTGATACCACCCCGCAAAATATTGCGGATCTGGTCGAGTTAAGCGACCACGCGGTATTTTCTGCACCAGGTTTAGAACGTCTGACCGGGATCAGTGATAGCACGGTTGCACTTAAAGAAGCACAAACGCTCACAAATGGACATGTATACGTCACATGCGGCGAAGAGGGTTGCTACTGGCTTGAAAATGATACTCTGCGACATCATCCTGCTTTTGCAGTAAGAGTGGTGGATACAACCGGAGCTGGCGACGTTTTCCATGGAGCATTTGCGGTCGCTCTGACAGATTCTGACACGCTGGAGCATGCTGTTCGCTTCGCCAGCGCGGTGGCTGCATTAAAATGTACGCGACCAGGAGGGCGAGCGGGAATACCTGATAGTGATCAAACCCGATGCTTTATGTCACTTTTTGTATAGAATAGTGAACATGATGATTTGACAGGACATCCCATGAGCCATACAGCACTAACCGGTAATCCACGACATGATCAGCTTTTGAATTTGCTCGCTCATCGCGGATATATGAACATTGATGTTCTTGCGGAGATGCTTGGCGTATCGACACAAACAGTGCGGCGTGATATCCGTAAACTTAGTGAGCAGGGATTGATAACACGCCATCATGGAGGCGCGGGCCGCGCCTCCAGCATAATCAATACCGCTTTTGAGCAGCGTGAGCTGGCATTGACAGAAGAGAAGCGTGCTATTGCTGAGGCCATTGCGGATTATATACCTGACGGCTCGACGATCTTCATCACTATAGGGACTACGGTGGAGCATGTTGCCCGCGCACTGCTTCACCATCATCATCTTCGCATCATCACCAATAGCCTGCGAGTGGCCAAGATCCTTTATAAAAACCCACGCTTTGAAGTCATGGTACCTGGCGGTACGTTGCGCCCGCATAATGGGGGAATAACAGGACCAACAGCGACAGAATTCATATCAGGTTTTCGCGCAGATTACCTGGTGAGCAGCGTCGGGGGTATCGAAAATGACGGCACGTTGACGGAGTTTGATGTTAATGAAGCCAGTGTGGTGAAAATGATGATGGCTCACTCCCGGCATATCTTGTTGGCAGCCGATCATACAAAATTTTACGCTACTGCTGCAGTTGAAATAGGAAATGTGGCGCAGACGAAAGCGCTCTTCACCGATGAAATTCCCGAACCTGAACTTATTACTCACCTGAAATCCAGCAAGGTGGACATTGTTAAGGTCAATCCAGGCGACTAATTGTTGGTAGATTCCCCTTCAGTAAGGTTATTTGTCACTAATCTTTTGCTCAAAGGAGACTACAGCTTGCAGAAATTATTCAGTAGGTATAGACAAGCGAGACGAAGCGATTGTCGGCACTACACGTCAGTGCTGACCAATACTGGTCATCCAGCTGGTTAGCCAGAATAGCGACATAACTTTCTTATGATAAACGTGATTAGTGACATAACTTTAATATGACACGACATCCGGCTTCTTTATTTCTATCCCGCTCACAAAAAACAATCCTTTCGTTTGCTTGATTTTTCATCTTTGCCTATATGACTAGTCATGAAATTTAAATGACTAGTCATATAGGGAGAGACCATGAAACAATCACTGCCAGCTAACTTTTTATGGGGTAACTCGGTTTCCAGTATGCAGACCGAGGGGGCATGGAACGAGGGCGGAAAGGGGATGTCGGTGTATGACATTCGCGAAGCCGGGGAAAATGCCTCTGACTGGAAAGTCGCTACCGATTCGTATCATCGCTACCAGGAAGATTTCGACCTGATGCAGGATCTGGGCATGAACTGCTACCGCTTCCAGATCTCCTGGAGCCGTGTCTGCCCGCAGGGTGACGGCGAATTCAACGAAGAGGGCATCGCGTTTTACGATCGCTTTATCAACGATCTCATCGCGCGCGGCATTGAGCCGATGGTCTGCCTGTACCACTTCGACATGCCGCTGGCCCTGGCGCAGGAGTACAACGGGTTTAACGATCGCCGGGTGCTGGACGCGTTTGTGCGCTACGGCAAAAAGATGATCGACTGCTACGGCGACCGGGTGAAGTACTGGCTGACCTTTAACGAGCAGAACATTTTCCATATGCCGGAAGCGTTTAGAGTCTCAGGCTATATGAAGGGCGAGCAAACCCTGCGTGAACTCTACGAAATCCAGCATCATACGATGGTGGCGCACATGGCGCTGACGGAGTACCTGCACCAGGCCAAACCGGGGCAGTTGATGGGCGGCATGCTGGCGCATCAACTCATCTATCCGGCCACCTGCAAACCGCGCGATATCTTCTGCGCTCAGCAGTACGACGAATTCCTCAACCAGAATCTGCTGCGCGTATTTGCCGGTCAGGGCTACAGCCCGGCGGTGATGGCTGTAGTTGAACAGCAAGGATTTGGGGATATCTATCGTGAGGACGATTTGGCCCTGCTGGCGCGAACCAAAAACGACTTTATGGCGTTTAGCTACTACGCGAGTAAAACCCTCGACAGCGACCCGATTCCGGAAGGCACACCGGTGAACTACTACCTGGCCCATGGCGAGAAGAACAATCCGTTCCTGAAAGCCACCGAATGGAACTGGCAAATTGATCCGCTCGGTTTTCGCACCATTATCACCCGCTATTACAACGACTGGCGTCTGCCGGTCTTCCCGATTGAAAACGGCATCGGGGTGATTGAGTCCTGGGACGGGGTGAATCCGATAGAAGATGATTACCGCATCGATTATCACCGCAAGCATTTCGAGGCGATGAAAGCGGCGATCTTTGAAGACGGCGCGCAGGTGATAGGCTACCTCGGCTGGGGGTTGATCGACATTCTCAGCTCGCAGGGCGATATGCGTAAACGCTACGGCGTGGTGTACGTCAACCGTGAAAACCACGATCTCAAGGATCTGAAACGCGTGCCGAAAAAGAGCTACGCGTGGTTAAAACAGGCTATTCATAGCAACGGAAGCGAGCTGTAAGCCTTACGCTGCCGGACCGGTTTTTGTGACTGATTGATGGGAATATCCGCTATGTCTGATACAAAAATTACACCTGCGATGCAGTCGTTTGTCGACAGATTTGTTGAGTTCTCCGCGCGCCTGGCAAACCAGGTGCACTTACGTTCCTTGCGCGACGCCTTCGCCACGGTAATGCCGATCTTCATCCTTGCCGGTCTCGCGGTGCTGGTGAATAACGTGGTGTTTCCGTGGGTGTTCGAAGGGGAAACGCTGGCCCACTTCAAGGTGTGGGGTGAGGCGATTATTAACGGCACGCTGAACATCGCGGCGCTGTTACTCGCCCCGATGATTGCCTGGTCGCTGGCGCGCAACAAAGATTTCGACAACCCGGTTTCGGCAGTGGTTATCGCCGTAAGCAGTTTTATCATTATGATGCCGATGCAGCTCCAGCTGGTGCCCGTCGGCAGTCAGGCGCCGGTGAATGTCACCCAGGTGCTGACGTTCAGCAATATCGGCTCAACGGGCATATTTGCCGGGGTGCTGATTGGTCTGATTTCAACGGAAGTGTTTATTGCGATTTCGCGCCTGAAAGTGTTGCACATTTCGCTGGGCGAGAATGTCCCGCCTGCGGTGAGCAAATCCTTTACCGCGCTGATCCCGACGATCATCACGCTTTCCCTGTTCGCCATTCTGGCGGCGCTGCTGGCGAACGTGCTGCATACGGATCTGATTCACCTGATCACCCATTTTATCCAGCAGCCTCTCAGACTCATTAATACCAGTTTGCCCGGCACAATTTTTATCTACAGCTTCGGTAATTTCCTGTTTACGCTGGGTATTCACCAGTCGGTAGTGAACAGCGTGATTCTGGAACCGTTCCTGTTAATCAACACCAATGAGAACATGCTGGCCTTCGCCAACGGACAGCCGATTCCGCATATCATCAATAACATTTTTGTCCCGACGTTCGGGATGATTGGCGGGACGGGCAGCACCATCTCGCTGCTGATCGCCATCTTTATCTTCTCACGGCAAAAATCGGCCAAACAGGTGGCGCGGCTGTCGCTGGCTCCGGGGCTGTTTAACATCAACGAACCGGTGATTTTCGGCCTGCCGATTGTCTTTAACCTGCCGCTGATGATTCCGTTTGTGCTGCTGCCAGCGATAGGGATTTACTTTGCCTGGCTGTGTACCACGCTCGGCCTGATGTCGCGCTGTGTAGTCATGATCCCCTGGACCACGCCGCCCATACTCAGCGCCTGGCTGGCGACGGCGGGGGACTGGCGGGCGGTGGTGGTTCAGTTGGCAATCATTGTATTTGGTGTATTCTTCTACCTGCCTTTCCTCAAGATTGCTGAGAGGGTGGCATTGAAAAACAGTGCGATAGCGGATTAATCATAAGGAAAAGGCGATGGCGGCGAAGTACATCACCATAGCGCGGGAAATTAAGAAACGCATTATTAGCCAGCAGTATGCCGCCAATGAACCGCTGCCGGACCAGTTTGCGCTGGCGGCGGAGTTCAGCACCAGCCGGATGACCATTCAGCAGGCGATGCGCCAGCTGATTGTGGAAGGGCTGGTCTATACGCGACAGGGGCAGGGGACGTTCATTCGTAAAAACTTCCTGCAACTTTCCCAGTGGGATCTCTCCGGCAGCGACTATTTCGGCGCCACCAAAACCTGGGAACATCTGGGCACGGTGAGCAGCAAAGTGGTCCATTTCGAACTGCGCTTTCCGAACGAGAAAGAGCAGTCCTCCCTGATGATAAACGCCGATATGCCGATCTATGATTTTATTCGCCTGCGCAGCCTTAACGGTGAGCCGATGTCGCTCGATTCCACCGTCATGCCGCTGAATCTGGTGCCGGGGCTGAATAAAACCCATCTTGAAAGCTCGGTGTTCCAGTACGTGCAGGAGACGCTGGGGCTGAAAATTATGGGGTCATATCGGGTGGTGCGGGCGCTAAAACCGAACGCGCTGGATATGCAGCATCTGATCTGCGAGCAAACCGACCCGGTGCTGGAGGTGGAGCAGGTGATCTATCTGGAGGATGGCACGCCGCTGGAATACGCCCATTGCCACTACCGGTACGATCACGGTGGAATCGTCATCGTGAATAACGGGTAATAAAAAAGCGGGCTAAGCAGCCCGCTTTTTTGTTTGACGCTGAGTCAATCAGTTCAGACGTACCGGCATACCGGAACGGTTCTGTACCGCCTGATCCACAACGGTGGTTTCAACGTCGGCCTGGCTGGTGACAGCCTGCACGTTGCTCTTCAGGGTAATCGGCACGATCTCGTTATTGTTAATCTGATCTTCGCTGGTAGACAGCGGGTTGTGCACTTCGATATAGCGGCTGCCATCTGGCTCGGAGGTCGCTTTTACCGGTTCGTTGATGAACTGAACGCGGGTACCGACCGGCACATTCTCGAACAGGAACTTGATATCGTCGTTACGCAGACGCACACAGCCGTGGCTCACGCGCAGGCCGATACCGAAGTTGGCGTTGGTACCGTGGATCGCATACAGACGACCGATGTACAGCGCGTACAGGCCCATAGGGTTGTCCGGGCCGGCAGGAACAACGGCTGGCAGCGGCTCACCGGCAGCGATGTACTCGGCGTGCATCTTGGCGGTTGGCGTCCAGGTTGGGCCTGCTTTCTTACGTTCTACTTTGGTGGTCCAGTTCAGCGGGGTGTCTTTGCCCAGCTGACCGATACCAATCGGCAGAACGATCACGGTATTGGTGCCTTTCGGGTAGTAATACAGGCGCATTTCAGCGCTGTTGATCACGATACCTTCGTGGACGGTGTCCGGCAGGATCAGCTGCTGAGGAATGTTCAGCACGGTACCGGCTTTCGGCAGATACGGGTCAACGCCCGGGTTTGCTTCGAGCATGTTGGACAGGCCCAGCTGGTATTCAGCGGCGTAATATTCCAGCGGCTGGGAGTTGCCTTCCGGAACAATAACCACCTGGTTTTGACCCACCAGACGGCTACCGTCTGTCGGCAGCGGATAAGTCACCGCAGAAGCGGTATTGCAAAAACCTACTACGGCTAACGCCGCCGCAAAAAGCGTTGATAATTTCATATTCATGTTATGCGAGGTATCTTTGCCACTCTGGCGATTAGTTGATGAGTCTGAATCATTGATGGGAGCGCATTATATGTGCATTCCCTCGCGCATGGAATTCAGATGTGTACGAAATCACATTTTTTTCGATTTTGTTAAAGTTTAGTGGTTGGTTGCAACACGGGATTTCAATTCGGAATTGTGGCATAATGCCGTGTTTATCACACTTTTTCGCAGGAATCTCCCCGTGTTAGTTACCAGCAACGTCACTATGCAGTTTGGCAGTAAGCCGCTGTTCGAAAACATTTCCGTCAAATTTGGCGGCGGCAACCGTTACGGCCTGATTGGTGCCAACGGTAGCGGAAAATCCACCTACATGAAAATCCTCGGCGGCGATTTAGAGCCGACGCTCGGCAACGTGTCGCTCGATCCGAACGAGCGTATCGGTAAGCTGCGTCAGGACCAGTTCGCCTTCGAAGAGTTTACTGTGCTCGACACCGTGATCATGGGACACGGGGAACTGTGGGAAGTGAAGCAAGAGCGCGACCGCATCTACGGTCTGGCTGAAATGAGCGAAGAAGACGGCTATAAAGTGGCCGATCTCGAAGTGCTTTACGGCGAAATGGACGGTTACTCTGCCGAATCCCGTGCCGGTGAACTGCTGCTTGGCGTCGGTATTCCGGTTGAGCAACACTACGGCCTGATGAGCGAAGTCGCACCGGGCTGGAAACTGCGCGTGCTTCTGGCGCAGGCGCTGTTCTCAAACCCGGACATTCTGCTGCTCGATGAACCGACGAACAACCTGGACATCGACACCATCCGCTGGCTGGAGCAGACGCTGAACGACCGCGACAGCACCATGATCATCATCTCGCACGACCGTCACTTCCTGAACATGGTCTGCACCCACATGGCCGATCTGGACTACGGCGAGCTGCGCGTTTATCCGGGCAACTACGACGAGTACATGACGGCTGCCACTCAGGCGCGTGAGCGTCTGCTGTCTGACAACGCTAAGAAAAAAGCGCAGATTGCTGACCTGCAATCCTTCGTCAGCCGCTTCAGTGCTAACGCCTCTAAATCTCGTCAGGCGACGTCTCGTGCGCGTCAGATTGATAAAATTAAGCTGGACGAAGTGAAAGCCTCCAGCCGTCAGAACCCGTTCATTCGCTTCGAGCAGGACAAGAAACTGTTCCGTAACGCACTGGAAGTGGAAGCGCTGGCGAAAGGTTTTGATAACGGTCCGCTGTTCAAAAACTTCAATCTGCTGCTGGAAGTGGGCGAGAAGATTGCGGTACTGGGCGCAAACGGTGTGGGTAAATCAACCCTGCTGAAAACCCTGGTGGGTGAACTGGCGCCGGATGACGGTACCGTGAAGTGGTCTGAAAACGCCCAGCTCGGTTACTACGCGCAGGACCATGAATTTGAATTCGAAAACGATCTGACCGTCTTCGACTGGATGAGCCAGTGGAAGCAGGAAGGCGACGACGAGCAGGCCGTGCGCGGCATTTTGGGCCGTCTGCTGTTCAGCCAGGACGACATCAAAAAGCCTGCCAAAGTGCTCTCCGGTGGTGAAAAAGGGCGCATGCTGTTCGGTAAGTTGATGATGGAAAAACCCAACATCCTGATAATGGACGAACCGACTAACCACCTGGACATGGAATCTATCGAATCCCTGAACATGGCGCTGGAAATGTATCAGGGCACCCTGATCTTCGTCTCCCACGACCGTGAGTTCGTAAGCTCCCTGGCGACCCGCGTGATTGAAATCACACCGGAACGCATCGTGGACTTCACCGGTAATTATGAAGATTACCTGCGTAGCAAAGGCATCGAAGGCTAACTGGTCTATCAGGCAACAGCAAAACGGCAACCCAAGGGTTGCCGTTTTTTGTGGGTGTTTTACATCTCACTGAACACGCAGGGCGGCTAAGGTGCAGCAGCCACCCGGCACTCAGTGATTACAGTGTCCACTCACTGCACGTTTCACCGTTAATCAACAGTTTACGCTTCTCGCCCACCGGCAACGACACCTTCAGCGCGTTCCACGCCGGACGATAATCGCCGCGTGCCGCGACTTTCAGATTGATTGTGGTGCCATCGCACACCATCTCCCACTCCAGCCACAGCGCATTTCCTTTCTGATAGCCCCAGCTCTCGCCATCGTCCTCAAACAGCTGGCCCGACGTTGTGCCCACGCCCTTCACCGGGAACAGTTTCAGCTCGCGGGTATCATCTTTCCCGGCGCTCACATGGGTAATGCGTTCGCTGAGCGGCAGACCGGCCCCGGCGCGTACCAGCAGCGGTAGTTTTTCCAGCGGCGCATCGCGGACGATCCACTGGCCGCCGGAGAACCACTCGTGGGTGTAAAAATCGTACCAGCCCGTTTCGTTATCCGGCAGCCAGAGGCTGCGCTCGCGCTGGCCTTGTTCAACGACGCTGGCAACCAGCAGATCGCGCCCGAGCAGGAAATCGTCACACTCTTCGAATGTCTGGGCATCATGCTCGTGATCGAGGAAAGTCGGACGCAGCATCGGCTCGTCATCGGCATGGGCCTGCCACAGCAGAGTATAAAGATACGGCAGCAGACGATAGCGCAGCTCAATTGCGCCACGGATCGCAGGCGTTACGCCCGGATACATCCACGGCTCGTTCACCGTGTGATCGTCATTCCACGAGTGAATGGTGAAACGCGGGTGCATCACGCCGTTCTGGACCCAGCGCACAAACAGCTCCGCGTCCGGCTTATCGCCGGAGAAACCGCCGACATCGTGGCCGACGTTGAACAGCCCGGAGAGGCTCATCCCCAGCCCCATGCGGGTGTTATAGCGCAGGGTGTCCCAGTTGGTGCGGTTATCGCCGCTCCAGGTCTGGACGTAGCGCTGCATCCCGGCGCAGCCTGAGCGGGAGATCAGGTACGGACGTTTATCCGGCGCAAAGCGCTGCTGGGCTTCCATCGAGGCGCGCATCATCAGCAGCGGCATCACCGGGCGAATATGCTTGATGGCAATCTCCTGGCCAAAACCGTGGCAGCGCGCTTCGCCGTCCCAGACTTCAAACTCGTTGTTGTCGTTCCAGGTGGAGTCGATACCCATCTCCAGCAGCTGCGTGGTCACGCCTTCCTGCCACCATTTGATGGTCTGCGGATGGGTGAAATCGAGGTGAGAACCCTCGTCATCCCAGAAGCTTGAACGTTCCGGTGCATCGGTTTCTGAATCACGGATAAACAACCCGCGCTCCGCCACTTCGTTATAGCGCGGGTGGTCCTGCAGCAGGCACGGTTTGATGTTTGCCGCGAGTTTCAGCCCCGCGTCGTGGAATGCCTGGCTCATCACCTTCGGCTGCGGCACTTTGTCATAGTTCCAGTTGAAGACGTAGCGCTTGCCGTTGATGGAGGTATAGCCGGACGAAAGCTGGAACGAATCGCACGGAATCGCATGCTCCTCACACAGGCGGATAAAGTTCATCAGCTGGTTTTGCGCGTCCGGTGCGTCGGTGTAATGCATGGTCGAACCGCTGTAGCCGAGGCTCCATTTCGGGCCGAACAGCGTTTTCCCGGTCAGCCGGACAAAAGCTTTGGTGACGTCCAGCACGCGTTTACCGGTGAAGATGTAGTAATCGATATCGCCCGCTTCCGCCTGCCAGCGGCGATATGCCGTGTGGTAGTTATCGATTTCGTTACCCAGATCCAGCCAGCAGCTGCTCAGGTTGTCGTAAAACAGACCGTAGCTCACGTCGCCGCGGCGGGTGATAGTGAACGGAATATGCTTGTACAGTGGGTCGGTGCTGACGGCGTTATAGCCCATCGCGTCGAGGTTACGCATCTCGTAGCGTTTACCGTTGCGCTGCAAATCACCCGCTTTTTCGCCCAGACCGTAAAAACGCTCGTCCTTGCGGCGGCTCAGATAGTGCGCCGCGCCGTCGCCATGGGCGTTCAGCAGGTACGCGCTGGTCGGGCGGTCGTGCGCCAGCTCCAGCCATTCACCGTCCTCATTGCGGTAGTGCCACTCCAGCCACAGAGGCTGGTGGACGGTGACGCGCAGGTGTTCAGTCCCGACAATAAGCGTGTCGTCTTGCTGCGTGAGCGTCCACGTCGGGCAGCTAAATCCGCTGAGATCATCGCGCTGGCGACCCTCCCACGGCACGTCCTGAGCGGGCGCGATACTCCAGGTTTTATCCAGCGACAGCTCGCCTTTGCGTTTGATCAGCACGCGGAACAGATTCTCTTCCAGCACATACAGACACAGACGGTGCTGATTATCGACGAGCAGTTCCAGATGGTTCGCGGACTGTTCAAGAAGGGTCCAGTTTTTCAGGGTTTTCATATGCAATACATCCACTATCAGGCGCGCTTGGCGCGACGTTCAGCAATAAATGCTACCAGGAAAAATGCGCCAATCAGGTCAAAGAAGCCCATGGCAATGAAGAGCGGGTTGAAGCCGATTTTGTCGGCGGTGACACCAATTAACAGAGAGAACAAGAAGCTTGCGATCCACGCCGCCGAGCCGCGCATGCCGTTGACGGTGGCCATCTGGCCTTTGTCGAACGACTCCACCACCAGGGCGCTTAACATGCAGGAGATAATCTGGTGGCCGAAACCGCCAATCGAAATCAGCACGATGGTGACGTATGGGTCGCGAGTGATCGCCACGGCGGCCAGGGAGATCATCAGGAAGGCACCGGTGACGGAGCTGGCAACGACCGAGTTCACGCGAGTGCAGCCGAACCAGCGGGTATACAGGCGGGTGAGGTAGCCGCTGGCCACGCTGCCCAGATCGGCGGCCAGGAACGGCAGCCAGGCGAACATCGCAATCTGTTTTAGATCCATACCGTGCTCTTTCGCCAGATACAGCGGTACCCAGAAGCTCAGCACGGCCCAGGCCGGTTCCGCCATAAAGGCAGGAATGGCGATGCCGTAAAAACGTTTGTTTTTGGAGACGGTCTTCAGCGCCGTCAGGAACGGCATCTTCACGGCAGGCGGTTCGTTATCCTGCTTGATAAACGCCAGCTCGTCCTTGCCCAGATTCGGGTGCTGTTCCGGGTTATGGTAGAACGCCCACCACAGAATCACCCACAGCAGCGCCAGTACGCCGGTAAACATAAATGCACCCTGCCAGCCAAAAGAGGCATGGGCAAAGTAGATGATAGGCGGAGCCAGCATCGCGCCGATAGAGAAGCCAACGCCAGCCCAACCGGCGGCCACCGGACGCTCTGATTTCGGGAACCATTCGCCGATAGTCTTGGCGTTCGCCGGTGTGGCGGCCGCTTCGGACGCACCCATAAAGAAGCGCAGCACTGCCAGATGCAGCCAGCTGCTGGCACCGGCGTGGAAAATACACATCAGCGCCCAAATCCCGGCGCACACCATAAAGCCAATCTTCAGGCCAATCACGTCGATCAGCCAGCCGCACAGAGGCTGGAAGAGGGTGTAGGCAATCTGGAAAGCACCCACGATCCATGAGTACTGCTCGGTGGTGATCCCCATGCTCTCTTTCAGCTCCGGCGCGAGGATGCCTAACGAGTTACGGGTGATGTAGTTAACGGTGACGCCCAGTAAAAACAGCACCAGCACGTACCAGCGCAGATTCTTGATGACGCGGCGGGCTTTGCTTGCCACGACAGGGGTATTGATGTCCTGACTCATTTTTCTCTCCACAAGACGGACGGTAGGGGGATGAACGTATTGGGTGTCACACCGGTTTTATGCCTTTGATCGTTATCAGTTTTATGACTTCAAGTTGCTATACAACTAGTATGGAAGTGGTGTGACAAGTTCACCTTAAGGGAGAAAATGAGCGGGAAATAGCGGATTTTGTGCAAGCTTTCTCATAACTGCGCAGCTTATTTTGGCATGATGCGTTTTAAGCCTGCTGTTACCGCAATCTCACGCTATGAAAATTTTTTCATTTGGCAAATGGAGCGAGATCACAAAATGGATAAAAGACTCAAAATCGCGGAAATTGCCGCCCGTACCCAGCTCTCTATTAGCACCGTTTCCCGCGTGCTGGCGGGGAAGTCCAATACCAGCGAAAAAGCACGCACTAAAGTGCTGGCCTGCGCGCGGGAGCTGGGGGTGATGGACGGCATGGCGGCCGGGCGACTGCTGCTTAACAGTCTGGTGGTCTTTGCTCCGCAGCGCGCGTTTGACGAGCGGTCCGACATCTTTTACTACCGCGTGATCCAGAGCGTGAGCAAAGGGCTGGCATCACATGAAGTCAGGCTCCGCTACTGCGCGCTGGAGGAGAACGACAGCGACGCGCAGCTTTTCCTGGCGCGTATGAATGAAGCGGATACTCAGGCGGCGATCTTGCTCGGTATCGACGATCCGCATATTCACGATCTGGCCGTCGATATCGGCAAGCCCTGCATGCTGATTAACTGCCGCGATCAGCGGATGCGGTTGCCCGCCGTGGCTCCCGATCATCGCGCCATTGGCGAGCGCGCGGCGGAGTATCTGTTCGAGATGGGGCACCGGGAAGTGATGAACGTCCTGTGCCTGCGGCGCTACACCATGGAGCTGCGCCTGGCGGGGATCCGCGACGGATGGCGGGGGCATAATCTGAAATTCAATGACAAACGCGATCTGCTGGTGGTCCCCAGTTTCAGCGCCAAAGAGACCGAGCAACAGGTGAGCGAGTGGCTAAGTCAGATGCCGGAAAAAGCGCTGCCCACCGCTTTTTTGGTCGGCGGAGATTTTATGGCGGAGGGCACCATTCGCGCGCTACAGAAGCACGGCCTGCGCGTCCCGCAGGATGTGTCGGTGATGAGTATTGACGGTTTTAATCTGGCCGCGATTCAGGATGTGCCCTTAACGGCGGTGCATGTCCCGCGCGACGAGCTGGGAACCGAAGCGGTGCATATGCTCCAGCAGAGGCTGATGCGCCCGGATGCGCCGGTTGGAACCTTATTACTGAACGGCACGCTGGCGGTGCGGGAGTCGGTACGGCGGATACGTCAGGGGAAAAGACGCACCGCCGTGGAGCGGGAAGGGCTGTACGACGCTTAGGCCATGCCGAGGGCGCGTTTACCGTGGATGTTGAGATCGTTCAGGGTAAAGCGGTCCTGCCAGTTTTTTTCGTAATCTTCGCGCGGGAAATCGCCCGGAGAAGCGCCGGTTTCCAGTGCCGCTTTCACCTTCTTCGCATAGGCGAGGTTTTTCTCGCACATCGGCGCGGCAGGAATGTACATCACGTTACCCCAGCCCTGCTGATTATCTACCGGTGCGACCGAGTGGATCACATCGCAGTGCCACCACACAGAATCCCCCGCGTCCAGTGCCGGAATGCTGGTTAACGCGTCGATGAGCAGCGGATGCCACTTCTCGGAAATCGGCAGAACGCGACCCGGCGCGACGCCGCAGAGTTCGTCTTCCGGCACATCATCCAGCAGCGGACGCAGCAGAATGTAGGCCATCGCTTCCGGGATCGGCACCACGTGCAGCAGACCCTGATTCGGGATCATATCCGACAGGGCAGTCCAGCCCTGGAACGTACGGAACACCGAGCATTTGGTGGTGTTATCCACGGTGTACTCTTCCACTTCGGTACGGTGTGCCGCATTCCACGGATCGTACTGATCGACATTGCCGTCAAACACGCGGGCAAACACCTGCTGATAGGCCGGCAGCAGCCAGCGTTCCAGCGCGCCGGAATCCGTATGCGCTCCCAGCCCTTTAGAGGTGGTTCCCGGTGGGCGACGGCGAATACGATCCGGGTAGATCACGCTGACGTCCGGGTTAAACCACTGTTTGCCGTTGCTCTCAAAAGTCCATAAACGGTTCAGGAACGACTGTACCTGCGCCATTTCTTCACTCTGACGCGCCTGCATCTGTGCCTGCGACCAGTAGATCGGGAAAATTTCCGGACGTGACGCGGTTAAGGTGCCGAAGAAGTTGTCACCCGGCCCTTTATACACATCGTCAAACTGGTTGAGATCGAGATAGTCGAGCATCGCGTTATCCCACGCCAGCGCCTGCTCTCGCGGGAAGTGACCTTTGATCACCGCACAGCCGCGGCGTTTTACCGCTTCACGCTGGGCCGTGGTAATCGTTCCGTTCTTTACGTCCTTGAACGGAATCACAGGCCAGACGGTTTCACCGTTATTCTTCATGGCGTTAATTTCCGCCACGCGTGTCGCAATCTTATCGCTGAGCCGGTCAAAAACGGCCTGAACGTCGCCGATCTGGGCACGTAATTCGCGTTTTAACTGGCGAATGGCGGCTTTGTGGTCCGCAGGCAAAATTTCACTGGAGAAGGTCATAACTGCCTCGCTATCTTTCATTCGAAAGTAAAAGTATCTACAAGTGATACTTTAAGTTAAAAATAAGTTAATGCAAGTTTAAAAACTTGACGGGCAGCACAGGATGAAAAAAGAGTGAGGTGCCGGAGCGTTGCCCCGGCAGGGGAGGAATCAGAGGTTAAAACGGAGCAGTTTTATCGAGTACGGCCTGAATGACGTTCAGCGCGCCCTGGTGGTTATTGTCATCGGTGCTGAAGGTGCTGATCGTTTTGATGCTTTCCGCCGCATTACCCATGGCGAACGAGTATTTCACCAGCTTCAGCATTTCCGCGTCGTTGCCGCTGTCACCAATGGCCACACACTCCTGCGGAGAGACCGACCAGCGTTTCAGCAGGCGGCTAATCCCGTTCGCTTTATGCAGGCCGGGAATGATCAAATCGACGAAGCCAAAGCCGCTGGTGACTGGTTTCATGATGCCATCTAACGAGACGTGCAGTTTGTCGATAAGACCAGGGATGTCGCTGTCCGGCAGGTTCAGGGAGAACTTGAACAGCACGTCGTCGATCTCATGATAATCGCTGATGCGCTGTAAGCGGTGGTAGTGTTTTGACATCAGCGCGACAAACTCGTCCGGCGCGTGTTGGCTGACGTAGGCGCTCTCCAGCCCGCAGGCGACGAAGTTAAGCTGTTTGTCTTTCAGTAATTCGCCAATCACGATTTGTGATTCGTGACGCGTCAGTTCGCCGTGGAAAATCTGCTCGCCATGATCGAAGACCAGCGCGCCGTTTTCCGCCACGAAGGAGATCTGTTCTTTCAGTTCCGGAAAGAAGGAGATGAGCTGGTAATACTGGTTTCCGCTGGCGACCACGAACTCGATGTCCCGGGCCTGAAGCTGCTGAAATTGCGCCATAAAGCGGTCACGATCGTACTGCTTGGCATCATCAAGGAAAGTTCCGTCCATATCGGTGACGATAACTTTTACGGTCATACATTGCTCTCCAGAATATTACTGCGACCAGCAACATTCTAATAACAATGTGACCCGAACCACAAATTTATTTCGAATGAAAGTAAACGCAAAAAAGCAACCCTTGGGTTGCTGTTTTTAGTGTGCTCAGCCTCTCCCGCGTGGGAGAGGGGTTGCGGGTGGAAATTACAGCGTATGCTCGGTACGCGCAATAATGTCGTCCTGCGCATCCGGCGACAGGGCGGTGAAGAAGGCGGAATAGCCCGCGACGCGCACCACCAGGTCACGGTACTGGTCAGGGTGTTTCTTCGCTTCCAGCAGCGTTTCGCGTGACACGATGTTGTACTGAATATGCCAGCCCTTATGCACCTCGAAGAAGGTCCGCAGCAGAATCATCAGCTTCTGACGGTCCGAATCGTTTTCCAGCGTCGCCGGGTTCAGCTTCTGGTTCAGCAGTACACCGCCCAGAATCGCCTCCGTTGGCAGTTTGCCGACGGAACCGATCACCGCCGTCGGCCCGAGGTGGTCGGTACCGGATGCCGGACTGGCCCCTTCCGCCAGCGGAGTATGCGCCTTACGGCCATCCGGCGTTGCCATGGTTGCGGCGCCAAACGGCACGTTCGCGGAGATGGACGACGTACCGGCATAGTAATTCCCGCCAATCGGACCACGGCCGTAGCGCGGGTTGTGATACTGCTTCAGCTCTTCGATATAGGTCTCATACGCACAGGCCAGCAGCAGATCCACGCTGTCATCGTCGTTACCGTATTTCGGCGCGCCGTTGATCAAACGCTGGCGCAGCTGCTCATGCGTCAGACCTTCGTAGTCCTCCGCCAGCGCTTTCGCCAGCTGCTGCTGACCAATCGCTCCCTGTTCGAACACCAGTTTCTTCACGGCGGCGAGGCTGTTGCCGAGGTTGGCGATGCCCACCTGCAAACCTGATACCCAGTCATATTTCGCGCCGCCTTGCTTGATGCTTTTCGCGCGTTCGATGCAGTCGTCCACCAACGCCGAGCAGAGAATATCGTGCACGTTCTCTTCCAGCATGGTGTCGACCACGTACTCAATTTCAATCGATTTGCGGGTGTAGTAGCGGATCTGATTATCCCAGGCGGCCATCACCTCGTCGAAGTTGTCGAAATTGCCCGCAGACAGCGCTTTCTCCTGCGGCAGGAACACCTTGCCGCTGGTGGCGTCGCGACCACCTTCCATCGCCGCCAGCATCACGCGCGCGAAGTTGATAAAACTCATGCCGGTGCAGCGATAGCCCCACTTGCCGCCGACGGCGGTTTCAATGCAGCCGATTGCCGCGTAATCGTAGGCGTCCTCTTTTTCCACGCCGAGTTTAATGAACTCGGAGATGACGATTTCGTCGTTGTTAAACGCGGGCATCCCGAAGCCGCAGCGGATAACCTGCACGCAGGCGTCGAGGAAATCATTGCTCATGCCCGCGTGATAACGCACGCTCAGGTTTGGCTGGGTGGAGCGCAGGCGACCGCAGGATTCCAGAATCGCGTAGGATAGGGGGTTCACCGCGTCCATCGGCTCGCCGTTCACCAGTTTCTGACCGCCAATGGTGACGTTCTGATACAGAGGGCTACCCGCCGAGGCTTTAGAGTGCGAGCCGGAACGGATTTTGTTCACTTCCAGCAGCTTCAGCCAGCAGCTGTGCAGCAGTTCAATCGCATGTTCACGGTCGAGGGACTGATTCAGCTCCACGTCGCGGCGGTAGTACGGATAGAGATACTGGTCCATACGCGCGAAGGAGACCGAGTGGCCGTTGGACTCAATTTGCAGGATCAGCTGGATGAAATAGCACAGCTGTAGCGCCTGCCAGAAGGTTTTTGGCGGCTGGTGGGCAATGACATCGCAGTTTTCCGCCATTGCCAGCAGCTCGTCGCGGCGGCTTTCGCGGATCTCATTTTTTGCCATTTCACGCGCCAGATCGGCAAAGCGCTGAATGTGCAGCGTGACGGCTTCCAGTACGATATCAATCGCTTTCAGGAACTGATCGCCGTGCAAATCCTCCAGCACGGTCAGATTGATGCGGGTACGGCGCTCCGCGACTTTCGCGCGCATGCCGTCGAGACCTTTCTCCAGCAGCAGCGGGAAGTTCACCGCCAGGTGCGCATCGCCGGAGGTCATGTTGCCTTCGGCTTTGATGATGCCGGTTTCCAGCAGCCCTTTTTGCTCGTCGGTAAACATACCGTAGCAGCGATCCTGTACCGTCTGGCCGCGCCACCACGGGCAGACGTCGTGCAGCACGCGCTTGTTCTCTTCGCTCACCGCAAAGCCAGCGCCCGGACGGTCGGCCAGATCGTCGATCTCTTTTTCAATCCACGAGACGGTGTATTCCGGGAAGATTGGCGCAGCGCGCACTTCGCTTGCCTGGTTGCCGATAATCAGCTCGTCGTGTTTGATCCAGATGGTGCGTTTTGCCAGATGATGCGCCAGCGCCAGCGCGCGACGCACCGGGATCGGTTTGTCCATGTGCTGCTTGTACATTTCGGTGTAATGCTGCGCGCGCTCGGTACAGACAGGCGGTTTCACGATATGCACCAGAGCGGTTTTGTGCGCCTTAATGCGGTCTGTCAGGGTGTTCAGATTCAGCTGTGTCATATCTTTATCCTCGTAGGGTCGCAGTTAACCCATTCTGGGCCGCATACTGTTGGGCAAACTCCAGTAACTCAGGGTTATCGAGCGGTTTGTCAGGGGCAGAGTAGGGTTGGCCGAGCAGGGTGTATTTGTTCATGCCAAGGGTGTGGTACGGCAAAAAGTGGATATCGCGGACGTTCAGTTCGTCAGCGGCAAAACGGGTGATGGCTTTAATCGATGCTTCATCGGCGTTAAAGCCCTGAATCAGCGGGACGCGAATGGTCAGCTGTTTTCCGGCAGCAGCCAGGCGTTTTAAGTTCTCCAGCACCCGTTTTGCCGAGCCGTCAGTCCACTGTTTAAACACCTCGCTATCGACATGCTTAAGGTCGGCGAGGAACAGATCGACATAGGGTAACGACGGTTCGATATAGTGCCATGGCACATGCAGACAGGTTTCGACCGCCGTGTGAATGCCCTGATCGTGGCTGGCTTTAAACAGAGAATGGGCCAGCTCCGGGCTCATAAAGGGTTCGCCGCCGGAGAGGGTGATACCGCCGCCGCTGCGATCGTAAAAGGGTTTATCGCGCAGGACGGTTGCCATAATATCGGCCACCTGTTTCTCTTCTCCACAGACTGTCAGCGCCTGGGTCGGGCAGCAGTCGGTGAGGGCGTCGAGATGGGCGTCATTGAGTTTTTCGCGATGGATGATCACTCCGTTCAGCGCACGGTCGATAATCCCTGGCGCAGCCTGCTGACACAGGTCGCAGCCTTCGAGGCACAGGCGGGCATCAAACAGCACATCCCGCGTGCGGGAGCGGCTCTCCGGGTTCTGACACCAGCGACAGCCGAGGGAGCAGCCTTTCAGGAACACCACGGTACGAATACCTGGGCCGTCGTGGGTGGAGTAACGCTGAATATTGAAGATCATATTTTCGCCTCTTGTTGCGTATGAAGATTAAATAACTTTCGAGTGAAAGTTATTTTGATGTGCGTCAACTCTGAGGAAGGTTTTTACGTGGTAGTGTTACGGCAGGTTAATTTTGAGGGTGACATCATGGAATTTTATCTCGACACATCTGACGTAGCCGCAGTCAAAAAACTGGCACGCGTTTTCCCGTTAGCCGGTGTAACGACCAACCCGAGCATCGTCGCAGCAGGTAAAAAGCCGCTGGAGGTGTTGCTGCCGGAGCTGCATGACGCGCTCGGCGGAAAAGGGCGTCTGTTTGCCCAAGTGATGGCGACGACCGCAGAGGGCATGGTGGAAGACGCACGTAAACTGCGCGCCATCATTAACGATCTGGTGGTAAAAGTGCCGGTTACGGCAGAAGGGCTGGCGGCAATCAAAATGCTGAAAGCGGAAGGGATCCCAACGCTTGGGACGGCAGTGTATGGCGCGGCGCAAGGGATGCTGTCGGCATTAGCGGGCGCGGATTATGTCGCACCCTATGTGAATCGCCTTGATGCTCAGGGCGGTGACGGAATTCAGACCGTAGTGGAACTCCAGCAGCTGCTGACGCTGCACGCGCCGCACGCTAAAGTGCTGGCCGCCAGCTTCAAAACGCCGCGTCAGGCGCTGGACTGCCTGCTGGCCGGGTGTGAATCTATCACCCTGCCGCTGGACGTGGCGCAGCAATTTATTAGCTGTCCGGCGGTGGATGCGGCGGTAGTGAAGTTTGAGCAGGACTGGCAGACGGCGTTTGGGCGCACGTCGATTTGACCCAGTAAACCGGGTGCTGGCGTCGCCTCACCCGGTCAGCGTTATCCCCCGCACACCTCGCAGCCTGGATTACGCATCAATTTCATCTCACGAAACTGACAGGTCATCGCGTCGTACATCAGGATTTTTCCGGCGGCAGGTGTGCCGTAATGGGTCAGCACTTTAATCGCTTCCATCGCCTGCAATGAACCGATCACCCCCACCAGCGGCGCCATGACGCCCGCTTCCACGCAGGTGAGGGCGTTCTCGCCAAACAGTCGGCTTAAACAGCGATAGCACGGCTCGCCATCCGCATAGGTAAAGACGCTAATCTGCCCTTCCATGCGGATTGCCGCCCCGGAGATCAGCGGTGTTTTATGGGCAAAACAACCCGCGTTGAGCTGATTGCGCACCGCCACGTTGTCGGTGCAATCAAGCACAATATCGTGCTGCGCGATGTGGGCGGACAGTGCCGCATCGTCCAGCATCGCATCAATGAGGGTAAAGTGAACATTCGGGTTGATCCGCGCCAGGGCATCGCGCGCCGAGTTCACTTTCGGCTCGCCAACGGTCGCATCGCTGTGCAGTGTCTGACGCTGTAAGTTCGACACCGATACCGTATCGAAATCCAGCAGCGTCATCCTGCCAACGCCCGCTGCCGCCAGATACTGCGCGGCGGCACAGCCCAGCCCGCCAAGGCCGACGATCAGCACGTTCGCCGCCTTTAGTGCTTCCTGCCCGTCAAAATCAAACCCGCGTAGGACGATCTGACGGTTATAGCGCAGCATCTCCTGATCGTTCAGCTCCACCGCCATTTTAGCCTCCGAACAGATGGTTAAAGGCTTCGACCTCAACCCATTCACCGGCTTCGACGTTGCCGCGCTCACGCTCAAGCACGATGAAGCAGTTGCCCTGGCTGAATGAGCTAAAGATATGCGAGCCCTGATGCCCGGTGGTGCTCACTTCCAGCTCGCCGTCGGCGTTACGCGTCAGAATACCGCGCTGGAAATCCAGACGCCCCGGGGATTTTTTCAGTCGCGTCGCCGCTCGCACGCGCTGGCGAGGAGGCAAGCCTGAGGCGTTATCGCCGGAGAGTTTCGCCAGCAGCGGCTGCACCAGTTGATAAAACGTCAGTGCCGCCGAAACCGGATTGCCCGGCAGACCGCAGAACCAGCTGTTAGCCAGCGTGCCAAAGGCAAACGGCTTGCCCGGTTTGATTGCCAGTTTCCAGAAGCTGATTTCGCCCAGCTCATCGAGAATGGTTTTGGTGTAATCCGCTTCGCCGACGGAGACGCCGCCGGAGCTTATCACCACGTCGGCTGCGTTATCCGCTTCGATAAAGGCCGCGCGCAGTTTTTGCGGATCGTCCGGAATGATACCGAGGTTGATCACCTCGCAGCCCAGCTGTTCCAGCATCAGATGCACGGCCAGACGGTTGGTGTCGTAGATTTGGCCCGCCTGCAAAGGCTGGCCCGGCAATTGCAGTTCGTCGCCCGTCGAGAAAAGCGCAACGCGCACTTTGCGCACCACGTCGATCTCCGCAATGCCGAGGGATGCCAGCACCGGCAGCTCTGCGATTGTCAGTTTGGTTCCTGCGGCGAATACCGTTGCGCCCTGGGCGATATCTTCCCCGGCGCGGCGGATGTTCTGATTCGCTTTAACGCTGGCGGTAAAACGCACGCCCGCGTCGGTCTGTTCGGTTTCTTCCTGCATCACCACCGCGTCGCACCCGTCAGGCACTGGCGCACCGGTCATGATGCGAATGCAGGTCCCCTGTGGCCACTCACCCGCGAACGGCTGACCGGCGAAGGCTTTTCCGGCGACCGGTAAGGCATTTCCCGCCTGAATATCCGCAAGGCGCACCGCGTAACCGTCCATCGCCGAGTTATCAAACCCCGGCACATTGAGCGGAGAGACAACGTCGCGCGCCAGCACTCGCCCAAAACCGCGCAGCAAAGGCAGCGTTTCGTGCTCTTTCAACGGGGTGACGGGGGCGAGCATCTGCGTGAGTGCCGTTTCAAGCGGCATCAGTCCGGCGGTAAAATCCATGGTTTACTCCTGCGGGATAACAGCGAAAGCGGGCATTATGACAGAAAAGTGCCCCTAACTGTATGACACAGAGGGTGTAGTCTTTACATCACCCTTGCGTCTTTCTATATTCAAAATTCGTCTGAAGATCTGACAACGATAATGATATTTATAGAAAAAGCGGCGCCTCTGTGCTGATGGGTGATGGAAATGGTTAATGCGGTGATCGCAATTCACGGCGGCGCAGGGGCGATTACCCGCGCGAAGCTGAGTCCGGAGCAGGAAAAACGCTACGTTGACGCGCTTTCTGCCATTGTTGAAACGGGCCAGCGGATGCTGGAGGCGGGTGAGAGCGCGCTTGATGTCGTCACCGAGGCGGTACGTTTGCTGGAAGAGTGCCCGCTGTTTAACGCGGGTATTGGGTCGGTATTTACTCGCGACGAAACCCACGAACTGGACGCCTGCGTGATGGACGGCAATAGCCTGAAAGCCGGTGCGGTGGCGGGTGTCAGCCATCTGCGTAACCCGATTCTGGCGGCGCGTCTGGTGATGGAGCAAAGCCCGCACGTCCTGATGACGGGAGCTGGCGCGGAGCAGTTTGCCGCAGAAAACGGCATGGAACGGGTGCCTGCTGAGACCTTCTCGACGCCCGAGCGTTATCAGCAATTACTGGACGCGCGCAGCGCCGGGATCACCCAGCTCGATCACGCGGCACCGCTCGATGAGCGCACCAAAATGGGTACCGTTGGAGCGGTGGCGCTGGACAAAGCGGGCAATCTCGCGGCGGCCACCTCTACCGGCGGAATGACCAACAAATTACCGGGCCGGGTCGGGGACAGCCCTCTGCCGGGCGCGGGATGTTACGCCAATAACGCCAATGTGGCCGTGTCCTGCACCGGTACGGGCGAAGTGTTTATCCGCACGCTCGCGGCGTATGACATTGCCGCCTTGATGGATTACGGAAACTTAAGTCTGGCCGAGGCCTGCGAGCGCGTGGTGATGGAAAAACTCCCGGCGCTCGGCGGCAGCGGCGGGCTGATTGCTGTGGATCGTGAAGGCAACGTCGCGTTGCCGTTTAACAGTGAAGGGATGTATCGCGCCTGGGGTTATGCGGGCGATGCACCCTCGACGGGAATTTATCGTGAATAAGGGGAGCCTGCGTGCCGCACAGTAACGATCTGGATAGCCGGGAAGTTCTGGCCGTCCACAACCTGAACATTGCGTTTCAGGAAGAGCGGCGGCTTGTCCCGGCGGTAAAACAGCTTTCGTTCTCTCTCAAGCGAGGCGAAACGCTGGCGATTGTCGGTGAATCCGGTTCCGGTAAATCCGTCACGGCCCTGTCGCTGATGCGTTTGCTGGAGCAGGCCGGCGGGATGATCAACTGTGACAGCCTGCTTTTGCGCCGTCGCAATCAGCAGGTCATCGATCTCACCGAGCTGAGCCAGTCGCAAATGCAGAGCGTGCGCGGCGCGGACATGGCGATGATTTTCCAGGAGCCGATGACTTCGCTCAATCCGGTGTTTCCGGTGGGTGAGCAGATTGCCGAATCTATCCGCCTGCACCAGGGATTATCCCGCGAGCAGGCGCTGGCAGAAGCCAAACGCATGCTTGATCTGGTGCGTATTCCGGAAGCGCAAACCATTCTCGGGCGTTACCCGCACCAGCTCTCCGGCGGCATGCGCCAGCGGGTGATGATCGCTATGGCGCTGTCGTGCCGTCCGGCGGTGCTGATTGCCGACGAACCAACCACCGCGCTGGATGTGACCATTCAGGCGCAGATCCTGCAGCTCATCAAAGTGCTGCAACAGGAGATGGAGATGGGGGTGATTTTTATCACCCACGATATGGGCGTGGTGGCGGATATCGCCGACCGGGTGCTGGTGATGTACCAGGGCGAGGCCGTCGAAACGGGCAGCGTGGAGCAGATCTTCCACACACCGGAACACCCTTACACCAAAGCGCTGCTGGCGGCGGTTCCGCGTCTCGGGGCGATGAACGGCAGCGATTTGCCGCGTCGTTTCCCGCTGCTTTCGCCGGGCGTGGCGCAAAGCGAAGAGACCGAACAAGACACGGTGGTACCGGGCGAGCCGATTCTGCAGGTGCGCGATCTGGTGACCCGTTTCCCGCTGCGCGGCGGGCTGCTTAACCGCGTGAAGCGCGAAGTGCACGCGGTGGAAAACGTCAGTTTCGACCTGTGGCCGGGCGAAACCCTGGCGCTGGTGGGGGAATCGGGCTGCGGGAAATCCACCACCGGACGGGCGCTGCTGCGTCTGGTCGACTCCCAGGAGGGCAGCATTACCTTTAACGGTGAGCGCATCGACACGTTGCCTGCCAGCAAACTACAGCACCTGCGCCGGGATATTCAGTTTATCTTCCAGGACCCTTATGCTTCCCTCGATCCGCGCCAGACGGTCGGTTACTCGATCATGGAGCCGTTGCGGGTGCATGGCCTGCTGAAAGGCGAAGAGGGGCAGCGGCGCGTCGCCTGGTTACTGGAACGCGTGGGGTTAAAGCCGGAACATGCCTGGCGTTACCCGCACGAATTTTCCGGCGGACAGCGTCAGCGCATCTGCATTGCCCGCGCGCTGGCGTTGAATCCGAAGGTAGTGATTGCCGACGAATCCGTCTCGGCGCTGGATGTCTCCATCCGTGCACAAATCATCAATTTACTGCTCGATCTCCAGCGCGATCTGGGCATCGCCTTTTTGTTTATCTCACACGATATGGCGGTGGTAGAGCGAATCAGCCATCGCGTGGCGGTGATGTACATGGGACAAATCGTGGAGATTGGCCCGCGTCGCGCGGTGTTTGAAAACCCGCAGCACCCGTACACCCGCAAACTGATGGCCGCCGTGCCGGTGGCCGACCCGGCGCACCGGCACGGCCACCGCGTGCTGTTGCAGGATGAGATGCCGGGCAATATTCGTAAACGCGGCGAGGCGACGGAGCGTGTGGTCCTGCGCGAAGTGGGCCCCGGACATTTCGTGGCACCGCCGCATCAGCACAACGCCTTTTCACGCTTATAGCTTTTGACAGACAGGGAACAACAGGAGAATACAATGACAAAATTTGTTGCTCGTTCATGGCTGTTAGCCGCGAGCGTGACGGCCGCACTGGCGGCAACGCCTGCATTTGCGGCCAAAGATGTGGTGGTCGCCGTGGCGTCCAACTTCACCACGCTGGACCCGTATGACGCTAACGATACGCTGTCGCAGGCGGTGGCGAAGTCGTTCTATCAGGGGCTGTTTGGCCTTGATAAAGAGATGAAGCTGAAGAATGTGCTGGCCGAAAGCTATACCGTCTCCGATGACGGGCTGGTCTACACCATCAAACTGCGCAGCGGCGTGAAGTTCCAGGATGGAACTGATTTCAATGCTGAAGCCGTGAAGGTGAACCTCGATCGCGCCAGCAACAAAGAAAACAGTCTCAAGCGCTATAACCTCTATAAAAACATCGCCAGCACCGAGGCCGTCGATCCGACGACGGTGAAAATCACCCTTAAAGAGCCGTTCTCGGCGTTTATCAATATCCTGGCGCACCCGGCGACGGCGATGATCTCCCCGGAAGCGCTGAAAAAATACGGCAAAGAGATTGGTTTCCACCCGGTCGGCACCGGGCCGTACGAGCTGGTGACCTGGAATCAGACCGATTTCGTGAAGGTGAAGAAATTCGCCGGATACTGGCAGAAGGGCCTGCCGAAACTGGACTCTATTACCTGGCGTCCGGTTGTCGACAACAACACCCGTGCGGCGATGCTGCAAACCGGCGAAGCGCAGTTTGCCTTCCCGATCCCTTACGAGCAGGCGGCAATCCTTGAGAAAAACAGCAAGCTGGAGCTGGTGGCCAGCCCGTCGATCATGCAGCGCTACATCAGCATGAACGTGACGCAAAAGCCGTTTGATAATCCAAAAGTGCGCGAGGCGATCAACTACGCCATTAACCGTCAGGCACTGGTGAAAGTGGCTTTTGCGGGCTATGCGACCCCGGCAACGGGCATTGTGCCGCCGTCGATTGCCTACGCCCAGAGCTACAAACCCTGGCCTTACGATCCGGCGAAAGCGCGCGAGTTGCTGAAAGAGGCCGGTTTCCCGAACGGCTTTAGCACCACGCTGTGGTCATCTCATAATCACAGCACCGCGCAGAAAGTGCTGCAGTTCACCCAGCAGCAGCTGGCGCAGGTGGGCATCAAAGCGCAGCTGACAGCGATGGACGCGGGCCAGCGTGCGGCGGAAGTGGAAGGCAAAGGGCAGAAAGAGAGCGGTGTGCGCATGTTCTACACCGGCTGGACGGCATCAACGGGTGAAGCAGACTGGGCGCTTTCGCCGCTGTTTGCCTCGCAAAACTGGCCGCCGACGCAGTTTAACACCGCGTTCTACAGCAATCCGCAGGTGGATAAAGATCTGACGGATGCCCTGAAAACCACCAAAACCGACGAGAAAGCGCGTCTGTACAAGGATGCTCAGGATATTCTGTGGAAAGAGTCGCCGTGGGTGCCGCTGGTGGTGGAAAAACTGGTTTCCGCCCACAACAAGGCGCTGACCGGGTTCTACATCATGCCGGATACGGGCTTCAGTTTTGAAGACGCGGATTTGAAATAACAGAACTCATTCCCGCAGGCGATAGTCTGCGGGATGAGAGGGAAAGGCATGCTGAATTACGTTTTTAAACGCCTGCTGGGGCTGATCCCAACGCTGCTGATTGTGGCGGTGCTGGTGTTTCTGTTCGTCCATATGCTGCCCGGCGATCCGGCGCGACTCATCGCCGGGCCGGAGGCGGATGCGACTGTGATCGATATGGTGCGCCAGCAGCTGGGTCTTGATCGGCCGCTGTATGTGCAGTTCTGGCACTACATCACCAACGTGTTGCAGGGCGATTTCGGCATCTCAATGGTGTCGCGACGTCCGGTTTCTGAGGAGATTGCCAGCCGCTTTATGCCGACGTTCTGGCTCACTCTTGCCAGTATGATCTGGGCGATGATTTTTGGTCTTGCCGCGGGGATTATCGCCGCTGTCTGGCGCAACCGCTGGCCGGATAAGCTCGGCATGGCACTGGCCGTCACCGGGATCTCTTTCCCGGCGTTTGCTCTGGGGATGCTGCTGATGCAGATCTTCTCCGTCGAACTGGGCTGGCTGCCGACGGTGGGGGCGGATACGTGGAAGCACTACATTCTGCCGTCGCTCACTTTAGGCGCAGCGGTGGCCGCCGTGATGGCGCGATTTACGCGCGCCTCGTTCGTCGATGTGCTGAGTGAAGACTATATGCGCACCGCGCGCGCCAAAGGTGTGAGTGAAAAGTGGGTGATCCTCAAGCATGGCCTGCGCAACTCGATGATTCCGGTTGTCACGATGATGGGCCTGCAGTTTGGCTTCCTGCTTGGCGGTTCGATTGTGGTGGAGAAGGTCTTTAACTGGCCGGGACTGGGTCGTTTGCTGGTCGATTCCGTCGACATGCGCGACTATCCGGTGATTCAGGCAGAGGTGCTGCTATTTTCACTGGAATTTATTCTTATCAACTTAGTGGTGGATGTGCTCTACGCCGCCATTAACCCGGCTATCAGGTACAAGTAACATGCGATTGTTTAACTGGCGTCGTCAGGCCATTTTAAAGGCTATGCCGGGGTTAAAACCGGACCATATCCGCACGCCGTGGCTGGAGTTCTGGCGGCGATTTCGTCGTCAGCCGGTGGCAATGACCGCCGGACTGTTTGTGCTGCTGCTGATCGTAGTGGCGATTCTGGCACCCTGGATCACGCCGTTCGATGCGGAAAACTACTTCGATTACGATCGACTGAACGATGGCCCGTCAATGATGCACTGGTTTGGCGTGGACTCTCTCGGGCGCGATATCTTTAGCCGCGTGCTGGTCGGCGCACAAATTTCGCTGGCGGCGGGGGTTTTCGCGGTGCTGATTGGCGCTGCCATCGGTACGGTGCTGGGGCTGCTGGCGGGGTTCTACGAAGGCTGGTGGGACCGCATCATCATGCGTATCTGCGACGTGCTGTTTGCCTTCCCCGGTATTTTGCTGGCGATCGCCGTCGTCGCAATAATGGGCAGCGGGATGGCTAATGTGATCATCGCCGTGGCGGTCTTTTCCATTCCTGCGTTTGCCCGTCTGGTGCGCGGAAATACGCTGGTGCTGAAGCAACAGACGTTTATCGAGTCGGCGCGCAGTATTGGTGCCAGCGATGCGACCATCTTGTTTAACCACATCCTGCCCGGTACGGTCTCATCCATTGTGGTCTATTTCACCATGCGTATCGGCGTGTCGATCATCTCAGCGGCGAGCCTCTCATTCCTGGGATTAGGCGCACAGCCGCCGACGCCGGAGTGGGGCGCAATGCTCAATGAAGCGCGGGCTGACATGGTGATTGCGCCTCACGTGGCGATCTTCCCAAGCCTCGCGATCTTCTTTACCGTGCTGGCCTTTAACCTGCTGGGTGACGGCCTGCGCGACGCGCTGGACCCGAAGATTAAAGGGTAGGGCTGAGGGCCGGAGGTTGTAACATTGTAAAGAATGTTAATCAGTTACGATTTATTGACCTGACGCATTAATCTGGTCAAAAAATGAGCTTATTCTGATCGTGCACAATGGCTGACAAGGGAGGAAATAGCATGTCCGTTGACAGACTGAAACGCGATCTACTGAACAAGCTGATCAATGCCCGGATTGACCTTGCGGCATACCTGCAGTTAAGGATGGCAAAAGGGTATATGTCAGTCAGCGAAAGCGACCATCTGCGCGATAATTGTTTTGAACTGTGTGACTACATGCGTGAAAAAGCGCCGATCCTGCGGGATTATTACGACGCTGATGAACAGCTTGTCCTGCAACGCGCGGCTGACGCGTTGTCAAAAGCTGCCGTATGCCTGATGACCGGACACCATGATTGTCCAACGTTTGTCGCCGTCAGCGCGGAGAAACTGGAGCACTCCCTGACGACACTGACTCTCTGCATTATGTGCCTGAAAGAGCACGCCGCGCTCCATCAGCACTAAACTCCGGGGGAGGCGACTCCCCCTTCTGATTAAGCTTTTGTAAAAGTGCTCACGCGCCCGGTCGGCCTGGCTACTCTTTATGCCAAACGTCGAAAAAAGGAGTGCGTAATGCGCCGATCTTCGCTGATTCCTCTGTCTCTCTTCTTTCTCTCCGCTTACGTAATGGCGGCACCCGGCGCAGTCAACGTCGATGTGCTGCAAACTAAACTCGATCACCCGTGGTCGCTGGCCTTTTTGCCGGATAATCAGGGCATGCTGATCACCCTCAGGGGCGGGCAGCTCAAGCACTGGCAGGCGGGAAAAGGGCTGTCAGATCCGATCGTCGGGATACCCAAAGTGTGGGATAGCGGGCAGGGCGGTCTGTTGGACGTGGTGCTGGCTCCGGATTTTGAACAGTCGCGCCGTATCTGGCTCAGCTACGCCGAAGTCGGTAACGACGGTAAAGCGGGCACGGCAGTAGGATATGGTCGCCTGAGCGAGGATCTCTCGCGCGTCGAGGCTTTCCAGGTGGTGTTCCGCCAGATGCCAAAACTGTCGACGGGAAATCACTTCGGCGGGCGACTGGTGTTCGACGGAAAAGGCTATCTGTTTATCGGCCTGGGTGAAAACAATCAGCGTCCGACGGCGCAGGATCTGGATAAGCTGCAAGGGAAAGTGGTACGCCTGACGGATCAGGGCAAAGTGCCCGCGGATAATCCGTTCGTCGATAAAGCAGGCGCACGCCCGGAAATCTGGTCCTACGGCATCCGTAATCCGCAGGGAATGGCGATGAACCCCTGGACCGACGCGCTGTGGCTGAATGAGCACGGCCCGCGTGGCGGCGATGAGATTAACATCCCTGAAAAAGGCAAAAACTACGGCTGGCCGCTGGCAACGCACGGGATTAACTACAGCGGCCTGAAAATTCCGGAAGCCAAAGGCGAGCATGTCGAAGGCACGGAGCCGCCGCTGTTTGTCTGGAAAGTATCGCCTGCGGTGAGCGGCATGGCGTTCTACAACAGCGACGTCTTCCCGCAGTGGAAAAACAAACTGTTCGTGGGCGCGCTGAAAGAGAAAGACGTGATTGTCCTGAGCGTGGACGGCAATAAGGTGACGGAAGACGGGCGGATTCTGGGGGATAAAGGCAACCGCATCCGCGATGTGCGGGTGGGGCCGGATGGCTATCTGTATGTATTAACGGATGAATCAGACGGGCAACTGTTGAAAGTCAGCCCGTCCGGGGCGTGATTAGCTCACGGGGATCATGATCGCTTTTTGGAAGGCCGGGCGCGCTTTGAGCTGTGCGAACCAGCGCTCCAGGTTTGGATACGATCCCCACTCCAGACCGATGTTGGTCAGGTTCCAGATAAACGGCGCGACCGCGATATCGCCCACGCCAAACGCGGAGCCTGAGAGCCACGGCTGGTTCGCGAGTGCGTCATCCAGCAGGGCAAACAGTTTTTCGCACGCCGCTTTTCCAGCGTCGATCGCCGCATAATCACGCTCGGCTTCCGGGGTTCTGACCAGGCCCATCAGGATCGGGCGGTGCGCGGGGGAGAGCGTCTGGTTTGCCCAATCCATCCATTTTTCACCCTCGGCACGGCGGGCAGGATTGTCCACCCACAGGCGGTTTTGCCCGTACTGTGCTGCCAGATAGCGCACAATGGCGTTCGATTCCCACAGGATTAAGTCGGTTTCATCGTCGCGCAGCAGCGGCACCAGTCCATTAGGGTTCATCGCCAGATACTCGGCATCGTTATTCACGCCAAACTGCAAACCGGCCATGATCTGGTTAAACGGTAAATCCAGCTCTTCCAGCGTCCAGAGCACTTTCTTGACGTTGGTTGAATTGTTCCTGCCCCACAGCGTAATCATATTGACTCCTGAATGAGTGAAATAACCTGAGTGGTGAATCAAAGCCTACGATTGCACATGGTGAGATAAACCTAACATTTACGCAACAGAAGACAAAAAAATCGCATCCGGGACAGCACCCCGGCCCGTTATTGCGTAAACTTTAAAAACTTTACCTGGTTTAGGTTTCTTTAGACTCATTAGTACGTTATTACTCATCGCTTCTTGCGACACGGTGATGTGACGTGATTTTTTAGAAAGGACACTCGGGTGGCATTTATGACGCATACAACTTCTTCTCTGCGCAGCCTGGCGGCAGGCTCCGCACTGCTTTTCCTGTTTTCCCCCACACTTTTTGCGGCTGAAACGGCAGCACCAGAAGCGCCTCCGGTCGACGCGCGCGCGTGGATCCTGATGGACTACGCCAGCGGCAAAGTTCTGGCGGAAGGCAACGCGGACGAACAGCTCGATCCCGCGAGTCTAACCAAAATCATGACCAGCTACGTGGTCGGGCAGGCGCTCAAAGCAAACAAAATTAAGCTCGACGACATGGTGACCATTGGCAAAGACGCCTGGGCCACCGGCAACCCGGCCCTGCGCGGCTCGTCCGTGATGTTCCTGAAACCGGGTGACCAGGTTTCCGTGTCGGATCTGAATAAAGGGGTGATTATTCAGTCGGGGAACGACGCCTGTATCGCGCTGGCGGATTACGTCGCGGGCAGCCAGGACTCCTTTATCGGCCTGATGAATGGTTACGCGCAAAAGCTCGGCCTGACCAAAACCACCTTCAAAACGGTCCACGGCCTGGACGCGCCGGGGCAGTTCAGTACCGCCCGCGATATGGCGCTGCTGGGCAAAGCGCTGATCCACGACGTGCCGGATGAGTACGCCATCCATAAAGAGAAAGAGTTTACGTTCAACAAGATCCGCCAGCCGAACCGCAACCGTCTGCTGTGGAGCAGCAATGTGAATGTGGACGGCATGAAAACCGGCACCACCGCAGGCGCAGGCTATAACCTGGTGGCGTCTGCGACCCAGGGCGATATGCGTTTGATCTCCGTGGTGCTTGGCACCAAAACCGACCGCATCCGCTTTAATGAATCCGAAAAACTGCTGACCTGGGGCTTCCGCTTCTTCGAAACGGTGACGCCAATTAAACCTGACGCGACCTTTATCAGCCAGCGCGTCTGGTTCGGAGATAAGAGTGAAGTGAATCTGGGCGCGGGTGAAGCGGGTTCTGTGACGATCCCGCGTGGTCAGCTTAAGAATCTGAAAGCGAGCTACACTCTGACCGATCCACAGCTGACCGCGCCGCTGAAAAAGGGCCAGGTGGTCGGCACGATCGATTTCCAGCTTAACGGCAAATCCATTGAGCAGCGTCCGCTGATCGTGATGGAAGCGGTGGAAGAGGGTGGATTCTTCAGCCGGATGTGGGACTTCGTGATGATGAAATTCCACTCGTGGTTTGGTAGCTGGTTCTCATAAAAGCAAAACGATAACCGCAAGGTTATCGTTTTGAGTGTTTGCCTCCTCCCCCGACGGGGGAGGGATAAGGTGAGAGCATCAGACCGCGCTGGCGGCTAAGCCCGGCAAAACCCCCAGTCAGTACATCAATTTAATCTGCTGCGCTTTGGCGTGTGCGACCAGCTCGTCATCCGGGCGGCAGTCGCTGACAATCGCATCAAAGCGTGCCAGATCGCCCATTCTTGCTGAACGCACTTTGCCAAATTTGCTGTGATCCACCACCAGCACATGATACTGCGCGGCATTCATTGCCCAATGCTTCACCGTTAACTCTTCGAGGTTAAAACAGGTTGCGCCCTGGCGCACGCTCACGCCTGCCGCTGAGTAAAAGGCGATATCCGGACAGAGATTGCTCAGGGTGTCCTGAAGATTCAACGGCTTGAAAATGGCATTGCTGGCGTGAAACTCACCGCCGCAGAGGATCACCCGACACTCAGGTTTCTCCTGGAGGGCCAGAAAGGTATTCAGGGAGTAGCACACCGCCGTGAACGGCAGCGCGTTATCAATGGCTTCGATAATCCATGGCGTGGTGGTGCCGCAGTCGAAAAACAGCGTCTGATGCGGTTGCACGAGGGAGGCGGCCAGCCGTGCGGCTTTGCGTTTTTCCTCAACCAGGCGGGTTTTCTGATCGCTCAGCAGATAGTGGCTGCCGCTGCGTGGCTCCAGCACGATATAGCCGCCGAGCAGCACCACGGGAGCACTCTCGCTGTTCAGGTCGCGACGGATGGTCATCTCGGAAACGCCGAGCAGAGTGGCAGCTTCTTTGAGATGCAGCTTATCGCTGCGCTTCAGGGCTTGCAGCAGCTGGGAGATGCGGTCGTCGCGTCGTGTTTCCATAGATCCTCGGGGCGAAAAGGTGAACCCCCACAATGTGGGGGTTCAAGTGTAACCTGTCGGACCGGGATTAGTCACGTATCCAGCCTTTGCGGATCGGGAGAGCAAAGCAGATACGGTAGACGCGCTGCAGCCCGCGATAAATCTGCTGCCCCATGATATTCCACAGGATTTGCGCGCTCAGGCAGCCCATCATTCCGACCAGCAGTCCGCCCAGCATATCCAGCGGCCAGTGGACGCCGAGATAGACCCGCGACCAGGCAATGCCGAGTGCGATCGCCATCAGAACCACGCCCGACCAGACGCGGTGCCAGAACAAAAAGGCCAGTGCGAAGGTGAAAATCACGGTGCCGTGATCGCTCGGGAAGGAGTCGTCAGCCGCATGGTGCAGGAAGTTTGAACCGATATGATCGACAAATGGACGGTCGTGCGGGAACAGATGCCCCAGCGTCCAGGAGGCGGTCATGCTAACCGCCAGCGCCATCGCCACCTTTATCACCAGCTGACGCTGCGCGCTGACCTGCTTGCGCGGCCCCCACAGCCAGAGTATCGCGATCAGCAAGGGCACGATGTTAATCAGATCCTTCGCCACAAATTTGGCAAACATAATCATCCACTCCGGTGACGCCGGGGTGGCATTAATCAGATAAAACAGTCCGTAATTGAGATTCTCTAGCATTCCAACTCACTCTTTTGCAAACCAGGCAGAAACAAGGCCGTAAGCCACGACCTGAGAAAACCAAACCCACCAACCTGCCCACAGGTTGTGAGAGAAGAAATGGGCGCCGCGCATGACCTGGCCGAAGCCCATCGTCAGGCCCGCCACCGCACCCAGCGCCACGAAACACCACGCCAGACGAGGGCGCTCGCGCCAGAAGGCGAAAAACAGCCCCATCACCATAAAGCCGCTCGATGCGTGCCCGCCAGGGAAGCAACGACCGGGGCCGCTGCCTTCAGGCGTACTGCTAAACAGCGGATACGAAACCGCTTTGCCGCCGTACTCCAGCAGATCCCACGGACAGCTGTGATGGCTGGTACTTTTCAGCACACCGACCACTAGGGTGCCAAGTCCCATCAGCAGCGCTCCGGTGACCAGCGGCATGTTGCGACGAAAGGCGCCGTAAATCAGCGCCACGGCCGCCGTCGCAATCGCAACGTACTTCGCCAGTCGATGGTTTAGCAGATCCAGCAGCGCGTTTTGCTGCAGCGGGAAATGGTGGCTGGCGGCGTCATACCAGAAACCCGTGATCCAGCGGTCGAGCGTCTCATCGCGCGAAAGCCAGGTAAACAGCACCGCCATCAGCAGTAGCGCGAAAAGCTGATAACCATAAAAGCGCACCGGTAAACGGTAAAGGGGTTTTATCTTAGTTGTCGGTGACTTAGATAAATCCGAAGGGGCAGTATGTTGAGCCATAATGACGTTCGTTGACGGGAAATAGGCCCATCATAAAGGTGTCAACTTAAGGAAACCTTAAACGACGACGATATGTGCTTTATTTCTGTTTATCTTCGATAATTCACTATCTCGCGACCGGGCATTTCATTAAACTCATCGCGATTTTTTCATCAAAAAGAGACTGCATGTTAAACCGTTCTTCTTCCGGTAATCGTCTGGGTCGTCAGGCGTTACTTTTCCCTCTGTGTCTGGTGCTTTACGAATTCTCCACCTATATCGGCAACGATATGATCCAGCCGGGTATGCTGGCCGTGGTGGAGCAGTACAACGCCGGGATCGAGTGGGTACCGACATCCATGACTGCCTATCTGGCTGGCGGCATGTTTTTGCAGTGGCTGCTGGGGCCGCTGTCGGATCGCATTGGCCGTCGCCCAGTGATGCTGACCGGCGTGGTGTGGTTTATCGTCACCTGCCTCGCCATTCTGCTGGCGCAAACGATTGAACAATTCACGCTGCTGCGATTCTTGCAGGGGGTGAGCCTGTGCTTTATCGGCGCCGTGGGGTATGCCGCTATTCAGGAGTCTTTCGAGGAGGCGGTGTGTATCAAAATCACCGCCCTGATGGCGAACGTGGCGCTGATTGCGCCGCTGCTCGGCCCGCTGGTGGGCGCGGCGTGGGTGCACGTTGCGCCGTGGGAAGGGATGTTTGTGCTGTTCGCGGCGCTGGCGGCGATTTCGTTCTTCGGTTTGCACCGCGCAATGCCAGAGACCGCCACCCGCCTGGGCGAAAAACTGTCCCTTAAAGAGCTGGGGCGCGACTATAAAGAGGTGCTCAGGAATGGCCGCTTTGTGGCGGGCGCGCTGGCGACCGGGTTTGTCAGCCTGCCGCTACTGGCGTGGATTGCCCAGTCACCGGTCATTATTATTAGCGGCGAGAAGCTCAGTAGCTACGAATACGGTCTACTGCAGGTGCCTGTTTTTGGCGCGCTGATTATCGGTAACCTGGTGCTGGCACGCCTCACATCCCGTCGTAGCGTTCGCTCGCTGATCATTATGGGCGGCTGGCCGATTGTGGCCGGGCTGGTGGTTGCAGCGGTGGCGACCGTCGCCTCTTCACACGCTTATCTGTGGATGACAGCCGGGCTGAGTATTTATGCCTTTGGGATTGGCCTGGCGAATGCCGGGCTGGTGCGCCTGACGCTGTTTGCCAGCGAGATGAGTAAAGGCACCGTATCCGCCGCGATGGGGATGCTGCAGATGCTGATCTTTACCGTGGGCATTGAAGTCAGTAAACACGCCTACAGCTTTGGCGGTAACGGGCTGTTCAGCCTGTTTAACCTCGCCAATGGCGTGCTGTGGCTGGGGCTGATGGTGATGTTCCTGAAAGATAAACGCGTCGGCAGCGCGTTACAGTAAGTTGTTGCCCGGTGGCGTTACGCTTACCGGGCAATTCGCGCGCTAGTTAAACGGCGCTTCCCCGTTCAACGCTTTTTCGATCACATCCAGCACGCCTTCGTCGTTATTGTGCGGCGCCTCGAAACGCGCCTCGGCCTTGATATTCGGTTTGGCGTTTGCCATCGCAAAGCTAAAGCCCGCCTGCCGCAGCATCTCAACGTCATTCCCACTGTCGCCAAACACCACCACTTCGCTATCGTCGATACCCCAGTGCCGCTGCAAAATACGCAGCCCGTTCGCCTTGTGCACGCCTGGAATTATCAGATCGATATTGCCATGGCCGGTGGTCACCGGAACCATAATGTCGCTCAGTTCCTGATGGATCATCGCCTGCACGCGCGGGATTTCGCTGTCCGGCAGATTCAATCCAAACTTAAAGAAGATATCATCAAGATGGTCAAAGTTATCAACCATTTCCAGACGATGGTAATACTTCGCCGCCATCTCTTTGAGATTGTCATCGTAAGATTTCAGGGTATAGGCGCTGCTCTTCCCGCAGGCGATCACTTCCACTTCCGGCAGAGAGCAGAGGAAACGCGCCACCGTGTCGAACTGGTTTTTGGTCAGTTCACCGTTAAACACATCTTCGCGAGCGTTCACCACCCAGCCGCCGTTTTCGGCGACAAAAGCGATCTCATCGGCAATCTCCGGGAAAAAGGAGATAAGCTGGTAATACTGATTCCCGCTGGCAACCACAAAGCGAATATCTTGCGCCTTCATGCGCGCATATTGCGCCAGAAAGCGTTCGCGGTTATAGGTTTTGGCGTCGCTCAGGAAGGTTCCATCCATGTCGACGGCGATTAACTTAACGCTCATATCCCTTCTCCATTGCTGAATCTTGTGTTGTAGGTTTTGCCACGGCTTTTGCGACCAGCGCAGCGACAATGACCAGGGCTAATACCACCAGCATGGCGCTGCGTAACCCGTAATGTTCGCCGAGGAACCCGAGCAGCGGCGGGCCGACCAGGAAGGCGAGATAGCCGGTGGTGGCAACCACGCTGACGCGCGTCGGGGCGTCCGGGCCGGTATCGCTGGCTGCCGAAATGGTGAGCGGGAACCCGAGTGACGCACCGGCGCCCCACAGAATGACCGAAACACCGGCGATCCAGTCCACGTCGACAAAAATAATCAGCGCGATACCGAGCGCGCCCATCATCGCGCTGGCACGCACCACGGCCACGCGGCTGTAACGATCGATAAACCAGCCGCCCGTAAAGCGCCCGACGGTCATCCCGAGGGTAAACCCGGCGTAGATCAGTGAACCGGAGGTAGGGCTAAAACCGTGGCCGTCGACCATCAGCAGCGGCAGCCAGTCGTTCGCGGAGCCTTCGGCAAACGCCATCGCCAGCACCACTACGCCAATCAACATCAGCTGCATATCGCGATAAAAAGGTAACCCTTTCTGGGTCGACTTTTGCTCTTCCGCGCTGTTTTTGCCCGTGCCGTCAGGAATGAAGGTAATGCCCGTCAAAATCGGCAAAATACAGATCAGCGCCGCCAGTAAAATGTGCAGGCTCGCGGCGGTCCCAAAGGCGGTCAACGCCATACCCACACCGGCACCGGCCAGCGTGCCGAGGCTGTAGAAGCCGTGCATCATCGGCAGAACGGTTTTATTCAGCTCGCGCTCGACGGCGGCGCCTTCGACGTTAATCGCCACTTCCGCCGCGCCAAAGCTGCCACCAAAGACCATCAGACCAAAGGCAAACATTACCGGCGACGCAAACCACAGGGCGGCGCTGAGGATCAGCATGCCGACCACGGCGCTGCACATGGTGGTACGAATCACTTTACGCGTACCAAAGCGCTTCACCAGCCATGCCGAGCAGAGAATACCGCTCATCGAACCGATCGACAGACCAAACAGCACGATGCCCATCTCTGCCGTCGAGACCGACAGAATATCGCGGATCGCGGGGGTGCGCGTCGCCCAGGACGCCATCAGCAATCCGGGGATGAAAAAGAACATAAACAGTGCCCACAGGCGGCGCTGCAGGGCTTTACGGGGAGAGATCAACGTCATTGAGGAGCACCAGAAGTACAACAATAGCGACAACACTAGCAAGTTTGTGTACATTTGTACACAAACCGAAAGGGGAAAAGATGAGCAGACGACCAAACGATCCGCAGCGTCGGGAGCGGATCCTTCAGGCCACCCTGGAGTCCATTGCAGAGCATGGCATAAATGCCGTGACGCACCGTAAAATCGCCAGCTGCGCGGGCGTGCCGCTGGGGTCGATGACCTATTATTTCGACGGGATAGACTCGCTGCTCGAAGAGGCGTTCACCGGTTTTACCCAGCAAATGTCGCTGCAATACCGCGAATTTTTTGCCGGTGTTACCGGTCCTGAAATGGCCTGTGAGGCGATCACCACCCTGATCCACAGCTCAGAAGTGACCACGCCGCACAATATGGAGCTGATGTACCAGCTGTATGCGCTGATGAGCCGTAAACCGGCGCTTAAAAAAGTGATGCAGGACTGGATGCAAACCAGCCAGAGCACGCTTGAGCAGTGGTTTGACCCGGTGACGACGCGTGCGCTCGATGCGTTTATCGAGGGCATGACCCTGCATTTTGTGACGGACCGGGAGCCGCTGTCACGCGAAGAGATCAGGGCGATGGTGAGGCGCATCGCAGGATTTTAGCATTAGCCGAGGGTCGCACCCGCCGTCACGTTGACCATCGTCGCGGTCATCGCACGGGCATGTTCAGAGGCCAAAAATGCAATCACACCGGCCACCTGCGGCAGGGTTGGCAGCCGCTTGAGCATTGTGCTTTGCGCGGCACCTTCCATAAATTGCTCGATCGTCACTCCCATCGACTGCGCTTTTATCGCAAATAACTCTCCTGTGTAAGAACCCGCCTGAACCGCGCCGCTGATGGCATGAGAGCGTACGCCCGTAACGCGGATGTTCTTAGGCCCCAGTTCGCTGGCAAGCGCGTTAACGAACGCCTCAATGCCCGCGCAGCCGACGATATGCCCAAGATGACCGGGTATCGCCATCGGGCCTGCCGGTGCGACAACGGTGATTATCACGCCCTCGCGATCGCCACCCATATGGGGGACGACGGCCTTTGAGAGAGTGAAAAGGGCGGTGAGAAAAGGATCAAATCCCTGCCTGAACTCTGCCAGGGATAACTCTGCGAGGCGTTTGCCTTGCTCGTGCATAAATCCTGTTGCGTTAACGACCATATCAATGCCGCCAGTCTGCTGAGCCAGTTTCGCGGTTTGCTCAAGAACAGAACGTTCATCAAGGACGTCGATGACACGTGATTCTGCGATTCCACCGGCAGAACGGATGTCGTTAGCCACGCGCTCCAGCTTATCCCGATTTCGGGCGACGAGGAAAACATGCGCTCCCTCTCGCGCCAGTACTCGCGCGGTTTCGCTACCTATCGCGCCGCTTGCGCCGAAAATGACAACGGTTTTGGTTTTCATCAGCATGGCCTTTTTTCAATTAAAGAGGCAGGGATAGTTCAAAGTATGGGTGCAAATGGGGTAGGGGCAAGCGGAGGAAACTGGCACCTGGTTACAGCTTATATCATGGGGTAATGGTGCTAGTGCGACGGTGATATTGATGGAGCAGGAAAGGAGGGGGACGCAGCTGATTTGATATGGCTGTGAATTTCAGGCAACAAAAAACCCATCAACCTTGAACCAAAATGGCGGGGTTGATGGGCTCCACAAAATGGGGGACATCAAAGAAAAGCAGTGGCAATAGTTATGACTGCCTCATATACAAAAAGTTCTGCGCATCGCGAAAATAATTCGGTGATGCGCAAACTTCAGAGTTATCCGAGCGCGGGCCAGATAATGATGATCAGCGTACCGGCTAGCGTCAGCAGGACGTTGGCGATGGCGTACGTGCCTGCGTAGCCCAGCGCCGGGATGTTGCTGCGGGCGGTGTCGCTGATGATTTCCATCGCCGGTGCACAGGTGCGCGCGCCCATCATGGCGCCAAACAGCATTGCGCGGTTCATGCGCAGCACGTAAGCGCCGAACAGGAAGCAGATTACCACCGGCAGCAGGCTGACGATCAACCCGGCGACCAGCATCTGCCAGCCGACGGCACCCAGACTGTGTCCGATGCCGCTGCCTGCGCTCAAACCCACGCCCGCCATAAAGACCATCAGGCCGAACTCTTTCACCATGTTCAGCGCGCCCTGCGGGATATAGCCGAAGGTCGGGTGGTTGGCTCGCAGGAAGCCGAGCATGATCCCGGCGAACAACAGACCCGCAGCGTTACCCACGCCGAAGCTAAAGTTGCTGAACTGGAAAGTGATCATCCCAATCATCAGGCCGACAATAAAGAAGGCGCAGAAGGCGAGCAGGTCGGTAACCTGGCTGTGAATGGAGATAAAGCCGATGCGGTCGGCAACGGTTTTCACGCGGCGCGCGTCGCCACTGACCTGAAGAACGTCGCCTTTGTTTAGCACGACGTTATCGTCAATGGGCATCTCAATCTGGCTGCGGATGACCCGGTTCAGGAAGCAGCCGTGATCCGTCAGCTTCAGCTGTGCCAGACGACGCCCGACGGCGTTATGGTTTTTCACCACAATCTCTTCCGTGACGATACGCATGTCGAGCAGGTCGCGGTCGAACACCTCTTTACCGTTACGGAAACTCGGGTCAAGGCGCGCGTGCGCGTCCGGGTAGCCGACCAGGGCGATATCATCCCCCATCTGCAGCACTGCATCACCGTCCGGGTTAGCCAGAATACCGTTACGGCGGATACGTTCGATATAGCAGCCCGTCTGGCGGTAGATACCCAGTTCGCGCAGGTTTTTGCCGTCGGCCCAGGCAACCAGCTCCGGCCCGACGCGATAGGCGCGAATGACGGGCAGATAGACTTTACGTTTGGTGTCGGTGTCCAGACCGCGCTCGCGCGCAATCTGCTGGGCGCTGGTCTGGAGATCCTGATGCTGGAGTTTAGGCAGGTAACGCGCAGCGACGATAAGGCTCACCAGCCCAATCAGATAGGTCAGGGCGTAGCCGAGACTCAGGTGGTCGAGCGCCAGCGAAAGCTGACCGCTCTCCATACCCGAGTGGCGCAACGTATCACCCGCACCAACCAGCACCGGCGTCGAAGTCATCGAACCGGCCAGCATCCCGGCGGTTAAGCCGATATCCCAGCCAAACAGTTTACCCAGCCCTAACGCTATCACCAGGGCGCTGCCGACCATCACCAGCGCCAGCATCAGATAATTTTTGCCGTCGCGGAAAAAAATTGAAAAAAAGTTCGGCCCTGCTTCCACGCCAACACAAAAAATAAACAGCATAAAACCGAGATTAAGCGCATCCGTGTTAATGCTGAAATGCTGCTGGCCTAATAATAATGAGACCACTAAAACGCCAATGGAATTACCAAGTTGAACTGAACCCAGGCGTAATTTACCCAGACACAATCCCAGTGCCAGTACAACAAATAATAACAGGATGTAATTCCCATTTAACAAATCTGCGACGTTTATATTCACGGAGGCTAACTTCTTGTTTACCGTTAAGCTGTTGAAAGGATGGGGGATTTAGGCTACTGTTTTATCACATGTGAGTGAAGGGATTCTCCCTTTCGCCCATACAGAATATATCCCACAGAACAATAACTGGCCGATAGTCTAATCGTATTAGATATCCAGGGCCAGAAAAGATCGCGTAACAATCTATGAGCTTTGGCAAGGAATGCCACATTGCATTATCTGACTGGGCGTCCTCTGGACGAATGTGTATTCGATAGTGATGGAGTCAGGAGGATTTTTGAACATCAAGCGGAACTGGACAGGTGTCGTCTGCTGTTTTCTACTGTTTATCGCCGTATGCCTTTCTTTAGCCTTCCACGTGAAGGGGGCATTCAGGGCATCAGGCCATCCTGAACTGGGTTTACTCTTTTTCATTTTGCCAGGCGTGGTGGCGAGTTTTCTCTCGCGCGGGGGAGAAGTGGTCAAACCGCTGATTGGCGCGATGCTTGCGGCACCGTTATGTCTGGTGGTGATGCGTCTCGTTTTTGTTTCGCCGCGCTCGTTATGGCAAGAGCTGGCGTGGCTGTTAAGCGGGATTTTCTGGTGTGCGTTAGGTGCGCTCTGTTTTATGTTTGTACGCAGCCTGGTGCATCGCTGGCGACACAAATAAAAACGCCCTCCTGAGAGGGCGTTATCGCGTTACTGGGCTGCAAACAGTCCCAGATTTTCTTTCGCGTAGGCTTCGAAATCGGTGAAGCCGCCAATGTGCGTCTGATCGAGGAAAATCTGCGGAACAGTTTCAACAGGTTTACCCACGGTTTTTTCCAGATCGGCTTTGCTGATGCCTTCCGCGTGGATATCCACGTAGCGGAAGTTAAAATCATCGCGCTCGGCGGTCAGTTTTTCTGCCAGTTCTTTAGCGCGGACGCAGTAAGGGCATCCCGGACGTCCAAAAATCACTGCAAACATATCTCTCTCCTCAAAACGTAAGCCCGACGGCGAATGGCGCTTAGTGTGCCCGATAACCCTTGCTCATGGAAAGCAGGTTTTACCTGTCGCTTTAATACTTACAGACTATGTTTTGCCAATTACATCACACTTTTCTTTGCCTATACTGGCTGTCAAACCGCGTTCAGACAGACAAAAGAGAGACCCAATGACGCCGACTATTGATACCATTCGCGCCCACCGTTCCATCCGCCATTTTACCGATCGGTCAATCAGCGACGCCGAGCGCGAGGCGATCGTGGACAGCGCGAGAGCAACCTCCAGCTCCAGTTTTTTGCAGTGCACATCGATTATTCGTATCACCGACCCCGCAATGCGTGAAAAGCTGGTGACACTCACCGGCGGTCAACCGCACGTGGCGCAGGCCGCGGAGTTTTGGGTGTTTTGCGCCGACTTCAACCGCCATCTGCAAATCTGCCCGGATGCCCAACTGGGTCTGGCGGAACAACTGCTGCTTGGCGTCGTGGACACGGCGATGATGGCGCAAAATGCGCTGACGGCGGCGGAATCCCTGGGACTAGGTGGCGTGTACATTGGCGGCCTGCGTAACAATATCAACGACGTGACCGAACTGCTGGCGTTGCCAAAACATGTTTTACCGCTGTTTGGCCTGTGCCTCGGCTGGCCGGCAGATAACCCGGATCTCAAGCCGCGTATGCCAGCGGCGATGCTTGTGCATGAAAATCATTACCAGCCGGTGGATGCGCAGGTTCTCGCCCAGTATGACGAAGAACTCGCCAGCTACTATCTGTCGCGCGGAAGCAATAATCGCCGCGATACCTGGAGCGATCACATCCGTCGCACCATCATTAAAGAAAACCGTCCGTTTATTCTCGACTATTTGCATAAACAGGGCTGGGCTGTGCGTTAAGTCCATTCATCCTGTGCCAGCCTGCGTGTATGATACGCAGGCTTTTATCGAGTCTTTAGAGAGGTGCAGGGTGAAAATTGCCATTTTGTCCCGGGATGGAACGCTCTATTCGTGTAAACGTCTGCTTGAGGCAGCTAATAAGCGTGGCCATCTGGTTGAGATCCTCGATCCGCTGTCGTGCTATATGAACATCAGCCCGGCGGCGTCCTCGATACATTACAAAGGCCGCCATCTGCCGCACTTCGATGCGGTGATCCCCCGCATCGGCTCGCAAATTACCTTCTACGGCACCGCCGCGCTGCGCCAGTTTGAAATGCTCGGCAGCTATCCGCTAAATGAATCCGTCGCCATTACCCGTGCGCGTGACAAGCTCCGCTCCCTGCAACTGCTCGCCCGTCAGGGGATCGATCTGCCTGTCACCGGTATTGCCCATTCGCCGGACGACACCAGCGATCTGATCGACATGGTCGGCGGCGCGCCGCTGGTGGTGAAACTGGTGGAAGGCACACAGGGTATCGGCGTGGTGCTGGCCGAAACGCGCCAGGCTGCCGAGAGCGTGATCGACGCCTTTCGTGGTCTCAATGCTCACATTCTGGTGCAGGAATATATTGAAGAGGCGAAAGGGCGCGATATTCGTTGCCTGGTGGTCGGCGACGAAGTGGTGGCTGCCATTGAACGTCAGGCGAAAGACGGTGATTTTCGCTCGAATCTGCACCGGGGCGGCGTGGCGCGGATAGCTGACATCAGCGATCGCGAACGCGAGATTGCCATCAAAGCGGCGCAAACCCTGGGGCTGGATATTGCAGGCGTCGATATTCTGCGCGCCCATCGCGGGCCGCTGGTGATGGAAGTCAATGCGTCACCCGGCCTTGAAGGCATCGAAAAAACCACCGGAATAGATATCGCCGGTAAAATGATCTCCTGGATCGAACGCCACGCCACGCCGGGCTTTTGCCTGAAAACGGGTGGTTAGGGCTGCATTTTTTGCGTAATCTAAGCGAAGTTTTTATCTAAGAGGCTGCACTGCTATGGATTTACAGGTCGTTCCAACACTGGATACGTTACGTCAATGGCTCGACGATGCAGGCATCACCTATTTTGAGTGTGATTCCTGTCAGGCGTTGCACCTGCCACATATGCAAAATTTCGACGGCGTGTTTGATGCCAAAATCGATCTGATTAACGACGTTGTGCTTTTCTCGGCGCTGGCGGAGGTCAAGCCCTCGGCATTACTGGCGTTGGCGTCTGATTTGTCGGCCATTAATGCCGGTTCTTTGACGGTGAAAGCATTTCTCGACATACAGGATGATAATCTGCCAAAGCTGGTGGTTTGCCAGTCTTTATTCGCCGGGGCAGGGGTGTCGTTTAAGCAGTTTGCCTGGTTTATGCGCCAGAGCGAAGAGCAGATTTCCATGGTCATGCTGGAAGCCAGCGCGCACCATTTACTCTTTACCACGGAAGAGGAAATGGAGAATAACGATTCACGCGAATCGTTCCTGCACTAAGCCTTTCTGACCTGAACGCAGTCGCTGCCATGGCGGCTGCACATCACAAAATTTTCCTCTGGCTGTAACCTTTCTTTAAAGAATTATTCACCTTATCGCAGGCCATTTCGGCTTATCACATAGACAGATCCTGCATAAAAAATTGATAAAAGGCGTTTTTTAATCTGGGCTATAGCCTGGGGCACGGGCTACAGTTATTCTTGCGGAGCTTAAAAAAGCGAGCAAAAACTGCCAAAAGATTTTTTCTTTTGCGTCAGGCAGAGCGACAAAGTATGCATGATTCTTGCATATCACCAATTGCATGGTTGTAGTTCGTTTGTTAACAACAGTTAACGAGCTTTCATAAGGAATAACGATATGATCGCCTTGAATAAAAAATGGTTATCGGGTCTGGTTGCGGGTGCTCTGATGGCTGTCTCTGCCGGCACGCTCGCTGCGGAACAAAAAACGCTGCATGTCTATAACTGGTCTGATTATATCGCGCCGGATACGGTTGCGAATTTCGAAAAAGAGACCGGGATTAAAGTGGTTTACGACGTCTTCGACTCTAACGAAGTGCTGGAAGGCAAACTGATGGCAGGCAGCACCGGTTTCGACCTGGTCGTGCCGTCAGCCAGCTTCCTTGAGCGTCAGCTCACCGCGGGCGTGTTCCAGCCGCTGGATAAAAGCAAACTGCCAAACTGGAAAAACCTCGATCCTGAGCTGCTCAAGCTTATCGCCAAACATGACCCGGAAAACAAATTCGCCATGCCGTACATGTGGGCGACCACCGGCATTGGCTATAACGTCGACAAAGTGAAAAAAGCGCTGGGTGCAGATGCGCCGGTGAACAGCTGGGATCTGGTGCTGAAACCAGAAAACCTCGAAAAACTGAAAAGCTGCGGCGTCTCCTTCCTTGATGCGCCTGAAGAGGTGTTCGCCACCGTGCTGAACTACCTCGGCAAAGATCCGAACAGCACCAAAGCCGATGACTACACCGGTCCGGCGACGGATCTGCTGCTGAAGCTGCGTCCAAACATTCGTTACTTCCACTCCTCCCAGTACATTAACGATCTCGCCAACGGTGACATCTGCGTGGCGATTGGCTGGGCGGGTGATGTCTGGCAGGCAGCGAATCGCGCGAAAGAAGCCAAAAACGGCGTGAACATCTCCTATTCGATTCCAAAAGAGGGGGCGATGGCCTTCTTCGACGTCTTCGCGATGCCTGCGGATGCGAAAAACAAAGACGAAGCCTATCAGTTCCTTAACTATCTGCTGCGTCCGGACGTGATTGCGCATATTTCTGACCACGTCTTCTACGCCAACGCCAACAAAGAAGCGACACCGCTGGTGAGCGCGGAAGTGCGTGATAATCCGGGGATTTACCCACCGGCTGACGTGCGCGCCAAAATGTTCACTCTTAAAGTGCAGGATCCGAAAATCGACCGCGTGCGTACCCGCGCGTGGACGAAGGTGAAAAGCGGTAAATAACAGCGGTTATGCAGGCCGGGCACGCGTTGCGCTGCCCGGCAAAACGCACCGTTCGGGTGCGTTTGCACTATTTTAGATTTCTGCCGGAGAGCACCCCGTGAATGAAACCATCCCCCGCCCGCAGGCGAAAACCCGTAAAGCGCTGACTCCGCTCCTCGAAGTCCGTAATCTGACCAAATCGTTCGACGGCCAGCACGCCGTGGACGACGTCAGTCTGACGATTTATAAAGGCGAAATTTTTGCGCTGCTTGGCGCATCAGGCTGCGGGAAATCCACGCTGCTGCGCATGCTGGCCGGATTTGAACAACCGACGTCCGGACAAATTATGCTGGATGGTGTCGATCTCTCCCGCGTTCCACCTTATGAACGCCCGATCAATATGATGTTCCAGTCCTACGCGCTGTTTCCCCACATGACGGTGGAGCAGAACATTGCTTTTGGCCTCAAGCAGGACAAGCTGCCGAAAGCGGAAATCGCCGCGCGCGTGGCGGAAATGCTGAGCCTGGTGCACATGCAGGAGTTTGCGAAACGTAAGCCGCATCAGCTTTCCGGCGGCCAGCGTCAGCGCGTGGCGCTGGCGAGAAGCCTGGCAAAACGCCCGAAACTGCTGCTCCTCGACGAACCGATGGGGGCGCTCGATAAAAAACTGCGCGACCGCATGCAGCTCGAAGTGGTGGATATCCTTGAGCGCGTCGGCGCGACCTGCGTGATGGTTACCCACGATCAGGAAGAGGCGATGACCATGGCCGGACGCATCGCGATCATGAATCGCGGCAAGTTCGTGCAAATCGGCGAGCCGGAAGAGATTTATGAGCATCCGACCACCCGCTACAGCGCCGAGTTTATTGGCTCGGTCAACGTCTTCGAAGGGCTGCTGAAGGATCGTCAGGAGGACGGCCTGGTGATTGACTCGCCGGGGCTGGTGCATCCGCTCAAAGTCGATCCGGACGCGTCGATTGTCGACAACGTCCCGGTCTACGTGGCCCTGCGCCCGGAAAAAATCATGCTCTGTGAAGAGCCGCCTGCGGATGGCTATAACTTTGCCGTCGGCGAAGTGGTCCATATTGCCTATCTGGGCGATCTCTCGATCTATCACGTGCGCCTCAAAAGCGGGCAGATGATCAGCGCCCAGTTGCAGAATGAACACCGCTACCGTAAGGGGCTGCCGACCTGGGGCGACGAAGTGCGCCTGTGCTGGGATGCGGACAGCTGCGTCGTGCTGACGGTATAAGGAGTGGCCATGAATACACTTGAACCACCGGCCCGCGTGCAAAAAACGGGCGGTTTCGCGCAGTGGCTGACGCGCATGCAGATGGCGCATGGCCGTAAGCTGGTCATTGCCATGCCGTACGTATGGCTGATTCTGCTGTTCCTGCTGCCGTTTTTGATCGTCTTTAAAATCAGCCTCGCGGAGATGGCGCGCGCGATCCCGCCGTACACCAATCTGATGGAGTGGGCCGACGGCCAGCTGTCGATCACCCTTAATCTCGGGAACTTTCTCCAGCTCACAGACGACCCGCTCTATTTTGAAGCTTATCTGCAGTCGCTGCAGGTGGCGGCGATCTCGACAATATGCTGTCTGGCGATGGGCTATCCGCTCGCCTGGGCGGTGGCGCACAGCAAACCCTCGACGCGGAACATTCTGCTGCTGCTGGTGATTTTGCCGTCGTGGACATCGTTCCTGATCCGCGTGTATGCCTGGATGGGCATTCTGAAAAACAACGGGGTGCTGAATAATGTCCTGATGTGGCTCGGCGTTATCGATCAGCCGCTGACGATTTTGCACACCAATCTGGCGGTCTATATCGGGATTGTGTACGCCTATCTGCCGTTTATGGTGCTGCCGATTTACACGGCGCTGACGCGGATTGACTACTCGCTGGTGGAAGCTTCGCTGGATCTCGGCGCGCGTCCGCTGAAAACCTTCTTCCAGGTGATTGTGCCGCTGACCAAAGGCGGGATTATTGCGGGGTCTATGCTGGTCTTTATTCCGGCGGTGGGCGAGTTCGTGATCCCGGAACTGCTCGGCGGCCCGGACAGCATCATGATTGGCCGCGTGCTGTGGCAGGAGTTCTTCAATAACCGCGACTGGCCGGTGGCGTCGGCGGTGGCGATTGTGATGTTGCTTCTGCTGATCGTGCCAATCATGTGGTTCCACAAACATCAGCAAAAACAGATGGGAGATCACGGATGAACAACTTACCGGTGGTGCGCTCCCCGTGGCGAATTGTGATTCTGGTGCTCGGCTTTACCTTCCTCTATGCGCCGATGCTGATGCTGGTCATCTACTCATTTAACAGCTCCAAACTGGTGACGGTCTGGGCGGGCTGGTCGACGCGCTGGTACGGCGAACTGTTCCGCGATGACGCGATGATGAGCGCGGTGGGTCTGAGTCTGACTATCGCCGCCTGTGCGGCGACCATGGCGTCGATTCTCGGCACGATTGCAGCGATGGTGATGGTGCGTTTTGGTCGCTTCCGCGGCTCGAACGGCTTTGCCTTTATGATCACCGCGCCGCTGGTCATGCCTGATGTGATTACCGGTCTGTCGCTGCTGCTGCTGTTTGTCGCGCTGGCGCACGCCATCGGCTGGCCGGCAGATCGCGGCATGCTGACGATCTGGCTGGCGCATGTGACTTTCTGTACCGCCTATGTGGCTGTGGTGATTTCGTCGCGCCTGCGCGAACTGGATCACTCCATCGAAGAGGCGGCGATGGATCTCGGTGCAACGCCGCTGAAGGTCTTCTTCATCATTACGCTTCCGATGATCATGCCTGCGGTGATTTCCGGCTGGCTGCTGGCGTTTACTCTGTCTCTGGACGATCTGGTGATCGCCAGCTTCGTCTCCGGGCCTGGGGCGACCACGCTGCCGATGCTGGTCTTCTCCAGCGTGCGGATGGGCGTTAACCCGGAGATCAACGCTCTGGCGTCGATCATCCTCGGTGTGGTGGGTATTGTCGGTTTTATCGCCTGGTATCTGATGGCGCGGGCGGAAAAACAGCGTGTGCGTGATATCCAGCGTGCAAGACGCGGCTGAAGCATTTAAAATTCTCAATGAAGTGCCGCGCCTGTCGCGGCACTGTTTTTCAGGGAAGTAAAAACATTGGGACTGTTTACCAAATCACGACATTCGCATGCGCGCCTTAATGTACCTGCACTGGTGCAGGTAGCTGCGCTCGCCATTATTCTGATTCGCTGCCTGGATTTGCTGATGGTGTTTAACATGCTCGGCGTGCGGGGCGTGGTCGAGTTTATCCATCGCAGCGTGCAGACATGGAATCTGACGCTGGTCTTTTTCGCAAGCCTGGTGCTGGTGTTCGTCGAGATTTACTGCGCCTTTTCCCTGGCGAAAGGGCGTAACTGGGCGCGCTGGGTCTACCTGCTGACTCAGGTGATCGCCACGGGGTATCTGTGGGCCGCCTCGATTGGATACGGCTACCCTGAGCTGTTCAGTATTGCCGGGGAGTCGAAGCGGGAAATTTTCCGTTCATTGGTGATGCAGAAATTGCCTGATCTGTTGGTACTGTTCCTGCTGTTTGTCCCGGCATCCAGCCGACGGTTCTTCCGCCTGCAATAATGTGTATAATCGCTGCCCTCGCGAACAATGAGGTTTTCCTATGCAGTGCGCACTTTATGACGCCGGTCGCTGCCGCTCCTGTCAGTGGATAGAACAGCCGGTTTCCCAGCAACTTACCGCCAAAATGGCCGATCTCCAGCAGCTGCTTGCTGAACATCCGGTCGCGGAGTGGTGCGCGCCCGTTAGTGGACCGGAGCAGGGCTTTCGCAATAAAGCCAAAATGGTGGTCAGTGGTAGCGTCGAAAGGCCGCTGCTCGGCATGCTGCATCGCGACGGCACGCCGGAAGATCTCACGGATTGTCCACTCTATCCCGCCTCCTTTGAGCCGGTGTTTGCCGCGCTGAAACCCTTTATCGCTCGCGCCGGTCTGACGCCTTACAACGTTGCCCGTCAGCGCGGTGAGCTGAAATATCTCCTGCTGACGGAAAGCCAGCTCGACGGCGGGATGATGCTGCGCTTTGTGCTGCGCTCTGAAACCAAGCTTGAACAACTGCGCGCGGCGCTCCCCTGGCTGCAACAGCAGTTGCCGCAGCTGAAGCTGATTACCGCGAACATTCAGCCGGTGCATATGGCGATCATGGAAGGGGAGAAAGAGATCTTCTTCACTGAACAGCAGGCGCTGGCCGAGAATTTCAACGGCGTGCCGTTGTGGATACGTCCGCACAGTTTCTTCCAGACCAACCCGGTGGTTGCCAGCCGACTTTACGCCACGGCGCGTGACTGGGTGCGGGCGTTAAACATCGATCATATGTGGGATCTCTTCTGCGGGGTCGGCGGGTTTGGCCTGCACTGCGCGACGCCGAACATGAAATTGACCGGGATCGAGATCTCCGTCGAGGCGATTGCCTGCGCGAAACAGTCTGCCGCCGAACTGGGCTTAACGGATCTCCATTTCCAGGCGCTGGACTCCACGCAGTTCGCCACGGGGCAGGGCAGCGTCCCGGACCTGGTGCTGGTGAACCCTCCGCGTCGCGGTATCGGTAAAGCTCTCTGCGAATACCTGAGCCAGATGGCGCCAGAAACCCTTATCTACTCCAGCTGCAATGCGCAGACCATGGCCAAAGATATCGCGATGCTGTCGGGCTATCGCGTCGAGCGGGTACAGCTTTTCGATATGTTCCCGCATACGGCGCACTATGAAGTGTTGACGCTGCTGACTCGCAGATAAAAAAGATAAGTCGGGTCAGCACAGCGCTGCCCGACACACCCTCCCGCACAAACTTCAACAAAATGTGAACTCTTCGATGCCCTAAAATCAGGTAAGCTTGAACTATTCACGATGAAGTAAGGCTTACCGATGAAGCACATCCTGCTGGTGGAAGACGACAGCGATATTGCGTCACTGCTGCGATTAAACCTCGAAGACGAAGGCTATGCGATCACGCACGAAGCGGACGGCGCGCGGGCATTGCAATTGCTCGACCGCACCCACTGGGACGCGGTGATCCTCGATCTGATGCTCCCAAACGTGGACGGCCTGGAGATCTGCCGCCGCATCCGTCAGCTTACCCGCTATCTGCCGATTATCATCATCAGCGCCCGCAGCAGTGAAACCGACCGCATCACCGGGCTTGAAACCGGCGCCGACGATTACCTGGCCAAACCCTTCTCCGTCCAGGAGCTGATTGCCCGTATCAAAGCCCTGTTTCGCCGTCAGCAGGCGATGGGGCAGGCGCAGACCAGTGGCACAATTGTCGCGCACGGGCTGACGCTTGATCCGCTCGCCCGCAGCGTGCGTCTGCACGGCAAAGAGGTGGATCTCACGCCGCGCGAATTCGAGTTGCTCTGGTTTTTTGCCCGTCACCCCGGCGAGGTCTTTTCGCGGCTGGCGCTGCTGGAACAGGTCTGGGGGTATCAGCACGAAGGCTACGAGCACACCGTTAACACCCACATTAACCGCCTGCGGATCAAAATCGAAAAAGATGCCGCCGAGCCGGAAATTATTCGCACCGTCTGGGGCAAAGGCTACAAATTTGCGGAACTGAACCATGATGCGACGTCTTAGCCTCAGTCAGCGGCTGACGCTGCTGTTTATCCTGCTGCTGATCCTCTGTGCCACCGTGGCCTGTGTGGTGCAGCTCTACGCCAGCAAACAGTACGGTAACGCCATGGTGCAGCGTCTTTCCAGCAGTCTGGCGCAGCAGATCCTTCAGCGCGAGCCGGTGCTGGACGCCGAAGGGGGCGTTGACCGCAGCCGCCTGAAACCGCTGTTTGATCGGCTGATGACCTTTAATCCCAGCGTTGAACTGTACGTGATCTCACCCGATGGCGATCTGCTGGCCGACGCCGCACCGCCGGGGCATATTAAGCGGCAAAAAATCGCCATCGCGCCGCTGCAAACTTTTCTCAGTGGCACCAGCTGGCCGGTGTACGGTGACGATCCGCGCAGCCTGGATAAACAGAAAGTGTTTAGCGTAACGCCGCTGCGCCAGGACGGGGAGCTGCGCGGCTATCTGTATATTATCCTGCAGGGCGAGGAGTTTAACGCTCTGGCGGATATGGCGTGGCACAAGACGCTCTGGAGCACGGTAATGTGGTCTCTGCTGCTGGTAGCGGGCTTTGCCCTGCTGGCGGGAGGACTGGTCTGGTACTGGGTCACGCGGCCGGTAAAAAGGCTGACGGCGGAAGTGTCCGGGCTGGAGCAGGACAGTATCAGCGCCATTAAACAGCTGGCAGCGCAAACGCCGGTGCCGGGCTCAGCGGATGAAGTGACGCAGCTGCGTAATACGTTTATCGAGCTGGCGCGCCAGATCACCGCGCAGTGGGACCGGCTGGCCGACAGCGACCGGCAGCGCCGGGAATTTATCGCCAATATCTCTCATGATTTACGCACGCCGCTGACGTCGTTGCTGGGCTATCTGGAAACCCTGTCTCTGAAATCCGCCACCCTGAGCGCCGCGCAGCATCAGCAGTATCTGGCGACGGCCCTCAGACAGGGGCAAAAAGTGCGTCATCTCTCGCAGCAGCTGTTTGAGCTGGCCCGGCTGGAGCACGGCGGCATCAAGCCGCAGCGCGAGCGTTTTGCGATGGCGGAACTGATCTCTGACGTGGCACAAAAATTTGAACTGACCGCCCAGACGCGCCAGCTTCGGCTGCATATCGACGTGCCGGGGCCGCTGCCGCTGGTGTTTGCCGATGTGTCGATGATCGAGCGGGTAGTGACGAATCTGCTGGATAACGCCGTGCGTCATACGCCGTCGGGCGGCGATATCCGGCTTTCCGTGTGGCAGGATAACGAACAGCTGCAGGTAGAAGTGACCGACAGCGGGCCGGGCATTGAGGCGTCGTTGCGCGAAGAATTGTTCCAGCGTCCCTCGGCATTGAGCCAGCAGGCGTCGCGGGAGAATCGCGGTGGGTTAGGGCTGTTAATCGTGAAAAAGATGCTGGAGCTACATGGGGGCGGGATCAGTCTGCTGGATTCTGAACCGGGGGCGACATTCCGCTTTTTTGTGCCGCTTTAAGAAAAACCGGGCGGCGTAACCGCCACCCGGCAATATCATTTTAAAATTACTGCGGGAACCACTGGTCGCTAATTTTCTGGTAAGTTCCGTCAGTTTTAATCGCTTTCAGCGCGCCGTTCAGTTTTTCCAGCAGGGCTTTGTTATCCGGGCGTACAGCGATACCCAGACCGGTGCCGAAATACTGCGGATCGGTCACTTTCTCGGTCGCGGTACCCAGCTGTGGATTGGTTTTCAGCCACTCGTTCACCACCGCCGTATCGCCAAAGACCCCGTCAATACGGCCATTTTTCAGGTCGATGATCGCGTTCTGGTAGCTGTCATAGGCCACGGTTTTCACTTCCGGATGCTTATCCTGCAGGTATTTCTGGTGCGTGGTGCCGTTTTCCATCCCGATGCGTTTGCCTTTCAGCTGATCAAAAGAGGTGTAAGCCCCTTTCTTCGCAATCACCACCGCGGAGTTGGCGTAGTACGGGTCGGTAAAGGAGACCTGCTTGCTACGCTCTGGCGTGATGTCCATACCGGAAATCACCGCGTCATATTTTTTGAATTTCAGCGACGGGATCAGGCTGTCGAACGCGTGGTTAGTGAATGTGCAGTCGGCCTGCATCTGTTTGCACAGCGCTTTGGCGAGGTCGATATCAAAACCCACGATCTGGTTGCTGGCATCCAGCGATTCGAACGGCGGATAGGTCGCTGAAACGCCGAAATTGATTTTATCTGCAGCTGATGCGCCTGCGGCGAATGTTGCCAGTAATGCAGCCAGAACTAACTTTTTCATTTTAATGCTCCCGTCTGTCAATCTTGTCATTATGCGCCGTGTCTGCGGCATGGAGGTACAATGCCAGTTAATGAATTTGTATGCAATAATTATGATTAAGTATTTTTATTGAAATAAAAAAAACGGGCAGTCGTTAGACTTACCCGTTTTCGTGATGCAGTGATTATGCAGTTAGTTTCGACGCTCAAAGGCCAGCGCTTTGTTCTCGATAAGACGCATCAGCAGGGTCAGCAGGCCGTTCACCACCAGGTAAACCAGACCGGCTGCGCCAAAGACCATCACATCATAGGTGCGTCCGTACAACAGCTGGCCGTGGCCCATCACTTCCATCAGCGTAATGGTGTAAGCCAGAGAGGTACTTTTAAACACCAGCACCACTTCGTTGGAGTAGGAAGAGAGCGCGCGTTTGAACGCATACGGCAGCAGGATCGCCAGCGTGTCTTTCTTGCTCATGCCCAGCGCCCCGCAGGACTGCCACTGGCCTTCCGGAATGGCGCGAATCGCACCATAAAACAGTTGCGTGGTATAGGCCGCACTGTTCAGGGAGAGCGCAATCAGCGCGCACAGCCAGGGTTCAGACAGCAGATGCCAGATAACCGGATAGTTCTGCAGCGACGGGAACTGGCCCGGTCCGTAGTAAATCAGGAAGATCTGTACCAGCAGCGGCGTACCGGTAAAGAGTGTGATATAGGCGCGAACCACCCACACCAGCACCGGCGTTTTCAGCGTCAGCACGATGGTGAAAAAGAGGGCCAGAATCAGAGCCACCACGATAGACGCCACGGTCAGCGTCAGGCTGGTGTGCAGCCCTTTCATCAGCTCCGGTAAATACTCAAGCATCAGCCTGGTCTCCGTTCAAAACGCGTTGCGCGCAGATCAATACGTTTAAGAACGTATTGGCTCAGCAACGTGATCACCAGGTAGATAGCCGCCGCAACGATATACCAGGTGAAAGGCTCCTGGGTGCGGGTGGCGATGCTTTTAGTTTGCAGCATTAAATCGTTCACACTAATCAGGCTCACCAGCGCGGTGTCTTTCAACAGCACCAGCCACTGGTTGCCTAAACCCGGCAGGGCATGACGCCACATTTGCGGCATCACCAGGCGGAAGAAAATGGCGGCTTTCGATAAGCCCAGCGCCTGGCCGGATTCCCACTGACCCACGGGCACCGCTTTCAGCGCGCCGCGCAGCGTCTGAGACGCATAGGCGGAGTAGAGCAGAGAAAGGGCAATCACGCCGCACAGGAACGGGCTGACGTCAAAGTTTTCAATCTGCATCTGCACCGGGATCTGCGCAAAGCCGAGGTTAAGGGTAAAGCCGTCCGACAGCGTTAGCAGCAGCTGTGAGGAGCCGAAATAGATAAACAGAACCACCAGGATTTCCGGCAGCCCGCGCAGAACCGTCACCAGCGCTGAGCCCGCCCATGCGACCGGGCGCCATTTGGCTGACTCCCACACCGCAAAGAACATCGCCAGCACAAGGCCGATAATGAGTGCGCAAACGGCAAGGCCGACGGTCATCCCGGCGGCACTTGCTAAAGGAAAAATTTCGTTCATCAGATCTTACTTCTGGAACCATTTGGAATAGATGGTTTCGTACGTGCCGTCTTTTTTCACTTTATCCAGCGCAGTATTGAGCTTCTGCTGCAGGTCAGTGTTGCCCTGACGAACAGCGATACCCAGACCGGTACCGAAGTAATCTTTGTCCGTCACTTTGTCACCGATAGCGGCCAGTTTCGGATCGGCTTTCAGCCACTCGGTGACTACGGCGGTGTCACCGAATACGGCATCAATACGACCATTCTGCATATCCAGCTTGGCGTTCATGTAGCTGTCGTAAGGCACAACGGTGATTTCCGGGTGCTTATCGGTGATGAATTTCTGGTGCGTGGAGCCGTTCTGCATACCGACTTTTTTGCCTTTCAGCGCGGCGATATCAGCAATTTTGCCTTTCTGACCGACGAACAGGGCTGAGTTTTCATAGTACGGCTGAGTGAACAGCACTTGTTTTTCACGTTCTGGCGTGATGTCCATTCCGGAAATCACCGCGTCGAAACGACGGAACTTCAGGCTTGGGATCAGGCTGTCGAACGCCTGGTTGGTAAAGGTGCAGGTGGCGTCGATCTCTTTACACAGCGCGTTCGCCAGATCCACATCGAAGCCTACGATCTTATTGCTTGCATCCATGGATTCAAACGGAGGGTAAGACGCTTCCATGGCAAAACGAATCGTCTGTGCTGCGGTAGCGGAAAGGCTGACGCTGGCAAGCAGCGCGGCTATCAGTACTTTTTTCATTGTCATTTTCCCTAACACATCAGTGAGATAAATAGTTTTTAAAGGCGTCGGTTTGCGGGGCGGTAAAGCAGCTCGCATCACCTTGTTCAACAATATGACCGTTTTCCATGTACACCACGCGGCTGGCGGTTTTGCGCGCCACTTCCACTTCATGGGTCACGATCACCTGTGTGATATTGGTTTCGGCCAGCTCGCGGATGATGCTGACGATCTGGGCGGTAATTTCCGGGTCCAGCGCGGCGGTAGGCTCATCGAACAGCAGTACCTGCGGCTCCATCATCAGCGCACGGGCAATGGCGACACGCTGCTGCTGTCCACCGGACAGGTGCAGCGGATAGCGATCGCTGTAAGGTTTTAAGCGCAGACGTTCGAGCAGCTTTTCAGCGCGGGAGAGGGCCTGATCTTTGCTTAAACCCAGCACGCGGCAGGGCGCTTCAATCAGGTTTTGCTGCACGGTGAGGTGCGGCCAGAGATTGTATTGCTGAAACACCATGCCGACGTTCTGACGCAGATCGCGGATCGCTTTATCAGAAGGGGCTTTGGCGAAATCGAAATGATTTCCGGCAATCGCGAGCGTGCCGGAACGTGGCATTTCAAGCAGATTGAGGACGCGCAGCAGTGAGCTTTTGCCTGCACCGCTTGGGCCGAGCAAAACCAGCGTTTCGCCCTCTGGGCAGTTCAGCGTGATGTCGAACAGCGCCTGGTGTGCGCCGTAGAAGCAGTTAATGCCGTTTAGTTGAATACTCATCGGGGCAGTCTTTACTCATCCAGGCAATCTATAGCAATTGAGGCCGCAGATAGTACCGTTGACAGAATAGTTATGCAATATTTATGCGTTAAAAGTTAAATATAAACCGTATTCACGTTTAAACATAGCACAAAATAGCGAAGGGCATAGGGGGCGAGAATAAATGTCGGCATTCCTCTCGAAATGCCGCACATTTTACGGGGGAAACTTTTTTGGACTAACGGTTTTCTATCGACTGGCGAAGCGTACCGGCTGGGGCGTGGACGCTGCCGCCGATGTAGCGCACGTCGTCGATGGCCCAGCACTGGCCCTCACGGATCATCAGCACTTCATCCTGCCAGGTCTGGCTGCCTTGCGTCAGTTTGACTCGCAGCGGGATGTTGCGCGCATCGGTGTTCGGGATGGTAGAGGCGCTGGAGACGTCTGCGCGGTCAGGCAGCGTGGTGCGGCTGGAGAACGGATCGGATTTCAGCAGCGCGTTATGCTGTGGATCGCGCGAGGCATCGTTAAGCAGTTTCGCCAGGTTGTCACTCAGGTACGGGCGCAGAGCGGTGAGATCGCTGCTGCGATGCGAAATGCGGTAATCATAGAACTGTTGAGCCACGGCATCCGGGCCGCCGTCAATGCACGGACCGCTGCGTGTCCCGATATCCTTAAAAGCCGGTGTCACCGTTGTGGTGCAGGCGCTGAGCAGCAGCGCGCACGGCACTAAAAGCGTCAAAGCAGAATAGCGCATGTTGATTTCCTTAATGATTAACTATCCTTTCAATAATAGCGTAACGAACCGATAATGCGGCTGAGTTAATCCGCTAACGCATTGAACGTTAAATAATCGTCATACTTCCGCATGCCGATGCATTTAACGCGTTCGTTCACCCGTTCACTGACTCACGTCAGCTACGGGGGATTCTCTCACGTGCCGCCTTGTGACTACGTGACTATTTTGAGTATTGAAGGAGATAAACATGCAATTTTCCACCACCCCGACTCTGGAAGGACAGCCGATTGTCGAGTATTGCGGCGTTGTCACCGGTGAAGCCATCCTTGGCGCGAACATCTTCCGCGACTTTTTTGCCGGGATCCGCGATATCGTCGGCGGGCGTTCGGGTGCCTATGAGAAAGAGCTGCGCAAAGCACGGGAAATCGCGTTTAAAGAGCTGGGCGAGCAGGCCAAATCCCTGGGCGCGGATGCCGTTGTGGGCATTGATATCGACTACGAAACCGTCGGCAAAGACGCCAGCATGCTGATGGTGAGCGTCAGCGGTACGGCGGTGAAAACGCGCCGATGAAACGTTTGTGGTCCACGCTCCTGCTGGCGGTGTTGCTGGCAGGCTGCGCAGAGACAGGGATTATCGATAAAGGGGCCTACGAGCTGGACACGCGGCATCAGGCGCAGGCGGCGTATCCGCGGATCAAAGTGCTGGTCATTCACTATACCGCCGATGATTTTGACAGCTCACTTGCGACGCTCACGGACAAAAACGTCAGCTCCCACTACCTGATTCCGGCCAGACCGCCTGAGCCGTCCGGCAAACCGCGTATCTGGCAGCTGGTGCCGGAGAAAGATTTAGCCTGGCACGCAGGGATCAGTTTCTGGCGCGGAACGAACCGCATCAACGATACCTCGATTGGTATTGAGCTGGAAAACCGTGGCTGGCAAAAGTCGAACGGCGAGAAAATCTTCACCCCGTTTGAACCGGCGCAAATCGCGGCGCTTATACCTCTCGCCAAAGACATTATTGCCCGCTATGACATCAAACCGGAAAACGTGGTGGCCCATTCGGATATTGCCCCGCAGCGTAAAGACGATCCAGGCCCGCTGTTTCCCTGGCAGCAGCTGGCACAGCAGGGCATCGGTGCCTGGCCCGATCCCGCCCGCGTGACGTTTTATCTCAACGGAAAGTCGAAGTATGAGCGCGTAGAGACGGCAGCGTTGCTCGATCTGCTGGCGCGCTACGGCTATGACGTGCCGGAGAACAGCACCGAGGCGCAGCAAAAACGGGTGATTATGGTCTTCCAGATGCACTACCGTCCCCAGCTGTGGAACGGTATTGCCGATGCAGAAACGCTGGCGATTGCCAGCGCGTTGTTAGAGAAATACGGCCAGGGATAATTACCGGTGCAGTTTGCCGTGGTCGCGCAGCCAGGCTGCTGTGCGCACGATCCCTTCATCCAGCGTGACGATGGGCTGATAACCCAGCTCGGTTTCGGCGCGCGTGGTATCCAGCGTAAAATCGAAGTTCAGCTTTGACACGCCGTAGTGGGTCAGCGCCGGCTCTTTCGCCGATTTATTGCCAAAGCGCTCCATGCTGCGGGCGATCATGTCCAGCATCGGGTAGGGCACAGAACGAATGCGGCAGTGAATGTTAAGCTCATCGATCAGGCGCTGGACGATGCTGCGCAGCGTCTGCGGCTCGCCGTTGGTGATGTTGTAGGCGCGGCCGGACACCAGATGATCGCACTCGGACTGACTGGCCAGCCACATGGCGTGGATCGCGTTCTCGTAGTAGGTCATATCCACCAGCGCATCGCCGCCGCGCGGCAGCAGCACGCTGCCGTAGTGGTGCATCATCTGCGCCAGACGCGGGATAAATACTTTGTCATGCGGCCCAAACAGGCTCTGTGGACGCAGAACGGTGAAACGGGTGTGGGGGTTTGACTGCGCCAGCAGATCGATCACCTCTTCGCTGGCCGCTTTGCTGCGCGCGAACTCACAGGCGAAACGCGCCGGGCGGAAATCTTCCTGAATATCGCGATGGTGGTGATAATCAAAATAGAGCGACGGGGAGGAGATATGCACAAAGTTGCGTACGCCCCAGGCGACGGCCCATTCACCGAGTCGGCGAGTGGCGCGAACGTTGGCCAGGTCGAACGCCTGCTGCGTTCCCCAGGGAGAGGTAAAGCTGGAGCAGTGCCACAGTGTATCGATTCCGGCGAGCATGACTTTGGCCTGCGAAGACACCAGCTCTGTCAGATCGGCGTGGATGAATTCCGCGCCCATTTTTTGCAGGAGTTTACCCATCGCTTCGTTGCGACCGGTGGCTCTGACGCTGATGCCTTTCTGACGCAAAAACTCGACCGCATTTCGGCCTAAGCCGCTGGTGGCGCCGGTAACCAGTACCTTCATATCTATCCACTGTGTTGAAAAGAATTTCGTGCGCATTCTTCCGTGAATTACGTCACGATGCAATGGGAAAGGTGAAAGAATCAGAGTTTAAATCAGACTTTTTCCGTGATTCCTTCTGCAAGATGCGCAATACGCTTTGCCATCCCCCGGAAGATAAACAGGTGCGCTGGGATCATGAACAGCCAGTAGAACAGCCCTGGCATTCCGTGCGGATGCCACCAGGCGCGAACGTCCAGCTCCCGGTGATCGCCTTTGTCTTTTAGGGTAAAGCAGAGGCGGCCCAGACCCGGCGCTTTCATACCAAACAATAGCGCCAGCTGTTTTTCCGGCTCAACGATGATCACCTTCCAGCTGTCCACGCTATCGCCCGTCTGTAAGTATGGGTGCGCAGGGCGGCCTTTTGCCAGTTTATGCCCGACCAGCAGATCCATCATCCCGCGCGTTTCCCAGAGAATATTGCCAAAGAAATAGCGCTCTTTGCCGCCGATTTGATTGATTACCTCCCAAAGCGCCGCCAGGCTGGCGGTTGTTTTCACCGTGCAACCGGCCTGTTTCGGGTAATAGCCGTATTCTGGCCGCCAGCGGGCAAAGGCCTGAGCGTCATAACCCCAGTCGCTGGAGTTCATCAGCTCCTCTTCCTCTTTGAGGGTGTTGCGTACCGCATCGTCAAAGCGGATCAGATTTTGTGGAATCAGCGCCCGCAGCTCGCGGTCGTCGGCCAGCAGATCGTGCTTCAGCCCCTGAATCAGCGCTTTGGCAGTCGTAGGTGGAACGGAGGTGATGACATTCAAAAACCACACCGAGATCCAGCGGGTCGGGAAGGGGACGGGCACCAGCCAGCGACGACGGCCGCTGACGGTCATAAAGTGTTCGAACTGCTCCTGATAGCTCAGCACCTCCGGCCCGGCGGCTTCCAGCACGCGATGACTTTCCGTCGGATGATTCAGCAGTTCGACCAGATAGTGCAACAGGTTTTCCAGCGCAATCGGCGTGGTGCGTGAGCGCACCCAGCGCGGCGGCGTGAGCACCGGCAGGTTATAGACCATATCGCGCATCACTTCGAAGGCCGCAGAACCCGCCCCGACGATAATGCCCGCCCGCAGTTCCGTCAGCGGGATCCCCGCACTACGGAGCATTTCCCCCGTTAGCTGACGGGCGCGCAGGTGGTCCGATTGCTCGTGTACAGGAGCCTGTAAGGAACTGAGAAAAATAATCTGCTTTACCGGCGTTTGCAGCAGCGCGTCACGTACGTTCAGCGCCACCTGACGCTCATGGGCGATAAAGTCACCGCCTTCGCCCATGCTGTGTACCAGATAATAGAGCGTATCGACGCCTTCCAGCAGCGTCGGTAGCTCTTTTGGCCAGTTAAGATCCACCGTGTGACAGGTGACGTTGGGCAGCGCGAGTTTTTGCAGCCGTTCCACATTACGTGCCGCCGCCAGCACCTGATGTCCGTGCTGGCTGAGCGCCGTCGTCAGATGCTGACCGATATAACCGCTGGCACCGAGCACCAGAATACGTTGCGGCACGTTGTGCTCCTTAACGCTGTAAAAAGGCCTGCCAGTGTTTTACCACTTCCGCCAGCTGCTCGCGGCTCACGTCGAGATGCATCACCAGACGCACAACCGGCGAGGCGTTCATCAGCACGCCGTGCGCTTTCATATACTCACCCAGCGCCGCCGCGTTCTCTTCGCCAACGCGAACAAACAGCATATTGGTGTCGTGACGCATCACATCCGCGCCGATCTCGCGCAGCTGCGCCGCCATCCACGCCGCGTTATCGTGATCGTCTTGCAGACGGGCAACGTTATGTTTAAGCGCATACAGCCCCGCTGCCGCCAGAATTCCGGCCTGACGCATGCCGCCGCCGGTCATTTTACGCCAGCGGTTGGCGCGCTTGATGTAGTCCGCATTGCCGACCAGCAGTGAGCCGACCGGCGTCCCCAGCCCTTTTGAGAGGCAAATGGTGAACGAATCGCAATACTGGGCGATCTCTTTCAGCTCGCAACCATACTCGACGACGGCGTTAAAAATACGCGCGCCGTCGACGTGCAGACCCAATTTGCGTTCGCGGGTAAACTCCCATGCGGCTTTCAGATACTCGCGCGGCAGCACTTTGCCGTTGTGGGTATTTTCCAGACTCAGGAGTTTGGTGCGGGCGAAGTGAATATCGTCGGCTTTGATTTTGGCAGCGACTTTGTCCAGCGGCAGGGAGCCGTCAGGCGCGGCATCAATGGGCTGTGGCTGAATACTACCGAGCACCGCAGCGCCACCGGCTTCATACAGGTAGTTATGGGCACCCTGGCCGACGATATACTCTTCGCCGCGTTCGCAGTGGCTCAGCAGCGCCACCAGATTCGCCTGAGTGCCGGTTGGCAGGAACAGCGCCGCCTCTTTACCGCTTAATTCGGCGGCGTAGCGCTGAAGTTCGTTTACGGTGGGATCGTCACCGTAAACGTCATCCCCGACCGGGGCGGCCATCATCTCTTCGAGCATGGCGCGGCTCGGACGGGTTACGGTATCACTGCGCAGGTCTATCATTTCACATCCCTATAGTTTTAAAGGTGATGTGAGATGTTTTACCTGAGCCAGTTGGTTTTTGCCAGTTCGATCACTTCGTCGCCGCGCCCGCTGATAATGGCGCGCAGCATGTACAGGCTAAAGCCTTTCGCCTGCTCCAGTTTGATCTGCGGCGGGATCGCCAGCTCCTCTTTGGCAACGACCACATCCACCAGCACCGGGCCGTCGATGGAGAAGGCGCGCTGCAGGGCTTCATCCACGTCCGCGGCTTTTTCCACGCGAATACCTGGAATCCCGCAGGCTTCGGCAATCTTCGCGAAATTGGTGTCATGCAATTCGGTGCCGTCCGTCAGATAGCCCCCGGCTTTCATCTCCATCGCCACAAAACCTAACACGCTGTTGTTGAACACCACGATTTTAACCGGGAGTTTCATCTGCACGACGGAGAGGAAATCGCCCATCAGCATGCTGAACCCGCCGTCGCCACACATGGCCACCACCTGTCGCTCCGGTGCAGTGGCTTGTGCCCCCAGCGCCTGCGGCATTGCGTTTGCCATCGAGCCGTGGTTGAACGAACCGATCAGGCGGCGTTTCCCGTTCATTTTCAGATAACGCGCCGCCCAGACGGTGGGGGTGCCCACGTCGCAGGTAAAGATGGCGTCGTCGCTGGCGAAATGGCTGATCTGCTGCGCAAGGTACTGCGGGTGAATGGCTTTGTCGCTCGGTTTGGCGAGATCGTCCAGCCCTTTGCGCGCGTCACGATAGTCGCTCAGGGCTTTGTCGAGGAACTTGCGGTCGGTTTTCTCTTCCAGATGCGGCAGCAGGGCGGCAAGCGTGGCTTTGATATCGCCCACCAGCGCCATATCAACCTTACTGTGCGCGCCAATGCTGCCGGGATTGATGTCGATTTGAATGATTTTTGCGTCGCTCGGATAGAACGCCCGGTACGGGAACTGGGTGCCGAGCAGCACCAGGGTGTCGGCGTTCATCATGGTGTGGAACCCGGACGAGAAACCAATCAGGCCGGTCATGCCGACATCGTACGGGTTATCGTATTCCACATGCTCTTTGCCGCGCAGCGCGTGAACGATGGGGGCTTTTATCTTCTCGGCAAATTCGACTAACTCTTTATGCGCGCCCGCACAGCCGCTGCCGCACAGCAGCGCGATATTGCTGGAGTAGCGCAGCAGCTGCGCCAGCTTTTTCAGCTCCTCTTCCGCAGGCGTTACCACCGGCTGCGGGGCGTGATACCAGTGGGTGCTGGCCCCTTCGGGCGCGGCTTTGAGTGCGACGTCGCCCGGCAGAACCACCACCGACACGCCGCGGTTGAGGATCGCCTTGCGCATGGCGATCGCCATGACCTGCGGGATCTGCTCCGGTGTGGAAACCAGCTCGCAGTAGTGGCTACATTCACGGAACAGCTCCTGGGGATGCGTCTCCTGAAAATAGCCGCTGCCAATTTCGCTCGACGGAATATGCGCCGCAATCGCCAGTACCGGGACGTGATTACGGTGACAGTCGAAAAGACCGTTAATCAGATGCAGGTTGCCCGGTCCGCACGAACCTGCGCATACCGCCAGCTCGCCCGTCAGCTGCGCTTCCGCGCCTGCGGCAAAGGCCGCCACCTCTTCGTGGCGCGTCGGCATCCAGTCAATGGTGCCCATTCGGTTGAGGCTGTCGCTTAATCCGTTGAGAGAATCGCCGGTGACGCCCCAGATGCGTTTGACGCCAGCTTGTTCCAGGGTTTTTGCTACGTAGGCCGCTACGGTCTGTTTCATGGTTGTCCATCTCCGTTTTGTGATAACGCTTACAAGCTTAGAAGAAACTGGGCGTTATGCCCGTTTAATCCCCCTGATTAATAGTGACTTTCTTTGTACAACCTTTCGTCATATTCTGATGGCACACAGGGTGAAAACAGGAATCATTTCAGATGGTTAAATCATTGTTAATTGCTGTTAATAGAACGCTAACGCATGATGATTTTGGCAAATTGTTATTACGTCTGGCGGTTGGCGGGTTGATGCTGTTTCACGGTTTACACAAGCTGTTTGGCGGCGTGGGGTTTATCAGCGGCATGCTGGTGGAAAAAGGGCTGCCGGGGTTTATTGCTTATGGCGTTTTGATTGGTGAAGTGGTGGCACCGGTTCTGATTGTGCTGGGGATCCTGACCCGTCCGGCGGCGCTGGTGCTGGCGTTTACGATGATCGTTGCCTGGCTGATGGTCGGCACCGGCAAAACCTTTGCGCTGGATGCGGTAGGCGCATGGGCGATTGAAAGTCTGGTCTATTTCTTCATTGGCGCACTGGCTTTGGCCTTTATGGGGGCAGGGCGTTATTCACTGGCGCGCGATCCGGCCTGGCGTTGAGAATAAAAAAGCCCGGTAGCTTAATATCTACCGGGCCAGAAGAGGGTAGGCCGGGCAACCGCAAAGCTGCCCGGCACATTGTGCACCGTATATGGTGCACAGTTTATGCCAGAACCAAATCACCCTGCGGATGACAAGAACAGGCCAGCACGTAACCCTCGGCAATTTCCGCATCCGTCAGCGTCATCGTACTGCTCACGGTGTAGTCGCCAGAAACCACTTTCGTTTTACAGCACCCGCACACGCCCGCGCGACAGGCCGCAACGACCGGAACGTTATTGCTCTCCAGCGCTTCCAGCAGCGTGGTACCGACGCGGCCGAAGAAGGTCTGCGCAGGCTGCAGTTTAGTGAATTTCACCCCGCTGGTGGCGGCTTCGGCCACTGGCGTGAAGAACTGCTCCTTAAAGAAGCGGGTCACGCCGAGCGCTTTCACCTCGTTCTCCACGATTTCCATATACGGCGCTGGGCCGCAGGTCATCACGGTGCGCGAGGCGATATCTGGCACGCTTTGCAGCAGTTCGCGGCTCAGACGGCCCGCGACAAAACCGTGAGTCGCGTTATTCTCGGCGACCAGGGTGACCGGATAATTGCGCCACTCGTCGGCGAAAATGACATCCTCCGGTGAGCGAACGCTGAAAATCACCTGTACGTCAGCCTGCGGACGGTTCTTCGCCAGCCAGCGACGCATCGACATCACCGGCGTCACGCCACAGCCCGCCGCCAGCATCAGGAATTTATCGTCAGCTTTATCGTCGCAGACGAAATCCCCCTGGGCGTCGGAGAGCCAGAGATAATCCCCGCGCTTCACTTCGTTCGTCAGCCACTGTGAACCCGCACCGTCATCGATCCGACGCACGGTGAGCGTGATGTATTCACTCACGCCCGGCGTTGAGGAAAGGGTGTAGGCGCGAAGGGTGTCCGCAGAATTGCGGACACTTACCAGCGCATACTGACCGGCGCGATAGGGGTAAAAATCATGGCATAACAGCGACAGCGTCCACACATCCGGCGTCTCCTGATGGATGTGATGAACCTGCATCCGCCACGGGCATTGTGAGGTTGGCATCGTCATGAAAAACTCCTTACGCGCTCAGCAGTTGCTGCATGTCTTCTTCTACGGTGGTCACGGAACGCAGACCAAATTTTTCGTTCAGCACCGCCAGCAGATCCGGGGTCAGGAAGCCCGGTGCCGTCGGGCCGGTCACGATATTGGTGACGCCCAGCGACAGCAGCGTCAGCAGGATCACGATCGCTTTCTGTTCGAACCAGGAGAGCACCAGTGACAGCGGCAGATCGTTCACGCCGCAGCCCAGTTTCTCGGCCAGCGTCACCGCCAGAATGATCGCCGAGTAGGCATCGTTACACTGACCGGCATCAATCAGACGCGGCAGGCCTTCGATATCGCCGAAGTCCAGTTTGTTGAAGCGGTATTTCCCGCACGCCAGGGTCAGGATCAGGCAGTCCTGCGGCACGCTGGTGGCGAAATCGGTAAAGTAGTTACGTTCGCCGCGCGCGCCGTCACAGCCGCCGACCAGGAAGATGTGACGCAGTTTTTCGCGGCTCACCAGGTCGATCAGGGAATCCGCCGCACCCAGCAGGGTTTCGCGGCCGAAGCCGACGGTGATCAGATGTTCTATTTCGCTGAACGGGAAGCCTGCCATCTGCTGCGCCTGGGTGATAACCGGGGTGAAATCATCGCCTTCGAGGTGGCTTACACCCGGCCAGCCAACGATGCTGCGCGTCCAGATACGGTCGTCATAGGCACCGACGGTCGGATCGATGATGCAGTTGGAGGTCATGACGACAGGGCCTGGGAAGCGGGCGAACTCCACCTGCTGGTTCTGCCAGCCGCTGCCGTAGTTGCCGACCAGGTGCTTAAATTTACGCAGCTCCGGGTAGCCGTGGGCAGGCAGCATTTCGCCGTGGGTGTAGACATTCACACCCGTGCCTTCGGTCTGTTGCAGCAGGTTGAAGAGATCTTTCAGGTCGTGGCCGGAGATCAGAATGCATTTCCCGGCAGTGGCTTTGACGTTGACCTGAGTCGGCGTCGGATGGCCGTAGGTGCTGGTTTCGCCTGCATCCAGAATGCTCATCACTTTGAAGTTCATCTGGCCGATTTCCATTGAACACTCAAGCAGGGCGTTCATGTCGGAAGGCCAGGTGCCGAGCCACGCCATGATTTTGTGGTACTGGGCATAAATGTCGTTGTCGTACTGACCGAGAACGTGGGCGTGTTCCATATAGGCCGCCGCACCTTTCAGGCCGTACAGGCACAGCAGACGCAGGCCGAGAATGTTCTCGCCAATCGCCGCTTTGTCTTTGTTCGGGGTGAATTCCGCCGCCTGACGCTGCAGTTCGCCCAGATCGTCACTCACCAGTTGCAGACCAGCCATAGGGTTATCGACGGCGGCGTTCGCGTCCACGCTCAGGCTTTGCGCTTTCAGCGCTTCACGCAGGGCGATGGCTTCGCGCGCGTAGCCTACGATGCGAGGGGAGTCGAAGTTGACGTTGGTCAGCGTGGAGAAGAATGCGCGCGGCGCGAAGTTGTCGATGTCGTGGTCGATAATGCCATATTCGCGCGCTTTTACCGCCCAGGCGGAGAGGCCTTGCAGGGCTGCAATCAGCAGATCTTGCAGGTCAGACGTTTCTGCGGTTTTACCGCACATGCCCTGCGCGTAGGAGCAGCCGTTGCCAGCTGGGGTACGGATGGTTTGTTCACATTGCACACAAAACATAATCACACCTGTTAAAGTTATATTTTAGATACATGTTTAAGGTTATGCCTGTGACCGGACAGAGAAAAGGTCTTTCTTCTACAAAGTAAAGGGAGATTGATTTAACGCAATTTTGGCGGCAGAAGCCTACCGCCAGAGAGGTATTATGCGGTGAACAGCGCCATCAGAATCGGCACCAGCAGGCTCAAAATAAAACCATGAACGATGGCGGCAGGAACCAGCTCAAGCCCGCCGGAACGCTGCAGAACGGGCAGGGTAAAGTCCATCGACGTCGCACCGCACAGGCCAACCGCTGTAGAGCGGCTTTTACGCACCAGCCCCGGAATGAGCATAATGGCGATCAGCTCGCGGCCCAGATCGTTAAAGAATGACGCGCTGCCAATCACCGGGCCAAAGGATTCGGTCATTAAAATCCCTGACAGGGAGTACCAACCAAAACCGGAGGCCATCGCCAGCCCGGTTTTCAGCGGCAGGTCGAGAATAAATGCGTTAATCACGCCGCCAATCAGCGAACTGCCCACCACGACCACCGCGATGATCATTCCGCGTCGATTGAGCACAATCTGTTTCAGCGTCATGCCGTTATTGCGTAATTGAATACCGATCAGGAATAACAGGAAGATGAGGGTATATTCGCTGGCTTCGGTGGCGTGTTGTAAAAACGCTAAACCGGTCAGGCCAAGCAAAAAGCCGAGCACGACCACGCCGCACAGTTTTAATGACTCCAGCGCCATGGCAATTCGCGAGGGTAATTTTTCCTGTTGATGATGGTTTTTCCATGGCAATGCGCGCTCAAGCCAAAATAGCGCCGCAATATTACACAGCAGAATCACCACAATAGTAACAACAGAATAATGGAGAATAGAGAGTAAATTAGCGGCCAGGTTATCCAGGAATGCGAGGCTTATTCCCATAAAAAACAGGATGACGTAGACAATCCAGCTGAGAAAGCGATTAATGAGTTTTAATGCCGACTCATGATGGAGGGGAATAAGATAGCCCACTACCAGCGGTAGCAGAATGATTAAGAGTCCTGAAAACATGAACAGCCGGGTCCTTTTGTGTGTCTGAATAGCGCCAGTGACACTACCCAATTCCGGTCTGCCAGTCAAAGTACAAAATAAAGGCCGGGTGGCGGCGACGCCTTACCCGGCCTGGATGACTGCACCTGTTAGCCGGGTTCGCGACGTGCCACCCGGCATCACAGCCGTACACTCAGTCGCGTTTTTCCAGCAGCGTACGATACAGCAGCCCGCCGAGGATACCGCCGACAATTGGCATCACCCAGAACAGCCACAGCTGCTGCAGCGCCCAGCCACCCTGGAAGATCGCCACTGCGGTGCTGCGCGCAGGGTTCACGGAGGTGTTCGTTACCGGAATGCTGATCAGGTGAATCAGGGTCAGCGCGAGGCCGATAGCAATAGGGGCAAAACCGGCGGGTGCGTGTTTGTCAGTGGCACCGTGGATTACCAGCAGGAAGCCCGCGGTCAGGACGATTTCAATAACAATCGCAGACAGCATAGAGAAGCCACCTGGTGAGTGTTCGCCATAGCCGTTAGAAGCAAAACCGCTTGCCGCCGCGTCGAAGCCCGCTTTACCGCTGGCCACAACGTACAGGACCGCTGCCGCAATAATGCCGCCAACCACCTGCGCCACAATATAGCCAATCACGTCTTTCGCCGGAAAACGACCGCCAGCCCACAGGCCTAATGTCACAGCCGGGTTAAAATGCCCGCCGGAAATATGGCCGACAGCAAATGCCATCGTTAATACGGTTAAGCCAAAGGCTAATGCCACGCCCGCAAAACCAATACCTAATTCCGGGAATGCCGCAGCCAGAACGGCACTACCGCAACCACCAAACACCAGCCAGAATGTACCAAAGCATTCTGCCGCTAATTTTCTAAACATAACCACCTCGTTAATTTCCGCACGCTGTCCTGCGCGCGGGCTACTAAATCGCCTAAAAGGGATGACGACTCAAAGAGCCATTATTTTAAAAACCAACAACACCCCTTCGCCAGTTAAATAAATCTGTTTAATTTGATTTATGGCAATGTGATGTTAATCCTTGTTCGGACTGGATGGATTTAAAGCATAGTCCAATTCGGAATGCGAAGTATCTTATGCCGGAAAATATGTTTCAAACGAAAGTCGTGGTGTAAATTCTGAATTTTAGGCTCCGTCCTGAAATAATCCGTCGATCTTAATGTGTCCTGTCACACCGCCTGCCGCTATACTGCTGATAACTTGAAGGAAAAAGTGAGCATTTCAGGGGGCATTATGTTTCTCGAACGTGTGGAGATCGTCGGGTTTCGCGGCATTAACCGTTTATCGTTAATGCTGGAACAGAACAACGTGCTGATCGGTGAAAACGCCTGGGGTAAATCCAGCCTTCTGGATGCGTTGACCCTGCTGCTTTCGCCGGAGGCAGACCTTTACAGCTTCGTTCGGGAGGACTTTTGGTTTCCGCCGGGGGATATTCAGGGGCGCGAGCACCATCTGCATATCGTTCTGACCTTTCGCGAGCTGGAACCCGGTCGTCATCGCGTTCGCCGCTACCGGCCACTTTCTCCCTGCTGGACGCCCTCAGATGATGGCTATCAACGTATCTTTTATCGCCTTGAAGGCGAGCTGGCAGAAGATGAGAGTGTGATGACCCTGCGCGGGTTTATGGATGCCCGTGGGCAGCCTATTCCGCTGGAGGATATTGACGCTCAGGCCGCCCATCTGGTGCGCCTGATGCCGGTGCTGCGCCTGCGGGATGCGCGCTTTATGCGCCGGATCCGCAACGGCTCGGTGCCTAATTTGCCCGACGTTGAAGTCACCGCCCGCGAGCTGGATTTTCTGGCGCGTGAGCTGGTGGCGCGTCCACAAAATCTCACGGACGGGCAGATTCGCCAGGGGCTGTCGGCGATGGTGCAGCTGCTTGAGCACTATTTTTCCGAACAGGGCACGACTCAAACCCGCCACCGCCTGATGCGCAGGCGCTCTCACGATGAGCAGCGCAGCTGGCGCTATCTGGATATCATCAACCGTATGATCGACAAACCCGGTGGGCGCGCGCATCGGGTGATTCTGCTGGGGCTGTTCTCCACGCTGCTGCAGGCGAAAGGGTCGGTACGGCTGGACCGCGACGCGCGTCCTTTATTGCTGGTGGAAGATCCGGAAACACGGCTGCATCCGATCATGCTGTCGGTGGCCTGGCATCTCCTGAATCTGCTGCCCCTTCAGCGCATCACGACCACTAACTCCGGGGAATTGCTCTCTCTGACGCCGGTGGAGCATGTCTGCCGTCTGGTGCGTGAATCCTCACGCGTCACCGCGTTTCGCTTGGGACCAGGGGGATTAAACCCGGAAGATGGCCGCCGTATCGCGTTTCATATCCGCTTTAACCGTGCGTCGTCGCTGTTTGCCCGCTGCTGGCTGTTGGTTGAGGGGGAAACGGAGACCTGGGTGATCAACGAACTGGCGCGTCAGTGTGGGCACCATTTCGACGCCGAAGGGATCAAAGTCATTGAGTTTGCCCAGTCGGGATTAAAACCGCTGATCAAATTTGCCCGCCGGATGGGGATCGAATGGCATGTGCTGGTGGATGGCGATGAGGCCGGGAAAAAATATGCCAGTACCGTACGCGGTTTGCTGAACAACAACCGGGAAGAGGAGCGGGAGCACCTCACGGAATTACCGGCGATGGATATGGAACACTTTATGTATCGTCAGGGGTTCGACGATGTGTTTCACCGCGTGGCCATGATCCCGCCGGGCGTGCCGATGAATATGCGACGGGTGATCGCCAAAGCGATTCATCGCTCATCGAAGCCGGATCTGGCTATTGAAGTGTCGGCGGAAGCAGGACGGAGAGGGGTCGAGGCGGTGCCGACATTACTGCGTAAAATGTTCTCCCGCGTGCTGTGGCTGGCACGCGGGAAAGCCGACTAGCGGTGGGTTGCCTGATTGATCTGCTCGATCAGGCTATCCAGCAGTTCATAGCGGCGACGGTACTCAGAGCGTTTTTTGCTCGCGATCTCTTCCATCGGTTTGCGCGCCATCTCGAGCGGTAGCTGGAAGTGACCGCTCGCCAGCGGTTCGCCACTCATTGAGCGCCAGAAACTGTCGTAATCCGCCAGCAGTTTGCCCTCTTTTTTCTTACGATAGCGCCAGCTGCGATAGATATGCGTGGCGTTGCTGACGGCCAAAATCTGCTCCACCGGGAACGCGGTGCCCAGTGTCATAGCGGCTTCCACCAGCAGACGTTTCGGGAACAGGCCATGACAGGCTTTGGTTGCACCCTGGATCAGCTCGTGAGGCACAAAAGCTTTTGCTCCTTGCAGGCCGCCGATAAACAGGGTGGTTTTCCCGTCGAGCTGACACAGGGTGAAGGTCATCTCGGCAAGCACCGTATTCTGGTGATCGCAGAAGGCCAGCGTTGCTTCGCCCTCTTTATCGAGGAACGCATCGGCACACAGGCGGATCGTAAACTGGCGTTCGTCTTTGCCGGTCAGCGTTAACAGGGTGACACCTTGTTTTGATAAATACCCGTTCATCAGCGATGCCGGAAGGGTTTTGCTCATGGTCTGGTAGTGCCAGTTCAGCGCCTCAAGCGCGCTCTGACGGCTCATGTCTACTGAAAGCCATGGGCGGTGCAGTCGGCACGGCAGCCCTGGCTGCACTTTCAACATTTGCATTAAACGCGGTTGTTTTGCCAGGCTTGCCAGCAGGCGCGCAGTGCTGAACGGTGCCGCCAGCGAACGAAGCATGAATTTACGCCGATAGGAGGGGTTCTGCCACGCAAGCCCCGGTGTTAATTCGCCTGATGCAAGGCTCTGGAAAAGCTGCCATCCTGATTTTGGCTGCGACGGCTGTGAAGAAGGTAGATCGGCGATGGAAGACATGATTATTCCTGGCTTCTGGATGAGATCTCTATTTCAGCAGCCATTTAATCAACATCTCGTCAACAAATGAGGTGAGAGATAAAAAAACGGGGGTTTCGTTGAGGAACAGTTTAGATAGAATCGACATTTATAATTGCCAGAACATTTATTTGGAATATTTATGAATCTCAAGGGAAAACGCAGGAAGCTGTTTTTACTGTTGGCCGTCGTCGTGCTGGTGGGCGGATACTGGCTCTGGCAGGTCCTCAACGCACCTGTGCCGCAGTACCAAACGCTGATTGTGCGGCCGGGCGAGCTGCAACAAAGCGTGCTGGCAACCGGTAAGCTGGATGCTCTGCGAAAAGTCGACGTCGGCGCGCAGGTCAGCGGTCAGCTTAAAACGCTGTCGGTTGAGATTGGCGACAAAGTGAAAAAAGGTCAGCTGCTGGGGGTGATCGATCCTGAGCAAGCAGAAAACCAGATCCGCGAAGTAGAAGCCACGCTTATGGAATTACGCGCCCAGCGCAGCCAGGCCGAAGCCGAGCGCAAGCTGGCGCAGGTGACGCTTGGACGTCAGCAGGCGCTGGCAAAAACGCAGGCCGTTTCCCGTCAGGATCTGGATACCGCGACGACGGAACTGGCGGTAAAACAGGCGCAGATTGGCACCATTGACGCGCAAATCAAACGTAACCAGGCCTCCCTGGATACGGCCAAAACTAACCTCGATTACACCCGTATCGTGGCACCGATGGCCGGGGAAGTGACGCAAATCACCACCCTGCAGGGCCAGACGGTTATCGCCGCTCAGCAGGCGCCAAACATCCTGACGCTGGCGGATATGGGCACCATGCTGGTAAAAGCGCAGGTTTCCGAGGCCGACGTTATCCATCTCAAGCCCGGTCAGAAAGCCTGGTTCACGGTGCTGGGCGATCCGAATACCCGCTATGAGGGCGTGCTGAAGGATATTCTGCCGACGCCGGAGAAGGTCAATGACGCGATTTTCTACTATGCCCGCTTTGAAGTGCCAAACCCGAAAGGCGTGCTGCGTCTGGATATGACCGCGCAGGTGCATATTCAGCTAACGGGCGTGAAAGATGTGCTGACCGTCCCGCTGGCGGCGCTGGGCGAACCGGCAGGGAACAACCGCTATAAAGTGAAAGTGTTGCGTAACGGCGAAACCCGCGAGCGCGAGGTGGAGATTGGCGAGCGTAATGATACGGACGTTGTGATCGTCAAAGGGCTCGAAGAGGGCGACGAAGTGGTGACGGGTGAAAGCCAGTCCGGGGCCGCGAAATGACGGCATTGCTTGAACTGAACGATATCCGCCGCAGCTATCCTTCCGGAGAGGGGGCGGTAGAGGTGCTGAAGGGCATCACCCTGCGCGTCGAAGCCGGGGAGATGGTGGCGATCGTCGGGGCGTCCGGCTCCGGAAAATCCACCCTGATGAACATTCTCGGCTGCCTGGATAAACCAACCAGCGGCACCTATCGCGTGGCGGGGACGGATATTTCCACCCTCGACAGCGATGCGCTGGCCAAACTGCGTCGTGAACACTTCGGCTTTATTTTCCAGCGCTACCATCTGCTTTCGCATCTGACGGCGGCGCAAAACGTGGAAGTCCCGGCGGTGTATGCCGGTGTGGAACGCAAGAAGCGCCTTGAGCGTGCCCATGCGCTGCTGACGCGTCTGGGTCTGGCCGAGCGTGTCGATTATCAGCCGTCGCAGCTCTCTGGAGGCCAGCAGCAGCGCGTGAGTATTGCCCGCGCGCTAATGAACGGTGGGCAGGTGATTCTGGCCGATGAACCGACGGGCGCGCTGGACAGCCATTCCGGTGAAGAGGTGATGGCGATCCTGCATCAGCTGCGCGATCAGGGGCATACGGTGATTATTGTCACCCACGATCCGCAGGTGGCGGCGCAGGCGGAGAGAATCATTGAAATTCACGACGGTGAGCTGATAAGCAACCCGCCAGCGAAGAAAAATCACGTCGGTGTGCAGAAAACGATCCTGCCGCCGCCGACGGGCTGGGGGCAGTTTGTCAGCGGATTCCGCGAGGCGTTAACCATGGCCTGGCTGGCGATGGTGGCGAACAAAATGCGCACATTGCTGACCATGCTCGGCATCATCATCGGCATTGCGTCGGTGGTGTCGATTGTGGTGGTGGGTGATGCGGCGAAACAGCTGGTGCTGGCGGATATCCGCGCCATCGGGACCAACACCATCGATGTCTATCCGGGTAAAGATTTTGGTGACGATGAACCGCAAAACCAGCAGGCGCTGAAGTATGACGATCTGGTGGCGCTGCAAAAACAGCCGTGGGTGAACTCGGCCACCCCAGCGGTATCGCAAAACCTGCGTCTGCGCTATGGCAATATTGACGTAGCGGCCAGCGCCAACGGCGTGAGCGGTGACTATTTTAACGTCTACGGGATGACCTTCAGCCAGGGCGCAACCTTTAACGCCGAGCAGCTTGCGGGCCGCGCGCAGGTGGTGGTGCTGGATGATAACTCGCGTCGCCAGCTGTTCCCGAATAAAACCAACGTCGTCGGTGAAGTGATTCTGGTCGGCAACATGCCCGCGACGGTGATTGGCGTGGCGGAGGAGAAACAGTCGATGTTTGGCAGCAGTAAAATCCTGCGCGTCTGGCTGCCGTACACTACCATTTCCGGGCGTATCATGGGGCAGTCGTGGCTTAACTCCATCACCGTGCGGGTGAAAGAGGGTTACGACAGCACTCAGGCCGAACAGCAGATCGAACGACTGCTCACCCTGCGCCACGGGAAGAAAGATTTCTTCACCTGGAATATGGACGGCGTCTTGAAAACGGCGGAAAAGACCACACGTACTCTTCAGATGTTCCTGACGCTGGTGGCGGTGATTTCGCTGGTTGTCGGTGGGATTGGGGTGATGAATATCATGCTGGTGTCGGTGACGGAGCGCACGCGCGAGATTGGCATTCGCATGGCGGTTGGCGCGCGGGCAAGCGATGTGCTGCAACAGTTTTTGATTGAAGCGGTGCTGGTTTGTCTGGTGGGCGGTGCGTTTGGTATCACGCTTTCGATGCTGATCGCCTTTACCCTGCAGCTGTTTTTACCGGGCTGGGAGATCGGTTTCTCACCCTTTGCGCTGCTGACGGCATTTTTATGTTCGACGGCGACGGGCGTGCTGTTTGGCTGGTTGCCGGCGCGCAATGCGGCGCGGCTCGATCCGGTGGATGCATTGGCTCGCGAGTGAGTTTTACCGGGTTACGCGCCGTCGCGCGACCGGTGCTGGAAATAAAAATGCCAGCCGATCGGGCTGGCATTTTGCCGACAGGATGTACACAATGAATCAGAGGGCTAAGCGACAGCTTCTGCTTCAATGGGCACAATGACACTGGCATGATTGCCTTTTGGCCCCTGGTGAACATCAAACCGAACCGACTGTCCGGCTTTTAGTGTTCTGTATCCATCCATCTGAATGGTGGAATAGTGAGCGAAGATATCTTCGCCGCCGCCTTCAGGGCAGATGAACCCGAACCCTTTGGCGTTGTTGAACCACTTAACAGTACCCATTTCCATGCTTCGACATCCTTCGTATATCTTATTAAGTAAGATGGAATGAACCGGTGGTGGAGTGGGGGCTGTTCAAAACCTCGCCAACTCACGCTTGTACAATTTAGATAAACCAGCCTTATCGTCAAGTGTCAGGCGCTGGAGTTGGGACAATAATCAACCAAAATTTGAAGCAGTTAACGCTATTGACGGGAATGTGACAGACATCGCGGATGGCAGTAATAGATGTTTGTTATCTGATATCTGAGGTAGATTCAGAATATGTATCAATGCCTGTCAGCGAAAAATGTTCTGCCGGAAACCGTAACCGATGATGACGACTGACAATGGGTAAGACGAACGACTGGCTGGATTTTGACCAGCTGGCGGAAGACAAAGTGCGCGACGCGCTAAAACCGCCATCTATGTATAAAGTTATGTTAATGAACGATGATTACACGCCGATGGAATTTGTTATTGACGTGCTACAAAAGTTCTTTTCTTATGATGTTGAACGTGCAACGCAATTGATGCTCACCGTTCACTATCGCGGCAAAGCCATCTGCGGCATTTTTACTGCCGAAGTAGCCGAAACCAAAGTGGCGATGGTGAACGAGTATGCAAGGGAGAACGAGCATCCGTTGCTGTGTACGCTGGAAAAAGCCTGAAAAGGCATAAAATTGGGGGAGGTGCCTATGCTCAATCAAGAACTGGAACTCAGTTTAAACATGGCTTTCGCCAGAGCGCGTGAGCACCGTCATGAGTTTATGACCGTTGAGCACCTGCTGCTTGCACTGCTCAGCAACCCATCCGCCCGCGAAGCGCTGGAAGCCTGCTCCGTGGACCTGGTGGCGTTACGTCAGGAACTCGAAGCCTTCATCGAACAAACGACACCGGTGCTGCCCGTCAGCGAAGAGGAGCGCGACACTCAGCCGACGCTCAGCTTCCAGCGCGTGCTGCAGCGTGCGGTGTTCCACGTCCAGTCCTCTGGCCGTAGCGAAGTAACTGGCGCAAATGTGCTGGTTGCCATCTTTAGCGAGCAGGAGTCGCAAGCTGCGTACCTGCTGCGTAAACACGAAGTCAGCCGACTCGACGTGGTGAACTTTATCTCTCACGGAACGCGAAAAGACGAGCCTAATCAGGCGTCGGATTCCAGCAATCAGGTCAATAATAATGAAGAGCAAGCAGGCGGGGAGGATCGTATGGAAAACTTCACCACCAATCTTAACCAGCTTGCTCGCGTCGGTGGGATCGACCCGCTGATTGGCCGCGATAAAGAGCTGGAACGCGCGATTCAGGTCCTGTGCCGTCGCCGTAAGAACAACCCGCTGCTGGTGGGGGAATCGGGCGTGGGTAAAACCGCGATTGCTGAAGGGCTGGCCTGGCGTATTGTGCAGGGCGATGTTCCGGAAGTGATGGCCGATTGCACCATCTACTCGCTGGATATCGGTTCTCTGCTTGCGGGCACGAAATATCGCGGTGATTTTGAAAAACGCTTCAAAGCCTTGCTGAAACAGCTGGAGCAAGACACCAGCAGCATCCTGTTTATCGATGAGATTCACACCATCATCGGCGCAGGTGCGGCGTCTGGCGGCCAGGTGGATGCGGCTAACCTGATCAAACCGCTGCTCTCGAGCGGCAAGATCCGCGTGATGGGGTCGACCACCTATCAGGAATTCAGCAATATCTTCGAGAAGGACCGTGCGCTGGCGCGCCGCTTCCAGAAAATTGATATTACTGAGCCGTCCGTTGAGGAAACGGTGCAGATTATCAACGGCCTGAAACCGAAGTACGAAGCGCACCACGACGTGCGTTACACCGCCAAAGCGGTGCGTGCGGCGGTAGAGCTGGCGGTGAAGTACATCAACGACCGTCATCTGCCGGATAAAGCGATTGACGTGATCGACGAAGCGGGCGCGCGTGCGCGTCTGATGCCGGCCAGCAAACGCAAGAAAACCGTCAATGTGGCGGACATTGAATCCGTGGTAGCTCGCATCGCGCGTATCCCTGAGAAGAGTGTCTCTCAGAGCGACCGCGATACCCTGAGAAACCTCGGCGACCGCCTGAAAATGCTGGTGTTTGGCCAGGATAAAGCCATTGAGGCCTTAACCGAAGCCATCAAGATGGCCCGTGCCGGGCTGGGACACGACCATAAACCGGTTGGCTCCTTCCTGTTTGCCGGTCCAACCGGTGTGGGGAAAACCGAGGTAACGGTGCAGCTGTCTAAAGCGCTGGGCATTGAGCTGCTGCGCTTTGATATGTCCGAGTACATGGAACGCCACACCGTCAGCCGTTTGATTGGTGCGCCTCCAGGATACGTGGGCTTTGACCAGGGCGGCCTGCTCACCGATGCGGTGATCAAGCATCCGCACGCGGTTCTGCTGCTCGATGAGATCGAGAAAGCGCACCCGGACGTGTTCAACATCCTGCTTCAGGTGATGGACAACGGGACGCTGACCGACAACAACGGGCGCAAAGCGGACTTCCGCAACGTGGTGCTGGTGATGACCACCAACGCCGGTGTGCGTGAAACGGAACGTAAATCGATCGGCCTGATCCACCAGGATAACAGCACCGATGCGATGGAAGAGATCAAGAAGATCTTTACGCCAGAGTTCCGTAACCGTCTGGACAACATTATCTGGTTCGATCACCTGTCTACCGAGGTGATCCATCAGGTGGTGGACAAGTTCATCGTCGAGCTGCAGGTTCAGCTGGATCAGAAAGGCGTATCGCTGGAAGTGAGCCAGGAGGCCCGCAACTGGCTGGCCGAGAAAGGCTACGACCGTGCGATGGGCGCACGTCCGATGGCGCGAGCCATTCAGGACAACCTGAAAAAACCGCTGGCCAACGAACTGCTGTTTGGTTCGCTGGTGGATGGCGGCCAGGTGACCGTGGCGCTGGATCAGGCGAAAGGGGAGTTGACGTACGACTTCCAGAGTGCACAGAAGCATAAGCCAGAAGCGGCACACTGAGTTATATCGCGTAAATAAAAGCCGGGTGAAAGCCCGGTTTTTTTATGCCTGTGTTTTGTGGGTGTCACAGGTTGAACGCGTCGGGCTGTTGCATGTGACCGGTTCGGATATAACGCAGGCGGTGGCGAGGTCTCTGACGGTAATAGATTTTCGGCCTGGCCCGGTATATAGCGGAAATAAAAAAGGCCGGGGATTCCCCGACCTTTTTAAATATCTCTACGCCTTTACTGGCGAAAACAATTAGCGACTACGGAAGACAATGCGGCCTTTGCTCAGGTCGTACGGGGTCAGCTCAACAGTCACTTTGTCGCCCGTCAGGATACGGATGTAGTTCTTGCGCATTTTACCGGAGATGTGCGCGGTTACCACGTGACCGTTTTCCAGTTCTACGCGGAACATGGTGTTAGGTAACGTGTCAAGTACGGTACCCTGCATTTCAATATTGTCTTCTTTGGCCATCTAATCCTCTGGGGTATCACTACCAAGTTTTGAACCGGCAAGATAATGCCGAAATTCATCAATTAAGTAAAGAATTGCGCGTTTAAAACGCAACAAAACAGTTTCGGCGTATTGCCCAGTCGTCACGGTATAACCGTACGAGAAGCGCATTCGTAAAGGGGAGGCGACAGGATAAACGCAAGGACGTTATCTGGTGCGAAGGATTCCCAAACGGCGGCGGGGCAACAGGCTGAACCTACTCTGCGGCACCAATTATAACACTCCTCATCAGAAATGGGCGGAAAACATTTATGCCTGAGAGATAAAGAGCGTTCTGGGAACCCAAAAGTTCTGTGGCAGCTTCTGCAAACGCATGGCATCCAGCTGTTCCAGATAATGTCGACGTGATATTTCAACGGCGCCCAGTGAGGCAGTGTGCTCGTTCAGCACCTGACAATCCACCAGTTGACCACCGCGCAAAGAGAATTCCTGGCAAAAGACCAGCAGGGCCGTTTTGGAGGCGTTAATGGCGCGGCTGAACATCGACTCACCGCAAAACAAGGTGCCCTGCGCCACGCCGTACATGCCGCCAACCAGCGCCTCGTTTTCCCACACTTCGATGGAGTGGGCGTGGCCCAGTTCGTGTAAGCGATGATAAGCGTCGATAATGTCGTGTGTGATCCAGGTGCCTTCATGACGATCGCGGGCACACCCTTCGATCACCTGCCCGAACGCGTGATTGAGCGTCACCCGATACGGGGATTTCGCATGGAAGCGTTTCATGCTGCGACTCAGGTGAAACTGCGCGGGAAGCAGCACTGCGCGAGGATCTGGCGACCACCAAAGAATCGGATCGCCGGGTGAGAACCACGGAAAAATGCCGCGCTGGTAGGCCATCAGCAAACGCGCCGGGCTTAAATCACCGCCAAGCGCCAGAAGCCCATTGGGTTCACGTAGCGCTCCCTCTGGCGAAGGGAACGCAATATTATGACGAGAAAGCTGGACCAGGCGCATGACTGCGAAACTCCAATACGCGAGTTAGGATCGGTTCAAATATAGTCTACAGACGTTGTTTAAACTGGTAATAGCGACCCTGTTTCGCCAACAGCTCTGCGTGACTACCTTGCTCAATAATTTGCCCATTGTCCATTACAATTATTTGGTCAAAATTCGCCAGTCCGCGCAGGCGGTGTGTCACCATCAGCACGGTTTTGTTTTTCATGACTTGCGCCAGTAAATCAAGGATTTGGCTTTCGGTTGTGGCGTCCAGACCTTCCGTCGGTTCATCCAGGAGCATCAGCGGCGCGTCATGCAACAGAGCACGAGCTACCGCCAGACGCCGTAACTCTCCACCCGAAAGCTGACGACCTCCTTCTCCGAGCCAGCTGTTTAAGCCGTCATCCTCGAGCAGTTTTTGCAGGCCGACCTGTTCCAGCACGGCGCTTAAGTCGCTGTCAGAGGCTTGCGGCGACGCCAGCAGCAGGTTATCGCGCAGCGTGGCGCTAAACAGATGCACGCGCTGCGGAACTACGCTGACAGCCTTACGCAGGGCGGGCTCGCTAAATTCCGTAAGCTTTGTATCGTTAAAGCGAATTTCGCCCCGACGCGGGTCCCAGGCGCGGGTCAGTAATTGCAGCAGTGTCGATTTACCGCAGCCGGTTCTGCCGAGCACAGCAACGTGCTTGCCGGCCGGAACTGTCAGGCTGATGCCATCAAGCGCGTTTTGCGCCTGCCCATCGTAGGCAAACGTCACGTCTTTCAGCTGCAGCGCCACGGACTGAGGAGCCACATCGTGCTGTGCGTCGGTGAACGCCACTTCCGGTTTCTGTTCGGTAATCTGGGTAATGCGCACCGCCGAGGCAATCACCTGGCCGAGGTGCTGGAACGCGCTCGTTACCGGCGCGAGTGCTTCAAACGCTGCCAGCGCACAGAAGACAAACAACGCGATCAGCGCGCCGGGCTGCGTATTTCCGCCCACGCCGCCTGATGCCATCCACAGCATCGCAATCACCGCAACACCGCCGATCAGCATCATCACCGCCTGGGACAGCGCCGTCAGCTCGGACTGTCGGCGCTGGGCTTCATGCCAGCTCAGCTCCGTGCTTTCCATCTGAGCGCGGTAGCGGCGGCTGGCACCGAAAATCGTCAGTTCTGCCTGGCCTTGCAGCCAGGACGTTAACTGCTGGCGGTAGTCGCCGCGCAGACGAGTCAGATTTTCACCCGTGGATTTCCCGGCGCGATAAAACAGCGGCGGCAGCAGGAGCAGCGTGAGCAACATAATGCCGCCCAGGGTGAGAGCGATAGGCACGTCGAGCACACAAAGGCCCAGCGTGACGGTCACGATCACCACAAACGCGCCAACCAGCGGGGAGATCACGCGCAGATAGAGATGATCCAGCGTATCGACATCGGCCACCACGCGGTTCAGCAGTTCGCCCTGACGAAAACGCGCCAGCCCGGCAGGGGAGAGGGGCAGAAGTTTGCTGAAGGTGAAAATACGCAGATGTTGCAGAACGCGGAAGGTCGCATCATGGCTGACCAGACGCTCAAAATAGCGCCCGGCGGTACGGGCAATCGCAGTGCCGCGCACGCCCGCAGCGGGCAGCATGTAGTTAAAACTGTAGAGCCCGGCAACGCCCGCGACGGCAGAAGCCGACAGGAACCAGCCAGAGAGTGTTAATAATCCGATACTGGCCAGCAGGGTGACGATAGCCAGCACAATGCCCAGCGTCAGCATCCATTTATGGCGTTTATACAATGCGAGGTACGGCAGCAGGGCGCGCATTAAATATCCTCCTGACGATTAGCCAGCAGGGAGGCAAATGGCCCCTGCGCGGCGGCGAGCGTGGCGTAATCACCTTGTTCGACAATACGCCCGTTTTCCATTACCCAAATCTGATCCCAGTCGGCAATACCTTCTAGCTGGTGCGTGACCATCAGCGTCGTTTGCTGGCGAGAGGCATCATTCAGCGCCTGCATGACGCGCTGTTCACTGTGAGCGTCAAGGCTTGCGGCGGGTTCGTCGAGCAGCATTAACTGGCTTGGATTCAGCAATGCGCGCGCCACGGCGATACGCTGGGCCTGGCCGACGGAGAGTCCTGCCGCCTGATCGCCGACAACAGTATCCACGCCGTTTGGCAGCAGCGGCAGAAACTCGCTGACCCAGGCGCGGTCGAGCACCGATTGCAGCTCATCTTCCCGGGCGTCGGGGCGGGCCAGCAGGACGTTTTCGCGAAGCGTCGCGGCTGGCAGCTGTGGGTTTTGTCCCACCCAGCTCAGTTGCCTACGCCAGGCATCAGGCTCAAGCGAGCGCAGTTCCGTTCCGTTGATCTGCAGCGAGCCGGTATACGCCATAAAGCCGGATAACGTATTCAGCAACGAGCTTTTCCCCGAGCCGCTGATGCCAACCAGCACCACGCGCTGGCCCGCCGAGAGTGTAAAGTTGAGCGGCCCGGCCAATACTTTGCCTTCCGGCGACAGGATAGAAAAATCTTCGGCGTGAACGGTGATCGGCTCTTTGCTGTTGAGCGTGATATCTCCACGCTCCGGGTGTGCCAGCGGCGTTTCAAGGAAGGTTTTCAGGCTGTCAGCTGCGCCCACGGCCTGCGCTTTGGCGTGATAAAACGTTCCCAGATCGCGCAGCGGCTGGAAGAACTCAGGCGCCAGGATCAGGGCGAGGAAACCGGCTGACAGCGTTACCGCAGTGCCGTAGTGGCCAAAATCCAGCGCGCCAAGGTAGGAGAACCCAAAGTAAACCGCGACCAGCGCAATGGAAAGTGAGGTGAAAAACTCCAGCACGCCGGAGGAGAGGAACGCCAGACGCAGCACTTCCATGGTGCGCTGACGGAAGTCCTGTGAGGCGAGACGGATATTATCGATTTCGGCTTCGCCACGACCAAAGACGCGCAATGTCTCCATTCCGCGCAGGCGGTCGAGGAAATGCCCGCTCAGGCGACCCAGCGCGAGGAAGTTACGGCGGTTGGCATCTGCCGCGCCCATGCCGACCATCGCCATGAACATCGGGATCAGCGGCGCGGTGCCGAGCAGAATCAACGCCGCCACCCAGTTAGAGGGGAAAATCGCGAGCACGATCAGCAGCGGAACACAGACTGCCAGCGCCATCTGGGGCAGAAAGCGGGCGTAGTAGTCGTGCATATCGTCGATCTGTTCAAGGATCAGTGTCGCCCAGCTACCGGCTGGTTTGCCCTGAATCCAGGCCGGGCCTGCTTCCTGGAGACGATCCAGAACCTTACGGCGGATTTCGTAGCGAATATGTTGTCCGGCGTGGAAGCCCACACGCTCGCGCAGCCAGACCACCCAGGCGCGAAGAACAAAGACCAGCACCAGCACGACAAACGGCATCAATAATGCCTCGCGCGGAATGTTCTCCATAATCATATGGTTAAGAATGCGGGCCAGCAGCCATGCCTGGGCAACAATCAACAAACCGCTGATAAGACCCAAAAGACGGGAAATAGTCAGCCAGCGGCGGGAAATAACGCTTTGCTGTTTAAGCCAGCGAGTTAACTCTTGTTGACGGGTTTTTTCCATTACGCGCTTTGCAGGTGAGTTATAAGAAATTAGACAACCGCATGTTACACGTGGGAAAAAATAAAGGCGACCAGTGGCCGCCTTTATTTACGTTTGTTACTGACTTGTAAAGATTATTTACTTAATTCAGCCAGCCCATCCAGGTAGCGTTCCGCATCCAGTGCAGCCATACAGCCGGTGCCTGCGGAGGTGATTGCCTGACGGTAAATATGGTCCATCACATCGCCTGCGGCGAAGACGCCTGGGATGCTGGTCTGGGTCGCGTTGCCGTGAATACCAGACTGCACTTTGATGTAGCCGTTTTCCAGCTCCAGCTGACCGTCGAAGATAGCGGTGTTTGGGCTGTGGCCGATAGCCACAAACAGACCTGCCACTTCCAGCGACTCAATGTTGTCGCTGTTTTGCGTATCACGCAGACGCAGGCCGGCAACGCCCATCTGATCGCCAGTGACTTCTTCCAGCGTGCGGTGGGTGTGCAGCACGATGTTGCCGCTCTCCACTTTATCCATCAAACGTTTGATGAGGATTTTTTCCGCGCGGAAGGTGTCACGACGGTGGATCAGATGCACTTCAGAGGCAATGTTTGCCAGATAAAGCGCTTCTTCGACCGCGGTGTTACCGCCGCCGATTACCGCCACTTTCTGGTTACGATAGAAGAAACCGTCGCAGGTGGCACAGGCAGAGACGCCACGGCCTTTGAACGCCTCTTCGGACGGCAGACCGAGATAACGCGCGGACGCGCCGGTTGCGATAATCAGCGCATCGCAGGTGTACTCTCCGCTGTCGCCTGTCAGACGGAACGGACGGTTTTGCAGATCAACCTTGTTGATGTGATCGAACAGGATTTCGGTTTCGAATTTGATGGCATGCTCGTGCATACGTTCCATCAGCAGCGGCCCGGTCAGGTCGTTCGGATCGCCTGGCCAGTTTTCCACTTCAGTTGTGGTGGTCAACTGACCGCCTTTTTCCATGCCGGTGATTAACACCGGGTGCAGGTTAGCGCGTGCAGCATAGACCGCTGCGGTATATCCCGCAGGTCCAGAACCAAGGATTAGCAGCTTACTGTGTTTAGCCGTGCCCATGAGATCCCCATTGTTGTTGGCAGACATTTGCTCGGATTGTAGGGAATTTGTTGCCTTAAAAAAAGAGCACAGCAATTTTGTAAACGATTTGTGTAATAGCCGGGGACGATGAGGCGGCCTTTTTGGGCGTAATAACATCACACTATCGGTGAAAAACGGTCGTTTATACGGCGTCAGAATGAGGATTAATACCCGGTCGCAATGAATAACTGGCATGTTGTACTAAAAAACGATGTTTTGCTTTGACAATCCCCTGCGCTTTTGCGAAAACATTGAAGGAAGAAAAAAAAGCCGCGCTAACGTTGTGTCGCATAGACATGCACGGAAACGCCATTTTTACCGGGTCAGTGAAATCTACGCATGGTGTGGACAGATGCCATGCGTGATGTCGGTGACAGCCTTCTGGCAACGGTCTTCTCACCGTAGAACCCGAATCTGCATCGCGTACAAACTATAAAAGGCGATGTGATAAGCAACGGGTACAGGCTCTGAACAGTGATGTGCACAGGGTCCAGGCAGGAGTAGGGAAGGAATACAGAGAGACAATAATAATGGTAGATAGCAAGAAGCGCCCTGGCAAAGATCTCGACCGTATCGATCGTAACATTCTGAATGAATTGCAAAAGGATGGGCGTATTTCCAACGTCGAGCTTTCAAAACGTGTGGGACTTTCTCCGACGCCATGCCTTGAGCGTGTGCGCCGACTGGAAAGACAGGGTTTTATTCAGGGCTATACGGCTCTGTTGAACCCGCATTATCTGGATGCCTCACTTCTGGTATTTGTTGAGATTACTCTGAATCGTGGCGCGCCGGATGTGTTTGAGCAATTTAACACCGCAGTGCAAAAACTTGAAGAAATTCAAGAGTGTCATCTGGTTTCTGGTGATTTCGACTACCTGTTGAAGACCCGTGTACCGGACATGTCAGCCTATCGTAAACTGCTGGGTGAAACCCTGCTGCGACTGCCTGGCGTGAATGACACCCGCACCTACGTGGTGATGGAAGAGGTCAAACAGAGCAATCGTCTGGTTATTAAGACGCGCTAATACGGAACAGGTGCAAAATCAGCGTAATTTGATTACACTCCTGTTAATCCATACAGCAACAGTGCCGGGTATCCCGGCGCTGTTGTCCGTTTTAGCAAACAGGCAGGAAATGCCTGGTACCTGGAGAGCCTTTTTTGAGCCAGGAATATACTGAAGACAAAGAAGTCACGTTAACGAAGTTAAGCAGCGGGCGCCGACTCCTTGAGGCGTTACTAATTCTTGTTGCCCTTTTTGCCGTCTGGTTGATGGCCGCCTTACTCAGTTTCAATCCTTCCGATCCCAGCTGGTCACAAACGGCATGGCATGAACCGATCCATAATTTGGGCGGGGTGCCTGGCGCATGGCTGGCGGACACGCTGTTCTTCGTGTTTGGCGTGATGGCCTACACCATTCCGATCATTATTGTCGGCGGGTGCTGGTTTGCCTGGCGTCATCGTCAGAACGAAGAGTACATCGACTATTTTGCCGTTTCGCTGCGTTTGATTGGCGCGCTGGCGCTGATCCTCACATCCTGTGGGCTGGCCGCGATTAACGCCGATGATATCTGGTATTTCGCCTCCGGTGGCGTGATTGGCAGCCTGCTGAGCACGGCGCTTAAGCCTATGCTTCACAGCAGTGGTGGCACCATTACGCTGCTCTGTATCTGGGCCGCCGGGCTTACCCTTTTTACCGGCTGGTCGTGGGTGAGCATCGCCGAGAAACTTGGCGGTTTTATCCTCAATATTCTGACTTTCGCCAGTAATCGCACCCGTCGTGACGACACCTGGGTGGATGAAGAAGAATACGAAGATGACGACTATGAAGAAGAGACGTCATCCGCTAATCGTACTGAATCTCGCCGTACGCGCATTATGCGTGGTGCTCTGGCGCGTCGTAAACGCATCGCAGACAAATTCACCAATCCTGTGGCGCGTAAAACGGACGCTGCACTCTTCTCCGGCAAACGCATGGATGATGATGAGCAGATCTCCTATAGCGCGGGCGGGGTTGCTGCCGATCCGGATGACGTGCTGTTCTCCGGCAATCGGGCGACGCCGGGTGATTTTGATGAATACGATCCGCTGTTAAACGGTCATTCCGTTACGGCACCTGTTGCCGCTGCGGCTGTTGCGACGACGGCCGCGCAAGCCTATGCCGCACCAGTAGAAGCTGTCATGCCTGCAGCGCCGGTGCAGACACCCGAGCCTGCAATGCAGCAGCCTGTAGTCGACTGGCAAACGGCGCCAGGCGTTCACACGCCTGAACCGACCATTGCCCCTGAGCCAGAAAGCTACGTGCCCGTTCAGCCGCAAGAGATGCAACCGCAAGAACAGTGGCAGCAGCCGTATCAGCCGGAGCCGGTTTACGAACCAGAAACTTATCCGCAGTATGCTGAGCCTCAGGTTCAGACTTATCAGGAATACACGCCTGAGCCCGTCGTCGAGCCGCAGGTTGAAGTGGAAGAGGTAAAACCTTCTCGTCCACCGATGTACTATTTTGAAGAAGTGGAAGAGAAGCGTGCCCGTGAACGCGAGCAGCTTGCGGCCTGGTATCAGCCTGTGCCGGAGCCAGTGAGTGAGCCTGTTGTCACGCCTTCTGCGTCGCCTGCGTCCTTTAGTACACCCGATCTCGACCCGACCGCATCCGTGGCACCTGTTGCGGGTGGTATTAAGCAAGCGACTGCCTCTGCGGCAGCGACAGCTGCGGCCGCCGCGCCAGTGTTCAGTCTGGCAACGGGTGGCGCGCCGCGTCCTCAGGTTAAAGAGGGCATCGGTCCGCAGTTGCCACGTCCAAATCGTGTGCGCGTTCCGACCCGTCGCGAGCTGGCGTCCTACGGGATTAAACTGCCTTCTCAGCGTATGGCTGAGGAAAAAGCGCGCGATCCTGATGACATCGATGATGTCGACGAAATGCAGCAGGACGAACTGGCCCGCCAGTTTGCTGCTCAGCAACATCAGCGCTACGGCGAAGAGTATCAGCCGGGTGTTCAGGACGACGAAGATGATGCCGCCGAAGCGGAGCTGGCTCGTCAGTTTGCCGCCTCGCAAGAGCAGCGTTACTCTGGCGAACAGCCAGCCAATGCGAATCCTTTCTCTCTGTCAGATTTTGAATTCTCACCAATGAAAGATCTGGTGGATGACACGCCGAGTGAACCGCTGTTTACGCCGAGTGTTATGCCGGAAGCCGAACCGCCGCGTCAGCACTATGCGCCTGCTCAGCCTGCGCACGTTCCACAACCTGCCGCTCCAGAGCAATATGCGCAACCACAGCAGCCCGTTGCTGCGCCACCGCAATATGCACAACCGCAGCAGCCGGTCGCTGTACCACCGCAATATGCGCAGCCGCAGCAGCCCGTTGCTGTACCACCGCAATATGCGCAGCCGCAGCAGCCCGTTGCTGCACCACCGCAATACGCGCAACCGCAGCAACCTGTCGCACAGCCGCAGGAGAGCCTGATTCACCCGCTGCTGATGCGCAATGGTGACAGCCGTCCTGTGCAACGACCGACTACGCCGCTGCCGTCGCTGGATCTCTTAACCTCTCCGCCGACGGAAGTTGAGCCGGTGGATACCTTCGCGCTGGAGCAAATGGCGCGTCTGGTTGAAACACGTCTTGCCGATTTCCGTATCAAAGCGGATGTTGTGAACTATTCACCAGGCCCGGTCATTACGCGCTTCGAGTTAAATCTGGCACCTGGTGTTAAAGCGGCACGTATTTCTAACCTGTCACGCGATCTGGCACGCTCACTGTCAACCGTGGCTGTGCGCGTGGTAGAAGTCATACCAGGCAAGCCTTACGTGGGCCTGGAACTGCCGAACAAGAAACGCCATACCGTTTATCTGCGCGAAGTGCTGGATAACGCCAAGTTCCGCGATAATCCGTCGCCGCTCACCGTGGTGCTGGGCAAAGATATCGCGGGCGAGCCTGTGGTGGCCGATCTGGCGAAAATGCCGCATCTGCTGGTTGCAGGGACCACGGGTTCCGGTAAATCCGTGGGTGTAAACGCCATGATCCTGAGCATGCTGTACAAAGCGCAGCCGGAAGATGTGCGTTTCATCATGATCGACCCGAAAATGCTGGAACTGTCTGTCTATGAAGGCATTCCGCATCTGCTCACCGAAGTTGTAACCGATATGAAAGATGCCGCCAACGCACTGCGCTGGAGCGTCAATGAGATGGAGCGCCGCTACAAGCTGATGTCGGCTCTGGGCGTGCGTAATCTTGCCGGTTATAACGATAAAATTGCTGAAGCCGCGCGCATGGGGCGTCCGATCCCGGACCCATACTGGAAGCCGGGCGACAGCATGGATGCTCAGCATCCGGTTCTGGAAAAACTGCCGTATATTGTGGTGCTGGTGGATGAATTCGCCGACCTGATGATGACCGTGGGCAAGAAAGTGGAAGAGCTGATCGCCCGACTGGCGCAGAAAGCCCGTGCGGCAGGTATTCACCTGGTGCTCGCGACGCAGCGTCCATCCGTTGATGTCATCACCGGTCTGATTAAAGCGAACATTCCAACGCGTATCGCCTTCACCGTTTCGAGCAAAATCGACTCCCGTACTATCCTCGATCAGGCCGGTGCAGAATCGCTGCTTGGCATGGGTGATATGCTCTTTTCCGGCCCTAACTCCACGACGCCAGTGCGTGTTCACGGTGCTTTCGTGCGCGACCAGGAAGTTCACGCCGTGGTCCAGGACTGGAAAGCGCGCGGTCGTCCTCAGTACATTGACGGCATCACCTCTGAAAGTGAAAGCGAGAGCGGCGGTGGCGGTTTTGACGGTGCGGAAGAGTTGGACCCGTTATTCGACCAGGCAGTTAACTTTGTGACGGAAAAACGTAAAGCCTCAATCTCGGGCGTACAGCGTCAGTTCCGCATCGGTTACAACCGTGCCGCACGCATCATCGAACAGATGGAAGCGCAAGGCATTGTGAGCGAGCAGGGGCACAACGGTAACCGCGAAGTGCTGGCACCACCGCCGTTCGAATAATATGTCGCCGATTGCAAAGATGGGTAAATCAGCAAAAATTAAGCATTTTCTTCTGTCGCCTGCCTGCGGGCAGGTCCAGAATAGAGGACAGAACCCCATTCGGGGATGACGAATTTTAAGGATTAATAATGAAAAAAATCGCAATCGTCGGAGCACTACTGACCAGCTTTGTTGCCAGCAGCGTCTGGGCTGATGCCGCAAGCGACCTTAAAAGCCGCCTGGATAAAGTCAGCAGCTTCCATGCCAGCTTCACACAGAAAGTGACGGATGGTAGCGGTAATGCGGTGCAGGAAGGTCAGGGCGATCTCTGGGTGAAACGTCCTAATCTGTTCAACTGGCACATGACGCAACCGGATGAAAGTATTCTGGTTTCCGATGGCAAAACCCTGTGGTTCTACAATCCGTTTGTTGAGCAGGCGACTGCAACGTTGCTGAAAGACGCGACCAGCAATACACCGTTCATGCTCATCGCCCGTAATCAGACCAGCGACTGGCAGCAGTACAACATTAAACAGAATGGCGATGATTTTGTACTGACGCCGAAAGGCAATAACGGCAATCTCAAGCAGTTCACCATTAATGTGAGCAGCAACGGGACTATCAATCAATTCAGCGCCGTTGAGCAGGATGAGCAGCGCAGCAGCTACCAGCTCAAATCTCAGCAAAATGGCGCTATTGACGCATCGAAATTCACCTTTACCCCGCCGCAGGGCGTAACGGTGGACGATCAACGCAATAAGTAAGAGGCGTGAGTGGGCAACCTGTCGCTCGATTTTTCTGACAATGCGTTTCAACCTCTGGCCGCGCGTATGCGGCCAGAAAATTTAGCGCAGTACATTGGCCAGCAGCATCTGCTGGCTTCCGGTAAACCGTTGCCGCGCGCTATCGAAGCCGGGCATCTGCACTCGATGATCCTCTGGGGGCCACCCGGTACGGGTAAAACTACGCTGGCCGAAGTGATTGCTCGCTATGCAGATGCGGACGTGGAGCGCCTTTCTGCCGTCACGTCAGGCGTGAAAGAGATTCGCGAAGCCATTGAGCGCGCCCGTCAAAACCGCAATGCCGGTCGTCGTACAATCCTGTTTGTCGATGAAGTCCATCGTTTCAATAAGAGCCAGCAGGATGCGTTTCTGCCGCACATTGAAGATGGAACGATCTTTTTTATCGGTGCGACTACCGAAAACCCCTCTTTTGAACTCAACTCGGCGCTACTGTCGCGTGCGCGCGTCTACCTGCTGAAATCGCTCACCACGGACGATATCGAGCAGGTACTGACTCAGGCGATGGAAGACAAATCGCGCGGCTACGGCGGACAGGATATCGTTCTACCGGATGACACGCGTCGTGCGATTGCCGAACTGGTCAATGGCGATGCGCGCCGGGCGTTAAACACGCTGGAAATGATGGCCGATATGGCCGAGCTGGACGCATCCGGGAAGCGGGTGCTGAAGGCGGAGTTACTGACCGAAATTGCCGGAGAGCGCAGCGCGCGTTTCGACAACAAAGGCGATCGTTTTTACGATCTCATTTCGGCATTACACAAATCCGTGCGGGGCAGTGCGCCAGATGCTGCGCTCTACTGGTATGCGCGCATTATTACCGCCGGTGGCGATCCGCTCTACGTCGCGCGCCGCTGTCTGGCGATTGCATCCGAAGATGTCGGTAATGCCGATCCGCGTGCCATGCAGGTGGCGATTTCTGCCTGGGACTGTTTTACCCGCGTAGGGCCGGCGGAGGGCGAGCGCGCCATCGCCCAGGCGATTGTCTATCTGGCCTGTGCGCCGAAAAGTAATGCTGTCTACACCGCGTTTAAAGCAGCGATGTCCGATGCTCGCGATCGGCCGGACTATGATGTGCCAGTGCATCTGCGTAATGCGCCGACCAAACTCATGAAAGAGATGGGCTACGGCCAGGAATATCGCTATGCCCACGATGAGCCGAACGCCTATGCCGCCGGGGAGGAATATTTCCCGCAGGAAATGGCACAAACGCGCTATTATCGCCCAACCAACAGAGGTCTTGAAGGCAAGATTGGCGAAAAGCTCGCCTGGCTTACCGGACAGGATCAAAATAGCCCTATAAAACGCTACCGTTAGCGCGATCGTTGCGGTAATGTTGGCAATGTATCCCTGTGACCGCAGGCTGTGGTCACTTTTCCTCTTTTAATTCGATAAGCACAGGATAAGCATGCTCGATCCCAATCTGCTGCGTAACGAGCCAGACGCAGTCGCTGAAAAACTGGCACGCCGGGGCTTTAAGCTGGATGTAGATAAGCTGCGCGCTCTTGAAGAGCGTCGTAAAGTTCTGCAGGTACAAACTGAAAATCTGCAGGCTGAGCGTAACTCTCGATCGAAATCCATCGGCCAGGCGAAAGCACGCGGGGAAGACATTGAGCCATTGCGTCTGGAAGTGAACAAACTGGGTGAAGAGCTGGATCAGGCGAAAGCTGAACTGGATGTTCTTCAGACCGAAATTCGTGATATCGCGCTGGCGATCCCGAACATTCCTGACGATAGCGTTCCTGTCGGCAAAGACGAAAATGATAACGTTGAAGTGAAACGCTGGGGTACCCCGCGTGAATTCGACTTCGATGTGCGCGATCATGTCACCCTCGGTGAAATGCACGCGGGTCTGGATTTTGCCGCTGCGGTGAAACTGACCGGTTCTCGCTTTGTGGTGATGAAAGGCCAGATCGCGCATCTGCACCGTGCGCTGGCGCAGTTCATGCTGGATCTGCACACCGAGCAGCATGGGTACAGCGAAACCTACGTTCCGTATCTGGTTAACCACGATACGTTGTACGGTACTGGCCAGTTGCCGAAATTTGCAGGCGATCTGTTCCACACCCGTCCGTTGGACGAAGAAGCAGACAGCAGCAACTATGCGTTGATCCCAACAGCTGAAGTGCCGCTGACCAACCTTGTTCGCGATGAAATCATCGACGAAGACGATCTGCCAATCAAACTCACTGCACACTCTCCGTGCTTCCGTTCTGAAGCGGGTTCCTACGGTCGTGATACCCGTGGTCTGATTCGTATGCACCAGTTCGACAAAGTCGAGATGGTTCAGATCGTTCGCCCGGAAGAGTCGATGGATGCGCTGGAAGAGATGACCGGCCATGCAGAGAAAGTGCTTGAACTGCTGGGTCTGCCGTACCGTCGTATGGCGCTGTGCTCGGGTGATATGGGTTTTGGTGCCTGTAAAACCTACGACCTGGAAGTTTGGGTCCCTGCGCAGAACACCTACCGCGAAATCTCCTCCTGCTCTAACGTCTGGGATTTCCAGGCACGTCGCATGCAGGCGCGTTGCCGCAGCAAATCTGACAAGAAAACCCGTCTGGTTCATACCCTGAACGGTTCTGGTCTGGCTGTTGGCCGTACGCTGGTTGCTGTGCTGGAAAACTACCAGCAGGCAGACGGCCGTATTGAGATCCCTGAAGTGCTGCGCCCGTACATGAAAGGCCAGCAGTACATCGGTTGATTTGCCCTAAAACAAAAAAGCGCCTGATGGCGCTTTTTTTATGCCTGCGTTTTGACTCCAGACAATAACTTATCCTCCTAAAGTAGTAATACTCACCTCACTCATTATTAGCATAAAAATCTAATAACGAATTAAATCGTTATATAAAAAACTATATAGCGGCGTGTGCCGCACCTTTATTTATTTGTGAGCAACCAAAGTGAGTTTCTATGAAAATCAAAGCGCCTGATGCTCTTCTGGCTGCCGAGGTGAGTCGTCGCGGGTTAGTCAAAACGACGGCGATTGGTGGCCTGGCCGTTGCCAGCAGCGCGTTCACTCTCCCTTTTTCACGGATGGCAACCGCGGCTGAAGCTATCGCGCCGCTGAGTGCCCCAGATAAAGTGGTCTGGAGCGCCTGTACCGTCAACTGTGGCAGCCGTTGCCCGCTGCGGATGCACGTTGTCGATGGCGAAATCAAATATGTCGAAACCGACAACACCGGGGATGATAACTACGAAGGGTTACATCAGGTTCGTGCCTGCCTGCGTGGTCGCTCGATGCGTCGTCGTGTTTACAATCCGGATCGCCTCAAATATCCCATGAAACGCGTGGGCAAACGCGGTGAAGGCAAGTTTGAGCGCATCAGCTGGGAAGAGGCCTTTGATACCATCGCCGGGAATATGCAGCGACTGATCAAAGAGCACGGCAACGAATCCATCTATCTGAACTACGGTACCGGCACGCTCGGTGGCACCCTGACTCGCTCATGGCCACCGGGTAAAACGCTGATTGCCCGTCTGATGAACTGCTGCGGCGGTTATCTCAATCACTACGGTGATTACTCCTCTGCGCAAATCGCTGAAGGGCTGAATTACACCTACGGCGGCTGGGCCGACGGCAACAGCCCGTCCGATATCGAAAACAGCAAACTGGTGGTTCTGTTCGGCAACAATCCGGGTGAAACGCGTATGAGCGGCGGTGGGGTGACCTATTACCTCGAGCAGGCGCGCGCAAAATCTAATACCCGGATGATCATCGTCGATCCGCGCTATACGGATACCGGCGCCGGTCGTGAAGATGAATGGATCCCGATTCGCCCCGGTACCGATGCGGCGCTGGTGAATGCGCTGGCGTGGGTGATGATCACAGAGAATCTCGTCGATCAGCCATTCCTCGACAAATACTGTGTCGGGTATGACGAGAAAACCTTGCCAGCCAGCGCCCCGGCTAACGGTCATTACAAGGCGTATATCCTTGGACAGGGCAGCGATGGCGTGGCGAAAACGCCGCAATGGGCATCCACCATCACAGGCATTCCCGTTGAGCGTATTGTGCAACTGGCGCGTGAAATTGGCTCGGCGAAACCGGCCTATATCAGCCAGGGCTGGGGCCCGCAGCGTCATGCGAACGGTGAAATTGCCACTCGCGCGATTTCGATGCTCTCAATTTTAACGGGCAACGTCGGCATCCACGGCGGTAACTCCGGCGCGCGTGAAGGCTCTTATTCTTTACCATTCGAACGCATGCCAACGCTGGAAAACCCGGTGAAGACCAGTATCTCCATGTTTATGTGGACCGATGCGATTGAACGCGGCCCGGAAATGACGGCCCTGCGTGACGGGGTGCGCGGCAAAGATAAACTGGATGTACCGATCAAGATGATCTGGAACTATGCCGGTAACTGCATTATTAACCAGCATTCAGACATCAACCGCACGCATGACATCCTTCAGGATGAGAAAAAATGCGAGATGATTGTGGTGATCGACTGCCATATGACCTCGTCGGCGAAATATGCCGATATTCTGCTGCCGGACTGCACCGCCTCTGAGCAGATGGACTTCGCGCTGGATGCCTCCTGCGGCAACATGTCGTACGTCATCTTTGCCGACCAGGCAATCAAACCGCGCTTTGAATGCAAAACCATCTACGAGATGACCACGGAACTGGCTAAACGTCTCGGCGTTGAGCAGCAGTTCACGGAAGGCCGTACTCAGGAAGGGTGGATGCGTCATCTGTATGAACTCTCCCGCAAGGCGATGCCTGAACTGCCTGATTTTGACACCTTCCGTAAGCAAGGGATGTTCAAGCAGCGCGATCCGCAAGGGCATCATGTGGCCTATAAAGCGTTCCGTGAAGATCCGCAGGCGAATCCACTGACTACGCCGTCTGGCAAAATCGAGATTTACTCTGAAGCACTGGCAAAAATTGCCGCCAGCTGGGAGCTGCCAGAAGGGGATGTCATCGATCCATTGCCGATCTACACCCCTGGTTTTGAGAACTATAACGATCCGCTCATCGCCAAATACCCATTGCAGCTCACCGGCTTCCACTATAAATCGCGCGTTCACTCTACCTATGGCAACGTCGATGTGCTGAAAGCGTCGTGCCGCCAGGAGATGTGGATGAACCCGATGGATGCGCAGAAACGTGGCATTGCCAATGGCGATCGCATTCGTATCTTTAACGATCGCGGAGAGGTGCATATCGAGGCGAAAGTGACGCCGCGTATGATGCCAGGCGTGGTCGCGCTGGGGGAAGGGGCCTGGTACAACCCGGATGCCAATCGCATCGACCAGGCAGGCAGCATTAACGTGCTGACCACGCAGCGCCCGTCGCCTCTGGCGAAAGGCAATCCGTCCCACACGAACCTCGTTCAGGTTGAAAAGGTATAAGGAGTAACCGATGACTACCCAGTATGGATTTTTCATTGATTCCAGTCGTTGCACCGGTTGCAAAACCTGCGAGCTGGCGTGTAAAGATTACAAAGACTTAACTCCTGATGTCAGTTTCCGCCGTATCTACGAATACGCAGGCGGCGACTGGCAGGAGGACAACGGCGTCTGGAATCAGAACGTGTTTGCCTACTATCTGTCGATCGCCTGTAACCACTGCGAAGATCCCGCCTGTACCAAAGTGTGCCCGAGTGGCGCGATGCACAAGCGTGACGACGGTTTTGTAGTGGTGGACGAAGATGTCTGCATCGGCTGCCGCTACTGCCATATGGCCTGCCCGTACGGCGCGCCGCAGTACAACGCTGCGAAAGGCCACATGACCAAATGCGACGGCTGCCACAGCCGCGTCGCAGAAGGTAAAAAGCCAATCTGCGTGGAGTCCTGCCCGCTGCGCGCGCTGGACTTTGGCCCGATTGAAGAGCTGCGTCAGAAACACGGTCAGCTCGCCGCTGTCGCGCCGCTGCCGTCTGCGCACTTCACGAAGCCAAGTATCGTTATTAAACCGAATGCCAATAGCCGTCCGACGGGTGATACCACCGGCTACCTGGCCAATCCGAAGGAGGTGTGAGATGGGAAGTGGATGGCATGAATGGCCGTTGATGATTTTCACCGTCTTCGGACAGTGCGTGGTGGGCGGGTTTATTGTCCTCGCTCTGGCATTGCTTAAAGGTGATTTACGCGCTGAAAAGCAACAGCGTCTGATACTGGGTATGTTCGGCCTGTGGGTTCTGATGGGGATTGGCTTTATCGCCTCCACGCTCCACCTCGGCTCGCCGCTGCGCGCTTTTAACTCCCTGAACCGTATCGGCGCATCTTCGCTCAGTAATGAAATTGCGAGTGGGGCGATCTTCTTTGCTGTCGGTGGTCTTGGCTGGCTGCTGGCAGCACTGAAGAAGTTACCGTCAGGGCTGCGCGGTGTGTGGCTGATCGCGACCATGATGCTTGGGGTCGTATTTGTCTGGATGATGGTACGCGTCTATAACACCATCGATACCGTTCCTACCTGGTACAGCGTCTGGACACCAATGAGCTTCTTCCTGACCATGTTTATTGGTGGTCCGCTGCTGGGCTTCCTGCTGCTGCGCGTGGCGGGTGTCGATGGCTGGGCAATGCGCCTTCTGCCGGCGGTATCACTGCTGGCGCTGGTGATCAGTGCAATGGTTGCGCTGATGCAGGGCGCTGAGCTGGCGGCTATCCATAGCTCTATTCAGCAAGCGTCGGCGCTGGTACCGGATTACGGTTCGCTGATGGCCTGGCGTATCGCACTGCTGGTTGCGGCTCTGGCCTGCTGGGTAATCCCGCAGGTGAAAGGATATCAACCGGCCGTTCCGCTGCTGTCTCTGGCCTTCGTGCTGGTACTGGCAGGGGAGCTGATTGGTCGCGGTGTGTTCTACGGTCTGCATATGACGGTAGGTATGGCTGTCGCCAGTTAAACGATCGTTTGGTTATATCGAGCCGGGGCAATTGCTCCGGCTTTTTTATTTTCTATCATGAAATTTTTCAACTGAGCGCGGCCGTTAATTTGCCTCAGAGATTAATAAAAACAATCAGATAATTATTACGTATTGTATTGGCTGCGCACGGAGGATGAATTTTTTAAATCGACAGCGAACAAATCGTGCGAGGCCGCTAACTGCATGGATTGACTTTGTTTTTGCCGGTGGCATGATGCGCTCGAATCTTTACTTCCTCACGGTTAAAATCCATGACCACCTACACCCGCCCAGTGCTGCTCTTGCTCTGTGGCCTGCTTTTGTTGACCCTGGCGATAGCGGTATTAAATACGCTCGTCCCGCTTTGGCTCGCCCATGAAAACCTTCCGACATGGCAGGTGGGTATGGTCAGCTCATCCTATTTTACCGGTAATCTGCTGGGTACTTTGCTGACCGGTAAACTGATCAAACGCTTCGGGTTCAACCGCAGTTATTACCTGGCCTCGCTGATCTTTGCGGCCGGTTGCGTTGGTCTGGGCGTGATGGTCGGATTCTGGAGTTGGATGAGCTTCCGTTTTATCGCTGGCGTCGGCTGCGCGATGATCTGGGTGGTGGTGGAAAGCGCACTGATGTGCAGTGGGACATCCCGCAATCGTGGCCGCTTACTGGCGGCGTACATGATGGTCTATTACGTGGGGACGGTGCTGGGTCAGTTGATGATCAGCAAACTGCCTACCGATTTGATGAGCGTCCTGCCGTGGGTAACCGGTATGGTGCTGGCGGCGATTCTGCCTCTGCTCCTTACCCGAATTGTGAACCAGGGCAGCGAACATCAGGAAGCGACGCAAGTCTGGCCGATGCTCAGATTGCGTCATGCACGCCTGGGTATCAACGGCTGTATTATCTCCGGGATTGTACTCGGCTCGCTGTACGGCCTGATGCCGCTCTACCTGAATCATAAAGGTGTAAGTGATTCCGGTATTGGTTTCTGGATGGCTGTGATGGTCAGCGCGGGCATCGTGGGGCAATGGCCTATCGGTAAACTGGCCGATAAATTTGGTCGTCTGTTGGTGCTGCGCGTGCAGGTTTTCGTGGTGATCATGGGCTGTCTGGCGATGCTGAGCAACGCGGCGATGGCCCCGGCGCTGTTTATCCTGGGCGCTGCGGGCTTTACGCTCTATCCGGTAGCGATGGCCTGGGCCTGTGAAAAAGTCGAGCATCACCAGCTGGTGGCGATGAATCAGGCACTGCTTCTGAGCTATACCATCGGCAGCCTGCTGGGTCCGACGTTTACGTCCATGCTGATGCAGAGCTATTCCGATAATCTGCTGTTTATCATGATTGCCAGCGTGTCGTTTATCTATCTCCTGATGCTGCTGCGAAAAGCAGGGGAGCATCCGACGCCAGTGGCGCATGCCTGATAAAAAAAAGCCCGGTGCACATTGCCCGGGCTTTTGTCATTCAGACCTCTTTTAGTACATCACTTTGTGACCATACTGTTCGAGAATGCCTTTGACGCGTTCCATCGTCTCTTTCTTAGGCGGTTTAACGCCGTCGAGTTTGTATTCTTCGCCCATCGCCACCCACTTGTGTTTGCCCAGCTCGTGATAGGGCAGCAGCTCGATTTTCTCGACATTGCCCATGTCGCGAGTAAATTCGCCGAGGCGATGCGCGGAGTCATCATCATCTGACCAACCCGGAACAACCACATAGCGGATCCAGGTTTTGATTCCTTTATCGGCAATGTATTTGGCAAATTCCAGAGTACGGTGGTTCGAGACGCCAACCAGATTCTGGTGGATCTCATCGTTCATCTGTTTCAGATCGAGCATCACCAGATCGGTCACTTCAAGCAGTTCATCAATCACCGGATCGTAGCGACGGACAAAACCGTTAGTGTCCAGGCAAGTGTGAATACCTTCTTTGCGGCAGGCACGGAACCAGTCGCGAACGAATTCAGCCTGCAGGATTGCTTCGCCACCTGAGGCCGTCACGCCGCCACCGGATGCATTCATAAAGTGGCGATAGGTGACCACTTCTTTCATCAACTCTTCAACGGTGATCTCTTTGCCGCCGTGGGTGTCCCAGGTGTCGCGGTTGTGGCAGTACAGGCAGCGCATCAGGCAGCCCTGGAAGAAGGTAATAAAGCGGATGCCTGGGCCGTCGACGGTGCCACAGGATTCAAAGGAGTGAATGCGACCAATAGTTGACTTGGTAGCCCCCGCTGTAGCTGTGTTTTCTGAGGTAATACAATGATTTAAATTACTCATATCGCTTCATTTAGCTCTAATTAACTCTGGTTTATGGACGCATTATGGACATTCCTGACACCGGGTTTAAAGACACTGCATCTTGCAGGAAATCCGGTGCAAAGTGTGCATAGGTCATAGTTTGCTGAATGTTCGAATGACCTAAGATGCGTTGCAATGTGATTATGTTACCTCCATTCATTATAAAATGTGTGGCAAATGTATGCCTCAAAACATGTACTGCCTGTCCGTCTGGTAAATCGGGTTTAACCTCTTTCAAGGCGTTACGTACTTTGTAGTAACTTGCATTAAAGAGCCTGCCTGAGCTTTTAGTCTTGATCCGTTTTATCAGCTCGTGTGAAACGGGGATTGTCCGTCGCTTTCCGTTTTTTGTTTTCATAAACGTAACCATCTGATTGATGATGTGCTCCGCTTTCAAACCTGATACTTCGCCCCAACGGCCACCGGTGGAAAGGCAGACGAGAGTTGCGTTTAATTCATCCCCATCGAGACGTGAAAGCAGTACCGTTATCTCTTCCTGTGACAAGAATGACATTTCAGTAATGGCCTCGCGCAGCGGCTTGACCTCCCTGAATGGATTGTTGGAGTGATATTCACCTGCATCAATTAACTTGGTAAACACTCCGCTCATAATTGCCAAATGTCGATTAACGCTCGCCGGTTTTAAACCTTCGTTCATCATTACCACGCGATAATCAGTTATGGTTTTCCTTGTTAGCTGGTCAGCTCGGGAAACCCCGATTTCGGCAAACTTGGCGACAATCGTCGTCAATCTCCCTCGCTCAATTTCTCCGCGTTCATGCGTTCTACCGTGGTAAATCCACCACCGGTCTAACAGCTCTTTCAATGTTCGGCGGTCTGCTGGTTTTTCTAGCCACTCTTTGTTGTGGTAGTTAACCAGTAAATGACGTTCGAAAGATTGAGCCTCACCTTTTGTATTAAATTTGCGCCTGATGCGTTTTCCGTCTGCACCCTGCGGCCTAACGTCCACTTCATAGCGACCATCATCGAGTTTCTTGATACTCATGAAACCCTCCGACTTACGTTTTGTTTAATTCTGTTACAGGTCTTACCTGTTTGTTGCTGGTACTTCTCCACTAATAACAGGCATTTTATGTGCATGTAATGGCGGTAAAGAGTTAGCCAATCTTTTTGTCTGAGTGCTGCGAGGTTGTTTCGGCTTGCCCAAAGTGTGCGAGAGCCGGAGCTATCTGTCCGGATGCTGGGTCAACCTCATCAAACATGAACCAATCACGGTATTTGCGAAAACGTGGGTGCTTAAAGAGCTTCATACCTGCATCCATCGGCATCTTGGATTTTCCAGACTCATAACCGTGATACGTGTAGTAATTAATTCCAATTAATTCAGCTATTTCCTTCGTTTTAAGCCTTTCAGACTCACGAATGAGCTTTAACTTCTCGCTTTGTTCACTTGACATAAATTTGCTAATCTCCAATTATATGGTCAGTTGGCAATGCGCAATTCACTCAATTTGACTCAGAATAGCTCTAGTTGGTGAATTGCAAATCTTATGGAGGATAGCAAATTGACGCCTGATGTAGAAATTTCTTGTTTAAGTAGCGATGAGGCTGGAGCTGAAAGCTCAACTAAGCAAAAGAGTGTACGTATCTCTGAACATCCATCTGATCTCTTATCGAAAGAGGGATTTGCTCTGTATATCGGCAAAACGCCGCGTGCAGTCGCTGAAATGGCAAAGTCTGGCAAGCTGCCTGCTTTTTACATGGCTGACCCATTAAAGCCGGGCGGTCATGCTGAGTTATGGATTAATCGGCGTGAGTGGGACAAATATGCCGCGCAACTTGTCGAAGAGGCTCCGACCGAGTGGCACGATTGGAAAAACCGTATTAGCTACGCAAAATCAGGCCGTGGCCGTAGCCGCGCTGCGGCATAGGGGGACAATTATGAAAGAACCTCGCTGCATAGCTCAGTTACTCCGTAATGAGAGCCCGGCCCCGATTAATTTCACCATCACCCACGGACGGGGACGCCGGGGCATCATCATCCGCACCCGTAAGCCTGGCATTTTGTCAGTCGTTGTTAAGCGCATCATGAAAATCAGAGAGGTGTCAAAATGGCTGTGATGACTCTTGATTTAGTACAAAAACAACCTGCAGCTCTGCGCGTAGTAATCGGCAAGCATCTTGCAGAACCGCGCTGGCATGACTCCTGCGATTTTTACAATCAGATGATGGAACGTGACCGCCTGACGGTCTGTTTTCATGCTCAACTGAAACAGCGTCACGCGACCATGCGTTTTGAAGAAATGAACGATGTGGATCGCGAGCGTCTGGCCTGTGCGATTGACGAGCTGCGCGGTGCGTTTTCTAAACGTCGTCAGATTGGTGCAAGTGAAACGGCTTATATTAGTTTCCTGACGGTCAGCCAGCGCCGCACTTTATTCCTTCATGCTGGATTAACTGAGAATGAATTTAATCAGCCTTACTGGCGAGTTAATGATGATTCTTGCTCTTGGCGTGAGAAGTTATTTCGTGCGCTGCGTGAATTATTCAGCTTGTTTGAATATGCCCCAACTATTTTAACCTCGGTGAAACCTGAGCAGTATTTACATTAATTAACTAGATAAAGAATTAACGCGCTTGAATGCGTGGGACATCTTTTTGTCTGGAGTCGGGTAAATGAATAAACAAATATCAGTACCTCGCAGCAACATCAAAGCTCTGCTGGCTCAGGCCGCAGTTGAGGCGCAGCTAGTCACCGCGACCCGTTTCGCGTCTTCACTTGATTCTCTGATAGCTCACATATGCAAGTCTGAAATGAACCGCACGGAAATCATCGAGCTGTTGGGGCAGGAATCCGAAAGGCTTCACAATTCAATTTTGAATCAGCAATAAATTAATAAGGGATTGTATGAGCATTAATATCGTTATCGATAATAAGTTCGTAATTACTAGCGATCAATTCCAGTTTATTTTACAGGAAAAGAAAATCGCTAAGTCTGGAAAAAATGCCGGTAAAGAGTGGCTCGATACCGTGGGTTTTTACCCAACAATCAGCAAGCTCGTTTCCGGTCTCGTGCTGCATAACATTCTGACCGGTGATGCTCGTCAATTTATTGAATTAGAAAGGCAGGTCGAGCTATTGGGTCAAAAGTGTCTGGATGCATTTTTAGCTGCAGGTCAGAACCTGTGACCGCCTATTACAACGAATTCGATCCCTTCGCGGCGCAATGGCTTCGGAATCTCATTTATTCAGGGCTTATAGCGCCAGGTGTAGTCGATGAAAGGAGTATCACAGATGTTAGCCCCTCAGACCTCAAAGGGTTTAAACAGTGCCACTTTTTTGCAGGTATCGGCGGATGGTCGTATGCCCTGCGACTCGCAGGAATTCCCGATAATTTCCCATGCTGGACAGGTAGCCCACCTTGTCAACCATTCAGCACTGCAGGAAAACAGCTCGCTCAAAACGACTCCCGTCACCTCGCGCCTACGTTCGTCAGGCTCGTCATCAAGTGCCGCCCTTCAATCCTGTTTGGAGAGCAAGTTAGAGCAGCGATTAATAAATTCTGGCTCGATGATTTATTCGATGAGTTGGAAAAAGAAAATTACGCCTGCGCATCGGCGGTATTGCCTGCTTCTGGCGTCGGCGCGTACCACAAGAGAGAAAGAATCTGTTTCGGTGCGACCGTGGGCAACAGTGACAGCTCGTGCTGGGAAGGATTTAGGGAATCTGAGCAATTCCTTTTACAGAAAGGATGGGAGGATGAGAAACGATACTCTCTACCGGCAAATGTGGCTTCACACTTTTGGTCTGAATGGGAGCCCGACGAGGGAGCAGATGGTCAAGTTAGAATGTTACCTCCCGGATATGGCGATGCTCTTAATGGGGTATCCGCAAGAGTGGGGCGAGTGCGCGGTTTTGGCAATGCCATAGTCCCGCCTCTTGCAGCTGAATTTATTAAGGCTTTTGTAGAGTCTGTTTCTGAAAGGAATTCTATACGTTTAGGGGGCGCATCGTGACGGCTTTAAGTCGTGGTCGCGTCACCACATTGCCACTCCCCCCGCTAAAAAAAAGCACCGGTGACACGTTCGTCGGTGCGTATCCCTGGAATAAACCCCACGAGGCCATTGGCCGCGACAGACCCCTTACACGTGCCGAACTCCGTCAGGTGCAAGGTGTTTTAAACCGGATTGACCGCCTGCCGTTTTTCCTGCAAACGCTGTTTACCTCGCGTTATAACTTTGTTCGTCGCACAAAAAGCCCTTTAGGTGGGCTGTATTTCCTCAAAAACACGTTTGAGCGGAAACTTCTGCCGCGTCTTGAGCGCGTAAACGAATTATGCGGGATGAATGAATCCGCCTCGATTGGCTTTTTGTCCGAGCGCGACCAGTATGCGCGCCTGCCTGATATGAATGACAAAGAGCTCAGAAGATTCTCGGCCAAAATTGCATCGCAGCTCTGGAGTAAATACGAGGAATTAAGCGACGCATGGGCGGAGGCTCACGGCGGTAAAGAGACACTCTTCACCGATGAAGCGCAGGCGCATTTATACGGACAGGTGGCCGGTGTCGCACGCGCATTTAACATTACCCCGATGTACTGGAAAAAATACCGTAAGGGTCAGATGACGATCCGACAGGCGTTTTCCGCTATTTCTCGTCTGATAAAAGATGAGTGGTGGGTGAACCAGCTCAAGGCGCAGCGAATGCGCTGGTGTGAGGCACTGCTCATCGCTGCCGGTGAGGTCAATAAAGACCGTTCACCTTACGCAAGCAAAAGGGCGATCCGCGATGTTCACGCGCGCCGCCTGGCTAATCTCGAATACCTCAAATCCTGCGAGCTGGAAAACAAAGTCACCGGCGAACGTATCGACCTCATCAGCAAGGTCATGGGGAGCATCTCAAACCCTGAAATTCGTCGTATGGAGCTGATGAATACTATCGCTGGGATTGAGCGCTACGCGGCCAGCGTTGGTGACGTGGGGATGTTTATCACGCTGACCACGCCGTCGAAGTATCACCCGACCCGACAGGTCGGCAAAGGCGAAAGCAAAACGGTACAGCTCAATCACGGCTGGAACGAAAGCGCATTCACACCAAAGGACGGCCAGCGCTATCTGTGCCGAATCTGGAGCCTGATGCGTACCGCGTTCAAAGATAACGATTTAGAGGTTTACGGGATGCGCGTTGTCGAGCCGCACCACGACGGAACGCCTCACTGGCACATGATGCTGTTTTGCAAACCCGGTCAGCGTAAAGCCATTAACGAAATTATGCGTCGTTATGCCCTAAAAGAGGACGGACACGAAAAGGGCGCGGCAAAACAGCGCTTTGAGTCACGTCACCTTAATCAGGGCGGTGCAGCGGGTTATATCGCCAAATACATTGCCAAAAATATCGACGGCTATGCGCTCGACGGCCAGCTCGACCACGACACCGGCAAGCCACTGAAAGACACGGCTGCAGCCGTGACCGCATGGGCGTCAACATGGCGCATCCCTCAGTTTAAACCGATTGGCCTCCCGACAATGGGCGCTTATCGCGAACTGCGCAAACTGCCGCGCGGGGTGAGTATCGCCAGCGAGTTTGACGACCGTGTCGAAGCTGCGCGAGCGGCTGCAGATAAGGGCGATTTTGACCTGTATATCATCGCGCAAGGCGGTGCAAATATGCCGCGTGATGCTCAGGCCGTCAGGGTCGCTCGTAAGGTGGCGGATGAGGTCAACGAATACGAGGAAGATATCGAGAGAGTGGTCGGTATTTATGCCCCTCACCTCGGCGCGGGTCATATCCATGTAACGCGGTCCGCAGACTGGCGCATCGTTCCAAAGGTTTTGGCCGTTGAGCCTTTGACCTTAAAAAGCGGCTCTGCCGCGCCTCGGAGTCCTGTCAATAACTGTGGAAAGCTCACCGCCGGTGGTGATCCAGTTATGACACCCACACCGTCTGAGCAAGCCGCAGCGGTGTTAAATCTGATTGATAAGGGCGTCATTGGGTGGGATGAGCCCGACGTGATGAGGGTACTCAGAGCGGCGTCAAAAGAGGGCGCGCCCCGCAAAAATCGTCAGCAAAGAAATGCGGCTCCGCTCAAAACGAGCGAGCAAGCGCCATCAGCCAGGATGACCCGAGCCGAACGGGATCGCGTGGCAAAAATTCGTTTCGATTTAGCACAGGAAGGTATTACCCCGGAACGGTGGGAGCTCGACGCGCTGACGCGTGGGGCAACGGTGATTTATGGCGATAAAAAATTTAAGTATGCGGCTACTGATTTGTGGCCGGGGTTTTCAATGTCTGAGGAATGGTAAAAATGAGCAAAATACATGAGTTAAAAATTGCACCTGAGCATTTTAAGGCTGTGAAATACGAGGAAAAACGCGCTGAATTTCGTCTCAATGACCGAGATTATGCGTGCGGCGATATCCTCAGGTTGCATGAATGGGAGCCTGAAAACGGATACACCGGGCAACGCATATCAGTAAGGGTAACAGACGTTACTGATTTAACGGTGTGGGTGGGAAACTATGTGATGTTGAGCATCCAGTTACTAGCCACGGATGAACCTAGCGGCCTGTCGTTATTGAACTGGAAAGAACTAAGCGAGAAGGGGCTGGTTTTCAGAATCAATCACGAAATTTTGCACCCATTAGGTCTCGCTATTGGATATGAAACACTTAACGGTGTTTCGGGTGGGGCTTTCGTCGCTGATGATGGTGTCTGGCAATATTCAGACGAGCTTGTCGCAAATGCTAAAGCAAATGGGTGGTTAAAATGACTTATCCGCGAATGATGCCAGTGCCGCCGGTACACACCACGAAAAGTGTCAAGCTGATGGCCGTCGTGCATCGCCTGCAGCAAATCATGATTAACGAGAATCTGACCCCTGACGAGCTGGTCGGGTGCGCCGGTGTCGTCAGGGATAATCACCGCAAATATCACGACATCAGCAATCCGAAATTAGATGTGATCCAGCCACCGCCCCGGAGACCGTAAACGCCGCCGGTTCTGAAACTTGTTTCTGGACTGGCGGGGTTAAACAACTCGCTTCGCGAGGCGTTAGAAATCACCGCCGTTATATGCTAAAACTACTGTATGCAAATACAGTAGTTTTTTAATTGAGGTCGATATGGGCGGCAAAGACGTAAATTATCAGGTGGTCTATCGGGATGAGATGCTGGAGAATTATCGACCGGGTGGATGGGTGTTTTTTCAGCGCCCTAAGGAGTGCGGCGGAGGCTATTGGTTAGGCCGCACTTACGACGATGTTTATATGATGGATTTTTGGCGACCAGTGTCATTGAGCGAGGGGCTGGCTTATCTGATGACGGTGACGCACGTCGAGGCCAAAAGTGATGAATTTGACGTGAATTTTCCGCTTTTTTAGTGATGCGTGCATTAGGTGCATGAGTTTGCATTCATTTTTAAGGGCATGATTTGCCAGCGAGCGCCAGCGCTGGCGCGGCTCAGGGCAGCTGATGCACCTGCATTAAAAGCGACCCATAAAGCGGGCAGGCGTGGCGGGGAAAGCATTGCGCGCCAGCGGTGGTGACGACATTTAATTTAATGCGCCTGAGGGCGTCGTGGTTGCGCCGTCGCTTCGCTGGTCTGCGATGATGCTGTGGTAGTGGTTGCGTCGCGTGTGGGGCGTCTGAGGTGTTTTGAGATGATGCCGCCCGGAGGCGGCATTTTGGGCGGGGGTTATTCTGCGAGGCTGTAATCTTTAAAGCGTATCACCTCCATTCCGAGCCAGTCGTTAATCTCTTTAAAACGCTCCTGCAGTGGTGACAGCTCGTTACGCACAAACACCTTTGCCACCTTCTCGACATCACCCATTGAGCCGATATTCTCGGGCTTGCCTCCCATCAGCTGGAACGGCACGCGGTGCGCATCGAGCAGGTCAGCGGCGCTCACCTTTTTGATATTGAAAAAGTCATCCTTGGTGGCGACCTCACTCAACGGGACAATCTTAATCCCGTCCGGTTTTCCGTTGGGCGCGTAGAAAAACAGGTTTTTGAAATTCCCGAGCCCCTTCGAATCACGCATTGCGGAGCGCAGCGACTCAACGTCGGTGCTGCTTTGCGCCGCATCGGTGACATACATGATGTACCCGGCGTGCGCGCCGTTCTGATAATACTTGCGACGAAACAGCGTGGCGGACTCATTTAGCCAGGCGGAATTGAGCGCGCTCAGATATTCCGGCATCCCGTAAAGCTCCTGATTGATATCAGGCTCAAGCAAATGGAACACCGAGCCGGGTGCAAATTCGTGTGGCTGGGCGTAGTTCGACACGTACCAGTAAACGCCATCCTCGACACCACGGCGGGTGTATTTGGCCGGGGAGGTTTCCAGTTTAAAAAGCTTGCCGGTGACGCTCATTCGCTTCTCAAGATAGCCATTGGCAAAGACCAGATAATCGAGCACAAGGCGGCTAAAATCCTGACGTGACAGCAACGGGTGCGGGATGTAGGTGCTCGTGAGAATATTACGTTTTACGTAAATCGGCGAGCTGTGGTGTACGGCGGCGCGCAGGCTTTTCGCCAGCCCCGAGAAATTGACCGGCGGCTCGTACCATTTTCCGTTATTAATACACTCGACATAGTCGAGGATGTCGCGGCGATCCAGAACCGGAGAGGGCTCACCAAATGTGAACGCCTCCATTTTTTGGGGTGCGCTGGCGGTCATGGCGGCTGGTTTCTTCTGTCGTTTTTTCATCTTAGTTAATATCCAGAATTGAGGTTGAGTGCATCCCGCTCCCTGCGGAAAGCGGTTCGTTTAACAGGGCGTGCATGGTCGCCCATGCGATATCCGCGTGGCTGGCCTCTTCACTGCGGCTGGCTTCATAGGTTGAGCTGCGACCGCTGCTGGTCATGGTTTTACGGATAGCCATAAATGACTGCGTGATATCGGTGGCACCGGCGTCATATTCCAGACACCCGCGTCGAATGGTGTCTTTTGCTTTCAGCACCATCGCGGTCTTCATTTCCGGTGTGTAGCGGATGGCGCGCGCCGCCGGGAAGAATGAGCGCACGAGCTGGTA